>CAZREG010000060.1:0-2709 GCA_964599075.1 uncultured Spirochaetaceae bacterium | reverse complement strand
CGGGAGTACATTGATCGCTGCATCCGTGAGCAGCAGCGGCTTGTGATAGGCGGGAATGTCGAAGACCGCCACGTGACTGAGAAGCCCGCCGTCGGCGACAAGCTCGAACCCGGGCAATGCCCGCCGAGATGGCCCAACCAACGCTCGATGTGATCTCCGGATTGTCTGCTCCGGGAACCGCGACCGTTATGACGTACGTGCGGTTGGTCTCCTCCATGCCGGTCAGCGTTTCGCTCAGCCTGTTGGGTGCGCTGCTCACGTGTACCGGCGGACCTTCTGCTCTCCGTTCAGGGCACGGGCGGCGGCTTGAGCGAGACCGAGCATCTCTCGCTCTCCTGGAATTACTTCGATAGGAGCAAGAAACGAAACCCTGTCGCGGACGTTCCGTACCAGACGATCGTCATGGGCCATGCCTCCGGTGAGGATGATAAGATCAACCCTTCCACGCAGGGTAGCCCCATAGGATGCTATCTCCCGGGCAATCTGATACTCCATAGCACCTGTTGCCAGTCGTGCCCGTTCTTCGCCGGCGTCACTGCGCCGCCTGAGATCCTGCAGACTGTTGGTTCCGCAGTAGGCGACAAGGCCACCACGGCCGGTGAGCATCCTGCGAAGGGCTCGTTCATCGTGCTCTCCGGAGAATGCGAGGCTCAGCAGCTGTCCGGCGGGGACGGTCCCGGCCCGCTCGGGGCTGAAGGGACCCTCTCCGTCAAGCGCATTGTTCACATCAATGACGCGACCGTTCAAATGGGCGCCCACGGAGACTCCGCCGCCCATGTGGGCAACAATCAGTGAAGCGCGAGCGTAGGTGAGCCCGTGCCGTGTGCACGCCTCTCGTGCGGCAGATTTCTGATTGAGCGCATGGAAGATGCTCTTGCGGGGAAGCTCCGGCAGGCCGCTCATTCGTGCCTCGGGCGCAAGCTCATCAACTACGACCGGATCTGCAATGAACGCTGGTATTCCGAGTGGTTCAGCAATCGCCGCCGCGATCAGTCCCCCCAGGTTCGATGCGTGTTCGCCGTACACTGCGGATGACAAGTCAGCCTTCATTCGGTCGTTCACCGCGTATGTTCCGCTCTCCACCGGGTGCAGGAGTCCTCCGCGGCCTACGACCGCTGCAAGACTCCGGTCCTTCAGGTTGTGTTTGAGAAACGTGCGTACCGCAGTAAGCCGCATTGGAAGCTGATCTGCGGCTCCTTCGAATGGGGCAAGATCCTCAGCGGAGTGAGAGAGTGCAGTTGAAGCAGTCTCATTCATGCCCTCAAAAAGTGCGAGCTTTGTAGACGTTGAGCCGGGGTTCACTGCAAGGATGACCATTCTACGACTGCCTTGCGCGCGAGTAGCTTTCGCAATCGCTGTACAGCGATCGGTCGAGTCGGGAGACAAACTGAACTGCGGCATCTACCATTCTCATGTTCGTTGCTACAAGGTCCTTTTTTTTGAGGGCCTGGGCAATGATCTCCTTGATCACTTCTATCCGGGGAAAACCGTCAAGGAGGGCATACTCGGTGAGTAGCATCACGTTCGCCGCGCCATAAAAGCCCAGCTCTCTCGCCATCTCAGACCCCGGAATCATGCAGTAGCGCACATCCGGGCGATGGGGCTCCTGACGGATCAGTGTCTTGTTCGCAACGATCAGACCGCCGGGGACCACGTGCTTCTCGAACGCATCAAGGCTCGGTTCGTTCCTTGCGATACGCGTGGTTGGATGGGTAACGAGCGGCGACCCTACGGGCTGCTCACTTACAATCACACTTGCGTTGGCAGTTTCACCCCGCATCTCCGGACCGCAGGAGGGGAGCCGGCTGGTGTGCAGGCCCTCGCTTATTGCGCAGTTCGCAAGGGAGATCGCCGAAGCGTTTCAGCGGAAAGACAGGTTCAAGTTCTTCTACCAACCATTCGCGCGCCTGAACCGGATCCTGCTTCCAGTTGATCGGGCAGGGGGAGAGTAATTCCACAAAGCTGAATCCGTGACCGTCCACCTGGTACTGGAGAGCCTTTCGCACAGCCTTTCTGGCTTTAAGGACTCGGTTTCCGTTGCCATCTGTCCGCCGGTACCGATGCCTGCCAGGTCCCCATCGCCCTGGTAGCTGATCGCGCCGAAGCTGTTCGACTTCTCCAGTGTAATCATCACTTCGTTGATCCCTCCCGGTCCGGCGCGAACGCCTTCTGCACGCAGCTGTGAAACGGCGCTTGATGAGATGCGCGCACGTATGCCAAACGCGACGAACACGACATCGGCATCTTGAGTAAAGAGCCCTTGTACTTGTCCTGCAGGTGCCAGTTGTGCGCGGCTTGGCCCGCGGTGCTCATATAGAGAGAGGTGATAAGGCTCTCAAGGCTTTCGGCCTGGAGAAAGTGCCGCCCGGTCCTTGGGAAGAGGTCGGGGGTGATCGGCACGTAGTTGCGAGTCGATTCAGATGCCATTTCGCGGGCTGAGTGTCACTCGTCGCCCGTCTCAAGCCTCCGGCGTACCTCCCGGAGGATCGATCGAGAGAGTTCTGATTCGTTGACCAGAATGAACCGCTCAACCTCAGCGGGATACATACGAACCATCCCTCCAAGCAGTCGGCCGACCGCGCTGGTCACAAGCGGATCACGGGTTTCAAGGGCGGCGTCAAGCGTCTTTCTCGCTTGGGTGAGCAGACGCTCATCCCGGGCCCGGCGGACAGGGCCCGCAAGGAGGGTCAATCCGGCCCGTTGCTCACG
>CAZREG010000059.1:0-15966 GCA_964599075.1 uncultured Spirochaetaceae bacterium | reverse complement strand
GCTCGCTCTGAGAAGCTCTCTCTGGTAGTTCTCCGATACCAGGCGCTGAAACTCGAGCTTCTCGTAGATTTCCCGGGAACTGCGATCTGCAAGCCGCTTGTCACCCTCATCCGGCGGCAGATCCACGTAGAGTAAAATGTCGGGGTCGGGGAATCGATCGTTGAGTAGACGTACAAGCTCAGGATCTGCAGAAACACTCTGGTAGGCGAGTGAGCTGTACTTGTAGCGGTCACAGATCACCACCTCTCCACGTGCCCTGCGTGCCATGATCCCGTGTTGGGCGAACAGGTGCTCGTGACGATCGGCAGCAAAGAGGTGAGCGATCGTCTCCGCGCTCATGGTGTATACTCCGGCAAGCACCTGGCGCAAGAGCCTGCCGACGGGTGAATCTGTAGGCTCACTGGTAGAGAAAACAGTGCGTCCGCTCTCTTTCACCTTCGCGGCAAGCAGGGCTGCCTGTGTGGTGGTGCCGGCCCCATCAATTCCTTCAATCGCAATAAAAGTCCCCTGTTTCTGATCCACCGTCCCACCTTTTTTCCAGATAATCGCTGTGGTACACTAAAGAGAGGAGAGGTGACAATCAAGGTGGTACAGCTCGGTTGAAACGTCGTGTCCCCAGGCTCGCCTTTCAGAGTGTCACGATCCTGTTGCTTATCGGCACTGCGCTTTTAGTTCTCGGTCCGGTCAGACAGGAAATATCACGTCGGATCGAACTGCTTCGCACTGAGGCTGTCGGGCGTGTGGAGTCCATTCTTGGAAGACGAGTCAGTTACCAGAGCATCAGTCCCTCAATTCTGAATTTTCTCAACATCCGCGGTCTCGTTGTGCACGGAAGGCAGGGTGAGGCGGAAGATCTGCTGGAGGTCGATCGCCTGCGTCTCTACTATCGGCCGCTGCGTCTGCTGCGCGGAGAGTTTACGAATGCTTTCTCTCAGGTTCGCATAGAGAACTCAGCGGTGCTCATTGATCTGCGTGAGGAGGAAGCGATTGCCCTGGCCCTCAGTGACGCGTTTGATCAGGGAGGTGAGACTTCCGCAGCCCTGCCGGACGGCCTTTCTCTCCGTGGCCAGAATCTGCGGGTAACGATCATCTCAGAGAGCGGGGAGTATTCGGTTGATGAGCTGTTTTTCGATACCGAGCTCTCAGATGGGGTGTTGACCTTTGACAGCCGGGGAGAGTTCGCTGTTGCAGAGGTTCCGTTTGCGGTGCGCAACGCTCAAGGCAGGTACAGCGGCGCGGGCTTTGTTGATCTGCGTACCGGCGAGACGCTTGCTGAACTGGGACTCAGCCGTGTGTCAACCGACCTTGCAGAGCTGAGCGAAATCGTGCTTCAGGTTCGAGTTACTCAGGATCTCTTTGAGGTGCGAAACGTCCAGAGCCGCGATCCAATTGATATCTACGTCCGTCAGCAGCGAGACGGTAGCGAGCTTTATGCGCGGCTCCTCGCCGACGGCTACGTCGCTTCCAGTCTGATTGAGTTTCGGGGCGCACTAGCCGCGCTTAATCCGTTCCTTGGTGTCCCCTTTCAGGGTCAGGCGAGCATCACGGTAAACGAAACGGGCGCAAGCTACGGTGCCTCCCTGAGCAGCGGTGTTGCCGAAGTCGCGGGGCTTCCGGGTGGACGATTCAGTGTTCGTGTCTCGGGGGACGAACAGGAGCTGAGCGTCGACCGTTTTGAGTTTCTTTCCGGGGGCGGGCGACTCTGGTATGAGGGAAGTATCGGTCTTGACCCGTTGCTCCCGCGCGGCACGCTGACGCTCAATGAGTTTCAGTTCCGTGATACCGACCCTGTCTCGACCCAGTTCCGATTTGTGCCCTCTCCCTCCGGATTCACCATGGATGCCGATCCCTTTGAGCTTGGCGCAACACAGTTCGAACAGATCAGCTGGGGTGTAGAGTACAGCGATCGAATCCGCAGCACCCTCAGCCTTGCGACCGGAAGACGATCGCAGAGCCGCTTTGCACTCGACACCACCCATGAGTTGGACTGGAGTGTGCGGGACGTGTCTGTGCAGAGTGAGAACTTCGACATTGCCGCGGTCGCGCAGACAGCGTTCGCTATTGCCCCGGGGCTTGTTCCCGGCGTCTTTGCAGCGATTCCTCGCTCCCTTCGCCTGTCAACCAGGGCAGAGCTCTCTCAGGACGGGGCGACAGTTGCCTCGCTGCCACAATTTCTGCTCTTTGACCAGAGCAACCCGACACAATCGCTCTCCCTCGTCGCACGGTACCAGGAGGGCTCTCTCGTGGTCAGTGCGATTGAAGGCCGCCTTGAGCAACAGACTCTGACAGGCAGAGTTGAGCTCTCTCTGGTTTCGGAGCAGAACGTTCTTGTGGCGGGGAACTTTGACCTCTCGGGCACCGAGTATGAGTTCTCCGGTGAGCTCAGCGATCGTCGCGTTGAGCTCGTCGGATCTCGCGGATCTGTTGCAACGGTACGTTTCCCCGCTGACGCTCCAACCGTGTTCAGTGTGAACGGAGAACTTCCGCTCCCGTCCCAGGCTGAGGGCGGCGGTCTCCTTCGGATCGCAGGAGATGGGTTCTTCAACTCTTCAGCCGCCTGGCAGATTGACGTAGAGAGGTTTGAGCTTGAAGGGATCACAATTGGCCCTCTGGAGAGCGATTCAATTGCGGTTTCCGGCCGATTCACCGAGAGTGGGGCGTCCATAGAGAGGCTCGTCTACAAAGATGCGTACTCACGGCTGTCCGGTGACGCCTCTGCATCGTGGGATTTGAGTACGCCGACCGCCCGCGTGGACCTCTCAGTGTTTCCGGTAGGTGAAAACGGGGCACCTATCGACGATCCGGATGAGTCCTACTCACTCTCCGGGCAGCTGTCCGGTGGCGAGCTTCGTGCGCAGGCTCTCTTCGCGGGCGTGCCCCTTGCCCGCATAGGTATGGATGCCGTTCGGGGCGCGGCGACGGTTGAAGCCTCCGCTACCGGTACGCTCACCAATCCCGAGCTCACTGCCTTAGTGACCCTTCAGGATGCAAGATTCAACAACGATCCTGTTGAGCTCTCTCTGGAGGTCAATTACTCGGATGAGACTCTCCAGGTTGGTTCCGGACAGGCTCGCGTGGGGCGTACCCGCGTTGAGAATCTCTCGGGAACCGTAGACCTCGCATCTGCCAAGGCGCGGTTTGGTGGCCAGATTCTGCAGATAAATGATCGCGAGACGATTGTTATCACGGTTGCCGCAGATGGCGAGTTCGCCGAGCTCTCAGGACTCTCTGATGTCGTGAGTTCTCCAGTCCGGGGAACTATCTCTGTTGAAGGGCTCCCCTCAGAACAGGGCCAGACCAACTGGCTGCTCTCCTTTGATCGGACCGATGAGGTTACATCGATCTCCGGCGGTCCTGATGAAGCGATTGCGCTCTCGATCTTCTCAGATGGAGCGTTTGAAGGCAGCATTGGCGGGACTTTGCCGGTTTCCTTTCGGGTAATCGGTTATCTTGAGGCGGGCCTGATAGAGGCAGACCTTATTGACGTACAGGCCGATCTTCAAAGCGTCTGGGCACTGCTCAATCTGGATTCGGTCGATTTCTCTGCAGGCGCCGGGCAGGGAAGTCTGCGGATCGTGGGGCCGGTTAATGATCCAGACTTTTTTGGCACGCTTGTTGTAACCGACGTCACCGGCTCAGTTGAGTGGGTTCCTGAGGCTATGGGACCAGGGCGCACATTCATTGTGTTCGACGAGAAGACCCTGACGGTTCGCGAGACAAGAATGCCGATCGGTGACGCTGCGGCTCGCATCGGGGCAACCGTGACCCTCGACCGCTGGGGAGTGGAAGAGTACCGCGTCTCTGTAACTACGGTTGCCGGGAGTTCGCTGCCAATCGTGACCAGCTTTGATCGGATAGAGATCGACGGTCAGGCGGCCGGTGATCTGGAGATTCGCGGAGGGCCTGTTTCAACTGCCATTACGGGAAACCTCACCGCTTCCAATACGACGGTTACACTCGGACCCGTGATCGAGACACCTCCGGCGGCCAATGATGAGATCGACATTACCGTAGATGTAACGCTGGAGACAGGCCGTGGCCTGGAGTTCCTCTGGCCAACCGCAGCGTTTCCAATTCTGCGTGGGTTTGCCGACACTGAGGATCGGGTACGGATTGTCTTAGATTCCGGCGGGGGGTCATTCGGCGTTGACGGTGAGATTGGCATACAGGGTGGTGAGATATTTTATTTTGACCGCAGCTTCTACATCACGCAGGGGGCGATTGCGTTCGCTGAAGATGAGGCAGGCTTTGACCCCAGATTAAGCGTAACTGCTGAGATTCGTGAAATCAGTGATGAGGGTCCCA
This sequence comes from uncultured Spirochaetaceae bacterium, assembly GCA_964599075.1. GTDB lineage: Bacteria > Spirochaetota > Spirochaetia > DSM-27196 > SLST01 > SLST01. The sequence goes on along the minus strand of CAZREG010000059.1, from coordinate 11,661 downwards.
TTACCATCTTTCTCATTGCGGAGGAGCGACCGTTGAGCGAGTTCACGCCACAGTGGCGAAGTAGCCCGCCGTTGAGCGAGGCCGCAATTCTCGCGCTCCTTGGAGGGACCGTATTTGTCGGGCAGGGCGGTGAGCCGATTGATCTCTCGCAGGCGGTCCTGCTCACGAGTGACCTTGTGAGCCAGTTCGGCCTCATTCGGACGTTTGAGAGCAACGTAAGATCGGCCCTGAACCTTGACCTGTTCAGTCTCCGTACGCAACTTTTCCAGAATCTGCTTCGAGGGGTAATTGATCAGAACGGGTCGGTCCCCCTTGACAGCACCGTACCATCTCTTGGAGAGTACCTGGATAATACGACGTTGTTTGCAGGACGTTACCTGGGAGCCGATCTCTTTCTGGAGCTGCTGATCCAGGTGCGACAGTCGGAGGCGGACGTACTCGGGCAACAGAGTCTGACAGGAATTGAGATCGATTCGGAGATTAGTCTTGAATGGGACACCCCGTTTTTTCAGCTTGAATGGGCGTTTTTCCCGCGGGATGTGAGCACGCTCTTTCTCGCAGACAACACAATCCGCTTCTCGTGGGATTACTCCTACTAGAGGCGATATACTCTCGCGGAGAGGAAGTTGAATACTGAGGAGTTTGGATGCGACGTGCTCTTGTAGCTATTTTTTTGTTGGTTCTTGTCATGCCGGCGTTCTCACAGGATGAGACGTGGTATCTGGGCCAAACTATCCGTGACATCACCTTCCTGGGACTCGAATCGGTTGACGAGACCGAGCTTGAGGCGATTACTGAGTCGTATATCGGTCAGCCGTTCACCGATTCGCTCTATTTTGAGCTCGAGCGCAGACTCTACGCGCTTGATTTTTTCGTGAGCGTGGTTGGAGAGGCGGTTCGTCCTGAATCAGGCGACGGGATGAACGTTCAGTTCACCGTGGAAGAACGGCCAACGGTATCTGAGATCGAGTTCCAGGGCAATCGGCGGGTGCGTGACGCGGAGCTTCTCGATGCAGTTCTCCTGAGCACCGGGGATCTGATCACTCTTGGACAGCGCGAGGTAGACGAGCAGGCGATCATCAGTCTCTATCTTGAACGGGGCTATCCTGATGTTGCGATCACCAGTCGAGTGGAGCAGACTGAGGAAGATGGCCGCACCGTTTACACGGTTGTGTTTGAGATCTCTGAGGGTGAACGCGTAGTTGTTCGAGAGATCAATTTCTCTGGAAATACCTTTGCCAGCGCCTCCACCTTGCGTGGGCAGATGGAAACCAAGAGCCAGAGTATCTTTAACAGCGGAGTGTTCCAGAGTCGGGTGATCGAACAGGACCGTGTTGCGATCGAGGAGTACTACCGCGAGCGTGGCTATGTGGATGCAACTGTGGAGGAGATCACCCGTGAGATCGAACGCGACGAGCAGGAGCAGCAGAGCTTTCTCGTGCTTACCGTCTTTATAGACGAGGGGAGTCAGTACCGGTTCGGCGGAATCGAGTTTGAAGGGAACACCATCTTTGACGATGAGCGATTAACCCAGCTCATTCGTCTGAGCGAAGAGTCCATTCTCAATCTGCCAAGGCTTCGCCAGGGCGTGACCCTTGTTCAGGATCTGTACTGGCAGAGCGGTTACATCTTTAACGAGTTCGACCTCCAGGAGTCCCGGGATGAGCGGGAGCTTGTCATCCGTTTCACCATGCAGATCCAGGAGCGAGTGCGAGCGCACATAGAGCGAATCTCCGTTCGCGGCAACGAGAAGACCGCAAAAGACGTCATACTGCGGGAGATCCCACTGGTCGTGGGAGACGTGTTCAGCGTTGGCCGGATTCGTGAGGGTATTCAGAACCTCAATAACCTGCAGTATTTCAGCTCCGTTGCCGTAGAGAATCCTCCAGGGAGCGTTGAAGGGCTCATGGAGCTCATAATAAACGTGGAGGAAACACAGACTGCCGACATCAACTTTGGTGTGGCCTTTGGGGGAGGCGGCGAGTTTCCGGTCTCTGCACAGGTCGGATGGACCGATCGCAACTTCCTTGGCCAGGGTCAGACGCTGGGTTTCCAGTTGCAGGCGTCACCGTTGGAGCAACTGCTCTCATTCAACTTTCTCGAGCGCTGGTTCGCAGAACAACGCTGGTCGGTGGGTGCGGACTTCTCGGTCAACCGCTCCATCCAAAGCGGAGTCCCGCAGGATATCCTGTTCCCCGTTTTTGGAGCGGATGATTTGAACGCGGTTCCCGATCCCTTTGAGGGTTACTACGTGTTTGGGGTTGACCAAACTGAGTATCCTGCAAGCAGCGGGACCTTCTACGATCGGGGCGATATCTTTCCGGGTGTCGTCACCGAACAGACGATAGAGGATTTTACCCTCATTACCGATTACCAGTATGCCGGCGGTACGGCTGCTATCCCCGACGACTACCTGATGAACTACGTCGAATGGAGTATCTCAGTAGGGGCGAACACCGGGTACCGGTTCAGGACGACCCTCGGGACGCTTGCACTGAGCACGAGTCTGCGAAGCAGCCTCAACTTCGTTGGCTATGATCCGGCGCAGTTCCGTCCCTTTAGTGAAGAACTGCGCGCAAACCTTGATGACTGGCAGCTGGTGAACCAGTGGGGCGTCAACGCCAGTCTGGACCGCAGGCGCGGGATCGCGTTGAGTCCAAGCTCAGGTTATCGTGTCTCTCAGGGTTTCGACTTCACCGGCGGCGTTCTGCTTGGCGACAGACACTTCATTCGCAGCGACACAACAGGAGAGGCGTACTTCACGCTCTGGGACCTTCCACTCTTTCAGGGATGGAACTGGAAGGGTGTTCTGGCGCTTCAATCTTCTGTTTCACTGATATTCCCACAGATCTGGGTCCCGGAGGAGTTTCGCAGCACGCCACAGGAACCGATCGCCGGAACGAATCTGCTTTCAACCAACCCTATGTTTGTTGGAAGAGGTTGGGATCCTCAGATTGGGGGGGAAGCACTCTGGAACAACTGGCTGGAGGTTCGTATGCCGATCGCCGAACAGGTGCTCTGGCTCGACACGTTCTTTGACGCCGTTGGTATCTGGGAAGACCGCGAGGATATCCTCTCCCCTCAGCTCAGTGACATGCTGTTCGGTTTTGGTGCCGGCCTTCGCTTCACCATCCCGCAGTTCCCCATTCGGGTCTACCTTGCAAAGCGTTTTCGCTTTGACGAGACCGGTCAGATCGAGTGGCAGCAGGGCGAGTTGTTCAACGGCGACAACAGTTCCGACGGAGGGTTGGACTTTGTCTTCGCCATTGGTGGAAACCTCTTCTAAGGAGTAGCAATGAAACGGACACACTGGCTCATAGGCGCAACGCTGCTTGTCCTGGTGGCTACGACACTCTTTGCCCAGGCTAACCGAGTGCAGTTCATCACGGTTGCCGTATACAACGCCAATGACGTGCAGCTCTCTTTCTTTGAAGAATCAGCGACCGTGCGTCAGTTCGCCGAGGCTCAACAAGAGCATGAGAGTAGGATGCGACGGCTCGAGCAACAGCTGCTCGACCTGCAGTCAAGACGCTCGGACGCGCTTGATTCGGGCAACAATCGTACCGCCCGACGACTCCGGGAGGAGATGGATGCGCTTGAAGAGGACATTATCACCCGCCAGGAAGCCTGGTTTGCAAATGAGTCGGAGTTTCTCTCCCAGCTTGGTGATGATAACTTCTACCGTCGTCTCTATGACGCGGTTGAGCTCGTGGCACAGGACGGAGGCTATACCGCCGTGTTTGAAGAGAACGCCTCTACGCCGGGTCTGTTTTGGTTTAGCTCGGAGATCGACATCACGGACGAGGTTATCGAGGAAATGCTGCGTCGGTTTTAATGATGGCTGACGCAACACCTATGATGCGTCAGTACGGGCAGCTGAAAGAGCAGCACCGGGACGCGATTCTTTTCTTTCGCCTGGGCGACTTCTACGAGATGTTCCGTGAAGATGCAGTCATTGCCTCACGAATCCTTGGGCTGACACTGACAAAACGACAGGAAGTCCCCATGTGTGGAGTTCCCTATCACGCTGCGCGAGGCTACATAGCCCGGCTTATTGCTGCAGGAAAGAAGGTTGCAATCTGCGAGCAGACCCGGCTTCCGGAAGGAGGTAAGGGCATCGCTGAACGGGAGGTAGTGGAGGTAGTCACCCCGGGAACGGTGGTAGAAGAGGACTACCTGCGTTCGGATGCGAACAACTACCTCGTTGCACTTGCCGCGGATAGTGACCTGTTGAGCATCGCCTACATCGACCTCAGCACCGGTCATCTCGGACTTTCGGGACGACCGCTCTCCGATGCGGCGACTGCAGTGCGGACCGAACTCTCTCGGTTGGCACCGCGTGAGCTTCTCGTCCAGGAGTCGCTTCTCGAGCGAGCGGAGATAGCTCGTGTTCTTACCGAACGCTCGGATGCACTTCTCAACCGGTATCCGGACTGGCAATTCGATCGTTCAGCATCGTTCTCGCGACTCTGCACGCTACTCGGGGTTCAGAACCTGAAGGCATTCGGGATTCAGGAGGCAGATCCAGTCCTCCTTGCCGCGGGCACCCTCATAGACTATGTCCGTGAAACCTCACACTCCACACTCTCTCACGTTCGTGAGATAGCGCTCTCTTCGGCAGAGCAACGGCTGGAACTCGACGAGAGCACGATCAGGAACCTGGAGGTCACCGCGAACCTGCAGGACAGCGGGCGCAAATATTCGTTGCTCGAAGTCATAGACTTCACCCAGACATCGATGGGAAGCAGGCTCCTTCGCCGATGGCTCCTTTCACCGCTGCGCGACCGCGCGGAGATCGAACGAAGGCAACACCAGGTAACGGCACTCTACCGCTCCCAGGCTACGCTTGGCTCAATCCGGCAGCTCCTGAATGAGGTGCTGGACCTTGAGCGACTGGCCGGCCGCATTGCGATGGAGCGTGCGCACGCGAAGGACCTGGTGGCCGTGGGTACCTCGCTTCGACGAGCATTGAAGCTCTCATCCCTGATCTCTTCATCACTGCCGGAGTGCCTTGCGTATCAGCAGCTTGTAACAGACTACCTGGCGGCCGCCACACAGTTGGCGCAGTTGATCGAGCGTGCACTGTTGGATGAACCCTCAACAGTAGTGACGGAGGGGAGACTTATCCGGGTGGGGTACGACCCGGAACTTGATCGCTTGAAGGCAATTGCGGAGAACTCACGTGAGGTGCTCGAAGGCTACGTAGCGGAAGAACGGTCGCAGACCGGGGTAAGTTCCATCCGGGTCCGTCACAATCGGGTGCTGGGGTACTTCCTTGAGGTAAGTAAAGCGAATGGCGAGCGGCTGCCACCTCGGTTTGTCCGTCGTCAATCCCTCTCCAACGCCGAGCGGTTCACGACTGAACGTCTTGGAGACATAGAGCGAGAAATAAATGAGGCGGGTGAGTCCATTGTTGAACGCGAGCGGGAGCTCTTTTTCAGTGTACTTGGGGAGGTCGAACAACAGCTGACCATGCTGCTCGCGTTCAGCGGCGCGCTCGCCGAGCTGGATGTCCTGCAGAGCTTTGCCCAGGCGGCCACCGTGCGCGGCTACAACGCTCCCGAGCTCTTTGATGACACGCGCATGGTGATCGAGGCGGGACGCCATCCGGTTGTGGAGGCTCACATGCCTCCCGGGGAGTTCGTTCCCAACGGTGTGAGCCTCGACCACGAGGAGCAGTTTCTCGCGTTGATAACCGGCCCGAATATGGCCGGAAAGAGTACCTACCTCCGACAGGCTGCACTTATCGTGCTCCTTGCGCAGACCGGAAGCTACGTGCCGGCAGATGTTGCCCGGATCGGCCTTGCCGATCGCATCTTCTGCCGGGTAGGTGCGAGTGATAACCTTGCCCGGGGTGAGTCGACGTTTCTCGTTGAGATGAACGAGGCTGCATTCATTCTCAGAAACGCAACAACACGGAGCCTTGTCATCATGGATGAGATTGGCCGCGGAACGAGCACGAACGACGGACGGGCGATAGCGCAGGCGGTGCTTGAGTATCTCACGCATAAAGTGCGCCCTCGTACCCTCTTTGCCACCCACTTCCACACACTCACAAGTGTCACCGCACCAGGCCTGTTCAACCTGAGCCTTGGAGTTACCGAGCAGAACGGACGGATCGTCTTTCTCAATCGTGTACAGGAAGGGGCTTCGAACAACTCTTACGGTATCCACGTTGCCCGGCTTGCGGGGGTTCCTCACGCGGTCATAGAGCGCGCTCAGGAGATTCTACAGGCCGTTGTAGAGCATGAAGAGCCTGAGCTTTCACTGTCGACCCCGCAGTTCAACCGCCAGGAGAAACAGGCCGCACTCTTTGATCCGGCAGAGCTCATCCTGTCGGAGCTACGCGCGATCAGCGTGAACGAGATGAAACCGGTGGAGGCGCTTGCCCGCATTGCACGCTGGCAGGAAGAGCTCGACCTGTAGCCTTACAGCGTGACTGCAAGAGCGGCCACGAACACTCCCATGACCACGAACCCCGCGGCGGCAGATACCCGCAGTTTCCAGAAGAAGAATTGCCCAATGAACTGCAGGATCCAGGTGATCATAAAAACAATGAGTAGGGGTTTGAGCTCTAGCGATTCATGTAGCGTCACCCCGACAGCGCTGCTGAGAAGCGATACAACTGCCGTAATTGTAAAGGAGACGAGAAACCATCCCACGTAGTTCGAGACCGGTATTCCCTGGTAGGCGCCCTTTTTTTCCCAGCGCCAGAAATCCCACCCAACCATCTGCGGGTCAAGGTAGAGGTCCCATGCGGTGAACGCGGCGGCCGCCAGAGCCCAGCTCAGAAGCTGTGAATCAGGGGCGAGAGCAAAACCGACCGCCCAGGCCGGTGGCATCATCATCAGCCAGGCAAGTGGTATGAGAATCGGAACATGCGCGACCTGGGGCTGTAGTACCTCGGTGTAACGGTATTTGCCAAAAGGGATGCCGGTTCGCGTGCCAATCGTTTCGCTTGCCCATCCAAGAATCGGAACCAAAAGGACGATGGCAATACTCCACGCTCCAAGACTGGAGATGAGAACGGCCACCACTACTGAAACCTGCGCAATCACCCCTGCAACAATACCAATCCGCTCAGCTCCGGCACCGCGGATCCACCGAATCACCGGAACACTGATCATGACAAGAACCCAGAGCGTAACCAGTAGACCAAGCAGCTCGAACGGAACAAAAAAGGAGAGGAACTCACTGAGCAAGGATACCACCTACACAACTCCCTTGATCATCGTCCGCCAGAATGACTTGATAAACGGTGGCCACGGGACAGTACTCATTACCGCAAGCATCTCCGGCACAGAGACATCCTCGTCCAGGAAGCGTAGCAGGCGATCAATAGGATTTCGACGGAACAGTCGCTCAAAGACCTCCTCTGAAAGATCGCCCCGACGATACATCACCTGCAACATCATGGTGTCCAGGGCGGCATATCGCGACGGCGCGCGAGGAATATGAAACGGATCGCCGTGCTCCTCCAAGCTCTGCGCCACCGAGAGAGCGTCACGTTGTGTGCGCGCAAACGCGTATCCGGTACTTGCCTTTACCATACCGGCCCGCGTTCCAATGCAGAGGATGCGCTCTCCGGTTTTACGAGGTGCCGGTTCGTCAGTCATGGGGATAACGCCCTTCTCGCGATTAACTACCCGGTACCCCTCAATCCCCAGGGTGCCGGTGATGTACCCCTCAAGATCACGTACGTACTGCTCGTCTTCAAGAAGCTCGGCGGTGAAAAGCGTGTATTCGATCAGAGAACGGGTGGGACTCGCGGGCAGCAGATAGCCGAACCGGAAATCGTTGTCGCTCGGTACGCGAAAGTCGAACAGCGTCGCAACCTCCGGCGTAAACGAGGGTTTGTCAGTCTCAATGGTCCATCCCAGGAAGTGCTGTTTCAGGTAGTGATACGGTCCGCTTCGGTTGATGTACTCTTTGGGATCAAAGCGGCTGTCAAACACCCAGCGGCCGCGGTACTCGGCCCGTTCGGTTCGCACCCGTGCGGCCTGGGGCTCATCTGTAATATCGGTGACACGGTCACGAGCGAACGTCACAGCGGCGGACTCAAGGCGTGTGAGCACTTTGTCGTAGAACTCTCCCGAGTGGACCATGCAATAGTGAAAGCGTCCGAGCGGGATATCTGCGGACCACGAGTGGCTCTGGAAGCGGACACTCTGCCATTGTCGAGCGGACAGCTCTTCGAATGGAATGCTCCCGTCGGACCAGAATGACCAGGTTCGATCGTCCTCGCCCTTTTCCTCCGGGTCAATCATGAGGATCGTCGCCTCGGAATCCCGCTCAACAATCTGATAGGCGAGACTCAATGCGGCCATGCCACCGCCGGCCATAACGTAGTCGAACTGCTCCATTTCAAGTGAAAAGCTACTCGATTTTGTTCCTTTCGGGCAACAGTGACAAGCAGGAGACGCGGCAAACCGGTAACAGAGGTATGGGACTCCTAACAGATGTGATCTTTCCCGCAACCTGTGTGTCGTGCCGCAGAGTGATCCCGGCAATGCCTGAGACCGTACCAGTTTCCCAGCCGTCCGGTCTTCTCTCGCACGTGCTCTGTCCGCCATGCGGAGCCTCGCTCTGGCCGCCGATTCCGCGCCACCGCTGCCGGCGCTGCAGCATTCCGCTTCCCAATCTGGTGCCTCTGTGCAACAGATGTGCGCACGAACCGCCGGCGGTAGAGCATGCGTACGCTCCGTTTCGTCACGAAGGAGCGGCAGCCGCTGTGATTCGTGCGTACAAGTTCGGACGGAACAGGCGCCTTGGCGGCACCATGGCCGAGCTCATGCTTGGCTGGATCCATTCGGAAGCCAACGATGCGCTCCTGGCTGCGGGCACTGTGATCGTGCCGATACCGAGCTCCCGTCGCTCGGCGCGAAAACGGGGGTTTCACAGCGCTGCGGTCCTGGCGCAAGCGCTCTCTCGCGCGACTGGTCTTGAGTGCCGATGGATGCTCTCACAGAGAGGCCGGACTGCACAGAAGTCTTTGACCCTTGATCAACGACACGCCCACGCGAAAGCATCTCTCCATGCCGCGCAAGCGCACCCGTTGCGGGTACCGCCTCGTGTTCTGCTCGTGGATGATGTCCTTACCACTGGTGCTACCGTCTCTCAGTCCGCGCTGATTCTAAAGGAGCTTGGAGTGACCGAGGTACGGGCACTCCTGTTCGCAATGGAGTACTGAGGCTTGGTGGAAGGCAGGCGAACCGGTACTCTGGTACCGTGACGAGCGACGAATCTCTTGAACCACTGGCGCACAGGCAGGTGCGGTACAACTACCGCGGTAGATCATTTGAGTTTGCTCTTACACGGGCACTTTTCTCAAGTGCCGGTGTGGACGCAGGCACTCATCAGTTGCTTGGACTTATCGCGCAGACCCTGCCTGGGGAGACGTTTGAAACGGTAGTCGATGTGGGATGCGGAACCGGTACGCTTGGTATCCCGCTTGCAGCCACCTTCAACGGAGAGCTGCTCGCGATTGACCGCGACGCACTTGCGTGCCGCTGGTCGTTCTGGAATGCCCGCAGCAACGGTCTTGAGTCTCCTCGCATCGAGGTCGCGGTACTTCCCCCGTACCCGGAAGTTGAAACGCGCACCCTCGCAGTATCAAATCTTCCTGCCAAAGCGGGACAGCCGGTGCTCGACAGGCTGCTCGCATCACTGGCCACCCAGGCGCAGGCTCCGGGAAGCCGGATCGCGGTGGTAGTTGTTGCGCCACTCTCGCCGTGGCTCGACCAAGCCTGTACGCGACTCGGATTAGAGGTGACGGGTCAACGTAAAAGTGCGAATCACCGTTCCGTTGTTCTCTCGTTACACCGCGGGGGGAAAGCGAATCGCTCTCTATCGCAACCACCCGAAGAGTTGGTACCCCGGAGCTTTATTCGGTGTTCTGACTTGGAGTTTCCCGGCCCGGACCGTGAGTATCTGGTCGAGACGGTCTATGGGCTACCGGAGTTTGACGGTCTTAGCTTTCGCACCGCACTCGCCTTTGATCTTCTTCGGTCTGTACAGGTTTCGGGTACGGTGCTTGTCCGCGGGGTGGGGCAGGGCCATTTGCCTGCGGCCGTTATCCAAAGAAGTCGGACTGTCAGCAGGCTCCTGCTCTCGGACCGGGACCTGCTTGCACTGCGCATTGGCGAGCACAACGTCCGCAAGCTCGTCGGATCCGAATTGCCGGTAACCTGCCATCCGTACGCCTTTTCGACTGACCACATCCAGAGGACCCCCTCTGTCCATTGGCTTGTGGTGGCGGAGGAGCCTTTTGGTGGATCGGACTGGATACGGGGGATTGCCAGGATCTCGAAAGAACTTCTGGTTCCCGGTGGCAAGCTGCTGTTCGTCGCCCGCAGCACCACCATTGGACGGTTTCAAAAGGCGGCCGGCAAGCATTTCACGGCCGGACCTGAACGTCGAATGCACGGTGAGCGTTCCCAGCTCTTTAGCCGCAAGCGTTGACAGTTGGCGTAGAGTATTGGTATCGTTTTCACACAGTATAGTTCCCGATCAAGAGTCGGTCGCCGACTCTTTTTTTATGGTCGGTGGAGGGCGATATGTCGGAGCTACAATCACTGCAGGACCAGATATCTGGGGTGGTGACCGGCATGGGATACTCCATCGTGGACGTCGACCAGAGTGTGGTCAAGGGCCGCATTCATGTGCACCTGGTCGTGTATCGGAAGGAAGGCGTCAATGTCGACAACTGTGCCGAAATCCATAAAACGATAGCGCCGCGACTCGAGCTGCTACTGGACGATCGGGACGTCGCTCTCCAGGTTGCGAGCCCCGGTATCGATCGCATCCTGAAATCGAACGCAGAGTTTGCAGTGTTCGCAGGACGGGGCGTGAAGGTGTTGCGAAAGAGCACCATGGAGTGGACCGCGGGAATGGTCGAAGAGAGTGATGAGTCGAGCGTAACGCTCACTTTAGAGGGAACGAGCGAAGTGATCCCGTTTTCTGACGTTCAGAAAGCGAAGCTCGATTACACACAGGAGGTCAGGTAACGCCCATGTCAACGGAACTGGCTAGTGCTATCCGATTGCTGGTGCAAGATAGCGGAATCAGCGAAGACCTGATACGTCGCACCATAGAAGACTTTCTCATTGCAGCCTACAAGAAGAAGTTTGGCACGTCTGATAATGCCGTCGTCCACTTCAGTGAAGACGGTAGTGATGTCATCATCTACGCACAGAAGAAAATCGTGGAAGACGTCTACGATCCGGTCAGCGAGATCGCACTCGAAGAGGCGATCACCCTGAACGCGGAGGGTGAGGTAGGTGATGAACTGCTGATTGAGATCAATCCCAATGAGTTTGACCGTGTCGCAGTCCAGAGTGCGAAGCAGAAAGCAAAGCAGACCATTCGAGAGATCAAGAAAGACACCCTGCACAGTGAGTTTAAGGATAAAGTCGGTGAGATGATCATCGGCTACTATCAGAGAGAGCGCAACGGCAATATCTTCGTTGATCTTGGAAAGACTGAAGGCATCCTCCCCAAGCGCTATCAGTCTCCCAGGGAGACCTACAGACCAAACGATCGTATTAAAGCTATGATCTATGAGGTCAACAAGAACCCCAACGGACTGCAGATCGTTCTCACTCGGACTCATACGGAGTTCGTTCGTCGGATATTCGAGCTTGAGGTGCCGGAGATCTATGA
>CAZREG010000058.1:9873-16752 GCA_964599075.1 uncultured Spirochaetaceae bacterium | reverse complement strand
CTGGCTGGAACGCAGGAGTCGCTTCACCAGAAGAGCGATGAGTCGAATCAGCAGTTAAGACTGAGGACCGGCAGGATGCAGAGGAACAGAAGGTTCCCCCAGGTGATGCCAAGCGACGTTCCGACGATCGAGACATCCTGGACAAGAAACTGCCGAAAAACGGAGAACAGCTCGCTCACCGTTGTTCCTCCAGGAATAAGGAAACGCGTCGGGCATCCGCCTCTGTCACAACAGAGCGGCTTCGAGCGCGCTCCACAAGCTCTTCAATGCGTGCAGCTGCATGGAGAGTGATACCGGCCTGCTCCATGTCCCGGCGGCCCTGGACCCCACGTTCGATCAACACCAGAAGCTGGTCGACAATCAGCCCCTCTTCACGGAGAACGGCGGCGGCCTCGAGCTTGCTCTTACCGGTAGTGATGAGGTCATCAACCATGACCACACGCTCCCCGGGTGCCCAATCACCCTCGATCCGGTTGCCCGATCCGTGAGCCTTGGGCGGGAGGCGAGGATAGATGAGCGGGATATCAGTGGCAAGCGTGACGGCGGTTGCAAGAGTGATCGCGGCTACCGGAACGGCCGCCAGTCGTGCAACTGGCCCCAGGTTCGCCTGTTCGAGCAGAGCGGCGTACGCGGCTGCGGCGGCACGAAGGGCGGCGGCGTTACTCTGAAGGCGTCGCAGATCAATGTAAAACGGGCTCTGGATACCGCTTTTCAAGGTGAACGTTCCAGTTCTGAAACAGCCGGTATCCAGAACTGCATCAAGCAGGGCGCGGACAACGGCCGGATCGAGCGCGTTCCCGGCGATCCGCCTGTCACGTGCGGCACGATACGCGGCGACCAGCTCACCGGCCGCCTGGCCGGGATCCGAGGCGTTCGCTATGCCGCGTGCCACAACCGGCAGAAGCCCCCGGCCGTCACTTCGCAGGCCGGAGGCGCACGCCTGCGCCATCCCGCCGCCCTGGGTGCCGATGCCCGGTGCCAGAAACCACGCATCCGGATGGGCCTGGCGAATCTCCTCAAGGGCCTGTGTGTTGTTGGCCGCAACCACCAGGCCCACTGCGTCTCCCCATCCCAGAGCGGCGCGTGCGACCTGTCGATAGAGTGGCAGCCCTTCGCTTGCAAGGAGCTGAAACTCGTTCCCGCCAGGATTGCTTGTCCGTGAGAGCACAAAAACCGCGAGCCCCGCCTTGAGGAACGGACCAACCGAGTCGCCACCCATATAGGGGCTGACGGTGATGGCGTCCACTCCCAGTGCCTGTGCTGCCGTAGCGTACGCCTCTGCGGTGGACCCAATGTCCCCTCGCTTGGCATCGAGTAGAACTGGAATCTCGTCAGGGATCATCTGAACGGTCCGCGCAAGAAGCTCAAGACCACGGGTCCCGTGCTGCTCGTAGAACGCACTGTTGGGCTTGTAGCAGAGCGTGTGCTCGGCGGTTGCCTCAATGATTCTGCTGTTCTGCTCGAGCAGCACCGACCCATCCCCAAGTTCAGCGGGATTCACGCGGGGGTCGAGTCCGACGCAGAGCAGTGAATCGATTGCACGAGCGCGTGATTCGAGGCGGGCGAAGAAGTCTGACATCGGCCTATAGTGCAGTGGGCCACTTCCGCTGTCAATGGCGGTGCGGCTATAATAGGCGGCCGGAGGCTGCATGGCGAAACGACTACAGGCGGACGACGCACTACTGCTCATTGTGGATATGCAGGAGCGACTGGTCCCGGCAATGCAGAGGCAGGAGGATCTCCTCACGCGGGTGGAGCGAGCTGCCCGGGCAGCCACGCTGTTCGGAATCCCTATCCTTCTCACCGAGCAGTACCGGAAGGGACTTGGACCGACGGTCCAGCCGGTGCGGGATGCCACAATGGGGATCGAGCCGATAGAGAAGATCGCCTTCAGCGCGGTGAAGGCGGATGGCTTTCGCGCTGCACTTGTGGCGGCCGGACGGGGGACGGTCCTTGTCGCCGGAATAGAGGCGCACGTCTGTATCCTGCAGAGCTGCCTTGATCTCCTGGAAGAGCAGATGGACGTAGTGCTCCTTGCGGACTGCTGCTCGAGCCGCCACCGGATTGACCGCGAGACCGCCGTCAGACGCATGGAGAGCGCAGGCGTCATGATCAGCACGCTTGAGAGCGCGTTCTTTGAAATGCTCGGGGTTGCCGGCAGCGAGCAGTTCAAGGAAGTGTCTCGGCTGATCAAGGATCTGCGGGAGCACGCATGAAGAAGAACGTTGGCTTTATCTCTTTTCGGCTCGCAGGAACGGATGGGGTCTCACTTGAGACTCGGAAATGGGCTGAGGTCCTGGAGCGAAACAGCTGCAGCTGCTTCTACTTTGGCGGTGAGCTGGACTCGCCGGCTGATCGCTCCATGGAGATGCCGGAGGCTCACTTCAAGACACCGGAGATTGTCGAGCTCTATGAGATGGCGTTTTCCAACGCGAAACGGCCACCGGAGCTCACCAGGGGGCTGCACCACTACCGTGAGATCCTCAAGGCCGGGCTCTACGAGTTTGTCAAACGCTACCAGATAGATATTCTGGTGCCTGAGAACGCAGTGACCATCCCGCTCAACCTCTCTCTGGGCATGGCAATTACCGAGTTCATTGCTGAGACCGGTATTCCGACAATCGCACACCACCACGACTTCTTCTGGGAGCGCAAGCGCTTTCTGCGAAACTGCGTCTGGGACTACCTCAATCAGTCTTATCCACCTCATGTGCCGAACATAGAGCATGTTGTCATAAACACCTCAGGGGCGAATCAGCTTGCGCTTCGGACCGGTATCTCGAGCACGCTGATTCCCAATGTCATGGATTTCGAGACGCCCCCAGCGGGCATTGATGAGTACAACGCGGATGTTAGACAGGCGCTGGGAGTGTCGCCGGAGGAGATGCTCATTCTTCAGCCGACGCGGGTCGTACAGCGAAAGGGCATTGAACATGCTATAGAGCTGGTCGCTCGCCTGGAGATGGATGCCACCCTGGTGATCAGCCATGCGAGCGGGGACGAGGGCTACGAGTACCAGACCCGCGTGATGGAGTACGCAGAGCTCCTGGGGATCAAGGCAATCTTCGTTGATCAGATCATCGACGAGAGACGTGCCACCCTGCCGGACGGCCGGAAGGTATATCGGCTGCAGGACGTCTACCCGCACGCCGATCTGGTGACCTACCCCTCCCTGATAGAGGGTTTCGGAAACGCCTTCCTGGAGGCGATATACTTTCGAAAGCCAATTCTCGTGAACAATTACTCCATCTATAGTCATGATATCAAGCCGCTCGGGTTCGACGTCATTGAGATGGACGACTTCATCAGCAAGCGGACGATTCGGGATACACGCGAGCTCATCCAGGATAAAGCGAGGATCACGAGAATGGTCGACCACAACTATGAGCTTGCCCTGCGCTACTTCAGCTACCGGGTGCTGGAGACCCGCCTCTGGTACCTGGTCAAGAGTTTCTTTGGTGAAGAGGGACACCAGCTACCCGGTGAAGTGTAACCAGAGTATCTCAAACGGCTGAAGGCCCAGACTCACCCGGTTGCCGTGTTCGCGGGTCGGAACCACAACCGTCTCTTCTATGAGGTCACGGAACAGGTACTCCTCTCCCAGGCCAAGCGCTTTGTCCAGGAACGATACCTCCTGGAAGTCGGCGGTCACGTTCACCAGCGCCAGCACTCGCTCCTCTGCTTCAATCCGGAGCACCGCGAACACCCCGCCGGCGGTCTCCAGAATCCTCTGGACGGCTGATGGGTGAAACGCCCTGGAGCGAGCGCGGGCCCTGAGCATAGCGGCGTACCCCTGGAGAACTCGCGCACGAAGCGACTCTGGATCTCCAAGCTCTGAGGCTAGCTCGTCGTAATCCAGCTTCTCTCGGTTGATCGTGCGATTGTGTTGTGTCTGGGCGACTCCCGACTGCCAGTTCCCGCTGCCGATCAGGCTGTGGTAATAGATTCCCGGTACTCCGGCAAGCGAGAGCATCACCGCTCCGGCTGCCAGAAAGGCCCGGGCCCGCTGCGCGGGAGGAAGCCCCTGTTCAACCACCGCATCAAGATAGTTGATATTCATCTCGTAGGGGATCTCACCCTGCGCGGTGGCCTTGTAGCTGATCCGTCCGCCCCGGTCGAGGACGCTCTGAACCAGTGCGGCGCGCTCCTGTTCAGTAAGAATCCCGTGAGTGGGGAGCAGACCAATTCCGTCATGGGAGGCAAGAAAGTTGAAGAATGCGGTCGCCTTCGAGCCCGTCTCCAGTGTCCGCGCCCAGCGCTGCAGGTGTCCGGTGTCTCCCCGAAGAAACGCATCGAGTGTGAGCGGAGGCAGCGAGAAGTTGTACACCATGTGTGCCTCATCAGACCCGCTTCCAAAGTAGCTGATGTTCTGTTCGTGGGGCACATTGGTCTCAGTGATGATAATGACCCAGGGGGCCACCTCTTCAACAACCGCGCGCATGAGCTTCACTACCGCATGGGTCTTCGGATGGTGAAGACAGGAGGTTCCGAGCTCCTTCCAGAGGTAGGCTATAGCATCCAGCCGCACGATCCGAGCTCCATGCACGAGGTAACTGAGGAAGATATCAAACATCTCGAAGAGCACGTCCGGATTGGAGAAATCCAGGTCCACCTGATCCGCGCTGAACGTTGTCCAGACGAATCGGGTGCCCGCTGCGGTCTCAACTGGGGTGAGCAGCGGGTGTGCGCGGGGACGGGCCACCTTACTGACGTCCGTGTCGGGGGGCACGGTGATGAAGTAACGGTTGTACGGCTCCTCATCACGCAGGAAGGCCTGAAACCATGGCCCCTGCGCGGAGCAGTGGTTGAGCACCAGGTCGACCATAAGAACAAACTCTTCCGCCAGCGCCTCTATATCATCCCATGACCCAAGCTCCGGGTCGACCTCTCGATAGTCGATCACTGAGAACCCATCATCCGAGCTGTAGGGACTGAACGGAAGCACATGGACACCGCTCACGATGCCGTCCAGCTGTTCGTCCATAAAACGAAGCAGGTGGGAGAGCGGCGGTCCGTCCGCGCCATGGACACTGTCGCCATAGGCAATCATCACGGAATCCGACTGCGATAGCGGCAGCTCGCCTGGTTCAAATCCCTTCGGCGCGGATAGATGCTCCCGGTATCCGTTCAGAAGCCGTTCGAGGCGATCTGCAAGACCCTCGGCCTGGTCCTCGTAGATGAACTTCAGCAGGCTCTCGAATGTGTTGCTCATGACCCCATTCTACCGCTGTTTTCGCAGTAGCAATAGAGTTCTTCCTGCGCTACGGTACCTGCATGCGACTGTTCGTCCTTCACTACCACCTGCTTCCCGGAGGGGTCACTGATGTGATCAGAGGCTCCCTCTCCGCGCTGCTCCTCGCGCGCAGTGATATTGAGGCGATCACGCTGATTGCAGGACGGGAGGAGCATGCGCACGCTGTGGTGTCTGCGCTGCGTCTTGTGGCTCCGGAGCTGAGCATAACACTGCTGCACTGGCAGGAGCTCGACTACTCAAACCAGCAGGAGACCGATGAGGAGGCCGAAGGCCGTACCCGAATAATCCTGAACCGCCTGCAGGAACGAGTTACCGAACCGACCGACCTTCTCTGGGTACACAACTACCACCTTGGGAAAAACGCCGCGCTCACCATGGCGATCGAACGGTTCGCCTCCTCTCCTTCGGGCCGAAAAACCGCGGGAGTCCTGCTTCAGGTGCACGATTTCCCGGAGGAGGGCCGATACGTCAACCTGGCCTACCTGAAGCGTATCTGCGCTGCCGTCCCCTATCCGATCGAAGGCAGGGTGCGCTTCGCGACAATCAACACGCGGGACCACGAGCTGCTCGTAGCCGCCGGTGTCCCGCGTGAACGAGTCCACTATCTTCCCAACCCGATAGCGGGAAAACGGAAAGAGGAGGAAGCACTGAGCGTTCACGGACGGAGAGAGCGACTGGTTCTGGGCCTCTCGAGCTTCGCCCGTGACAGCGGACAGCGATTCCACGCCGATGGACCGGTCGTCCTCTACCCCGTACGTGCCATTAGACGGAAGAATGTGCTCGAGCTTGCGATGATCTGCCGGCTCATGCCAAACTGGAACCTGGTCGTCACCCTCCCCGGCACCTCCCGGAGCGAGCGGGCGTACAGCGAGCTCATCGACTACGCCTACCGCGATCGGCGGATTCACGGTTGTTTCGGGATTGGCCAAAACGAGCACCGGTATGGACTCACGTTCGAGGATATCTTTCACGGAAGCGACCTTGTCGCGAGTTCCTCCGTGCAGGAGGGGTTCGGTCTTACGTTCCTGAATACCCTGCAGGCGCGTCTGCCGCTTCTTGCCCGTCGGCTCCCCACGATGGGTGGTCTGCTCCCTATGTTCGACGGCTACCCCGCACACCTCTACGAGCGCTTCCTTGTGCCGCTCTCCTCACCCGGTATCAGCTCCATGCGTGGCTATCTCCGCATGCGCTACGGAGAGAGGCTCGACGAGATTGCAGCCGCGGTACCACAGCTTGCTGATCGCATTGAGCAACAGATTCACGACATGATCGATGCCGATGCGATCGATGTTTCCTTTCTTCCGGCGCAGCTTCAGCTGACTCTCCTCGGCGACCTGCGCGACCGAGAGTTCGCCGAACAGGTGCGGGCGCTCAACACCGGAGTGCTCAATGCGGCCGCACAGCTTGCAGAGGCAGAGTGCCCGGATGTGAGCGAACGCGTTGAGCAGGCATTCGGACCCCTGGCGTTTGCTGCGCGGTTTGACGAGGTAGTTGCCGGCTATTCGCGGGACGGAGAGCAGCCGGGGAGTCAAGGGCGAGAGATTGCAGACCGGATGGCCACTTCTCTGACCGGGGTGGAGCAGGCGCGGCTGCTGCTCGGCCCGCTTGATCACGACGCTTGATCA
>CAZREG010000058.1:0-9773 GCA_964599075.1 uncultured Spirochaetaceae bacterium | reverse complement strand
CGCTTGATCACGACGCTTGATCAAGAGGAGCGATTGGACTCTCCCGAGGTGTCGTCCACAGGATCAACGAATCGCGGCAGGTACTCTGACCGAACGTTATGCAGCGCGTTCATGATTCTGGTTCTCACCTGCGGACCTTCGGCAGCGATCAGTGTGTCGAGCACCCGTCGCACCTCACGTCGGCGGCTGTTGGTGTCAAATCCACAGGTGCAGCGGACAGCCTCAAACCCGATCGCCTCTGCGTAGGCGAGCGTCTCTTCTTCTGTCACCCACGCGAGTGGGCGGATGATCCATTGCGGGTAACGATCGTACTTCAAGAGCGGGAGCATGGCGGAAATCTCAGATTTGCTCGTCAGATTCATGAGAAACGTCTCAAGGATATCGTCCATATGGTGGCCAAGGGCGATCCTATTGAAGCCGTGCGCACGCGCGTATTCCAGGAGCTCCGTCCGCCGCTGCGTGGAGCACCAGTAGCAGCTCATCCGTCGTCCGGGCTTGAGCCGGCCATGCACCGAAACCTGAACCTGCTCGAACGGAAGCTCGAGCCCCGAGCACAGCTTCTCAAGCCGGTCAAGACCACTGATGTCTGCGTATTCAGTGCGGATGTGTACCGCCGCAACTTCGAACGGGAATCTGAAGTTCCGTGCCTTCTGCCCCAGAACATGAGTGAGCGTGACACTGTCCTTGCCGCCGGACAGGCCAATGAGGACGCGATCGCCGGGTTCGATCATCCGATAACCGAATATCGACTTATCTACCTTACGGCTGACCAGCGCCGTCGGACCCGCCACTGCTACCGGTTCTCCTGAAGAATCCGGGTTCCCTGGCTCATACGATCAAGGAGTGCATCCCCCCGGTCGAGTCCGAGCAACTGATGATCAATCGTGACCGGGACGGGCTCCACGTACCGGATAGCACCATCCACGACTCCGACCCGCAGCACCACGCTCTGCTCGCCATATTCGGTAGCGAACATTCCCGGGAACACAAAGTTTCCCAGGCTGTGGGCAATGAGTCCCCCGCGGTGAGCTTCAAGCCCCTGCACGACATGCGAATGGTGTCCGAGCACGAGATCGGCCCCCCGGTCAATGAGATCACGATAGAGCTCCCGCTGCCACTGTTCAGGCGCTGTTGCCCACTCGGCCCCACCATGAATCGAGACGATGTTGAAGCTCTCCGGAGAGAAGGCAGCTTCCATAGCGGCAAACATCTGCTCCTGGGCCGCCGGATTACGGGGCCCCGCCCAGAGCACCCCGGGGCGCGTCTGGGTTGCAACAGTGGTGCGGGCTCCGTCAAATCCGCTTCGCTCCAGCGGATAGGCCCCCGCGCCGATGACCCGCACCTCCGTATTCCCGACCTGAGCGATCCACGGCTGTGAGGCCTCGGCAAGTGTTCGACCGGCTCCGGAAGTCCCGATTGGGCTCGCCGCGAGAAAGTCGATAGAGTCGAGGAACGCGATCTCACCGTAGTCATAGCTATGATTGTTTACTATCGACAGGTAATCAAAGCCGGCTCGCGCAAGGGGCTCCAGCAGCCCGGGATCAAAGCGAAAGGTAAATCCCTTCGCAAGAGGTGTTCCCTGGCGAGAGAGCGCACCCTCAAGATTTCCCAGCAGCAGATCCGCCTCCAGCATGATCGGCAGAACATCGCTGAACACAAGCTCAAGGCCACCGTCACGAAGGAGGAGTCCGGCCATACCGCGTTCGAGCATGATGTCGCCGACACCCGCGATCCAGACCACTTCCGGGGGCTCCGGGGGAACGGCGGCGGCAAGCGTGTCGGCTGCAGCTCGCAGGGATTCGAGCCATTGCAGGAGCGGCTCGCGCGAGGCCCGCGGAATGCTCGAAACGTCCGGCTCCAGAACCTGAAGATAAAGCTCTTCCACTGCCGGATAATCCCGATGATTCGGGTAGAAGCCGTCCAGGGCAAGTGCACGCGAAGGGAGCTCGATAAGCGAGAGGGGAACCAGCTCGCTGCCCGGGCCTGCCTGGGCGGGAAAATCCCAGAGGGCTGCGGTCGCCGCAAGCCAGGTGCGTTCTATAACCGTGCTACCAGGGGAGCGCCCGGAGAGCATCGGTCCGACGGTTGAGTAGAGGTGAACTAACACGGGACCTTCGCTGCCAAGCACGATTTCAGGCGGCAGGGGCGCTTTCTCGAGCAGACTCTGCCATATCTCCTGTGCTTCAGGTTCAATCGAAAGACCAATCGTGGCCGGATCTGAGCAACTCGCGGTGAGAATCAAGAGAAACAGAAGCCACAGCGGCAGAGGAACGGAATGCAGACGAAGAGAGACAAGACGCATATAGCCGGAGAACATATCAGAAACAGGGGGCTGCAGCACTACCGTTCGGATGACTCCGCAAGTCGACAGGGCTCAATACGTGCAGGTACACCGTTGGCAAGAAGGGCCTCGAACTCTGCAGTTCGCATGGGGTGGGCAAAGTAAAATCCCTGGGCAAACTCGCATCCAAGCGCCTGAATCAGCGTTGTCTGTCTCTCGTTCATGACGCCCTCGGCCACGATCTGTTTTCCGCGAGCCCGGATACTCTCTACGATCCCGGCAAGGTAGCGTCGATCTGCCTCACGCTCTTCAATACCGTCGACCAGGCCTTTGTCTATTTTGAGAACTGTCGCAGGAAGATCCTTGAGATAGCTGAGACTGCTCTGCCCGGTACCAAAATCATCAATCCAGATATCTACTCCAAGCTCGGTCAGCTGATGCATCTGCCTGATGGAAGAGACCGGATCTTCCATGCTTCGTCGCTCAGTAAGCTCAATTTTCAGAAGGCGGGGGTCGAGCCCCGGATTCTTCGCGAGGGCCGAGCTAACGATCTCCGGAAGATATTCGTCGCGGAACTCGTGGGCACTCACGTTCATGGAGAGAAAGAGTTGGTAGCGCTCGCTCCACTGAGCAAGCTGAGATACCGAGCGAAAGAGCGCCCACTTGTCAATGGCGGCAATGAGCCGACTTCCGTCTGCAAGCTCGATGAACTGGTCGGGTGCGAGAAGTCCCCGCTCTGGATGGTTCCAACGGATCAGTGCCTCTGCACCTACAATAACACAACGCTGATCCTGGATCCCGACTATGGGGTGATAGTACAGCTCGAGCTCGGACATCGAGATTGCGGCATGCAGATCGCTCAGAGTCTCCATCCGCGCAACCGCCTGCTCGTGGGTCTTCTTGTCATGAAACAAAAACGCAAGTCCCTGCTCTTCTGCCTGTACGCTTGCCGAGTTTGCCTGCTGAATCAGACTCTCGGAGGCCCTCGCGTCATCCGGGAAAAGCGCGATTCCAATGTGGCACTCGATGGAGATCACACTGCCCCGGAACTGATACGGAACCCCTACGTCGTCACTGATCTTTCGCGCCACCATAGCCGCGTCGGTGACCTGACTGATTGACGAGAGGTAGACCACCAGATTCGTGCCGTCGAACCGAAAGACCGTATCCGACGCCCGGATCGCATCCTTAATCCGGTTCGCGGTGTTCTCGAGCAGGAGATCGCCAATGTGGTGCCCAAAGCGCTGGTTGATCTTCTTGAAACTTCGAACGGTCACAAAAAGGAGCGCTCTGGTCGTGGGCCGTGGGGTACGAAGGGCTTGCTCTACGTCAGAGGTCAGTTTTTCCTCGAGAAACTTGCGATTGAACAGTCCGGTGGTGCGGTCGCGGTACTCATAGTGAGCAAGCCGTGTCTCTATGTCGGCGAGGTGAGAGATGTCGTGGCTGAAGACCAGGACGTGAGTGGGGGGGTGCGATGATGGTGTCACGGAGCCTGGTGAATCCGACACGTATGGATAAAACGAGACGTGCAGACTCTTTCGCACCGATCCGAAGCGGAACTCCTCTACAAAGTGCACTTCCTCGCCGTTGAGGCACTGATCTATCCGTGGCCTGATGTTCTGCTTGAACCGTTCCTCGCCCCAGACCTCCGCTACACTCTTTCCCACTATCTGCTCACGAGGAAGTCCGATCGCCGAGCAATAGGCGTCGTTCACCAACTCGTACACGTAGCGGTTGTCTATCAGCGTGATGAAGTCGCGTGAATGATTAACGATGTAATGATACGCTGTATCGCCCATTGTCCCCGCTGTAAAGAAGCTTAGAACGCCTATCCCCGTTCGTCAATTGCCGGGTCATTCGCCTCACAACAGGCGCATCAGACGTACTCATGGGACCCGCAGAGCGCCGGGTCCAACTTACTGTCCGATGCGTCTACGCCAGTCTGCCGGAATAGCAGGCACCGGGACGACGTAGGCGAGCTGACCGGCGTTCTCGGCAACTACTGAGCTGGGGAAACCGACCAGGCGGTAGCGATTATCAAGAGCGGCACCCCCGGAGTTTCCGGAGTTGATCTCTCCGTCCGATTTGATCAACAGCCCGAACGAGGTGCGCTGGAACCCGGCCACCGCTCCCTGCGTGTAGCTTATTGAGGCCCGCGAGCCGGTGCCCCCAATCCAGGGGTAGCCCACAAACCGCAGCGGCATGGCTATGGAGAGCTCACGATCGTGAAGCTCATGAAAGGGAAACTGCATTTCCGCCGGCAACTCCTGCCCGTAGCGCCCTCCGGTGATTCGCAACAACGCCAGGTCACGGTCCGGCGCATATTCAACCACCTCAGCACGGAACGCCTCCCGCGGCGGCCGCGTATGATCGGTACTGAAACCGATCGTGATATCGTCCCAGGCGTTCCCGTCCGGCCCCTCCACGACGTGCCAGTTAGTGATAACATACCCATCTGGACTCACCACACAACCTGACCCACCACCGTCGGGCGTCACCACTTCCACAGTAGCAAGGAGCGCGTTCTCCAGGGGCGAAGGCGGGATCTCTAGGCGCGGCACTTCTAAAAGTGCCGCCGGTACCTGTTCGCTCGAACTGGCGTGCAATGCGTAGCTCACCGGAGCATCAACAGAGACCTGATCGAGCACCATGACGTAGTAGATTCCGGCACTCAACGGGGGATCGCTCTGAGAGGAGATGATCAGGCTCTCTGTGGAACGCACTGACTGTGCGGTGAATGCGGCAAGAAAAGGATCGGCGTAGAGGGTGTCCGGAAAGACAAACAGGTCAAGATCACCGTCGGTATCGCTGAGATCAAGCCGTAGGATTCGAACCCCGCGGGGCAGACGCAGCCGGTATACGTCAACCATTCCGGTCTGAGGATAGAGCCTCCCCTCAACAGAGTCACCAAGTGAGACCAACCCAATCCGATCGGAGAGTGATTCGGTGGATGCCTTGAGAACAAATGGAATCTCTGTGAGCCGCCGACCATCTACAGTCGGGGGGAGATCGAACTGGTACAGCACGCGGATAACGGCAGTTCCCGTCTCAAGGTAGGGGTCACTGGTTCGAGAGAGCACCAGGGACTCGTTATACATAAGAGTCTCACTCCGGTACCCGGACAAGTAATCGAGCGACAGCTCTATGTCAAGATCGGCCTGACTCTCTGAGATGGCTATCTCAACTCTGAATACGTCATCCGGCACCTCGAACGTAAACTCGACGGCGTGCGGCCCCGAGCCTTCCACCGGCAAAACGGCCTGAAGTGGCTCGTTTGCGGGGAGCTCGCGGGCCGGGGAGAGGGGTTGCTTCTGGGCCTCGATAGCTCCACCAGGGAGGAGCAATATAAGCAGGAATGCCAGCCGTCTCATGAATCCACTATGGCAGAAAGCGAACATCCCGGATAGCGCCGTGACGTCTACAGGATAGCAGCCAGCAGAAGCAGCATCCCGACCGCGATTATGAGGCCGGAAGAGAGGAACTCGAGCACGGTACTGACCGTGCCTGCCGCGCCCGTGGACAGGCGAGTGAGCAGACCCCGTCTTCCCGCAATTACGACCAGAGAGATTACCGTCATAGTGATAAATCCACCTACGGATACCCCTATGACCATGAGAATCATGAGCCCGAGTACCCCGTTCACCACTCCGTATACAAGGAGAATTGTACTCACGGGACACGGGATGAGCCCTACGGAAACCGCCAGCATCCACGGTCTGGCTGCCCGTTGTGTTTCGTGATGCTTGTGCTTGTGTCCATCGGTCTGATGATGGTGATGTCCGAACAGATGGCTGAGCAGATGCCCAATCCCAAAAAGCACGATTATTGAGTAGCTGACTATCTCAAGCACCTGCGGAGCGGCGGTACGGAATCCCGGCGCAATCGCGGTGAGGACCACGTAACCAAGCAGTACCATGAAGAGGGCGGACAGGCTGTCGATTGTGTTCACCACCACACTGTAGGCAATACCGTCTGCCGGGCGAGCGTCGTGACTTGAGAAGTAAGAGAGGGCGAAGACCTTCCCGTGTCCCGGGCCGGCGATGTGAATCGCTCCAAAGAGGACCGCAAACAGGAAGGCTGTGGCCGCGGCCCCAAGATCTCCCTCCGCGCGCACTCTTCGGCTAAGATCCGCTATTCGGCGCTGCAGGGTATTGGACCATCGACGGATCGCCAGGGAAGCACGGCCGGAGAAAAGACCAGTGGTGCCGTCGCTGATTGTAGTGGGAGGTTCAGAATCTGATCGCGGGTCTGAGTCCTGACCAGGCTCGGTAGTCGGACCAAGAATGGGATTCTGTGCAAGAAGTGGATCAACTACGACGATCAGAAGCAGCGCCAGGAGAACGACACGGAAGACTCGCATGAGTTACAGGACGATCGCTCGAACCGCGGTGATGGGAACGATCCCCCATCCCTGCGTGTCGAGCCTCATGGACTGTTCCTCTACCTGTATGGTTCTGCCCGTCGCAAAGTAGCGCTCGCGCTCAGGCTCCGTCACGAAATCTATAAAGTAGCTGACGTCGAAAAAAGCGAGCACCATGTTGTTGAACTGTGAGAAGCGCAGCTCCAACGGGATCGTAAACCGATAGACAAGCTTTCCGTCGTCAACGAACGCCGAGAAATCTGTCGCAGCGGGAAGCGTCTGGGACTCGCCCCGGACGTTCGCAAGCATGAAGTAGCCAATCTCATCAAGGTGTGAGAACGCTCCTTCGTAGAGCGCCAGTTCCTCCGGAGGGTCGATACGCCCGTTGTCGTTCTCGTCAAACATTGCTCGCAGGTCGGCACTGTTGAAGTCGTCAAATCGCCAGGTAACCCGAATCCCGGACAGCCCACGGGCGGAGAACTCGAAATCGACTGAGGTATCGATCCACATGTGGGGATGTGCGGCCGCAAGAGATGCCGGAAGAGAGAGAGCGATCGCCAGGAGAAATCTCCAATACCTCATAGAGACGATCATAGTGATCCCCACGCTGCGTGACAAGTAGGAGTGTTTTCAGCCGATCGGTCCGGGGTGAGCTTTTCCGCAAGCTCCGTGACACCTCCGGATGCCCCGACTACATGCAAGAACGACGCTTCTACGCTACAATCGATCTGCAAGACCACCAATCGGGAGAACTCCGTGGAGCGATCATCACTCTTCTACGGCGGAAGCTGCACACTTCCGCCGGATGAGAACAAGCCGGCCCTGAGCGTCAGCGCTGTCACTTTTACCTATCCAGGGACGGAGCTGCCTGCGCTGACCAACATAACAACCAATATCCGCGCCGGAGAGCGTGTGGCACTCGTTGGGCCCAACGGCTCCGGCAAGTCGACTCTTCTCAAGCTGATCGTAGGACTTGAGCCCGTCCAGCACGGGACAATCACCGTTTTCGGTCACACGGCGGCAAGCTGTCGCCACCGTGTCGCAATCGTACCCCAGCGGTCATCGGTTGACTGGAGCTTTCCAGTGACCGTCCGCCAGGTGGTACTCATGGGGCGGTACGTGCACATCGGATGGCTGCGACGCCCAAAGAGGGAGGATCACGATGCGGTCGAGGAAGCTCTTGAAGCAATGAAGATTGTGGATCTTGCCGATAGACAGGTCGGTGAGCTATCCGGCGGCCAGCAGCAGCGGGTGATGCTAGCGAGAACACTGGCCCACGACGCCGACCTCCTGCTGCTCGACGAACCGCTGAACCATGTTGACCTGACGACGCAGGAGCTGATTTTTCATACGCTCGAGCGGCTGACCCAGGGCGGGAAAGCGGCGATTGTCAGCACCCATGACCTTGGAATTCTCGATGTGCATTTCAGCCGGGCACTCTTCCTGGATGGGAGAATCATTGGAGACGGCCCGGTCCGGGAGGTACTCACGGCGGAATCGATCGCCCGTGCGTACGGTTTCGAGTTTCACGGCAGACCGGAGGACGCCTCGTGGAGTGGTTGATTGAGCCTCTCGCATACGGATTTGTGGTGCGAGGCCTGGCGGCGGGCCTGCTCGCGGCCGTAGGCTGCGCGACACTCAGCGCATTCGTTGTCTGGAGGGGAATGGCCTTCGCCGGAGATGCACTGGCGCACTCAATCTTGCCGGGTATTGTCGTGGCATATGTCCTGGGATTCAGCCTGATCATTGGCGCCCTGGGTGCCGCAGCGATCGCCGTGGTGGGGATAGGTCTTATATCCCGTGGTGGTAGGCTGCGCGAGGATACGGCGATCGGCGTCATGTTTGCCGGGCTCTTTGCTCTTGGCATCCTGCTTCTCAGTTCAGTCGCGACGTTCCAGGACCTGTCGCACGTTCTGTTCGGAAACATCCTGGGCGTAAGCCGGTCGGACCTGCTGGCGATGGCGGTAGTGGTTGTGATCGTGCTTCTGATGGTCGTGCTCTTCTACAAGGAGCTTCTGGTGACGAGTTTCGACTCGGTTCATGCAGTGGCGATAGGACTAAGCCCGGAGGTAATCCGATTTGGACTCCTGGCGGCACTGGCAATGACAACGGTGATTGCCGTGCAGACCGTTGGCGTCGTGCTTGTTCTTGCCTTACTCGTCACGCCGGCTGCAGCTGCCAGCCTGGTGTCTCGAAGGCTGGGTACGATCGTGGCTCTTTCGGTGGCGAATGCAGTGGTTGCAACGGTCGTCGGCTTCTACGCGAGCTACTACGCGGATCTTGCAAGCGGGCCCGCGATCGTGCTGGCGCTGACAGGGATCTTTCTGATCTCATGGCTGGTTGGCGCCCTGCGAAAGAGACGTAAGCCGGTCCGCAGAGCGGCCCGTTAGCCGCTGCTCACAGAGAATCGCTCGCAGGTTGCGAGTTGTCTGAAAGACGCTGCCAGTCACCGCGAAGCACCGCCATCACGTACTCATCCCAGTAGCGGCCGTCCCGAAACAGGTTCTCGCGAAGGGTACCCTCAATGGCAAAGCCGGCCTTCTCATAGGCACGAACAGCGCGGCTATTAAAGCTATATACGAAGAGCTGTATACGATTGAGGTTGAGCTCCATAAAGCCGTAGCGCAGAGCAAGTGCCGTCGCTTCCGACCCGTAGCCTTTGTTCCACGCGCTCTGATCACCAATTGCAATTCCAAAGAGGCACTTGCGGCAGCGCCAGTTGAACTGCATCAGGGTTGTTGTCCCGATCAGGCGATCATCTGCCTGAGTACGAATGCCGAACAGGTAGAGGTCCGTGTTCTTCCGGGCAGCATCAAACCAGTCGAGCTCGTCATCCATCCCCTGTGGCATCATTGCCCCCGGATTGAGGTACTGCTGAAGAGTCAGGCTGCGCCACCACGGCCCAATCGTCTCCATATCACTGCGCTCAACGGCATCCAGATAGACACGCTCACCCCGTACCAGTGCGTCACCAAGCATAACCCACTATAGCGCGCGAGACCGACTTCCCTCAACGGCAAGCAGGGCAAGCGAAGAGAGACACGAAGATCGGTATGAACACATCGTCATTCTTGACTTACATACTCGGCTACTGTACCGTACGGTACAGTAGCTGCCATAGCTATCAAGGAG
>CAZREG010000057.1:0-16814 GCA_964599075.1 uncultured Spirochaetaceae bacterium | reverse complement strand
GGCGAAACGTGCACGATGCGATCGCAGACTTCGAGAAGCATATCGCCTTCGATGAGGGCAACTTCGTCTTTCACCGGTCGTGGGGTGTTGGCATCATCCGCTCCATCAAAGGGGACGAGATTGTGGTCGATTTCGCCCGCAAGCGTGGCCACAAGATGACCCTTAAAATGGCTGTGAGCGCACTCGATATTCTCCCCAGGGACCATCTTTGGGTACTGCGCAGTGTCTGGAAGAAAGAGAAACTCCGCAAGAAGGTTAAGGGTGATATTCTTTGGGCGCTGAAGACGACCATCCGCAGCTCTGACAATGCCGCAGACATGAAAAAGATCAAATCGGAGCTTGTGCCATCCATACTGACGCAGGGCGAATGGAGCAGCTGGAGCACCAAAGCCCGTGATATTCTCAAGAAAGACAGCAGCTTCGGCGTTCTCACCGACAAGGCAGATCACTTCGTTGTTCGTGACCAACCGATAACGCTTGGCGAAAAAACGCACAACAAGTTCAAGAGTGCCAAGAGCTTCTTCGAGAAGATTCGGATTCTTGAAGAGTTTATGGAGTTCATGGAGAGTGATGATGAGGACGCAGGTACGGACAGCGAGTTCTTTCGTGAGATGTTTGAGTACTTCGTGTCGCTCATCAAGAGTGCAAGTGGAATTAATGAGCAGGTCATCGCCAGCTACCTCCTTGTGCGGAAAGTGGTTGATCGTCATCCCTATCTCAACCCTGGAATCGACCTCGATTTCAAGACCATGTATTCACAGCTCGAGAACGTGGAAGAGGTTTTCGCACGAATTGACTCCAACGACCTAAAACGTCAATTCGTTCACGAGCTGCACGAGAACGTTGAGGACTGGCCAAGCCTCTACGTGCGGCTCTTCCCCTACTTCCTCTCGCGTGACATCATAGGAGAGCTCGAACGAGCCGGAAAGCAGGATAAGCTTGCCGAGCTGTTTTCAAAGATCTACGACAACTACCGCGACTATCGTGACGCATTCGTCTGGCTTGCTAAAAACGTCACGGATGACCGTTGGTTCACTCGGCTGAATGTTGACTTTGAGAAGATAATCATTGCGATGATCCACCTTCTGGATCTCACTTTTCGAGACATCGACAACCGAAAGGATGTGAGCCAGAACAGGAAGACTAATCGCCAGATCCACAACTTCCTGTTCAAGGACAGTACGGTGAAGGAGTATCTCTCCGAGGCCGATGAGGACGGCATCAACCGTGTCTACACGCTTATCAGCGATGTAAAAGATCTGGATCCGTCGATCAAGCTTGAGTTGAAGCAGCAGGTCATGGATGAGCATCCCGGTTTCCATTTCTACGGTGAAACCGAAGAACTCGACACGGTCAGTCGAGGAGGCTTTCTCGTTACGCCGTCGGCTTATGAAGAGAAAAAGAAATCGCTTCGCCACCTCCACGAGGTGGAGGTGCCACAGAACTCAAAAGAGATTGGTGAGGCAGCAGCCCTTGGTGATCTGCGGGAGAACGCTGAATACAAGG
Organism: uncultured Spirochaetaceae bacterium; assembly: GCA_964599075.1. Classification (GTDB taxonomy): domain Bacteria; phylum Spirochaetota; class Spirochaetia; order DSM-27196; family SLST01; genus SLST01. Next base: position 15,308 of record CAZREG010000057.1, on the reverse strand, counting down.
CGGCCAAGGAGCGACAGGACATTCTGAACAACTCTGCCGCTAAGATGCAGGATGAGCTTGATAAGGCAACTATTGTCAAGCCGTCGGAAATAGAGCCGAACTCTGTGTCGTTCGGAACAAAGGTCACCCTGAAGAATGGAGACGGAAAAAGTGAACAGTTTGTTTTGCTTGGACCGTGGGAGAGTAAGCCCGACCAGGGAGTCATCTCCTACCTCTCACCGCTTGGTCACGAGCTGCTCAACTCCAAAGTTGGAGACCATCTGGAGTTCACTATCAACGAGCGTAAATACGTCTATGACGTTGAGGACGTGAGTGTAGCCGAGTTCTCATGAGTCATTCGGACTCAGCGTCCGGATCGGGGTCGAACTCGAATCCCAACTTATCAAGGGCTGCTATCGCGGATGCGCGAAGCAGCCCTTCGTGGTTTCGGGCAATCGACTCAAGCCGCGCCTGCTGTGAGCTCAATCCGGCTGCCCCCATTCCGCGAATACCGTACACCTGGATGATGAAGTTTGGATGCTCGAGAAAGCTTTCAAAAAGCGCCTGAAGCTCCGGGTCCGACTGAGTACTCAGCCCCTTTCCTATCGTATCCAAAATTCGTGAACCCTGCCGCTCCCACTCTTGCTCAACGAGCTGCCGAAAGAGTTCCTGGTGTGCGGCCGCATTATCAGTGATCAACAATTCCAACGCACTCATTCGTTCAGTTTCAGCAGCCCGGCGGTTTCCCGCTATGTCTTTGAGAGCTTCTATTGCCTCAACCGTGCCGATAGCCCCCAGCGCGTCTATCGCTTGCGCCCGCACCGGCCGCTCCGGGTCTCGACGCGCCTTATACGCAATCGCGGGTACGGCCTCAGGATCACGCTGTTCGGAGAGACCCTGCAAGGCAGCGACGCGGACACGCCAGAAAGGATCGAGCAACGCATCGTTAAGCAGGTTTGAGGTTTGTGAAGCCGGGTAGAATCCAAGGGCCAGCGTGGCGTAGGCGCGCAGCACACTGTCCTCATCCGAGAGGAGACGTTGAAGGAGATCCACGCTCTGCGGGGAGCCGATTCGCCCTATGCTCTCAGTCGCGTAATGGCGGAGAGCCGATTGTTCGAACTCGTCCTCCGCTATAGAGGTGAGCAGCCCCAGCGCAGCCTCACTGCCGGCCCGGCCGAGAGCACGGAGGATCGCTGCTTGAACATCCGTGTTTCGTTGATCCTCGTAAAGGGCGATCAGACGAGCAACAGCACTCCCGGCGCCACTTGCTCCTATAGCCTCAACAGCAACGGTTGCAGCAAGCACGCTCTGACTGTTGGCGTACTCCTCGTATCGGTCAAGAAGCGCCTCATCGTCCGAGGCGCCGTGGAGCGTGAGGTATGATGATCCCGCCCGCATCAACTGCTCCGACGGCTGCACGTCTGCAAGGAGGAGCTCGAGGACGGGCTGGACAAGGGCCTGTGAGCCGATCCGCTCGAAATAGGAGATTATCTTCTCCCGCAGAGCGTTACTGCGGCTTGAAGCGAATCGACTGACAAGGGTTTCATTGAGCTCGGTGACGCCGGCCTGTTCGAGCTGAGGAATAATGGCTTCCACCTCGCTGTCAATACCAAACTGCAGAGTCTCCTCCCACTCGTCGTGTTGCTCATTCTGTGCCTGCACAGGCAACGCGAAAAGCAGAAAAGACAGCAACAGCGCCACTATCGGTCTTCCACGTAATCTATCCACGTTTGATCCTCTTTCGTATCTGATCGCTCATTTCCACCCTCAGCAGCACGAGTGCCGCGGCGGTAAGCGCGACGGCGAGACCACCGACTGCAAAAAACCGGAGGAGGTTGGGAAGAGTGCTGCCGGTCACCCACCACTGCGGACTCAGAGCCTTTGCCCCGATGATCACCCCAAGGCCGGGTAGCGAGGCCAACGTCGCCTTGAGCGTTGTTTCAAGTATACCGCGCATGTTGAATCCCTTCAGGCGGTTGGCAGCTACGCCAAGCTGGACAATCCCTCCAACGGTGAAGGCACATGCATTGGCAAGAGCAAGACCGGCAGCGCCCAAGGTTTCCTTGAGCCAGAGTGAGGCTGCGGTATTGATGAGCAACACAAGACCTGCTGTCGCGATTGGGGTTGCAAACTCTCCTCTCGCGTAAAAGAAACGCTGAAGGAAGGTGTAGGCGCTCACACTCACCATTCCTGCGCAGTAACAGATAAGGACGATTGCAGTTCTCTGGGTATCGGCGAGCCCGAACTCACCACGCTGGAACGCCACGGCAATCACCTCTGGAGCAAAAGCCGCAAGTAGTATGGATGAAGGTATGAGAAGCCCTGAGATGCCGCGAAGTCCGCGATCTACGCTGGTCCGAAGTGCTCCAATATCGCCCTTCCCGGCTTCCCGACTCATTCTGGGAAAGAGAACGGTGGTCACACTCACGGCGAAGATGCCCTGTGGCAATTGCCAAAAAATTGTTGCATTCGCTATTGCGGAGCTGCTCCCGCTCTCAAGGCCACTGGCAAAAAACAGCGCAACCTGCTGGTTCACAGCGAAAATACTACTGGCTGCTACAACCGGAAGCCAACCGCGAATGACTCTTTTGAATCTTGCATCACGGAAAGAGAACACGGGTGCAAGACCAAAACCCTGGGATCGAAACTGCGGATACTGAAAGAGAATCTGTGCGACGCCTCCAATCAGAACTCCAAAGGCGACCGCGTATATCCCGTGCGCCCGGGAGAATAGAAAGATCGATGCAATAACCGTCACACTGAACAGGATGGGTGTGACGGCAGGAACAGTAAAGCGACCGGCGGCATGCAGGGCACCCATGAGAACCGCACTGATACTGATCAGAAGCGTATAGTGGATAAGCCATTGAAAAAGGCTCGCCGCAAGCTCCTGTTGAGCGAAATCAGGAAAGTCCAGAATGAACCCGGTTACGGCTCCGGAGAAAATCGTTGACAGCAGAAGAACGGGAAGAAGTACAAGGATCTGAAATGCAACAAGTCTTCGAGTGAGATCCGCAGGCGCACCAGAGGACCGCGGATCTTCGTCATGAATCGCCTGAGAGATGACAGGAACAAAAGCAGAGGAAAGTGCGCCCTCGGCCATCAGCTTTCTAAGATTATTCGGTATAATGAACACTGCGTTCAGTACATCCGCGTTTCCCGTGGCCCCAAAGATCGCATTGACTACGGCCTGGCGTACAAAACCGAGTATCCTGCTTATTGCGGTGAAAGCCATGAGTGTCACGGTTGAGCGTGTAGTGCCACTGCCTTTCATTGCTTTCCATATCGGCGGTTCAGCCGCTCCCGTTCACCAGACTCATAGCGATTCAACGTGGCGTCACGAAACTGCTCATACCGGTCCGCTGCAATCGACTCACGAACACCCTGCATCAATCGTGACAGGTAAACAAGATTATGCTCGGTGGCAAGCATCGGGCCAAGGAGCTCTCCCGATCTAATAAGGTGGCGAAGGAAGGCGCGCGAGTAGTTTCTGCAGGCATGACAGGGGCATCCTTCCTCAATCGGTCGATCGTCTAGCTGAAGCGGCTCCGATTTGAGCACAAGGCGACCATCTGGAGTCAATACCGTTCCGTTTCGAGCGATTCGAGTGGGAAAAACGCAATCGAACATATCAATCCCGGCAGTTACCGCATCAAAGATGTAATCAGGCGTGCCTATACCCATCAGGTAATGCGGTCGATCCGAAGGAAGGAGCTCAGCGGTCGCGAAGAGAAACTCTCGAAACTGTGAGACCGGCTCGCCAACACTCAATCCTCCGATCGCGATACCCGGTAAATCGAGCTGAAGAATCTCAGCAAGGCTACGCTGACGTAGATCATGGAAGAAGTTGCCCTGAACTATCGGAAAGAGATGCCCGGAGTAACCCCTATCGCGTGCCTGACGCCAGGCAGCAGCAGCACGAACAGCCCACTGGGAGGTCGTCACAACGGCTTTCGCCGCCTCTTTTCGCCCTACGTCTGGTGCGGTGCACACGTCGAGCGCCATCTGGATATCACTGTTGAACACAACCTGGGCACTCACAACGCTTTCCGGCGTAAAGAGGTGCCTTGACCCGTCGATATGCGACTGGAACGATACGCCCTGCTCACTGATCCTGCGAAGCCCCTTCAAAGAAAAAACCTGAAAACCACCGGAGTCCGTGAGGATATTTTGTTGCCAGCTGGTAAACCCATGGAGGCCGCCAAGGGTACGAATCACGTCAAGCCCCGGCCGAAGAAAAAGATGATAGGTGTTACCCAGGATAAGCTTATAGCCCATCTCTGCCACGGTACTGTGATGCAGTGCCTTCACGCTGCCGCCTGTCCCGACAGGCATGAATGCGGGCGTAGGGACGTCACCGTGTGGTAACGACAGAATCCCGGATCTTGCCGAGGACCGTGAGGATTGGGCTTCCAATGTGAATATTGTCGAAGATGCTTCGCTCACGTTCGCGAGTATCTCAGAAGGAGCAAACCTATTGCAATGAACAACAGGACGCCGGCCCACGCTCCGAGCAGGGGACTCACCGTTCCGGACCTGGCGAGCAGTCCAGTCAGGAACTGCACCACGTAGTAGACAACGGACACACTCAGACTTACAAGAAGGCTCATGAGAAGAATATTCCTGCGAAAACGCCCTCCAATCGCCGTGGCAATCAGCACAACAATCAGCGGTGTGAACGCGAACGAGAAGCGCTCATAGTACTGGGTCAGATCGGCCCGGTAAGGAAGGCCGGCGGTGCGCTGTATCTCAATATGACTTTGCGCATCAGATAGACGCATCTGCTCCACGTCTCTTCCAATGCGCCGAAACGCCTGCGGGGGCAGATCGAATCCTTCAAGAAGAAAGATCTCTTCGAACGTCTCTTCAAAGCCAGCAGTCTCACCCTCCCCCGTCCATTCGAACACCCGAGCCAACCGCGCCTGCCAGACCGTGCCGTCCCACTGTGCCGATTGAGCGTGAATCAGTTGCAACACAGAGCCCTGTTCATCCCGCCTCACAAAGACGGCACCGGAGAGCGTTTCATTCGCGTCGTTGAAGTACTCAGCATGATAGACAAGGCGCGACCCCGCACCTAAACGCGTAACATTGCTGTCACTCTGGCTGCGGCTAATGTTGAGGATCTGATCCTGATAGATGTTCTTCTCAGAAAATGATTCAATGACCACGTGCTCTTCAAAAAAGAAGGAACCAATGCTCAGCGAAAGTCCAAAGGCAATAACCGGCAGAATGAAGCTCGTGAGACTGATCCCGGAACCGAACACCGCAATGAGCTCGTTGTTGCTGTAGAACGTACCAAGAGTAAACGAAACGGAGAACAGAAGTCCCATCGGAAGTGAGAAATGCAGGGTTCGCGGAAGATACAAAAGCTGAACCCGGGCAACTTCTGAGAGCGAGACTTCAAGATCAATGTATCGTGTAATGTTTTCGAACAGGTCCACCAGTTGCAGAATGGTCACAAAGAAGAGTAGCGCAATCACAAAGACCGGCAGGAGACTGCGAATCACCATCCAGTTTAACGTGGGCTTCACCGTCGGATCTTCCACAGGAGAAACATCAACCCGATCGCTGCGACCAGGATGTTCGGAAACCACATGGCAAGCGCGGGTGAGATGTACTGGCTGTCCACACCAAGAGCCTGCCCTCCTACCAGCAGGCTCCAGTAAAGCGTTGATACAAGTAGACCAATTCCGAATCCAACGGCTCTTCCCGCCCTCTTCGTGAGGAGGCCCACAGGGAATGCAAAGAACACAAAGCTCAAGCTGGCGAATGGGATAGAGAACTTCTTGTGAAACTCAAGTTCATAGTTGTTGAGGGTCCGGTCAATGACAGGCCGCGAGGACTCCTGAATGACCCGTGCCAGGCCGGCCTGCAGATCCGCACTCTCATTGCTAAGTCCGGTATATCCGCCGGCGACTCGACTCACGCTGCCCGCATAGGTGCCGGCCAGCTCCATCTGTAGAGAGCGCACAAGATCACTCTGTTCCTTCCTACGCCCGGCGAGAGCCGTACGGCGCTCTGTGATGATCTGCCAGACGTCGTAGGATGACATCTCAGCAGGGCCTGGGTTGCGCAAGCTGAACGCGATATCCTGCAGGAGGATGTTGTACTCCATGCCATCAGCTTTGGTGTAGGCAAAATCCTCCCTTCGATCAGGCTTTGTGGTGTGAGAAACGACGCTACGAAGAGTAAGTGAGAGGACCCCGGAGTCACCACCTGCTGCCGTTAAAGTAGCGGAATCGGCGGCGATCATACGTCGCTCGCCCTCCTCCGTAGTATCAAGAATCAGTAGATCGTTGATCCGCGTCTGTTCCACTGCGCCGGTTACAATTACAGCGTCCTGGTAATTTCGCACTGTGAAAGATTCCAGTTCGAGCTCCGGATTGGAGAAGATAAGCTCCCGATAGAGTCTGCCAAAGTTGAGGGTCCCGAGTGGGAGAAAGTAGTCGTTCATAACAAATGAAACACCCGAGAAAGCCACCCCCAGGATGAGAAGCGGCGCAAAAAGACGGTAATTGGGTACTCCAGATGCCTGAAACGCGATGATCTCGTTGCTTGATGCAAAACGTCCAATCGCCATCAACGCTCCTACCAGCGCACCAAAAGGAAACGAAAGCGCGACAATTGATGGAAGCGAGTAAAATATGAGTCGGACAACGTCGAATGGAGGGACTCTTCTACTGAGAATGTCTTCCGCAAGAAGAAGGATCTGGTTAATGAAAAAAATAAAGAAGAAGAATAGAAACGCGACAAGGAAGCTAAAGAGGAACTCGCTTGCAATGTAGACCGAGATCCGTGAATAGCGCCGTCTCATGCTACCGCCCCGTCGAGCCGAATCCTCCCTCTCCGCGCGCTGTTCCCTCGAACTCCACGGCAACCAGGTCCGCTCGCACGACAGGCGCAATGATCAGCTGTGCGATTCGATCGCCCGGACGAACGGCGTACGGTTCATCACTGGCGTTCATCATGATGACCTGAATCTCACCCCGGTAATCGGAGTCAATGGTGCCGGGTGCGTTCAACAATGTTATACCGTGGCGAAATGCAAGGCCGGATCGAGGTCGAACCTGACCCTCGTAGCCGTCCGGGATTGCAAGGCGAACGCCCGTGTTCACCACGACACGCGACCAAGGCTCAATCAGAACCTCTTTGCCCAGATGCGCCCGCAAATCGAGTCCGGCCGATCCCGAAGTAGCGTACAACGGTTCGCATCCCTCAGAAAAAGAGGCCGGGACAGAGATCAACGGTCGCTCCGGTTGTCCCTTTCATCCCGATGGCCGCCACGGTTACCTTGTGGTATCCGTCCACCATCTGCCTTGTCGTCGTAGATGAGGCTCAGATTGACCCGGCCCATCTTGTCAATTTCAATGATTCGAACCGGTACTTCCTGATTCATCTGAAGAACATCAGTGACCTTTTCCACGCGGTAGGGTGCCATCTTTGAGATGTGAACCAGGCCGTCCTTTCCGGGCAGATACTCCACGAATGCCCCGAAGTCGACGATACGCTTCACCACACCGTCGTAGGTCCGACCCACCTCAGGCTCTTCGAGCAGGCTCAGAAGGCTCGCTTTTGCTGCATCCGCGGCGTCTGCATCACGGCAGTACACGGTGACCAGACCGTCGTTGTCTATGTTGATCTGAACGTCGTGCTTCTGGGAGATGCTTTTGATGGTCTCCCCGCCTTTGCCGATCAAGGTTCCGATCTTCTCCGGATCGACGTTGAAACTCACAATGCGCGGTGCGTAACGACTCAACTCAGGGCGTGGTGCGCTGAGAGCTTCCGCCATAATTCCCAGGATATGCAAGCGACCTGTGCGGGCCTGCTCGAGCGCTGTGCGCATCACTTCCGGATCTATATTCCTGATCTTGATGTCCATCTGGAATGCGGTAATGCCTTCATCAGTGCCCGCAACTTTAAAGTCCATATCGCCAAGATGATCTTCTTCACCCAGGATGTCAGAGAGGACCACATGCTGATCTCCCTCCTTGATAAGACCCATGGCGATTCCGGCCACAGGTTTTTTGATTGGAACCGCCGCGTCCATCAGGCTGAGACTGCCGCCGCATACCGTTGCCATAGAAGAACTGCCGTTACTCTCGAGAACCTCACTTACTACCCGCAACGTGTAGGGAAAACCAGCATGCTCAGGCAACACTGCTTCAAGCGCACGATGTGCCAGATGCCCGTGACCGATCTCTCGCCGACCAGTGCCCATGCGCCCTGTTTCTCCCACGCTGAACGGCGGGAAATTGTAGTGCAACATGAAGTTTTCTCGACCGTCCTCTTCAATATTGTCAATGATCTGCTCGTCGCGTTGTGTTCCAAGGGTAGTGACCGCAAGTGCCTGAGTCTCGCCACGGGTAAACAGAGCAGAACCGTGGGTTCGCTCGAGGACAGAAACCTCACAGGTTATCGAACGAATGTCGGTTGGAGAGCGTCCGTCGGTTCGAACTTTCTTCTCTATGATCGAGCTCCGCATGGTCTGCTGCTCAATGTCCTCCATTACCTTGCCGAAGGACTCTTTCCATTCGTCACCGATCTGATCGGCAAACTTTGCAGCGGTCTCGGCCTTGACCTCGTCGATAGCTGCATAGCGCTCCATCTTGCCCTTCACAAAGCAGGCCTGCTCCATCTTTGGGCCGGCGAAAGCGCGAACCTCATCAGCAGACGGCCACTGCGGACCAGATTCCGGTATGGGGAGCTTTTCCTTCCCGGCAGCCAGGCGAAGATCGATCTGGACTCTACACAGTTCCACAATGATTGGGCGCGCCTTCTCAATAGCCTCAACAAGAAGATCCTCACTCACCTGATCTGCGCCGCCTTCAACCATCGTGATACCGTCTTGCGTACCGGCAACAATGATGTCGAGCTTCGAGCGCTCTATCTGTTCATATGTCGGATTGATAACCAGCTCGCCGTCAACGTAGCCAACGCGAGCGGCGGCAACCGGTCCATCAAACGGTATATCACTGAGTGTTACCGCCGCGCTCGCCGCGTTCATTGCAAGGATATCGGGCGGATTGATGTTGTCCGTTCCAACTACGGTTGGAACAACCTGGATGTCGCGGGCGAAGAGCTTATTAAATAGAGGGCGCATGGGCCGGTCAATGAGTCGGCAAACGAGTATTTCCCGGTCTTTCGGTCGACCCTCCCGCTTGAGAAACCCTCCCGGAATTTTACCGGCCGCGTAGTACTTCTCATTGTATTCAACCTGGAGAGGCACGTAGTCGAGACCTTCAACCGGTGAAGAGCTGCAACAGACTGTTGCGAGCACGGCACCACCACCATAAGTGGCGAATACCGACCCATTGGCCTGTTTGGCCATTCGTCCGGTCTCTATCACGAGATCGATACCGTTTATTGTGAGACTTACAGTTTGCATTGATTAACCTTCCGCTTGGGACATCACAGTGATTCTTCTAAAGCTGTATACTATTTTCTGATTCCGAGCTTCTGAATAAGTTCGCGGTAGGCGTCCAGGTCCTTGCCCGACAGATACTTGAGAAGGCGCTTACGCTGACCAACGAGCTTCAGCAGCCCTCGCCGTGAGTTGTGGTCTTTCTTGTGGGTTTTGAAGTGATCGGTCAGATACTTGATCCGTTCCGTGAGAAGAGCAATTTGTGCTTCGGTGCTTCCAGTGTTCGTCTTTGCGCCACCGTAGGTTGCTACCACGTCGCTCTTCTGCTCCTTTGTTAGGGGCATCTAAATCTCCTTTTCCAGTCTTTTATCCAGTACAATATAGTCGATTGATTCGTTCTCTACCAGAGGCCACTGAAGATACTGTGGACCAATTTGGACGTCAATCCGATGTCGACCTTTTCCAACTGCCCAACCGGTCACATCTCCCCGAGCACCAACGAGTTGGCCGGTGCCAGCAATCCTCCCGCGATCATCGAGAGTGATACGTGAGTACTGTCCCTCCAGTTGCATCTGTTCTGCCCGTAGGTCAAGCACGTACGCGTACCCTGCAAGCTCTGAGAATGCACGATAGGCACCGTCACAGACGAGCGAGCGCAAGCGCGTGCTCGAGACAGGCTTGCCTTGGAAGAGCACCGGTTGCACTATTTCTACGCGTTCCTGTCCGAATCGTTGGACAATATCCGCGGCACTCGTATCGTTCCCCCGGCCACAGCGGAAGTTCCACCCGATGCAGATGGCGGCAATAGAGAACGCCCGGTCCAGGGTATCAAGAAAAAGTTTACCAGGAATAGCGGCAAATACGTCGTCGAAGTTGATAAGAACCGTCCGGTCTACGCCTGCGGACTCGAAGCGCTCAAGCCGTTGCGCAAGACTCATGAGCTTTCCGGGAAAGCGCCCAGGGTAGAGATACGCAGCGGGAGGAGACCGAAAAGAAATCACGACAGATTCCGCTGGCCTGGATATGGCTCGCTCAATCAAACTCTGATGTCCGGGGTGCATGCCGTCAAACACGCCCATCGTCAGTGACGCCACAGCACCTGGTTTGTTCGCCTGGAGATCACTCCACTCAGTCACGATCATGCGGAACTACCAGATCGTACTGACATCGGTCGCCGCAGGCGCGGACAACCGCGAGAAGCTGAGATCCATCATGGAGTGCTACCGGCCGGTCCCCCGTTGGCTCGTTCCCAAAGATGGCGGAAGCTGCAAGCTTTTTCCCGTTCATAACAGAATCGACAAGCTCACCTTCAACTCGAATCAATCGTACAGAGTGAAGTCGTCCGAGCGCACTGAGTACATCTGTGAGATTCCGCTCAGCGGTGAACGCCTGCGGTAACACCGCCTCCTGAACAGAGAACGGTCCAACTGCGATCCGCCGCAGGGCAGACACATGCGCACAGCTCCCGGCCTGGGCTCCAAGATCGCGGGCGATACTCCTGATGTACGTTCCGGCAGAGCAGCGCACGCGCACTGCTATGGAGTCAACCGTCTGCTCCACAATCGTGAGCTCCTCCACTGTGACTGTCCGCCGTGGGACACTCACCGCCGTACCCTCCCGTGCAATCTCATACGCACGTCTGCCGTCTATGTGAATCGCAGAGAACCGTGGCGGCACCTGTTCGAACGTGCCGGTAAACTCATGAACAAGCGTGCGGATATCGCTCACGGAAGGCAGCGATCGCTGCTCGATCACCACTCCGGTCAGATCATCCGTGTCCGTCGCGGACCCAAAGGTGAAGACAGCCTCATAGGTCTTCGACAGGCCGGAGAAGTAGCGTGCGAGACGGGTAGCGTATCCGGTCATTGCAACCAGGAGACCGGAGGCAAACGGATCGAGTGTGCCGGTATGACCAACCTTCCTGAGCGCAAGAGCACGTTTCACATCTGAGAGAGCAGCGAAAGATGAGATGCCAGGAGGTTTGTCAAGAAAAACTACGCCAGATGTCAGATTGGTTCCCAGTTACTTCTTTGGTACCACCTGATCGATGGTCCGATTAACCTCGAATCCCTCTTCGATGCTATGGTCGGGAAGAAAGGTCAGCACCGGTGTGGCTTTGAAGCTCAGACGCCGTCCGAGTTTACCCTGGATAAACCCGGCGGCATGATTCAAACCATCAACAGCAGCTTCAATCTGCTGCCTCTCTTTGAAGCCCGACACCCGCACCTTCGCATAGGCGAGGTCTTTTGAAACCTCCACTCCCGTTACCGAGAGCATCGAGTCCACTCTTGGATCCTTGATCTCATGACGAAGAATCAGTGAGCTGATCTCTTCGCGTAGCAGGCTCTCAACCCGTTTTAATCGTATGCTGGCCATCAGCTCGCTCCGAGTTTCTTCGCGATCTCCTGCATTTCGAAGACCTCGATGGTGTCACCTTCCTTGATATCGTTGAAGTCATCGAAACCGATACCACACTCGTATCCGGCTTCGACCTCCCGTGCATCGTCCTTAAACCGCTTGAGGCTGGAGATCTTTCCGGTATGGAGCTCCACACCGTCGCGCAGCACGTGTGCCATTGCGTTGCGACGAACCGTGCCGCTGGTGACATAGCTACCGGCAATGAGGCCGATCTTGGGCACTTTAAAGGTATCACGCACTTCGACCCGGCCGATCGTTCGCTCTTCGTAATCCGGCTCGAGCATACCCTCCATTGCATTGCGGATGTCGTCAACTACATCGTAGATGATGCTGTACTTGCGAATCTCTACCTTCTCCCGATCAGCAAGTTGCTGAGCAGATGGAGTGGGCCTCACGTGGAACCCAATGATAATCGCATCACTGGCGGCCGCAAGGCGCACATCATCGTCATTGATCGCACCGGCAGAGGCTCTGATTGCGCTGAGCTTGATCTCTTTGGTCGACAGTTGTTCGAGTGAGCCCTGGATTGCTTCAACCGATCCATGCACGTCACCCTTGATGATAACTCGCAGCTCATCGACTTCGCCTTCCTGAATGCTGTCATAGAGATTGTCCAGGGTGATCTTCTTGACGTTTCTCGCCTGTTCAACCTTTTTTAGCTCCTGACGCTTGTCCCCAACCTGTCGGGCCATCTTCTCACTCTCAGTTACCTGGAATGGATCTCCGGACTCCGGAATGCCCGTGAAGCCAAGAATCTCAACCGGCATTGCGGGTCCGGCTTTTTCAATCCGCTTGCCGTGATCGTCAAACATACTGCGAACACGACCCGGATAAACTCCTGCAATGAAGCTGTCGCCAATCTCAAGCGTACCGCGTTGAATGAGCACGGTGGAGACCGTGCCACGTCCGGGATCAATCCGGCTCTCAATCACTGTTCCTTCAGCGTCACGCCCATGATTTGCCCGTAACTCGAGCACCTCTGCCTGAAGCACGATCGATTCGAGAAGCTCAGGAATACCCTGACCCTTCAGCGCAGAAACCTCAACAAAGAGGGTATTTCCACCCCAATCATCCGGCATAAGATCGAGTTCAGACAGCTGCTGCTTTACCCGATCCGGATTCGCATCCGGAAGATCAATCTTGTTGATAGCAACAATGATAGGGACCTTTGCCGCTCTCGCGTGATCGATAGCTTCTCGGGTCTGCGGCATCACCCCATCGTTCGCTGCAACCACAAGAATCACAATATCAGTGACCTTCGCCCCGCGTGCACGCATCAGCGAGAAAGCCTCGTGCCCCGGTGTATCAAGGAACGTGATCAGCTGGTCCTCGCGCACCTGTACCTGATAGGCACCAATGTGCTGCGTAATGCCGCCGAACTCGTCGTCGACCACATTGGCACTGCGGATTGTATCAAGCAGCTTTGTCTTTCCGTGATCGACATGGCCCATAATGGTAACAACGGGCGGCCGAGTGGCGAGATCCTCTTCCTTGTCGGCCCCCGTCTCGATGATAGTCTCGTCATAGAGAGAGACGATATTCACCTTGCAGCCATACTCATCAGCGAGAATGCTGGCAGTGTCTGCATCTATCTGCTGATTGATCGTGACCATCATTCCCATTCCCATCAGCTTCCCGATGAGATCGCTCGCCTTGAGGTTCATTTTGCGCGCAAGCTCGCTGACGGTTATGACCTCCATGATGTCTATTTCTTTCGGGACCGGGTTGATCTTCTGCGTCTGCTTCTTCTGCTTGTACTGTATCTGTTTCTCTTGATACTTATCGCGCGGCTGGTAGTCCCGTTTCTTTGACTTATAGAACTTCTTCCCGCCCTGTTTCTTCTGATCACCCGCAGGGGGTGGTCCTCCCGGCGCCGGACCGCGGAACGAGCGCGGAGGTGGTCCTCCTGCGGGTCTTGGTCCCGGACGCCCGCCCCTGGGGCCTCCCGGTCCCGTTGTACGGGCAGGCTTTGAACCCGGTTGCCCGGTCCCCCGCGACTCACGAACGGATTCCCGAACGGACGGGGGCGGCTCTTTGAAGTTCTTGACCGTGAAGGGGTTCTTCCGCGGCCCCCCTGGACCGGAGCTCTCGCGCGGCCGTGGACTCTCGGGCCGTGGTTCGCTCGCTGTTGCCTTGGCAACCGGCTCGGTAACTGGGCTTGCTGTTGGACTGGACTCAGGTACCTCTTTCGCGGTGGCGCTTTCAGTCTGAGCCTTCTCCTCAACAGCCGGCTTCTCCGCCCTCTGCTCTCGCACTGACGGTGGAACTTGGTGACCCTTGCTCACGACCGACGGCTTTCGCTCGGTGGTGGGAGACTCAGAGCTGGTACGTGTTTTGCCTTTTGTAGCTTTCCGCCGAACGACAACACGCACCTTTTTCCGGTCGCCGTCCTCGGTTGCCGGTGTCTCATCCTTTCGGTGCTTTATGAGAGTCGTCTTTGGTCTCTGCTTGTCCTGCTCTTCAGCCATACAGCTCCTTTCTTACCGTGCGGCTATTCCGCTTCGGTATTATCCTCTTCCTCATCAAATATTTCAACATTCTCGCTGATGATTGCCTGAATGGCGGCAACATCTTCCTCGGTGATGCCCTCGAGCTTGCGAAGCTGGTTCTCTGCCATCTCAAGCAAGTCCAGGATGTCTGCTATGCCGGCACCTTCGAGGATCGTAACCACACGCTCAGAGATACCGGGAAGCTCAGAGATCCGCGTGATCTCGTCTTCCTCGTACTCTTCTTCCTCTTCTTCTTCTTCTTCGGGCTCGAATACCCGTTCCACTACCGGTGTCGCTTCCGGCTCAGGCTCTTCGGCAGGAGATTCCTCCGCTACGTCAGCGGCTTCGGATTCTGCATCGGACTCGTCCTCACCTTCAGCTTCCTGATCTTCAGCATACTGATCTTCGGGAGTCTCGATAATCTCTACGCTCTCGTTGATAATCTTTCGAATCTTGGAGACGTCATCGTTTCCAAGAGACTCAATCGCATGGAGCTCTTCGTCACTGAGTGCCACGAGATCCTCAATGTAATCGTAACCGGCCTGCTCGAGCAGACCGACCAGCCGCGGTGTGATTCCGGGAAGTTCCGAGATTCGGGTGATCTCATCCTGCTCTTCGGGAAGATCACCGAACAGCGCATTGACCGCACGCTTCGTCTCTGCAGAAACATCCATATCCGCAAACTGTTCCTGTGTCTTGACGTCGATGCTCCAGTCGGTGAGCCGGTTGGCCAGTCGGACGTTCAGTCCCTGTTTGCCAATTGCCAGGGAGAGCTGCGATTCGGGAACTACCGCGAGTGCGCTCCGTTTTGACTCATCCAGCAGTACCACGTGACTCACTTCGGCCGGCGAGAGTGCATTGCGGATGAACTCGCGCTGATCGTTGTCATATTTGAGAACATCAATTTTCTCACCCTCGAGCTCTCGAACGATGCCCTGAATGCGAACACCCCGAAGTCCCACGCATGCTCCCACAGGATCAACATCGTCACGGTTGGAGTAGACGGAGATCTTGGTCCGGTATCCGGGTTCTCTTACGATCTTGAAGACATCCACGGTATT
>CAZREG010000056.1:0-17653 GCA_964599075.1 uncultured Spirochaetaceae bacterium | reverse complement strand
CCGCGCTGCATGCCGCACAGGCGCTGGTAAAGGCAGATCCAGCCGTCCGCTACGCCTGCGTAGTGGGACTCTACAACATGCCGGCCTATGTGCGACCCGGTGACGTCTTTGGCTACTCGATCTTCGCCGATGGCGCGGCAGCGTTCATCATTGAGGACGGCGAGCGCTACCTGGGTGGACAACTCCTTGCAGACGGAACGCAGTGGGACTACGTGGGCGTCTACTCCGGCGGGACCCGCCGCCCGGTAACGACCGATCGCCTGGTCGCCGGCGAGTACGGCCTTGAAAACCTCAAGCGCCTGCCCGGCGATCGCAACGTAAAGCTCTGGCCCGGCATGGTGGACACTCTTCTTGAAAAGGTTGGAAAGGCCCGGAGCGAGATTGATCACTATCTGTTCACGCAGATCAATCAGTCAGTCATCCACGAAGTGATGGGCATCCTTGAACAGGACATAAGCAAGACCACGACCATCATGGATCGCTACGGCTACACCGGCAGTGCGTGTATCCCCATGGCGTTTCATACCGCCGTGGAGGAAGGGCGTATCGCCCGTGGGGACACCGTCATGGCCGTGGCCTCCGGGGCGGGACTCGCCGTGGCGGCCGGGTGCTGGGAGTACTGAGAGGGCGGTGCCGGCTGCTACTTGCCTGCAGACGGCATGACAGATACGCTTCGGCACGTGCACCGTTTGGCACTCTGTGCGGATTTCCTGTTCATCATCGTTCTCTCCAGCTGCGGTACCCTCACCTCATCCGATGAGCAACTCGTCGCCAAGCTCCAGGAGGCTCCGATGCCCGCAAGGATTCAGTACACAACGGTTGATGACTGGACCGTACGGTCTCTGGAGGCCGGAAACCCGGAGCATTCGCAGGTTGTGCTCATCCACGGCGCGCCGGGCTCCCTTGATGCATTCTCTGCCTATTTCGGGGACGACCGGCTCGTGGGGAACGTTCACCTGGTTGGCGTTGATCGTCCCGGCTACGGGGGTTCACAACCCGGACGGATTGAGACAAGCGTACGGCGCCAGGCGCAGCTCCTGCGCCCACTCATCCGGCCCGGTGCAATACTCGTTGGCCACTCCTACGGCGGCACAACGGCCGTTCGCCTGGCAATGGACTATCCGGACCTTGTAGGCGGCCTGGTCATTGTGGCCGGCTCAATGAGTCCGGAGGATGAGCGCCTCTTTTTCTTTAATCGTCCCATGCAGTGGCCGGTGTTCAACTGGATCATGAGCCGTTCCTGGAGAATGGCAAACGCGGAGAAGGTGACCCGCGTGGAAGAGCTGAGGACAATGCTGCCGCTCTGGCAGCAGATCACCGCACCCACGGTGCTCATTCACGGAACTAACGACTCACTGGTGCCTTACCCCCACTCCCCGTTTGCAGAATCTCTGCTGACAAGCGCATCGGTCCGCCTGATCACGCTCGAGGGGGGCAGTCACTTCATTCTCTGGAGCGAGCGCGATCGAATTGTGGATGCGATTCTCTCGCTGTTACCGTCAAGCAACTGAACAGGAGAAGGACTTCTCCCAACTTGCGAAAGAACTCCGCTCTGAGTATGTTGTAGGGACAGTCGTGGAGGAATCACGACCCCGTCTATTGAAAGGAATCCATTTGAGTACCCAGACATTTTCAGACCTCGACCTGAACAAGACATCATTGCGTGCCCTCGATGCTGCAGGATATGAGAACCCAACCGAAATACAGGCTCGCTCCGTACCAGTTCTTCTGAGTGGCCGCGACATACTTGCCACTGCGCAGACCGGGACCGGCAAAACCGCCGCCTTCGTGATACCTATGATCGAGCGCTTGAGCGCGGCCGGCGACAGTCACTCCCGGAACGGGCGCCACCACCGCCAGACCGGTGGCCGCAGGAGTCCGGCCCAACCGCGTGCGCTCATTCTCACCCCCACCAGGGAACTCGCCCTGCAGATTGAAGAGAGTGTTGCTACCTACGGTGCCGGTGCAGGACTCACCTGTGTCGCCCTTTTTGGCGGGGCCTCACGAAACAAGCAGATAAGCGCGCTTCACCGACACCCGGACATTGTAGTTGCAACCCCAGGACGTCTCGAGGACCTCACGGGAGACAACGAGCTCACCCTTGCCAGCGTGGAGTACCTTGTCCTTGACGAGGCCGATCGAATGCTTGATATGGGGTTCGTGCACGCGATGCGACGGATTGTCGCAGCGGTTCCAAAGGAGCGCCAGACGGCACTCTTTTCGGCAACCATGCCCAAAGAAATTGAGGCGCTGGCCCGCGACTTCCTGCACAAGCCGGAGCGAGTTGCCGCAGAGGCCGGTGAGCTCCGCGTGGAGCGAATCAACCAGACCATGATGTTTGTTCCGCAGGAAGAGAAGCTCGAACTTCTCTACAAGCTCATCAGTGACCGCGGCATGTTCCGCGTACTCGTATTCACCCGCACCAAGCATCGGGCCCGAAAGGTTGCCAAGGTGCTGCTCAAGCAAGGGATCGAGACCGATTCAATACACGGCGACAAGAGCCAGGGGGCCCGCAACCGCGCCCTTGATGCGTTCAAGAAGGGCAAGATCCAGGCCCTCGTGGCAACGGATGTTGCTAGCCGTGGCATAGACGTGGACGAGATCACTCATGTCATCAACTTCGAGATCCCGAATGAACCCGAGACCTACGTGCACCGAATTGGCCGTACCGCCCGTGCCGGAACCGGCGGTGAGGCAATATCGCTTGTAGATGCGTCTGAGATGGCGTTCATAAAGGATATTGAGAAGCTCATGGATACACGCATCACCGTTGACCGGGACCACCCGTTCCACGAAGAACGAACGAGGGAAGAGCCCAGGCCAAAGCAACAGTCGGCGAGAAAACCGCAGAGCAGAGGGCGCCGGCCGTCACGCGGGAACCAGACAACCGAGAACCGTGGCGGCAATCAGAATCGTGCGGCGCAGCCAGGCGGCAGGAGCGGCAGTTCCGCATCCAACAGAGGCAGGCGGTCGCGCTCGTCTAATTAGTGTCACGGAGCTCGCGGAAACGCGGCTCGCCACAAGCTGCCACTGCTCACACCAACTCAGTCCATGATCGCGTTGATGTTGTGGGTCGAGAAACTCACTCTTTCGCTCCTCGTGCCTCTCATGCGTGGCACGCCATCAACCCGTATATTGAAAGTATGAGAAGAAAAAATGGAACTGAAACTCGCGGAGGGTACGATGCGTTATTCAAAAACAAACGCGGTGCGACTTCTCGAGCGCGCGGGAGTTCCGCACACCCTTCACCCGTACCAGGTGGATCCGCACACATTGAGTGCAGTAAACGTGGCCGGTATTCTTGGGGTCTCTCCGGAGCGGCTGTTCAAGACTCTCGTTACCAAAGCGTCTACTGACGAGTACCTGATCTTTGTCATCCCAGGATCAGCGACGCTCGATTTCCGGAAGGCCGAGCGGGCCACGGTCCAGCGGCAGATAAAGATGGTACCGCACAGTGACCTGATGGCGGTGACAGGCTACATCCACGGGGGATGCTCACCAATATCCATGAAACGCCCGTTGGCAACCTGGATAGACAAGAGCGCACTCGCCTATGACACTATTCTGGTAAGCGGCGGTCGGCAGGGGCTGCAGGTGGAGCTCTCTGCGGAAGACCTGGGGAGATTGTCGGACGCAGTGTTTGCGGATCTCATTAAGAAGGGTTGAGGATCTGCTACTTCTCCGTGAGGGTAATCACTCCGTCCCAGCTCGCTCGGACTGGTTGTCCCAGGAATCGCTTGCAGCGCAGGACAAAGAGCTTTGCAGGCCCGTCCGTCGGATAGATCTTGAGAACGGTCTCAAAGCGGGCGAGCGCCGCCCGCCAGTCGCGAGCCTCGAAGCTCTCCAGACCGGCTGCAAACAGATCGATCGCCTCGCGCAGAGCAGCCGTGGAGTCTCCCGCATGCCCGAGTAGCTCGTAGAGGCGCACCGGCCTGTCAATGCCCACAACGCGGACTCTGTCCATGCGTCGCACCAGAAGGCCTTCTCCGGCAGCCTGGAACGTCTCCTCGCTGAGGATCGTATAGGTTCCGTACTGCTTGTTGACATGCTCCAGGCGTGAGGCAAGATTCACCTCAGGCCCGATAATGGTGTAATCAAGGCGTGCATCCGTACCCAGGTTGCCCACGGTCATAGGACCCGAGTGCAATCCAATTCGGGTACGTAGGGGCGTCTGGATGAGTCCGGAGCGCACAAGTCTGTCGTTAAGGAGGGGCTCAAGCTCGCGAATCCGGATTGCCGCCTCGCACGCGTGGCGTGCGTGTGCCGGATCAACAAGCGGAGCTCCAAAGAACGCAACAATGGCATCACCTTCGTACTTATCAATCGTTCCCCGCTGATCAAGTACCGGCCGGGTCATCTCTTTGAGGTACTCACCCAGAAGCTCAACAACCGAAGAGGGAGGCAGCTTGGAGATGGCGGTGGCGAAGCTCTCAATATCTGTGAATATGGCGGTCAGCTCACGGGACTCTCCTCCAATATCAAGCTTCTGGGGATCGTTCAGCAGCTCGCTGATAACTGCGGGAGCCAGGTAGTGCTCGAAGGCGAGCCTGATCTGACGCTTGTCCCGCTCATTGAGCACGTAGCTTACCGCCGTGAGCAGAGAGAACGTCACGAAGGTCATGATGGTCGAGCCGGCAAGCGGCAGATAGAACCTCCCGGCGACCATCGCGATTACTACGGCGGCAACCTGGATGAGCACCAGGGACAGCCCTATGACCGTCGCCGGTCGAGGCGGGAGAAGCTCTACTGCCACAATAAGAACGGCCATAACCGCGAGAAAGACAAAAAACCCGAACTCGACAGGCATGCGATCAAGCGCGTCGCCACTCCTGAGCGTACGGAGCACTGTGGCATGAAGGCCAATGTTCACGTACTCTTCCTCAAACGGCGTCACCCCAATATCCGTCGTGGATGCCGCGGTAAACCCGATGAAGACAGTTCGCTCATCGACCAACTGCTCCAACTCTCCCCGAAGAGTCGTGACCTGCTCAACCAGCGTTCGCCCCGCTTCAAACGTGCGCCGAATGTCGTCGCGGATCGCAGAAAGCTGTTCACTCTCCGGCTGTTGATCAACAATGTCCATCAGCAGTTGCTCACTCGCTGCACCAAAGATGCGTCGGGAATCGGAGAGAAAGGTCTCAATTCGGGGGACGTACTGATCCAACAGCTGTGGATCACCGGTCGTTGTCATCTGGGCACGGCGCTCCTGTGCCTCCTCGTAGGCCAGAAAGATCGACTCACCCCCGGGAAGTGCACCAAGATAGCCTGCAAGCTCCATCTGGCGCAGCAGAGAGACAAGCTGCTCGGTCAGATCGTTTAACCTGATCAGGTTGAGAAAGCTGAGCGTGGAGAATCCTTCCTCAAACTGACCACGATGCCAGCGCAGAAGCAGCGACCCGTCCGGGCCCAACGGCGCCTCAAGGGTGCGAAGCCCGTCCGAGAAGGCTACACGCCCCTCACCCAGGCTGACTTCCGTGTAACCGTCCAGGAGAAGCGGCGCAACACCGAGCGCGGGGAGAACCGTGTCTCCGCTTCGCACCAGAAGATCGGCCCGGCGTTTTACCCCGTCGGGATCAACTCGCGCGTTCACAAACCCGACCGCCGCGGCCTGAGATTCAATCGGGGCAATGGCACCGGTGACGCTTCCCACTTCCGGGAGGCTCACGCCCTCCAAAGGCCCCACACTCGGCCGCAGGACACCGGATGGCGGGCTGTAAGCAGAGAACTGATCGTCTGCAAGGCGGTCCCAGGTCACCGCCACCACTGCCGTCCCTACTGCGCCGATTGCGTTTCCCAGATAACGATCGCGATCGGTCAGTGCATCGGCCAGAAAACCGTCGGGGCCGGCGAAAAACTCAGCTTCATCCTGGAGTTGACCCAGAGCACGAGCGGTCCCTGCGCTGCCAATCTGTTCGGCCTCAAGAGCCTGGCTCAGCGCGGCAAGATCCCCCGCAAATGACTGCAGGAGCGCGGAGAAGTCATCCTCAAGCTCTGCCCGGTCCACGGTTGTGGGGCTCGCATCCGGGAAGGTGATATCAAGCACAATATGTCGCGCTCCCAGAGCGCGCAGGTCTATAAGCCCGTCCGCTATAATGTCACGGCTCCAGGGCCAGCGACCGACTGCCGAAATGGATGGGTCGTCAATGCCTACAATCAGGATGTCATCTCCCTGCTGCGGATCAGGCAGCAGATGAAGAGCCGCATCGTAGCCGGCCAGATCAACGGCACGGCCAGGCGAGCTGAGCAGGAACAGAGACCCCAGACTGCCGATGAGAAGCCAGGCCAGAAGGATCATCAGGAGACGACGGCGCTTTGATGCCGATTGGCGCGATGGCGGCTTACGGGGTATGCTATCCACTATGGCAATATACTCAGCAAAACGTATTGCGTGGGTTGTAGTTCTGGTGTTTTTGGGCAGTTTTGCTCTCGCGCAACAAGCCTCCTTTGTGCAGGCGTACGCCGACAGTGAATCGGTGACCGGGACGCAGACCATCTACCTGCTTGGCATCGCCACCGGCCGCCTGGAGCCCACCGCACCGTTCTCTGAGGACTCCATAGCGCGGGCCACGATCCGTGAGGCACAGGAGTACGCGACCGCGCAGACGCTCTCGCTTTCGGAGTTCGCCTTCCTGCTGGCGACATACTTTACCATAGAGCCGGGGATGATGGGCCGCCTCTTTCCCGGACCACGCTACGCCCTTCGAGACCTGCGACGGGAACAGATCATCCTCTATGAGGCCGATGCTTCCTCACCGGTCCCGGGAGACGTAGCCCTTCGAACCCTGCGTCGTGCACTCGATTGGGAGGTCTCACCGTGAAACGCTTCGCCATTGTCCTGACCGCACTTATAGTTGCCACGACCGTCTCCGCCGTCGAGCTGGACTTCCGGGCGACGGGAGCAACCGAGTTTCTCGAGGGGGCGCAGACCACCTCGGGAGCCGCCGACATCGTTCTTAGCAGGCGCTTTACCCAGGACCAGACCCTCACCCTGCGGGTAGAGGGAACCGTGGACAACGCCGGGGCGCTCGATCTCTTCCTCCGTGAACTCACCTACCGGGGAGACTTCCCTCAGTCCGGACGCACCGGCGTTCTCTCGCTGACGGCGGGCCGGACGCAAGTTTCAGATGTCAGTGGTCTGATTGCCCCACTCACCGTTGACGGGCTGATAGTTGGTTGGAGGATCCCCGGGCTGGTGCTTCAAGGCGTCGCAGCGACCACGGCACTTCTGCGTCCACAGGAGTCGCTGCTGCTCACGGCCACCGATCAGAGCGAGGCCGGGGCACTCCTGGGCCCCCAGCGCTACGTTGGCGGAGTGTTCCTCACGCTGCCGGAGACCTTCGGGACCGCAAACCTCTACGCACACTACCTGACACAGCTTGACGGCCGGGCGCTTCTGGCTCCCCCCGCGGGAGCGGAGCTCTACACCTCGCACTACTTGGTGACCGGCGTGATTGCGCCCCTTGCATCCCGACTGTTCGCAAGCGGTTTCCTCTATGGGAATCTGGGGATCAATGAGCTTGTCGGCAGCGGAACTACAACCTACCTTGGCTACGGCGCGCGCGCGGAGGTCCGTAGCTTTCTCCCCGTCTCCGGCCGCCCGGTGGGTACTGCATCCGTCCTGTTTGCCTCCGGCGACAACGAAGGCGCGCTCTCTGCAACACCCTCAGGCGAGCTCACCACGCTCTTTGCTCCGGGGCCGTACGCTACGCCATGGACTCTTGCCCAGGTGCCGCTGGCGAACGTGATCGCCGGAACGCTGAGCGGCTCCTTCCTCCCATTCGACTGGTCTGATGATCCTGCAGTTCGCCGGACACAGCTGAGCGCGCGAACAACGGCGCTCTATCGTCCCTGGAGCATTGACCCCGGGGCTGCAGGTGTGGACCCGTCAGCTACAGGCGGATGGTACGGGACCGAGCTCGCTGCGACTCTTGTTCTTGAACCGTTCACAGATTTGGATATTCGCGGCACGGGGGCTATATTCTTACCAGTACGGTCAGATAACGGCGGCGTCTACGCTGCCTCGACCAGAGGGAGTTGGAGAGTATCCGTTGAGGCGACGCTGGTCTTCTGACCAGGGTCAAAGGAGTTTTGTATGAAACGATCAGTAGCGTTTATTCTCTTGATTGCTGCGGTAGCGGTTGCCGCGTCTGCTCAGATCTCGGTTCTCGAGACCAGCGGCGTGGTGGAGGTTCGCAGCGCAGGCAGTTGGCAGCCCGTAACCCCCGGTGACATTATCTCCCGTGATTCGGTGATTTCGACCGGCTTCCGGTCAACCGCAGTGCTGCAGATTGGCGCTTCTCGGGTAACGGTCGAGCCGCTTACAGAGCTTACGGTCTCAGAGCTATCCACCAGCGGAGCAACCGAACAGGTTGGTCTCAGTCTGCCGTTCGGTCGTATCCGGGCAGAGGTGAACACGGAAAGCAGCGTTCAGGCAATCAACTTCCAGGTGCGAAGTCCCGTTTCCACCGCCGCGGTGCGTGGAACAACCTTCACCTATGACGGTGTGGAGCTCAACGTGCTCGAGGGACGCGTTGCACTAAGTAATGCCTACGGACAGTGGCACAGTGTCGCCGCAGGGCAGGAGAGTCGAGCCTACCGCTGGTCAATCTCCTCCGTGGAGACTGTGGCTGCAGAAGAGGCAGCCGGCCGATAACTTCTGCTGCGAACCGCTTGACTTCGGTTCGTGAACCTTCATACTCTACACGCGTACGGGGTGCTTTCGTAAGAAGGCTGAGATCACACCCGCGAACCTGATCCGGATAATGCCGGCGGAGGGATATCGTGTTTGTATTCTTGGCATGTCGTTATCGTGAACACCCCGAAATACCGGGAGGTTCACGTGAAATCATGTTTCACCATTTCTATATTAATTTTTGCAACGCTGGCTCTGCTCTCGTGCTCGGACACTGAAGGGACGAGTACGCAGACGTCAGACGTCACTGATGCGCTGGTGATCTACACCTACGACGCATTCCCCGAGTCACTCGAGCAGATTGTCGTCCAGCACTTTGAGCAGGAGTACGAGCTAACCCCTGAGTTCGAGCGCTTTCAGGACACCGGCGGGTTGTACAACCAGGCGTTCCTCGAGCGCGACAATCCGGGCGCAGACGTGATTCTTGGGCTGGACAACACCTACGTAGGTCGGGCGATCGCCGAAGGGCTCTTTCAGAGCTACCGGCCGTCCGGCGCGGAGCAGCTTCGCGAAGAGCTGATTCTGGACCCGGAGTTCCGGCTGACACCGTTCGACTGGGGCCACATCGTTCTGAACTACGACAGTGAACGTCTTCCCGATCCACCACAGAGCTGGGAGGAGCTGCTCGATCCACGACTGGAGAACTCAATCGTGCTTATGAACCCGGCAACCAGTTCGCCGGGGCGGAACTTCCTGCTTCTGACGATTGAGGTATTCGGAGAGGACGGCTACCTGGATTACTGGCAACAGCTGGAACCCAACATTCTCACCATCACCTCCGGCTGGTCGGAAGGCTACGGACTCTACACCCAGGGTGAAGCCCCTATTGTGCTCAGCTACGAGAGCAGCCCGGCCTACCACCTGGAGTTCGAGGATACCGATCGTTATCGCAACCTCATTCTTGGTGGAGTGGGATACGCCCAGGTGGAGGTGGCCGGCGTCACGACCGGTGCGCAGAACCGTACCAATGCCCGGCGATTTATGGACTTCATGCTGAGTGATCAGTTCCAGGGGGCGGTGCCTCTCTCGCAGTTTATGTATCCGGTACTCGAGAGCGTGAATCTTCCGGAGTCCTTCCAGTCGGTTGCCAGGGCTGAGCGCACCGTCCGGCTTGGGGTAGACACGGTGGATGACAACTTCCAGCGGTGGCTGCAAGAGTGGCAAGCCGTGATGCGATGACGCGGAAACTCTTCTTTGGTGGCGTCGGGCTCTTTTTCCTTCTGTTTCTCATCCTGCCCGTCGTCACTGTCTTTGTACGGGCATTCTCCGGGCTCACACCCGCAGGGTTGCTGACCACGATCGTGGAGACGGTAACGTCACCACGGACCGGCAGTATCATCACGTTCACGATCTGGCAGGCGTTTCTCAGCGCCCTGATCGGAACACTACTCGCGCTGCCGGTAGCCTATATGGTGTCACACTACCGGTTTCGGGGCAGACGTTTCCTGTTCAGCCTCTCCCTGGTCCCGTTCGTGCTGCCGAGCATAATAGTCGTGGTATGTATGATCAGCTTCTACGGTCAGAGCGGGCTGATCAACTCTGTGCTGGGCACTCAGTTCAACCTGGTATATAGCTTCCGGGGTATCATTCTCGCGCACATCTTCTATGACTTCTCTCTTGCCATCCGCGTGATCGCCACGAGCTGGCGTTCGATTGACCGGCGCTACCGCGAGACAGCGGAGAGCCTTGGGGATCAGGGCCGCGGTATCTTCTTTCGGGTCACTCTTCCCCTGCTTGCTCCGGCGCTCGTCACCGGCTTTGTTCTGATCTTTATGTACACCTTTCTCAGCTTCGGGATCATTCTGGTGTTTGGTGGCATTCGCTTCTCTACTATAGAGGTTGCCATCTACCAGGAGATGTTTGTGAACCTGGATTTGAGCACCGCTGCAGTCTACGCTCTCATCCAGATCGCGTTCTCGTTTCTCTTTCTCAGACTCTCAAGCTCATCGCTCCACGCGGTGCGTGGAACCGCCCCCGGCTCGCAGCGGGAGCTGCCACAACTTGCCGCCGCTCCCCCCGCCCGGCGCTGGGCTATGCGCGTCTATGGCGCTCTGGTGGTGATCTTTCTTCTCGGTCCAATCCTCACCATGTTCGCCCGTGCATTCGGCTCGCTCTCAGGAGCGCTCTCGCTGGAGAACTTCCGGGAACTGCTGGCACCGGTAGCTGGAGAACGGAACGTGGAGAGCGTTCTCAGGAGCAGTGTGCCCGGCGTTGTGGTTCGTAGCATCGGAATCGCTGCTGCAAGTGGAACGGTCACCATCCTTATCGCCGGAGGTCTTGCAGTCGCGCTCCGCGGCCGGCGGGCTACACTCTGGGAGAGTCTGCTCCAGGCGCCCATCGGCGTATCCCTGGTTACGCTAAGCCTGGGCTTACGGCTGTTCTGGTCCGGAGTGATGCCACCGCTTCTGTTGATCGTTGCCGGTCAGTTCTTTGTGGGATTCCCTCTGGTGTTTCGCATACTCAGGTCGGGCGTGGAAGAGCTGCCGGAAACGCAGCTGCAGGCGGCCTCCATACTGGGTGCCTCCCGGTGGCGGGCGTTTTGTGAGATCGAGTTCCCGCTGCTGAGGCGGACGTTCCTCAACGGCTACGCCTACGCCCTTGCCCTGCCATTCGCAGATCTCACCGTGGTGCTGGCTGCGGGACAGGGTCGCGTGGCAACGTTTCCCGTTGCAATCTATCGCCTGATCGGCTTTCGCAGTTTCGACCTTGCACTGGCGCTCTCAGTCATCTACATTGTGCTCTGCCTTGCGCTCTTCGCGGTAATAGATGCCACCTCAATCTCAAGGAGCAACGCGTGATCGAGCTCAAGGCGCTTCGCAAGAGCTATCCGGAGTTTGACATGGAGCTTGATCTCTCGGTCGAACAGGGTGAGCTGATCTCAATTCTTGGACCAAGCGGAAGCGGGAAAACCACATCCCTCAGACTCATCGCGGGCTTTGAGAAGCCTGCAAGCGGCAGGGTGCTGATAGACGGTACGGACGTCACATCCTATACCCCGGCAAAGCGGCAGATAGGATACGTTTTTCAGGACTACACGCTTTTCCCACACATGAGTGTTGCCGGCAACGTGGGGTACGGACTGCACGTACGGGGCGCCGAGCAGGCGACCATCAGGCGAAAGGTCGGTGAGCTTCTCGAGCTGATGGATCTACCCGGCTACGAGGACCGCTCGGTCCAAACGCTTTCCGGCGGCGAGCGCCAACGCGTGGCCATTGCCAGGGCCCTTGCCGTAGACCCGCTGCTCCTCCTGCTTGATGAACCGTTCAGCTCCATTGATGAGGTTCTTCGCCGGGAGCTCCGCCGTGAGGTGGTCCGGCTGCAACAGGAGCTTGGCATCACCGTGCTCTTTGTGACGCACAGCCGCCAGGAGGCCCTATCCATTTCAGGCCGCGTCGCGGTCCTCAATGCCGGACGGCTTGTGCAGTACGCCTCTCCGCAGGATCTCTATCAGCAACCGGCAAACGAGTTCGTTGCGCGGTTCGTCGGTGAGGTCAATGCTGTGGAGAAGGACGGTTTACGGTATATGTTGCGCCCGGAGCACCTGAGCGTTGAGAGCGGCCATCGGCCGCCAGGTGTGCCGGCGGCCTCCAGTCAGACCTTCTCCGCCGTCGGCACCGTGGTGGGGCGTGAGTTTCTCGGGCACCTCTGGCTGTTCACCGTAGAAACCGAACTTGGACCACTGCTCGTCTATCACGAACGCGCGCTTGAGGCTGAAGCAGCAGTGACGGTAGAGATCCCCCGGCGTTCAATTCTCCCCCCAGAGGCTATTCTATGACCCACGAGTTCTATGCCCCATTCTTCCATCTCCCCGGTCGTTACGAGTGGTGCACAATCCACGCTGAGCACTACGGGTCGTTTGACTGTTTTATTGTCATCCATTCAACGACAGATCAGCCGGTGACCGTATATCTCAGCGCGGAGAATGGGAGGCGCTTTATGGCAGGCCGCTTCCCGGAAAGCACGACTATCCAGGTCTCCCCGGACGCACTGCGGATAGAAGCCCGCGGTACCCGATCTGCCGGAGGGTACCTTGAGGCGCATGCGGGACCGGTTCGTCATGTAGAGATGGAGTTCAATGCAGAGCCGGGAGCCACACCGGCTGCCTGCGTCTACGGCGCTCCTCTGTTCACGGTCTGGGGCAGCCGGTTCTCCTGTGAGGGTGTGGACCTGAACCTTGCCGCGCGAGCACGCGGCCGTGTGCTTACGGCAACTGGTAGAGAAGAGCGCTTTGCCGACGAACCGGGGATCATCACTTCTGGAAGTTACGGGCGGCTTACGGAGCTTCGCTCAGCATCTGGAGCAGCTGATGCTCATCAATCACGGTAACCTCGTACTCCTTCGCCTGATCGAGCTTACTTCCCGGGTCTTCTCCAGCGACCAGATAGTCGGTATTGCCGCTAACGCTGCTTGTGGCGCGGCCGCCGTTTCGTTCAATCAGTGCAGTGATCTGGTCACGGCTGTATGACTCCAACGTTCCGGTAACCACAATCGTGAGCCCACGTAGCGCATCAGAACCACTGTTCTGCTCCGCCTCTGGCTTTACCCCAACCTCCAGAAGAGACTCGACGGCACCCAGACTCTGCTCGGAAGAGAAGAAGCCGGCGATCGAGCTCGCAAGCTCCTTGCCAACTTCGGGGAGATCCTTCAGCTCCTCCATCTGAGCCTGCATCAGCGCATCTACGCTTCCGTATCGGTTTGCGAGCACACCAGCAATGTGGCGCCCGACGCCGGGGATCCCCAGCCCATAGAGAAACTGTGCCAGTGTGGGCTGCCGCGACTCTTGAATGGCGCCTACCAGCTGCTCCGCACTCTGATCGGCAAAACCGGGCAGCCGGGCCACCTGTGCAGCAGAGAGCCGGTAGAGATCCGCGAGCTGCCTGACAAGATCGTGGCTGACCAGGAGCTGCGAGGTCTTCTCTCCCAGGCGATCTATGTCGAGGGCCTCGCGGGAACCGTAGTGCTCAATGGCTCCGGAAAGCTGAGCCGGACACGCGAGACCGTTGGTGCAGCGGTGATAGGCTCCGTCGCGGACAGTCTGGCTCCCGCAGGATGGGCAGCGCGAGGGCATCACAAACGGGTCTGTTCGCTCTTTCCCCTGCTGGTGCACGCGCTCAACAACGTGCGGTATCACATCACCCGCACGCTCGAGACGGATACGATCACCAACACGTACGTCCAGCCGCTGCACTTCGTCAGCGTTGTGCAGCGAAACCCGGCTGACCGTCACGCCGCCAATCGCGACCGGATCAACAATCGCTACCGGAGTCAGCTTTCCCGTCCGGCCCACCTGCACCGCAATCTCGCGCACCTGGGTAATCTCCCTTCGTGCCGGGAACTTCCAGGCGACCGCCCAGCGCGGACTCCGGTCCCGCACTCCCAGCGCTTCGCGAGCCTTGTGCTCGTTGAGCTTGATCACAATTCCATCAAGCTCGTAGGAGAGCGAGTCACGCCGCTCAATAAGATCGCTTCTGAAACGCTCAACATCCTCAAAGGAAAATCCTGGAGTGTTCAGGGATGAGACCCGGAACCCCCAGCGCTTCAGATTGCTGAGTGTCTGCTCATGGGTGGGGTGATCGCCGGGCTCAGGTGGATCGCTTACCGCCAGGATCTCATAGGCAAGGAAATCGAGGGGTAGCTCAGCCACCGCTCTGGAGTCGAGCTGCCTGATCCCGCCGGCGGCAGCGTTTCGGGGATTCGCAAACGGCTCACGTCCCTCCTCCAGCCGCACGCGGTTGAGCTTACTGAACGCCTCGCGGGAGATCAGCACCTCACCGCGCACGGCAAGCTCGTCTGGAGGCTGTGCATGAAGACGGAGTGGTACGGAGCGGATCGTTCGCACGTTCGCGGTTACCTCGTCTCCGGTGGTCCCGTCGCCACGGGTGACCGCGCGGGAGAGCTCACCCCCGGCGTAGACTACCTCGAGTGACAAACCGTCCAGCTTTGGTTCGAGCAGGAGCGGCGGGCGGGCGCGTGTCTGAGAGAGAAGCTGCCTGATCGCACGACGGGCGGGCGCCGGTTCAAGAACGCTGTCCAGACTCAGCATGGGGGAGGCATGGTTCGCGGATTGCAACTCTTCAACGGGGGGCGCACCAATCCGACGGGTCGGGCTCGTCCTGTCCTGGAGTTCCGGGAACCGTTGCTCGAGCTCCAGCAGGAAGGAGAAGTTTCGATCGTAGACCTGGTCGGGGACTGATGGAGCTGCCTCCAGATAGTACTCCCGATTCCACTGTTCCAGTGCCTCACGGAGACTCTCTGCGTAGCGCTTCGCCTCCTCCTCTGTTATTGCTGATACGTCCGGCAACTCCTGCTCCGGATCGCTTAGAAAAGACTCCACCGCCATTGCTACCTCACCAGTGTTTTCCGCAGCCTGCGAAGCGGCAGCGTATTGATCACAACGTTGGGAGTTACCCACCCGCGCCTGGCGGTATCCACCCCAAAGCGCATCGCCCGAAGTCCGCCGATACTGTGGGCATCCGTAGAGATACAGAGCCTCGCGCCACTCTCTACGGCGCTTCGAGCCATTGTGTCAGAGAGATCGAGCCGCTCGGGGTTCGCGTTTATCTCCAGCGCGATCCCGTTTTCAGCTGCCCGACGGAAGACTTTCGCCTGATCAAACGCAAAGGCCTCACGGCTTCCAATAAGACGCCCCGTAGGATGTCCAAGGATGGTTATCGAACCCCGATCAAGCGCAGCAAGCAGGCGATCGGTCATTGCGGATGCTGAGATGTCGGTCTGGTAGTGGACAGACGCGACCACCACGTCTAGTTGCTCCAGAGTCTCCTCTTCCAGGTCAAGGCTCCCGTCTTCAAGGATATCAACCTCTATCCCGCTAAGGACCTCAATGGAGGCGCTCTCGTTCGCCTCCGCAATAAGATCGATCTGTTGACGCGTCTCGTCATCACTCAGACCGCCGGCCATGGTGACACGCTGTGAATGGTCGGTGATCGCAATGTACTCGTACCCCAGCTCGGCCGCCGCCGCCGCCATGGCTGATACGCTCTCCCGGCCATCAGTCGCCGTGGTATGCATGTGGAGATCACCCCGGATATCCTCGAGTGTGACAAGTTCAGGCAGTCGTCCCTGCTCGGCAGCCTCTATCTCGCCCCTGTTCTCACGGAGCACCGGCGGGATGAACGGCAGACCAACCGACGCAAGGATGGACTCTTCGTCCTCCCCGGCAACTCGCTGTTCCCCGTGAAAGACACCGTACTCGTTTATTTTCAGCTCGTGCTCGCCTGCCCGCCGACGAAGCGCCACGTTGTGCTCCTTGCTCCCGGTGAAGTAGTAGAGCGCAGAACCAAAGCTCTTCGCGTCCACCACCCGAAGGTCAACGGAGAGACCGGTGACAAGAACGACGGTCGAGCGCGTGTCACCTCTGCTCTTCACTGATGCAACCCTGTCGTACGAAGTAAACCGTTCCATCACACCGACGTGGTCATTACAGACAGCAATGATGTCAATATCGCCCACACTCTCCTTGCGGCGGCGGTAGCTGCCTGCTACCTCAACGCGTTCGACCCCGTCACCGGAGAGCAGGTAGTCTCGCAAGGGGATGACTGCCTCATCAGCCTCGCTTAGCAACATACGTCCGCGGTCAGGGCGCGACAGCTCTCTCTCAGCCTCTCTTTGCAGGTTTTGCTCGCTCTTTTTTCCGAACCCGTCCAGCTCCGCGATACGTCCCTCCTGCGCAGCATGCAGGAGGGATTGTGCATCCGAGACGCCGAGCTCCTGATAGAGTGTTCCCGCACGGGCAGGCCCTACCTCCTGGACGTCAAGCAGCTCAGTCACATCACCTTCAAACCTGGACCGAAGCTCTTGAAGCTGCCTGAGCGAACCTGTTCTCACGAACTCTTCAATTTTCCCGGCAATGCTCTCACCAATATCATTCAGCGTGCTGAGGTCCTCACCCCGCTCGACCATCCGCTTGAGCGCTTCACCCGTACCCTCCACGGTGCGTGCTGCACTGCGGTAGGCGCGGACTCGAAACTCATTCGCACCTTCTATCTCGAGGAGGTCTGCAAGCTCGCTCAATGCCCTGGCGATATCTCGGTTCTCAACGGTCACAAGGCCACGCTCCTTTGGGATACTCCGTCATCACGCTCAAACATCATCAAAACAGCCAAACGCAGACATAGCCCTCCTGGCTTATGGGGCTCAAATCGTCACTAATAATGTTGATAATAGATAATTTTTCCTGTACAGTGAGAGCATATGACGTTAGAGACTCTTATTATCGATGACGATACAACCACGTCAGAGTACGTCAGGGCACTTGCAGCCGAGGACGAACAGATGCACGTCCAGGTGTTCAACGACCCCGGGGCAGCACTGGACTACATCCGGGCCAACAAGGTTCATATCATTGTCCTTGATATCATGATGCCGGACATTGACGGGATAGAACTGCTCCGTCAGATCAAGGAGCACGATCCACTGGTGCACGTGATCATGATGACCATAGACACCTCGTTCGGGCGCGTGCTCACCTCGTTCAAGTACGGGGCACTCGACTTCCTCATCAAGCCGTTCGAACCGCAGGAGCTGCAGGAAGTCCTTCACCTGTCCCGGGAACGCTGGGAGCGATGGGTGGCGGTACTGGCGGCAACCTCACTCAACGAACGTCTTCCGCAACGCCACCAGAGTGAGGGCAAGCGTGGCGAGTGAACTGGCGCAGCTGCGTGAGCAGTTCTTTGAGGAACTGTCAGGTTCGTGTGAGGATCTTGAACAGGACTTCATGACGCTGGAGCAGGAGCCACACGACTTGGCCACCTCCAAGAGCGTACTCCGTGAGATCCACACGATCAAAGGAAACGCCGGCCTCGTTGGAGAGGCTCTGCTGCAGAGCTTCTGTCACACACTTGAAAGCACCATTGAGAGGCTCAAGGCCGATGGTAGACCGGCCCTCGTGGCGGAGCTGGGTCTGCAGGCGGTCGATCTGCTGCGAGAGGCAGCCGGCGGCGG
>CAZREG010000055.1:0-18235 GCA_964599075.1 uncultured Spirochaetaceae bacterium | reverse complement strand
GGAGCGTCAATATGAGCGAGCGGAGCTTCTTTCGTAGCTTCAGCAACGTGATCGGGATTACCCCGGCGAAGTTCGTCGAAGAGGCGCGGATCAACCGGGCGAAGACACTGCTTGAAGAGACCGAGGATCTTCTGGACCAGGTGAGCTACCAGGCAGGGTTTGGTTCGGTCGACGCGCTCCTGCGCTCTTTCCAGAGGAACGTGGGCGTCACGCCGGCCATGTATCGGGAACGCTTCAAGACTGGGAGCGGGGCGCAACGCCTGTACCACACTGGACGAGGTGCTGAGTAGGCCACCCGGTTTTTGTTGACGATCCAGTGTTGAACCTGTACGTTGCGCAACCCGAACAGGAATCAAAGGGATAGAGGAATTAATGGAGTTCAAGAAACAGAAAGTTTTGATTGTCGAAGACCAGGCAATAATTGCACTTGCGACTGCGGCAGACCTTCGGGCTCACGGCTACGAGGTTGAGATCGCTCTTTCCGGCGAGCGGGCCCTCACCTATATCAGCGCTAATCGGTCGATAGACGTAGTGCTTATGGATGTCGATCTTGGGTCTGGCATCTCCGGTCTCGAATGCGCGGAGCAGGTACAAGCAACGTGGGGGATACCGGTCATATTTCGGACTGCAAACACTATTCCCGGAACAGTTAATCGCGCGCGGGAGATTGAGCATCTAGGATTCGTGGACAAGAGCAAACCCAGCTTGCACGTACGCAGAGCCGTCGACTATGCGTCGGCGAGAGAGAGCCCGGCACCCTGTGCTGCGCAGGGGTGCGTGGAGCTCATGGAACAGGCAGATTCTGAAACGGCAATCTCTTTTGAGCTCGATTTGGACGGGAAGCTTCAGTACGTCTCAAAGGCAATCGCCCGACAGATTGGGGTTTCGCCAGGCACGATTCTTGGACAACACTACAGTGCACATGTCGTTCCGGAGGATCTTTTTTCCGCCGACCAACTGTTTTTCACCGTGATCGGCGGAGCTGAAGTGACCCGACACCGACTCCTGAAGCAAGGCATTGGTGGGGTCAGGTTTCAAGTTGAGATTACCGGTCGACCGATCTACGAGGCCGACACGGTAGTTGGCTTCTGCGGCGTCGAGCGAGTTCTTCCGGACGCCGCATAGCTGCACGGATGCGGGGCCCGGATTTGTCCTGTCGGCGCGTCTGAGCTATTCCGCGTAAAACATAAGATGGAGCGGCTTGACCACCGGCGAATTGTCCGGATTGACCTCCATGAGCTCTGCCATGGAGTCCCACCACTTGCGCACGATCGGCAGTGAGGGAAGCTGATCGGTGGTCTCGTTCTCAGTCAAGAGTTGGTGGGCATAGAGCGTGAGCGTCTCGTCGTCAAGGTAGATCGCGTAGTCGCGAACGCCTGCCGCCGCGAGCTCTCGCGAGAGTTCGGGCCAGATCGCATTGTGGCGCCGCTTGTACTCGGCCTTGTTGCCCGGCTTGAGTTGCATCTTGAATCCATTCGGTCGCATCGCTTGTTCCTTATTGCCTCATTGTATGCGAACCGCGGTCACTCGCAAGCACGGACGTCGGTGTTATCATTCGCCTGCAAACTCCTCCTTGAGCGGCGCGATCACCTCTTGGACAGTCACCGGCTTGATTCCCAGCTCCAACTACTATCTCAAGATTATAAACACTTCGGGTTTTGCCGAGGAGTTCGATATCAAGGTAGAGGCCAACTAGGCCCGAATGGCCATTCGCGCATTCCGGCGCCGGTCAGCAGACCGAAACGACGGGGATTCCGATCAGCGCACCGAGTTTCTCGATCGTCGCACGGTGCGGCAGAGGGGGGAGCGAAGGACGGGCCCGGCCGGCCCGGCGGCGCGGAGCAAGCCGGGTGAGCCGGCCGGAAGAGCCCGGCCGTAGCGAGGGGGAGACCTCCCCCTCCTGATCACTCCTGATTCCTTTCGATTGACACGTTCGCAACCCGGCGCTACGGTTTTGTTGCAGGGAGAAACCGCATGAAGTATCGCTATCTGGGTCGATCGGGTCTTCTGGTGTCACGTATCTGCCTTGGGACAATGACGTTTGGGAACAAGGAGTGGGGGTGCGATCAGGACGCCTCCACCGCGATCGTGGAGGCCTTTCTGGACGCGGGCGGGAACTTCATTGATACCGCCGACCTCTACAGCGCGGGCGTCTCGGAGGAGATGCTCGGCCGGGCACTCGTCGGCAAGAAGCGCGAGGATCTGGTCATTGCCACCAAGTGCTGGTTCCCCACTGGCGACACCCCGAACGCTCGCGGCCTTTCGCGCAAGCACATCTTTGAAGCGTTCGACGCGAGCCTTAAGCGCATGGGACTCGACTACGTAGACCTCTACCAGATCCACGGCCCCGACCCGTACACGCCAATTGAGGAAACCATGAAGGCGCTCACCGACCTGGTCCGTACCGGCAGGGTGCGCTACGTTGGGTGCAGCAACCTCTACTCGTGGCAGATTGTGAAGGCGAACATGGTCGCCGACGCCATGGGGGGCGAGCGATTCATCTCTGCGCAGCACCTGTACAACCTGGTACGACGTGACATAGAGCGAGAGATCCTGCCGGCGTGCGACGATCAGGGTATGGGAATGATCTGCTGGAGCCCGCTTGCCAGTGGCCTGTTGACCGGCAAGTATCGCGGACAGTCGCAACCCGACCCGAACTCCCGACACGGCAAGAACGCGAAGGCGTACGTCTCGCGCTACTGGTGGGATGAGGCGCTGAAGCTGGTCGACACGGTCGTTGAGGTCGCAGACCAGGTTGGCAGGACTCCGACGCAGGTGGCACTCGCGTGGCTCCTGGGGGACGACCGCGTCACCGCACCCATCGTGGGCGCCCGATCGGCCGAGCAGATCGTCGACAGCCTGGGCGCCGGAGAGTTCGATCTTCCGGCAGAGGTACGCGATCGGCTCACCAACGCGATGCCCCTTCAGCTCGGCTACCCGAAGGATTGGATGGAGGGCAGCTTCCCGGGGACCTTCAAGCACGCCGAGAACGATCCGAGACACACGCAAAAACTGCCGTGACTCCGGCGGCGCTGGGTTGCGCAAAAAACTCTTCCATATTTATAAGCGGATAGCTATGCTTGAGGAGGTGGCGTGTTCCGGAGGTTGCCATGGTTCTGCGTGGGAAGTCTAACTTTCGCTTTGCGCTTGTCGGCGTGATGGCGGTGATTGTTTCAGCCTGCTCAATCCCCGCCGGAGGCGGAGGATCCGTGAGCGCCTCCCAAACGCTGTCTCTCCTGTCCCCGGCCAACAACCTGTTCACGAACTCAACGACCGTGGTCCTTGACTGGAGCGACGTAGCCGACGTCACCTCCTATCGGGCGCATCTGGGAACCAGCAGCAGCTTTACCGCCGCCTCCAGTGTCTATTCAGGAGCCGCGAGTGAGGCCACATTACATAGCCTGGTCGACAACACATACTACTGGTGGGCGGAATCCCGGGATGCCGGCACCGGAGAGACCGGATCATACACCGGCCCACGGATCTTCACCGTCGACACCGTAGCGCCGTCGCTCAAGATCAACAAGGCTCCCCAGCCTGTGGAGGTAGACGTCAGCTCAGTGACGTACACGTTCAGCGCCTCCGGCTACACGACCCTGCGCTGCAGGCTCTATTTGTCTGACCAGACCCCACCGGCGTACCAAAGCTGCAGCTCCCCGTTTACTCAGAGCATCGGATACGGGAGCTACACGTTCGAGGTGCAGGCGATCGACGCCGCGGGAAACATCAGAACGCGCTCCGACACATTTGAGAATCAGGACTCGGGATAGAAGCTGACGGAAGAGCGGCGCCTGTGGTGCAACGGGCCCGCCAGACGCTCGAGTACCGTGCCGGGACAGATCTATCTGGCGTTTCGATTGCCTTTTGAACGACTGGTACGCCGCCTTGGTGTCCTGTACGCGCGATTCGGTAGAACCGCAGCGGCGACGGGCCAATTCCAGCAGGCCATCCCAGAAGTAGACATAGTGTTCCGGGGCACTTCGGCCTCATTGCCTCTGCTGCCGGATCTTACCATTCAGTGCTTTTCACCGGATGAACTGTCGCCAACAGCGAGTCGCGCGTCTGTGCGGAAGCTATAGGTCAGGGCGATGATCACGGATAGTGCCCCTATGCCCAGAGCGATGGGATCAGCGGCCACAATGCCGATGACCCCGACGGTGCGAAGTGAGACCACCATGATCGCCGTGTTCAGGATTGGCCGTGAGAGTGAGAGCAAAAGCGCACGCATGGGCTGGCCGATCGCCTGGTAGAAGGCGGTACCTACGAAGTAGGTGGGGAACACAAGGAGAGCAAAGGCGTTGATCCGCAGGTATCTCACCCCAAGGGTGATGAGCTCAGTGTCCGTGGTGAAGATCCTTACCAGAGCGTCGGGGAGAGTCAGCATGATCACCATGCCGGTCCACATAAACACGCTTGCCACTCCTATCGAGAGCCAGACCGATCGTCTGACGCGAAGCGGGTTGTTCGCGCCAAAGTTGTATCCGGCTATCGGCGGAAGGGCCT
The DNA here is from genome assembly GCA_964599075.1 of uncultured Spirochaetaceae bacterium. Taxonomy (GTDB): domain Bacteria; phylum Spirochaetota; class Spirochaetia; order DSM-27196; family SLST01; genus SLST01. The sequence continues at coordinate 13,732 of CAZREG010000055.1, read as the reverse complement.
GCGCAATCCCCATTGCCGGCAGGGCAAGGATCAGAATGGTGCGGCCCACAACTCCCATTGCCGAGACCGCGATTGCGCCGGCGACGTGGACAATCAAGTTATTGCGTATGATCTGCACGAGCCCCGTGCTGATCTGGCGAACAAAGCCGGAAACGCCTATGGAAAGGATCTCAGAGAGCAGTGCCGGGCGAGGCCGGAGGTCAATCCGGGTCAGACGGATGACTCCACGTCCGCGGAGATAAAATGCCGCGCTGATTGCAGCCGCTAGCATGTGACCAAGAAGCGTTGCCAGTGCGGCACCGCCTACGCCCCAGCCGAACGCAAAGATAAAGAGCGGGTCCAGCACAATGTTCAGGAGTGCACCCGAGCCTGTGGCGACCATCGCGTAGCGCGCCCGTCCCTCCCCGCGGATCAGGAAGTTGCTGGCAAACGTGAAAATAAGGAAGGGTTCAGAGATGAGAATGATCCGGGCATACTCAAGAGTGGGACCGGCGAGCTCCCCGGTACCTCCGAGCAGCGCGACGAGCTGAGGCGCAAAGAGCGATCCCAGAACACCGATCACCGCACCGATTACCACCGCCATGGTAAGCGCCGCTCCGGTGGTGGCGCGAGCGCGCTCTTCCTGGCCGGCACCAAGCGCCCGTGAGACCACGGACGCCGCGCCGACTCCAACCAGCCCGCCGAATGACATCACCACAATCCGGAACGGAAAGAGGAGCGTCACGGCCGCAAGACCGATGGGACCAACGCCCTGGCCGACAAAGATTGTATCTACCAGGTTGTAGAGTGAGTTCACCACCAGCGCCACCGAGCTCGGCAGCGCTATCCGCGCCAGCAGACGCCCGAGCGGCATGGTGCCCAAAAAATCCGAGTTCTGCGGTGCTGCCACGGGACCTCCTGTGCGAACCGCGCAGAAGGTACCGCGTCAGCGGACCAGAGGGTAGTGGGCCGGAGAGTGCGGAGGGTTAGTCGTCGACCAGGTTCTTTATTACCTGCCCGCCGTCGTTGTATTCAATAGCAGCAAGCACACGGTTGCCAATGATAGCGGTGTCCGGAACAAAGACGAATGTTATGGGTTCTCCGCCGGAGACAATAGTACTCGTGAAAGTGCCGGAGATGCTCGTGGAGCCCGAGTAGCCCGAGACCTCTCCACCGGAGGTACGACCCGTTACCGTAAACTGCTGATCTGCAACCCTGAACACCGTGGGATCCCAGAATCCACTGGTGTTCATGCTCGAATAGCTGGGTGCGCTCTCTGAGAAGTGTGACTGCATCTCATCATAGTCGCGCGGACTGGCGTTCGCCGACTCCAGGAAAGCATCCAATCGCTCGGCGTCAGAGAGCGATACGAGCTGGTCGCAACCCGCAAGCACAAGCAGGGCGCCAACGACGAAAAGGCTAAACGCAATCTTGATTCGTTTCATACTGTTCTCCTAAAGGTCGCTCGGAACGAGCCATGGTACAACGGAAGCCTCATACCGCTGTCGGATCTGGCTCAGACGATCGAGAAACGCGAGTAGCGTTGGGTTTTCAGGATCGTCAAAATTGGTAGCCTGCATTTCCGCCCCAAGACGGGCAAGCACGTACTGGTCAAGCGAGAGGGCGCTGAGCACGACGAAACGCATCCCTACGAACGACTCGCGCGTGGCGTTCTGCGCCGGCACTACGACTCTGTTGAATCGTTCCTGGCGTGCTTCATCATCCTCAATAGCCCGCATGGCTGCGTCTTTTTCGGCCAGATCTTCGGCAAGTGCCTCATACTCAACCTTGCGCCGCTCAATCTCATCTATCAGATCGTTCATCTCATCACCTATGCCGGTGAGGGTGGAGAGGGGGTCTGAGAGGAAGTCGTCTACCAGGCCGGCGTTCCAGATGCCGTAGTCTATGGGTTGTTCGAGGAAGCTGAATACCGCGGTCGGGGCCTGGCCGGCGCGGACTTCTACTGCCTCGTCCGGTCGGACCTGCACGGTTCGCCCGCCCTCCTGGACCTCAAGCAGGCCTTCTATAACCTCATAGCGGGTGGTGCCGTCGCTTGCCGCGTAGACCCGGACTTCCGTACCGCGAACACCGCCGGCGCTGGTGGTGGAACCAATCTGGGGCTCGTTTCCAAGCGCGGCGTTGAACCGGAAGGCAAAGCTTCCCACCGCAGCAGCCATACGGCTCTGCGGCTGCCCGGACCGGTCGGTCCCCGTGCCCAGGATGAACACCGTGTCACTGTCAATTTCAATTACGCCACCGGAGGCAAGCTCCAGCTCCGCAAAGGAACGGCCTTCGGTTATGACCCGGTCGCCAATGTCCAGGTCAGTACCAAAGTCCGCTGGAAACTGTTGTCCGGACTGCGTGCGGACATCCACAAATCCGTCCACGAAGGAGACCGTTGCATCCTGTGCGAATGAGAGAGCCGCGACAAAGAGCAGCGATAGGACAAGCGTACGTTTCATGAATCACCTCGCTGGATACCAAACAGAAGCGGAAGCCCACCATTCTCACCGCCCACAAAGAGCAGCAACGGACCGGCGCTGCTGGAGACCTGGACAGCCCGGACATCCGGCGGCAGCTCATCAAGATAGACCTGCTGGTCAAAGCGCAGCCCGGCGCTCAGAACGGGCGATCCGGCAATTGTGGCACTCGAGGGGTCGAGTGAGAGACCGCCGGCGCGAAGGCGCGCGAGGACCGCGGACACATCGGTATACGAGTAGAGAATCTGGTCCTGAAAGAGGAAGGGCAGCCGTGATTGTTCAACAACTGCATCAACCGGCTCGTCCTCAATGAATCCAACGAGCGCTACCACCCGATCGGGATCCTGGGACGGGGGAATGGTCGCGCACCCGGCTATGAGTACAATGACCACAAGGGCCCACGCGATGGTTTTCATGTCGCCTCCGGTGAAGAGAGTAGTGCCAAACGCCACCCTTTTCAATTCTGTTTCACGCCTTTGGTGGACGCCTGCGAACATCGAACACCTTTTGGTTCGCTGTCCCGTTTCCGGCGGCCTGCTCTGTTGCACGCTGGTGGAAGAACGCCTGACTGCGCAGCCCGTCTGATCCGCCGGTGGGCGGTGCAAATGAGCCGTCCGGTTGCATCTGGTGCCCGTTGGTTGAATCAGCCAGGCCCGTCTCCAGGATCAGTTTCGCGCGGTCGATCGCCCGCTGATCAAGCAACGGAAACATGAGCTCAACACGCCGCTCCAGGTTGCGCGGCATCCAGTCGGCGCTGGAAGCGTAGATCTCCGGGGAACCTCCGTTGTGAACGTAGAGTAGCCGGGCATGTTCCAGGTAGCGGTCCACCACACTCACCACCCGGATGTTCTCACTCTGACCGGAAACCCCGGGCACCAGCATACAGATGCCCCGGATGTTGAGCTCTATTTCCACACCTGCACGCGAGGCATTGTAGAGAGCCTTGATCACATCCGGATCCGCAAGGCTGTTGAACTTTCCCAGGATCTTTCCATAGATGCCGCTGGAGGCGCGCATGGTCTCCCGCTCAATGAGCTGGAGGATCTTGCTCTTCAGCGCGGTGGGTGCCATGACCAGGTGTGAGAACGCGGGAACGGCGGAGTAGCCGGTGATTGCATTAAAGAAGAGGCTCGTCTCATACGCTATCTCAGTCCGTGTGGTGAGAAGGCCTACATCGGTATAGAGACGTGCGGTCTTATCATTATAATTACCAGTTCCCAGATGCACGTAGCGCTGCAGGCCCTTTCGCTCACGACGAACTATGAGGAGGGCTTTCGCGTGCACCTTCAGGCGTGCAATTCCGTGCACCACAATGACCCCGGCCTGCTCCAGGCGCTCGGCCCAGGTGATGTTGCGTTCCTCATCAAAGCGTGCCTTGATCTCCACAAGTACGGTGACCTGTTTGCCGGCGCGGGCGGCGCGCTCAAGCGCCTGTATGATGGGGGAGTCTCCGCTGGTGCGGTAGAGCGTCATTTTAATAGCGAGCACCTGATCGTCACGGGAGGCGTCCTGCAACAGCCTGATGACCGGATCAAACCGCTCGAACGGATGATGAAGAAGCACATCCGTCCGCTTGATTGCGTCCCAGAGTGGTTCGTCAGTGGGGAGGAAGGGGTTGTCGCAGGAGTGCCAGCGCTCGTCCTTCAGTTTGTCGAACCCGTTCATGGTCGCGATCTGCATGAACGACCCCACGTCCAGCGGCTCCGCTTTGTCGAAGACCTCACCGTTGGGAATGCCCATGGCCTCACCAAGAATGGTTCGAAGCCGACCGGCCCCCATCCCGATCGAAAGGCGCACCGCCTCGCTGAACTCACGGCGGGCAAGCACCTGCTCCATCGCCTCCACAAAGTCCTCGTCTCGCTCCTCGTCAACGCCCATGTCCGCGTCACGGGTCACGCGGAAGACCGCGCTCTCAGTCAGCTTGTAACCGGGAAAGAGGGCGGCGGCGTGCTGCACTACCACATCCTCAAGGAGGGCAAAACTGACGGACCCTGCCCCGTCGGGCAGAAAGAGAATCCGGTCCAGGCTTGCCGGTATCTGCACGATCGCAAGGTACTCCTGATCTTCAGAGGCGGGCCCGGCGGCTTCCTCCGGCGAGGCAGGTTCTGTGAGAAAGTCCGCGCCGGCGCGCGGGCGCAAGAGAAACGCGGCATGCAGCCGCAGGTTGGTGACGTAGGGAATCTCCTTGCCAACCGTGGCCCGCACCGGCGTGAGAATGGGGAGAATCTCATCATGGAAGAGCTTCTTGAGAAAGCTGTTCTGGCTCGCGGTGTAGTTTGCCGGCCGTTTGAGTACCAGACCGTGCTCGGCAAGTCCGGGAACAACGTGGTCAAGGAACGTGGTGTACTTGAGCTCTACGAGCTCCTTCACGCGCCGGATGATTCGGTCAAGGAGCTCGGAGGGTCTGATCCCGCTGGGGCAACTGGCAAAGTCTCCGGCGGCAATCTGCCGCTTCACGCTTGCCACCCGAACCATGAAGAACTCGTCAAAGTTGCTGGTCGCGATGCAGAGAAACTTCAGGCGCTCAAGGAGCGGAACATCTCCCCGGGTGGCCTGGTGAATAACGCGAGCGTTGAACTCTATCCAGCTGAGCTCACGGTTAATGAATTCGTTCCGACTGTCGACTGTGCTCATGGTCCTCTCTATGCGATTATAACGTTGAGTCCGAACACCTGTTCGAACATGTCCGCCTTGCCGTCAAATCCGTAGCGCTCCGTGGAGATGTCCCCCTGGTACTCGCAGGTCAGGATAACGTCCCCCTCACCTATCTCAACCGCAACGCTACTGATACGTTGGGAATGGCCCCGGTCCAGTGCGTCGGCAATGCGGAGAATGGCGGCCAGCTTCAGGACAAGAATACGGAGCTCACGACGCAGCGCAACGTAATCCGTATGGGCGGATGAGGGAAGTGCCTTGCGGTGGTAGCGAACAATGTTGGAGATGACCCGCAGATCATCACGGCTGATACCAAAGATCTCAGAGTTCTGAATGATGTACTGCCCGTGCTTGTGGTGACCACTGGCGCGAATAAAGGTGCCAATGTCATGCACAATGGCGCTGACCTCCAGCAGCATCCGGGCGTGGCGATCAAGCGCGTGCTCGGACTTCAGCTGATCGAAGAGGGAGAGGGCCAGCTCTGCCACGTGCGCCGAATGCGGTTCGTCGTAATGGTAGCGGCGGGCCAGGTTTCGCGCACTCGCCACAACCTGTGAGTAGAACTGTCGCTCGACCGCCCAGTCACTGCCAAGCGCAAAGCTGATGAGTACACCCTCCCGGATGCTCACATCCGGAACAATCAAATCCTCTGCGGCTGTGCTCTCCAGAAAGAGGCGGTAGACGGTGAGCGCGGGCACCAGCCCCTCCGCCTCGTTGTAGGTGATCCCGTACTCGCGGACAATCTCGTCCAGGGTGAGATCCTGCAGGTGGTCCAGGTACGCGTTGAACGCCTCACGCTTGAGGGTCCAGTAGTGCTCCCCCACCCGCTCGCCGACCGCGTGCGCGGCATGACGCGCATCTCCGCCAACGGCAACGAAATAGCGAACGCGATCAAGCTTGAGCTCGGAGTTCAGAAGCTCGTGGCTCACACGAAGATTCTCTCGCATAAACTCTTCTATCTGCTCAGCACTCGACCAGAGCGGACGAACCTCCTGCTCCATTCGAACGGTCCCTATCCGCAGGCTGTGAGCGGCGGCCATCTTGCCCCGGTGGAGCAGCATGATCTCCGTGGTGCCACCCCCCACCTCTATGATCATGGCGTTCGCCCGGGAGAACTGCGCCTTCATGGGACTTACCGCATGCTGCACCGCAAGATAGGTGAGGTGGTTTTCTTCGATACCTTCTACAATTTCTATTCTGAAGCCCGTGCGAATGGCCACGCGGTCGACAAAGGTATCCCTATTTCTCGCCTCTCGAATGGCGCTGGTGGCGATCACGCGGGTCGCACTCTCCGCAACGCTCCAGCCACGCAGCAGCTCACGAAAGCCGGTGAGGATGGAGATGGCCTGCTGCATGCTCTCCCGCGAGAGCGAGCCGGACATAAAGACGTCACGACCAAGCGAGACCGGTCTGGCGGCACGGTCGAGCCGGTTCCACTCACCATCCTCCCCAAGCTGCGCTATGACCATACGAATGGCTGTGGAACCAATGTCTACGACAGCGGCGACCTCTGGGCCACTCTCTGTGGCCGGATCATTCGCCATCAGCAGACTCCCGGGCCGCAAGCGCGCCCACACCAATCACCACTGCATCATCACTGAGCTTTGCCTCTACTATCGGTGTGTCCTGGGAGGCCATGGTATGCGCACGCGCACTGCTCACCGCCGGCTCAAGGAGCGTATCTCCCAGCTTTTCCACAAGTCCTCCACCCACCACTACCAGATCAGGGTCAAAGAGGTCTATACAGCTGCCAATCCCTACACCCAGATACCAGGCAACTCGCTGAACGGCATCAATGGTTCCCTGCTCACCGGCCTCGTACGATTTCTTTATAACGCTGCTCCTGATCTTTGCAATGTCAGTGCCGGCGCGCTCGAGCACGGTAGGCGCCTTGCCACTGAGGGCAAGATGGACCAGATCCTTCGCAAGCGCTGTCTTTGATGCCACAGCTTCCAGACAACCGCGCTTGCCGCAGCCGCACATGGGGCCGCCGGCCTGGATGATCATATGCCCAATCTCAGCGGCGCGGCCGGTACGCCCGCGGTACAGGTTGCCGTCTATCACTATGCCACCACCAACCCCGGTACCGGGGAAGATTCCCACCACGTTCTTCATTCCTTTCGCCGCACCGTCCACAAGCTCGCCATAGGTGCCGGCGTTCACGTCATTCTCAAGGACAACCGGCACACCAAGCTCATCGGAGAGCTCCTTTCGAAGCAGGAAGTCATGCATGCCTGCATTTGGCAGATCGATGACACGCCCAGCCTCCCGATCAATGGGACCGGGTACCGCAACTCCGATTGCACCAATCTGAGAGAGCTCCACCTTCGCACTCGCGACCGTGTCACGAATAAGATCCACAATCGCGGTCATAATCGCCTGATTGCCGGCACCCACCGGCGTGCGGATCTTGCCCGTCTCCACCACGGCGAACGAGCTGTCAAGAATTGCCGCAAGCATCTTGGTGCCGCCCATATCGAATCCAACGTAAAATCGGTCTGCCATTGTTCCGCCCTCCCTTCAGTCTACCCAATCCAGGCGCCCGGGCACAGTGAGTGACCATTTACCGTGTGCGACCACCGTGGTACTTTGGCGAGGTGGCTACTGCACGGGGCGGCATTATCATTGGCAGATTCATGCCGCCGCATCTTGGACATCAGTATCTGATAGATTTCGCGCACCATTTCTGCGGGGACGTCACCGTGTTCCTCTGCTCTCTGAGTCACGAGCCAATTCCCGGCGAGCTGCGCCGCGGCTGGCTGGAACAGATGGTACCGTACGTGACCATCACCCATATCACAGAGGAGATTCCAGAGGCTGCCCGCGATCGGGATGGGGCGTACGCAATCTGGGCGCACGCGGTCCGCGAGCGCATGGACCACGACCCACGCTTCGTCTTTGCCTCAGAGGAGTACGGAGCACCACTTGCGAAGGAGCTTGGGGCCCGGTTTATCCCGGTGGACCCGCAGCGGGAGGCGTTTCCCGTCTCCGCGGGAATGATTCGCGAGAATCCCTACGCTCACTGGCGATTCGTCCCGGCTGTGGTACGGCCCTACTTCGCACGGAAGGTGGTTGTCCTTGACCGGGACGGATCACTCGGCCGCGGCCTGGCATCCGAGTTTCAGACGCTTTTTGTAGCCGACTACGCGGCCCACGTTCAGAGCCTTCCGGAGGCGTCACCGTCACTTGAAGAGCTCCTCTATGCACAGCTTGCCGGAGAGGCGGCGGTTCTCTCACGGACGAACGGGTTTGTGGTAACCAATGCGAACCAGGCTCAACTCCTTGAGAGCGAGCCGGAAGCGCAGGAACGTGCGCGGCTTGTGGAATCAGCAGCCAGGCGGTTCCCGCACACGCTGCCGGATCTGGTGATCGCCGCGGATGGGGCGCCCGGGCTTGACTCCTGTGAGCGTGCAGGATGGAAGGTGATCAGCGTCACCGGGCTGGCGGATGCCGTAGAGGTAACCCGGGCATGGTTCCTGGAGCTGACCAAAATCTAACATTTGTATAGAATGATGCGGAATGGTGAAGACACTCGACTGGGAGAAGGTTCAACGCGCAGTGACAAGTGGCAAGATGCTCACCCTCACCACGCATGGATACTTTTCAGATGAACGTGACTATATAGACGAGATTCTCAACTACTTCCTTGAGGCCGCCGGAGAGCCCCAACTCATGGACAAACTCTCCTACTGTGTACACGAGCTTGCAAACAACGCGAAGAAAGCGAACACCAAGCGCGTCTACTTTGCCGAACGAAAACTCGATCTCACAGATGAGTCGGAGTACTGGATTGGTATGCGTACGTTCCGTTCCGATACTGTGCCCAACATTGACCACTATCTACGCCGGCTTCGTGAGAGCGGTCTCTATGTGAAGGTCCAGTTCAAGCTCAACGGCAGGAACCTCCTGATTGCCGTCCGCAACAACATTCGCCTTACGGACATTGAACGGCAGAAAATAGAAGAGAAGATAATCAGAAGTCGTCAGTTCGATAACATGGCGGAGGCCTATGCCAGCATTGAGGACACCAGCGAGGGTGCGGGGCTTGGTATTGTCATGATGATCATCATGCTCCGGAACCTGGGCCTGAGTGAGAAGATCATCCGCTTCTTCTCAAACAACAGTGAGACATTCGTTCTCCTCACCATCCCGCTCTCCTCACACCAGCAGCTAAACAATTGACATGGTGCCGTAGCGGGTCTATGTTCCTTTTATGGCGTCGCTCATCTGGGCCATCGTTGGCTTGCTGCTCACTGTCTCAGAGTTCCTGGTTCCTGAGTTTGTCGTCTTTTTCTTTGGCATAGGTGGTCTGCTCAACTCTCTACTGATCGCCATCTTCCCGGGTCTTGCCGCAAGCATACCGCTGCAGATCCTCACCTGGCTCGGGCTTTCCTCTGCAACACTGTTCTCCCTCCGGCGGTACCTGGCTCCCTGGTTCAAGGGCCGCAATTTCATTGAAGACGACCAACAGGAATGGGCGGGCCGCAGCGCAACCGTCGCTGAGGCGATCAGCGAAGACGCTCCCGGCAGAATACGGCTCAACGGCACAACCTGGGTTGCCGAATCTGTAGGTGAGTCGTTTGAGACCGGTGACACCGTGCAGGTGATACAGAGAGACGGAACCAGATTTCTTGTGACCCGTTCATTTTCGACCGACGAACGTACGAAGTAGTTTCAGGAGGCACTATGGGAATCCTTGGCTCGTATCTGTTGACCGCAGCTATCCTGGTCCTTTTCTTTCTCATTTTTTTCAAACTCATCCGGATTGTTCCTGAACAGGAAGCCTGGGTTGTGGAGCAGTTTGGAAAGTACACCCGGACTCTGGGGCCGGGGCTGCACCTGGTCATCCCGGTCATCCAGAAGGTGGCGTATCAAAACGTCCTGAAGGAAGAGGTGATAGATGTACCTCCACAGGTCTGTATCACCCGGGACAATGCCCAGGTTGAGGTGGACGGCATTCTCTACATCCAGGTCGTGGACCCGTACAAGTCCAGCTACGGCATTGATAACTACCGCTTTGCCACAGCTCAGCTGGCCCAGACCACCATGCGGAGTGAGATTGGCAAGATAGATCTGGACAACACGTTCAGTGAGCGTGACTCCATCAACGACGCAATCGTCCGCTCGGTTGACCAGGCCTCCGAACCGTGGGGCATCAAGGTGACCCGCTACGAGATCCGGGATATTACTCCTACCGAGTCCGCGCTGGAAGCGATGGAGCAGCTGGTGATTGCCGAACGGGAGAAACGCGCAGCTATCCTGGAGAGTGAGGGAACACGGGAGTCCGGCATAAACCGATCCAAAGGTCGCAGACAGCATCAGATCAATATCTCAGAGGGTGCCCGGCAGCAGCGAATCAACGTGTCCGAAGGGCGGGCCCAGGCAATTCAGGTTGTGTCGGAGGCAACCGCGGACGGCATTGTTGAAGTTGCGAAGGCGATTCAGCTACCCAAGGGCAAACAGGCAGTGAGCCTGCGCATTGCCGAGCAGTTCATCAAAGAACTTGGAGATATTCTGGACAGTGCGGAGACCCAGGTACTGCCCTTTGACATTGCACAGATCAAGAGTCTCTACGATACCGTCACCGGAAAGACTCCAACCGGAGGTGAAGCATGAACCCTTTTGCACCACTCTTTGGCGCACTTGGCATCCTGGCTCTGATTCTCCTGATCGGGGTGCTGCGCAGCATCCGCATCATTCCGGCTCAGAGTGTCTCTCTTGTTGAACGGCTGGGAAAGTATGCAACAACACTGGAAGCAGGATTCCACGTGCTGGTCCCCTTTATCGACCGGGTGAAGTACCAGCACAGTCTGAAGGAACAGGCGGTGGATGTACCCACGCAGCCGTGCTTCACCCTTGATGACGTGCGGGTGGAGGTGGACGGCGTGCTCTACTTCCGGATCGTGGATCCCAAGAGGGCAAGCTACGGGATCTCCGACTACCGCTACGCCACCATTCAGCTTGCACAGACCATGATGCGCTCGGTGATTGGAAGGCTGGAGCTTGATCAGACCCTTGGCGAGCGCGAGCGGATCAACGCGGAGATTCTCAAGAACATTGATGAGGCAACCGACCCGTGGGGCGTCCAGATCACCCGCTATGAGATCCAGAATATCCGCCCGCCCGCTCACATTCAGCGCGCAATGGACGTGCAGCTCGCCGCTGAACGCACCAAGCGCGCCACCATAACCGAGAGCATCGGTGTGATGGAGAGCGACATCAACGAGTCTGCAGGCGAGAAGGCGGAAGCCATCAACGACTCAGAGGGTAACAAGCAGCGGTTGATCAATGAGGCTGAAGGGCGGGCCGCAGAGATCCGCGCGCTTGCCCGGGCAACCGCAGAGAGCATCCGCAAGGTCGCCCTTGCGCTGGAGAACAAGGCCGGAGATGCTGCCCTGGTGCTTCAGATCTCAGAGGGCTACATCAGTGAGCTCAACAAACTTGCCAAACCCGGCACAAAGCTCATGCTCCCCATGGACCTCACAGATATAAACTCCGTCATGCAGACGGTCACCCGAATGGTTCAGGAGAACGAGGAGCAGCTTTAGCGCGGACCGGGCCGGCGCTCAGAGCCCATCCGCCGGACCACCACGTAGTAGGCGGACATGGAAAGCCCGTTGCTGGAAGTGAAGGTTGCTCTGAGGTGGTTTGGTCCGGCAGGCAGCTTTGCGCGAAGCATCGCGCTGCGGTCCGCCTCGCTTACGAGAGCGTGCGCCCGCACCCCGTCGTCCAGCATGATCATGGCGCCGTCTATTGGCAGCGCCGCGCCCCCGCGGTAGTGGCTCTCCGCTCCGGGCGCGACACCGGCGGCGTAGTACTCCACATCTTCGCCCTCAATACCTCCGGCGATTCGGTGTTGCGCCTCTACCGGCCAGCGCCTGAGCTCAAACTCGTACTCCCCCGCTTCTGAGACGTCCAGCTCCCACCAGCCACGGCATTCAACGCCCTCGCGGACCTGTGCCTGGTTCCAGACAGCGTCGGCATCCTGCTCGCTGCGCAGGTCGTGGCTGCGAAGCACCGCCTCCGGGCGTCCGGGAACTCCAACAGGGATGGGAACCTCAACGTCGATGCCCCGGGCACAGAGCGTCCACCACTCCTCGTACGCGTTACGTAACTCGGCGACCAGATCCGGATGTTTGGCGGCAACGTCGCGCTCCTGGCCGGGATCGGTCGCCAGATTGTAGAGCTCATCGCGGTCCACCAGTCGCCACCGGTCCTTCATGACGCAGCTCCTGCGCCACTTGATCGGATGAGGCGTGCGCTGAGTATCGGTGACCAGAACCCGGTCGTTCCAACGACCGTCGGCACCGCCACGCAACAGCGGCGCAAGGCTCTCGCCGTGAAACGATCGTCCGTCAGGGGCCGGGACGGAGCAGAGATCGAGAAGGGTCGGCATGATGTCGATGTACGCTGCCAGGGTATCGACGTCGCGACCGGCGTTAAGGCCACCGGCCGGCCAGTGGACGAAGAACGGCACCCGGTGTCCGCCCTCGTATTCGCTGCCCTTCAGACCGCGCATACCGGCGGTGAACATCCCCTCCACCGGCTCGCCGAGACCGGTCTGACCGTTGTCACTCATAAAGATCAGGATTGTATCGTTCTCCAGATCGAGTTCCTGAAGCCTCGTGACAAGACGGCCGAAGTTCTCGTCAATGTTCGTTACCATCCCGAGAAATCTGGCGTACGCTTCGCTGGTTGTGGAGTTGCCGTAGAGGTCGCGGTACCGTGGGTCCACATTAAACGGACTGTGGGGAGCATTGGTAGAGACGTAGCAGAAGAACGGTCTGGCTCGGTTGTCTTCTATAAAACGCATCGCCTCGTTGAAGAAGACATCAGTACAGTACCCCTGGAAGCTCCGCGGCTCGCCGTTTACCAGGTAGGTGTCGTCAAAGTAGTCGTTGCCCCAGTAGTCCGGCTGCTGGCTGACCCCGCCGCCGCCGTGACAGACTACCTGGTCAAATCCGCGGTCCTGGGGCCGGTAGGGAAACTCATCGCCCAGGTGCCACTTTCCGAAATGCCCGGTTCGGTATCCGGCATCCCGGAATGCGTTCGCCATGCTCCACTCGTTACGCCGAAGCAGCGACCGGCCGCCTATGGTGTGCCACACTCCGGTGGAGTTGCAGTAGTGTCCGGTCATAAGCCCCGCACGGGTAGGCGCGCAGGTCGTACCCGAGTGAAAGTCGGTGAACCGGATAGACCGATCGTGGAACGCATCCAGATGGGGTGTCTTCACGAAGGGATGGCCGTGGCAGCCGAGCGGCGGGTAGCCCTGATCGTCGGTTATCACAAGCACAATATTCGGCTGTCCTGGCATAGTGGCTCCTCGGCGCCGCCTTCGCACTCCGCGCCAGGGGCGATGCCGAAATCGTAACCGAAGAGCAATAGCGGGGCAAGCGGATTGCAGCGAAGCGGCCGGGGCTCGGTGGCGACACCCCGGGCGCGATCTCCAGGAACATCTCGAGCAGTTCGCTGTTGAGTGGCCAGATCTGAAGTGCGACGGGAAGGCGCACGCCCAATGCCGAGTTCGATGAGTTCGACGGAGACAGCGCACCGTACAGCCCGAGCCCCAGGCGATCCGGTTCACGGTGGTCGACGATCGCCGTCGACGGACCGCAGTG
>CAZREG010000054.1:0-18762 GCA_964599075.1 uncultured Spirochaetaceae bacterium | reverse complement strand
GCACTCTCCCACTGAGTTAATCGCCCGGGGTGGTGGGAATCCACACTGGAAAGGATACTCCTCGGAGATTCGGCTGTCAATTGATCGGGTTCATGATAGACTCGCGGCATGAGCGGTTGGGGAAAACTGGGAGTAGGGGCAATAGTCGCGGTGGCGCTCGCGGGGTGTGCAACAGAACCCGAGCCGTATTCTGAGCCGGTGGCTGCGCTTGATGCTGGGTGGGAGATTCGCAGCGTAGACACCTCTTTCTCGGTCGAGTACCAGGAGCCATTTATCAAGCTTGTGGACCTGTCACGTCTTCGCGTCGGGATGACCAAGGCTGAGGTTCTTGCCCTCTTCCCGGATCCAGATGAAACTGAGCTGCGAGGCAGGGATGAACTGTGGGACTACGGCTTCGCGGAGCTGATCTTCCGGGGAAACCTGCTCACTGACTGGTTCAACCGATAGCAGATCCGGCCGCTGCGGCGCCCGAACCTCTGGATCAGTAGGTTGCCATCGCCTTCTCAAGTCGACCAACAAGCCAGGTCGCCACAAGAATGATCAGTAAATACTCAATGATCAGCACGGTATAGATCTCCAGTGGTCGGTACTCAACCACGTTCAGCTCGTTCGCTCGCCGTGTCAGCTCTCCAAATCCTATCACGGAAACCAGAGAGCTAACCTTAAGAATAAAAATAAACTGGTTGCCCAGAGGCGGGAGGGTCCTGCGGAGGGCCTGCGGCAGGATCACATAGCGATAGGTCTGTAACGGTGTCAGGCCAAGGGAACGGGCACTTTCCAGCTGATCCTTCTCAATAGACTGGATTCCACCACGGAAGATCTCTGCCTCAAACGCCGCGTCACAGAGGCTGAGCGCAAGCACCGCGGAGGCGAAGACGCTGAGATCAATGCCCAGCGAAACCGGAAGCCCGTAGTAGACCCAGAGAATCATGACGAGAACCGGAATTGAACGGAAGATAAGAATGTATCCTTTGTTTATGCCAACCAGAATACGATTCTTTGACAGACCAAAAATGGCCAGGACCAGACCCAGAACAACGCTTGCCCCCCAGCTCGCGAATGAAACCGCCAGGGTGGGGACATACCCCTGGAGCAGGAACCGGAGATTTCGCTGTCCTGCCGGTGTAAACGGGCTCACGCGAAACCAGCCCCAGCTGTAGCCCCCCTGTACCTCGCTTGCACATGAGGAGAGAAGAAGCACGACCAGCGTGCCGGCAAACAGAAGGCGGCGACTGGTACGTGGGCTTGTTCCTTTCATAAACGGATTGATTGAAGGACATCAGCAGCGGCGTCTGCCGCTGCATCATGAACCGTTTCTAGAGACCCAGGTTCCATCGTCGAGTGAGCTCGGCGATGTACCCGGAGTACTCTTTGTTCCGAATCCAAGCATCAATGAACGTACGAAGCTCCGTATGGCCCTGCGGGACCAGGATGCCAATATAGTTGGTGTTCCGCATCTCTACCGGGGCAAGCTGCAGATTCGGCTGATCACCAACAAGCGCGGCGCCATCAAAGAGACTCGTGATCGCAACCTCCGCACGGCCGGCAAGCACTTCCTGGTACTCGGTCGCCGGACTGGTGATTGCGTTGATGTCTGCATCAGGAACAAGGCCATTCGCCTGATCTTCAAAGACCGAACCCTGCCGAACCGCCACGGTGACATCGGGCTGGTTAATGACCTCCCAGCTTGTGAATCGACCGGCATCCGCACGACGAATCACCGCAACGGTGCCCACCTGTGAGATTGGCAACGTGTAGCTTGCACTGCGGGCGCGACCTGCGTTGAAGCTGGCTCCGGTGGTAATGTCGTAGCGGCCAGCTGCCAGGCCACTGACAAGATTGGGCCAGTCGGTTGAAACAAACTCAATCTCTACACCCATGTCCTGGGCCAGTTGCGTTGTCAGTTCAATGTCATAGCCGCCACGTTCGCCGGTCTCCGGATCTATAAAACTCATAAAAAAGTCGCCGGTGGTACCAACTCGCAGAACCCCGCGCTCCAGAATGGCTTGCAGCTCGTTCTGGTTTGATCGGCTCTCGGTCGCTCCGTCGGCGCTCTGATCAGCACCCTGCGGTGCACAGGCTGCAAGAGTCGCGACAACTGCGACAAGCAGTCCCCCATATCGTATTGCTTTACTCATCTGTTCTCCATACTCTTAGGCGTGTCATAATGACACCATCCGATGATTCTGCGCAGAACTTACTAGCCCGGCATCCAACCGGCAACAAGAATGTGAGCGTTCCATGACCTATACACTGTTGGATTCTTATTACATAGAGCAGGACGATGATCGAATCAGCTGGCTGCGCCTCTTTCCGGAAAGGGGACGTCTGATGGCCGGCAGTGGCGTCTATCGGGACGATGTTCTGATTCTGCTGTTCCCTTCGCGCATTGACGCGATAGATGACCCGCAGGCGGTTCGCACCGAGCTCGGCCTTGACAGCCTGCCGGAGTGGAACAAGACGAGATACCTCATCCATATGGGCAACGTGAACCAGGGCTATCCGGTCCAGGAAGCTATCCATACGGCCGACGGCTCGGAACTGGAGCGGGAAGAGCTGCTGTCGCTGGTAGATCGTATCCAATCGGTGTTCAAGTGATGCCGGGACCGCTGCTCAGCGCAACGGCCCGGCAAGCTCTTCGAGCGTGAGGAACGCAGTCCACAGAGACTGCAGCGCAGCCAGACGGGAAAGCTCAGCCTCTTTTGTCTGAAGCGCCGCACCCAAAAGATCGCGTCGTGGAATAAGCCCATTCTCAAAACTCACCCGGGCGTTACGCTCCTGCTCCGCTGCATCTTCCAGGCGTGCCTCTGTCTCAGCCACCCGCGCTCGGGCGATCTCATAGTCGGCCAGCGCACGACGAACCTGCAGGGGAAGCGTGTCCCTGAACTCTGCCACGCCACTTCCCGCCTGGGCCGCCTGGGCACGGGCTCCCTCAATGGCGGCCTCATTGCGCCCGTTGTCGAAGAGCAGCATCCGCGCGCCTATTGAGATCTGCAGGTTTGAGTCCCACGTATCACTCCAGTTCGCCTGTAGCAGGGGGACTCTCTGGCCCTGAGTCTCCACTTCCACTGTCAGGCCGATGTCAGGCAGAAAAGCGCCTGATGCCTCAAGCACATCCACCTGAATCTGCGCCTGCTCTTGCTGCGCCTGGAGCTCGCTCAGGCGTGGATGGTCGCCACCCGCCCGCGCTACCAACACCGCCTCCGCAGGCAGTTCAACCGGCGCCTGCGGAAGTGCCACCAGCGGCTGTTCGGTTGCAGTCAACCAGGCGAGTGCCGCGACAGCGGCGGCAATGCCCTGCTCTATTCGAACCAGCTGTGTCTGTCCGCCGGCAAGCAGCGCTCGATCGGTGAGAACGGCGGATCGGGTGACCGCACCCTCCTCGAACTGCCGCTCACGATCGGATAGACGGTCCCTTAGAAGAGTGACGATCTCCTCCACCAGCGGAAGGGACTCCCGGGCAATTGCAAGACCAATGTAGCTCTCTGAGACCGTTCGCCGCACCTCCCGCCGGGTCATCTGAAGCCGGGCGCCGGTTGCAACAAGCTCAGCCTCCGCGGCCGCCCGGGCACTCTGGAGCTTTCCCCAGCTGTAGAGCGTCTGTTCAAGCCTCACAGACAGGCTGATTCCCAGGTTCTCAGGATCAGGCAGCAGCACGAACGGCTGGTCAGGGACCGGTTGCGGGAAGGTGCTTGTGGGATCAGGCGCCGTGCCCAGCGCTCCGGTGGGTAGCGTAACCCCGTCCGGTGGGTTGGCAATCCAGGCGAGCCCGCCGCTGGCCGTCACACTGGGGCCAAAGCCTGCCCTGCTCTCTGCAACACCGGCCCGGGCTGCGGCAACGTCCAGACGCGCCCGGGTTGTCTCCTGGCTCGCCTCGAGCGCCGCGGCCACAGCCTGGTCAAGCGTGAGCGGATTACCCTCCTGGGCTCCAGCAACAACTGGGGAACACGCCAGGGCGGCAATCAGCACGGTTCGAACGGTCAAACCCATCACTGCCTGTTGTCCGGAAGCCTGTTCGCAAATCCGCGCGGGTTTGAGTAGACGTATGCATAGTTCGTCGGGCCAGTCAGATTCTCATTGGAGAACATCAGGGTTCCCACGTCCGTATATCGAACCTCTGCACGAAGTGCATCCTCTCCCTCGGCTATGCCTTCCGTTTCCAAGCCAACGGTTGCCCCACTCTGTGCATCTGCATCATCAAAGTCTCCCGGGGCGTTGTCTATCCAGGTGACGGTGAACTGGTAGTCACCGCCGGCATCCGAGAAGTCGACCAGTGTCTCGGTAACCGAAGGACCGTCCTCCCGCCGAAGGTAGCTCAATTCCACCCGCACGCCTTGCACACCAACGTAGGTTCCGTCTGAGAGCTGCTCGAGCACCCGTCCGGTTACCGTGGCGGAGAACTCCGTTCGCGGCAGGCGGAAGACCGCTATGTCGGCACTCAGTGAACGCGGCTGATCTGCAGGAAGGAGTGTGACGCTCCGCTCTACAATAAAGTCATCCTGGGGGCCCGGGTCACCAGTGTAGGAGGGATCGCCCCACTCAGTATCATCCACGCGGATGGTAGCGGTCACCTCGCCGCTTGCGGAGGTGGTGTTCGCCTCGCTCCACTCAACGTCTGCGAACTCGAACGTTCCGGTCTGTCCGTCAATTGTTGCGCTCTGTACAACACGGTCCTCCCGCTCCTCAGTTCCGGAGAGCTGGGGTAGATCGAGCACCACGCGAACTCCGTTCACTCCCGCACCGTTACTATCAACAACACGACCGCGCAGCGCATCCAGTCTGAACGTTGTTTCTTCCAGACGAATCGTAGCAATCAGGTTGTTGTCGTCACTCAGGATCCCCTGCGCACGCACTACTCGATCGGCGTAGTCGGGATGGGAGATTCCCAACCAAATTTCAGTGGTATCCCCCTCGCCCCCGTAGGCTCCAAACCAGTTGTTCCATATCACAGTGGTCGAGTAGTAGCCGGCGTTCCCCCCCTGGGTCACCGTGGAGGTAGCGCTGACAAAGCCGTCGGCATCAGGCGCATCGGCTTCCTGGGCGTACACTCTCACCGTTGCCTCGTTTATGCCGATGTCAGACTCATCGTCTACAATGAATCCCTGCACCGTCGCGCGGTAAAAGTTCCCGCCGCAGCTGCTCAGCAGCGCGGCCGCAATGAGCCACACGAGTGATAACCGTTTCATTCTGCCTCCGTTCATGCGCGTGAGGGCACATCGTGCCCATCAGACTGTTGCGTTTCAGCCGGCTGCCTGCGAAGCAGTCGCGCTACTGCCGGCTTGATAGTGCCCTCGACCGCCTCATAGAGCACCGGAATAATGATGAGCGTGATCATGGTGCTCGTGAGCAGTCCGCCAACTACCGCGCGGCCAATGGGATAGCGCAGCTCGGCACCCGTTCCCAACCCCAGGGACATGGGAAGCAGCCCGAGGATCGTGGTGAGGCTCGTCATCAGAATGGGCTTCAGACGCGTCTTCCCCCCTTTCACCACCGCCTCCCGCAGCGGCACGCCTCGCGAGCGCAGCACACCCATGTAGTCGATGAGGACAATGGCGTTGTTCACCACAATGCCGACAAGCAGGATTGCTCCGGCAAACGCGAGGATGCTGAACGTTGTATTCGTGACCAGGAGCGCACCCACCAGGCCAATGACGGCAAAGGGGACGCTCCCCATGACGATAAGCGGATTAACAAAGTCCTCGAACTGGCTGGCCATCACCATATAGACAAGCACCACCGCAAGCAGCAGGGCGCTGGTGAGACTCGCGAAGCTTGTTCCCATCTCCGCGCTTGCCCCTTCAATCTGACGCTCTATGCCGCTTGGCGGCGGGCCGACTCTCTGCAGGGCCTGATCAAGATCCGTGACCACGTCGCTCAAAGAGCGAGTGCCGTCAAGATCACCGAGTACCCGGATCACCCGCGCGCGCGCGGTTCTGTTGATAGCGGTGGGTCCGCGACCATCTACGCGATCGATCAGATTCTCAAGTGGGATCTGGACCCCGCCCGGACTGCGGACGAAAAGTGCGCTTACACCGGCAAGATCGCTGCGATCTTCCTCTGCAAGGATCACAACTACCTCGTAATCCTCCCCCGCGTCGCTATACGTGGTCACGTCAACTCCGTTGTACGCCACCCGCAGCACCGTTGCGATCTCCCGGGTAGAGATGCCAAGCGTGGCCGCCTCCTGTCGTCGAACCACGAACTGGGTTTCAGGCGAACCATCGTTTGCACTGCTTCTGAAATTCCGGGTGCCCGGGATCTCTCGGACCGCATCCAGAATAGCGGCGGCGTGCTCCCCCATTACCTCAAGACTCTGTCCGGTGAGCTGCACTACGATATCCGAACTCTGTCCGGACGCTTGACCGGCGAGAGAGCTCAATCCCACTATCTGGATCCGGTGGTCAATATCCAGCACCTCCCGGGAGATTCTCCGGTCGATTGCGCGGGTAATCTCCCAGATGTCACGGGAGCGGTCGTCCTTCGCCACCAGGGTCACCTCCACCGTGCCTGAGGCTGAGGATCGGGAACCACCAAAGCCGCTGGCCCCGGCCTGGCCCGCGAGGGCCAGCAGATCATCTTCTGCGATCTCCCGCACAATGCGCTCAATGTCTGAGACCTTTGATTCGGTGATGCTGACAGCGGCACCGTCGCGCGTCTCGAACCGCACCTGAAAGGTTCCTTCGTCGGCTACCGGAAGAAACTCTGCCCCGAGCAGGAGAACGCTTCCCACGCTGATCAGAAGCAGCATCACCGCACTCGCAATTACTGTCCGCTTGTGGGAGAGCGCCCAGCTGATCAGCTTCTCATAGCCGTCGTCAAGCCGCTGGAGCATCCGCTGGATAGCCGCCCCGATCGCATTGACCCGACGGGATCGCGTCTGCACCCGGACGTCAGCCAGGCTTATCTCGTGATCAAGGAATCGTCCCTCAATGGGGGTGACCTTGAGAAACTTTGAGCTCAGCATGGGGATAAGCGAGAGAGAAGCGATAAGGCTCATCAGCAGACTGAACGCAATGGTGAGTGAGAGGTCTTCAAATAGCTCTCCGGCTAATCCACCCACGAAAAGCATAGGGAGAAACACCGCCATGGTGGTGAGAGTGCTCGCAGTCACCGCCTTGCTGACCTCCTCCGACCCCTGGATCGCAGCCTCATCGCGGTCCATGCCGACAAGGGCCTTGCGATAGATGGACTCCAGAACAACGATGGAGTTGTCCACAAACATCCCGATGGCAAGTGTAATCCCGAGCAGACTCGTGATGTTCAGGGTCATGTTCCCAAAGTCGATAAGCGTCATGGTGGCTACAACGGCAATCGGGATGACAACCGCGACGATCGCGGTGCTTCGCAGGTTCCTCAGGAAGATCAGCAGAATAATGATCGCAAGCAGTCCACCCTGCCAGCCTGCATCAATCACGCCACCAATGCTCTGACGCACCGTATCGGCCTGATCAGACTGAATCTCTACACTCAGCGCAGCGGGAAGTGCCGAGCGGGCCTGCTCCACCGCGGCAAGCACGCCCTCATTGACCTCAATGGTGTTCGCGTCACTCTGCTTCTGCACCGTGATCCGGACCGCCTCGCGGCCGTCCGCCCGGACAACCGCACCAGATCGACGGTAGTCGAAACCTATGGTCGCAACGTCCCGCAGAAAGATCGGAACCTCGCCGGCTACCCCAACGAGCATCTGTCCAACGCTCTCAGGGCTCTCGAACTCACCTACCGTGCGCAGGGTAATACTCTGCCCGGATAACTCCACGGAGCCTGCCGGAAGGTTGAGATTGTCTGAGCTGAACGCCTGCAGAATCTGAGGTATAGGAATGCCCGTTTTCTCAAGTGCCTGGAGATCAAGCTCCACAAGGAGAGCCCGCTCTCGGCCCCCGGCGATCGAGACACGTCCAACTCCCGGCACGCGTTCAATCTGCGGCAGAAGCACCCGCTCAGTGATCCCGCGAACATCAATATCAGAAACTGCGCTCACCACGTTGAGCTCAATACTGGCAGTCTGGCTCGCGCTGTAGGTGAAGATGGATGAGCGTTCAGTACCCTCGGGAAAACTGTTCTCTACGTCAGAGATTGCCTCCCGCACATCAATAACCGCGCGGTCCATCTCCGTCCCTTCAGCAAAACCGATGATCACCTGTGAGTAGGACTCGAACGAGGTGGAGTTGATCTCCTGGACCCCGGTGATTCCGGACGCAGCGTCTTCAAGCACGTCAGTGATCTGACTCTCCACTTCCTGCGGTGCGGTTCCCGGAGTGACGGTGATGACCGCCATGGTCGGTAGGTTCACCTCGGGGAAGAGCTCCTGGCCAACGCGTCCAACCGAGACAATCCCCAGGACGGTCAGCGCAGCAAAAACCATGGTAGTGGTAACCGGGTGGCGTACACTGAGGCGCGGAATGCTCATGGGTCAACCACCCGAACCGCCATTCCGGTCTCCAGAAATGCACCGCCCTCTGCAACCACGGGAATGCCCTCACCAAGGCCGGAGGTGATAACCACCATCCCTGCGGAGAGCTGTGTCACAACAACCGGCCGGGCGACAGCAACTCCGTCTTCAACGGTAAACACCAGCTGCTCGCCTTCCCGTTCGTACACCGCTACGTCTTCAAGCAGAAGCGCATCTGCAACCGCTTCAACCACAAACTCTGCGGTGACAAACATACCGGGGCGTAGGCGGCCATCCTCGTTCGGTATGGCTACTTCAACGGCGAAGGTTCTACTCTGCCGGTCAACTATGGATGCGACGGAGCTCACCGTTCCGCGAAACGGCGGATCCTCACGGTACGCCTCAGGGAAAATCCGAACGGCCATCTCACCCTCGCGGCCCAGGAAACGACCGTAGAGACGCTCAGGCACTGCGGCAGTCGCAAAGATGAGCCGATCGTTGACCAGCGCGACAAGGGTCGTCTCCCGTCCCACCGACTGACCCTCTTCCACCAGCACCGTTGCAACCGTTCCGGCAACCGGTGCCGTAACACGGGAGTAGCTCAACTGGAGCTCAGCAAGCTCTAGCTGTCGCTCGGCAGCCTCCACGTTGGCCTGCGCAAGATCAATCTGTTCCGCCGTAGCACCGTCCTCCATCAGAGAGATCCGGCGCCGGGCGTTCTCAACCTGGGTCTGCGCCGACTCAAAGCGGTCCTGTGCCTCTTCAAAGTCAGCGCGCGCGACGGTCCCCGCGTCAAAGAGACGCCGGGTGCGATCAAGGTTCCCGCGTGCGGTTTCAAGCGAGGCTTCCGCCAAGTCTAAATCGGCCTGGGCAATCTCAACCTCCGTCTGGCGAACACCCTCTATTGCCTGGCGGTACTGCGCCCGTGCCGCCCGCAGCGCAGATTCTGCCTGCCGGACTTGAAGCGCGAGCACGTCGTCTTCAATGGTCGCAATCACCTCTCCGGCGGCAACCTGCTGATTCTCTACCACCGGCAGGGAGGTGATACGGCCGGTAACCTTTGAGAGAACGGGGGTCATGGTTTCTGGGGAGAGGTTTGCCGGGTAGCGCACGGTGCGTTCAGCCAGGCCTCGGCGTGGCACGGTGACCGTCACCGGCGTTGGAGGTCGTTCCGGCTCCACTTCTTCGGATGCCAGCAGTGCCCGCGTAACCGGGATGCCTACGAATACAGACACCACAAGTGCAGCAACAAGAATAAAGAGCGTTTTACCTCGGCGCTTGTTCTTATCCACGCTGGTTATCCACCCTGACTCCACGATAAATGAATGTTCATTCGCTTATAGAGTACAGAGTGTTCTACGAGGGATCAACAAAAATCGGAGTGTTTTAGTCGGTTAGGCGAGGATATCTACATTCTGGCCGAGCATCGGATCGGTGAAGACCTGCGACTGGCCGTTGACGCTGCTGGAGTTGATCATGTCGACAACAGCTCCGCCCTGAGCCTCGACCGAGTCAAGCGCGCTGGCCATAACGGACGTCTGTGCCTGCTGAGCCAACTGCGCCTGCTGCATCGATGTATATGAAGACGTTATTGCCTCAATCATACCCTTACTATACCAAAAATCATCACGAATTTCAGCCGGTTTTTGTCACGTGGAGGCTGAGAGAAGAACCGGACCGGCGAGGAGTTTTCTCCTTGCATCTTCGGCTACCGCGGGGCATGCTACCGGTCAGAGAACAGGAGAGAGAAGGAGCAGTGCGATGAAGCCGGTTCGTACAGGAATTGTTGGTGTAGGAGGCATGGGTAGTGGGCATCTGCGGGACTGCACGGAGAGCGAGCTCATTGAGCTCGTAGGACTCTGTGACATAGACCCAAACAGACGAGCACATCTTATGGAGGAGCACTCGCTTCCGGTATACGAGCAGGCGATCGAGCTCATGGAGCAGGAGAAGCCTGAGGCACTGATTGTCGCGACACCTCACTATGACCATACCCCCATCTCCATTGCGGCTCTTGAGCGCGGGATTCATGTACTGTGCGAGAAACCGGTTGGCGTTCACGTGAAGGACGTTGAGCGAATGATTACCGCGTACGAGGAATCCAGACGTAAGCATCCGCAGTTGCGGTTCGCGGCAATGTTCCAGCAGCGCACACTGGCCGCCTGGAAGAAGATGAAATCGATGATAGACACCGGGGAAATGGGTCGGCTTGTACGCGCAACCTGGATAGTGACAACCTGGTTTCGGACTCAGCACTACTACGACGGAGGCAGCTGGCGAGCGACCTGGAGTGGAGAGGGCGGCGGGGTGCTACTCAATCAGTGCCCTCACAACCTGGATCTCTATCAGTGGTTCTTTGGTATGCCGGCGTCAATCAGCGCAACGGCGGCCATTGGCAAGTATCATCATATAGAAGTTGAGGACGAGGTCACGGCGGTCTTTCGCCACGACAACGGAATGATCGGGCACTTCATCACCACGACCGCGGAGTCGCCGGGAACCAATCGCCTGGAGATTGTGGGTGAACAGGGCCGGCTCATCTATAATGATGGGACGCTGACCTTTGACCAGAACGAGCAGTCAATGCTCCAGTTCTCCCAGACAAGTGACCAGGGATTCGCCAAGGTCCCGTACACAACAAAGGCAATTGAGCTTCCTGAAGATCAGGGGGGGCTGCATCGCACCGTGACAGAGACGTTTGCCAGATCGATCAGAGAGGGCACCCCGCTTATTGCAGAGGCCCCGGAAGGATTGGGTTCAGTCGCTCTTGCAAACGGAATTCTCATGAGTCACTTCACCGGAAAGACGGTGGAGATGCCGCTCAACGGGCAGGAATACCAGACTCTGCTGCAGGACCTGATCAAAAGATCGACTTTTGAGAAGAACAGACCGACTGCAGACGCCCCCGCAGACCTCAGCGGCTCGTTCTAAACCGGCCGGGAGGCCCGGCCGGCCGCATCATCAGGTCACACGTTCAACACGTCCTCCTCAGCTTCCTCAAGGAACTGATTGGTGTAGAGCTGGTAGTACTTGCCACGCTGCTCGAGCAGTTCGTGGTGGCTTCCGTCCTCTCTGATTCGTCCCTGCTCAATGACAAGGATGCGATCCGCCCGGCGAATGGTGCTCAACCGGTGGGCAATCACAAAGCTGGTTCTGCCTGACAGAACCGTCTGCACAGCATCCTGAATAAGCCGCTCGGTCTCTGTGTCCACACTGCTCGTTGCCTCGTCAAAAACAAAAAAGACCGGGTCAGCAATGATCGCACGGGCAAAGCTGATCAGCTGTTTCTCCCCGGTGGAGAGCAGGTTTCCGCCCTCCCCTACCTCGTTGTCATAGCCGTGCTCGAGCCCTGAAATAAAGCCGTGGGCATTGACCAACCGGGCGGCTCGCTCAATCTCCGAGTCCGTTGCATCCAGTTTGCCGTAGCGGATGTTCTCTTTGATTGTTCCGCTGAACAGGTGCGGCTGTTGCAGCACGTAGCCCAGATGGCTCTGATGCCAGAGAATGCTCCGTTCCCTATAGTCCCGTCCGTCAATGAGAACCCGTCCCTCGGTGGGCTCATAAAATCGACATGCCAGATTCACAATGGTGCTCTTGCCGCTACCGGTCTCTCCGACCAGGGCGATCGACTGCCCCGGCTCCACGGTCAGGTTGAAGCTATCTAGAACACGTTCTCCCTCCTTGTAGCGGAAGCCTACATTCTGGAACTCCACCCTGCCCGTTGCCCGCTCCCAGTTCTCTCGCTTTGGGGCAAAACTGTCACCGTAGCGAACCGTCACATCCGGCCCGTCCTGGATGTCAGGCTCTGTATCAACGAGCGTCATTAACCGCTCTGCGCTCGCCTGGGCCGCCTGCAGCTCCGTGATGACGCGGGCAAGCTCACGCACCGGTTCAAAGAACTGAACCGTGTAGCTGACAAACGCCACCAGCGTACCGTAGGTGATGGTACCGGCAATGACACCTGAGCCCCCTGACCAGAGCGCGAGACCGGTCCCAATCGACCCAAGGGTAAGCACGATGGGAAGGTAGAGCCCGCTGAACACCGCGGTCCGCACACTGGCCCGCCGCATCCGCCCTGTGAGCTCTGTGAACTCAGTGAGATTGTTCTCCTCCTGCACCAGCGTCTTGGTGGTCTTGGCGCCCGTGATGCCTTCGTTGTAGGCACCGGAAATCCGGGAGTTGGTCTTTCTCACGTCGCGGTTACTCTGCAGTATCCGCTTCTGGAAGTAGAGACTCACCAGGATAAGCGGCGGAATGACCGCGAGCACCACCAGCGCGAGGCGAACGTTCATCCGCAGCATAAAGACGCTGATGGCAACCATCATGGCGCCACCCCAGGCAATGTCCACCAGACCCCAGCTCACCGTGTCCCCCAGCCGCTGGGCATCGCTTGTCATGCGCGCCATGATCCAGCCGACCGGAGTCCGGTCGTAGTAGCTGAAGCTCAGCTCCTGAAGCCTTCGGAAGCCCACCTCACGCAGATCGTGCACCAGCCCGATCTCGATCCTGCCGGCGAGAGAGATAAGGGCAAAGACATTCACCGACTGCACGACGATAAGCACCCCGAACTGGACCAGAAACCGACCGAGCCCCTCGGTACTCCTTGGAATAATAAACTGATCAATCGCGATCCGATTCATGAGCGGAAAGAGTGCATCCGCTACCGCCACCATGATCATGACTCCGGCCAGGGCAACCAAGTGCCATCTGTACCGCTTTCCATGCCGCAGCAGCTTCTTCCACAGCTGCGGATCAAACTGTGAGCTGTAATCGTGCTCTTCAAACTGATTCACGCTGTAACTCCTTCTCCATCTCGTCTTCGAGTGAATTCTGGATCTGCCAGACCCTACGGTACAGACCGTCGCGTGCCAGAAGCTCGGCGTGGGAGCCTGATTCCACAATGGCTCCGTGCTCCAGCACCAGAATAAGGTCAGCCGCACTCAGGGTAGTTACCCGGTGGCTGATGATAAACGTTGTGGCATCCTTCGCCCTCCTGGCCAGTGCCTCACGGATACGCAGATCAGTCTCCGTGTCCACGGCGCTCAAACTGTCGTCAAACACAAGGATGGGGGACTGCGCAATCAGCGCTCGTGCAATGGCCACTCGCTGCTTCTGTCCACCGGAGAGGGTCACACCCCGTTCGCCCACAAGAGTGTCGTAGCCCTTCTCAAACTCTTCTATCACCGTGTGCACGCTCGCCTCCCGAGCTGCCTCTTCAATCTGTTCGTCTGTCGCCTCATCAACTGCAAGACCGATGTTGTTCCGAATGGTCTTGGCATAGAGGAACGGTTCCTGAAGCACCAGTCCCACATGTTTTCGTATCCACTTCTTGTCGATCTGCGAGAGCTCCACGCCGTCTACAAGAATGGAGCCTGAGTCATAGTCGTAGAGCCTGCTCAGCAGATGCACGAGAGAGCTCTTGCCGCTGCCCGTTGGACCGAGAATCGCCACCGTCATTCCCGGCTCTGCCGTGAAACTCACATCTCTGAGCAACGGTTGCCGGGGATCGTATCCAAAACAGACATTCCGAAACTCGATATGTCCACTGATTCTGGGCTGCAATCCGGGTTGCGCCGGGTACTCGTCTGGTGTGTTCAGCACTTCCCTGATCCGTCCCAGGCTCACCAGCGCCTTGCCCATGTCACGGAGAATGGGGCCAAGTGACCGTACCGGCCACAGGAGCATTCCTTCCACTGTCAGAAACACCACAAGATCTCCCACACTGATACTTCCCTGAATCGCGATCCAGGTCCCGACCAGCAGCGTGAGCATCATGTGCGCCATTGCCAGAAGGTCGCTACTTGCCCAGTAGCGGGCGAATATCCGCATCAGCCGCCAGCTCAGATTGTGAAACTCCCGGTTGCGCTCCGCGAACTTCTCCTGCTCATAGCGCTGACGTGCAAAGGCTCGCACAACACGAACACCGGTGAGGTTCTCCTGCAGTGTGGTGGAAAGCCGCCCCTCCGACTCATCCGCCGCCTTGAACGAGCGTTGGACGCTGCGGAAGAACCAGGCGGAGTAGAAGAAGATTACCACGATCAGCGGAATGCTCAGCAGTGCCAGCGGTACGTTGAGACTCAGAAGCAGCGGATAGGCGGTGAGCAACAGAAAGAGCGCCCTCCCCATTTCCACGAGCTGGATCGCCATAAAACGACGTACCGTCTCCACGTCACTGGTGCAGCGCTGGATGAGATCTCCAGTCTGCGCCTTTACGTGATAGTCGTAGCTCAGGTGCTGGAGATGATCGTAGAGCTGCTCCCGCACCCGCTGTGCTGAGCGCTCACTCGCGACCGAGGCCCAGCGCTTCTGGAAAAACTGAAACACTCCCGCCACTGCGGTGACGCAGATGATAAACACCGCCGGGAGCCAGAGGTTCTGCTCAAGCACCTCAAGAGTTATCCCGTCGGTGATGAAGCGAGCCACCGGCGCCGGAAGATCGACCGGCTGGTCCCCGAATACCGAGTCGATCATGAGCCTGAGAATAAGGGGCACCAGGTAGGCGGCAAGCGTTGCCACCGCTACGCTTGCAACAGCTGCAATGTAGGTTCGCTTGTACCCCTCTACGAATGTCCACAGATCTCTGACTGTTGCGTTGTTGTTGTCTTCTGTCTCTCGTTTCCTGTTACCCATATTCACTTCCACACACCATGCACGACGAGGCTCAACCCGAACGGGCCAAGCGCACAAAAAAACAGACCCCCCATGGGCTGTTCTCCAAACGAGGTTGATACGCTGTCTGATTAAAGGAGTTCGAGTTAGACGGGAGGTCTACCTCAGGGGCTCCGGCAGGCAGCTACCAGACCAAACGCTTGCAAAACCAGCGCCAGATGCGTAATCCGTATTGATAAGCATGATCACAAGCTGCCCCCTCAAGAGTAATACCGATGGGAGCGGCGATCCGCCCCGCAGTAGGTGTCCGAGATACTCTAAAGGATCAAAAAAAATGTCAAGTGCTCCAGCCGAGTATTCTGTGTGAAAGCTTCTAAAACTACTCTACGTCTTTGCTCGACAGCGGATAATCTCTGTTCGAAATGTTACCCACCCAGTCGTCAGGTATGGGTGTTCCGGGAAGGATTGCGCGAGCGGCCCGTATACAGTGCTCATGACTGGTAGTGATAAACACCTTGTAGCCGCGCTGGTTGCCTCCGATCGCCGTGCCCACCACGTAGACCCCCGGCACGTTGGCCTCCATGGTCTGCGGGTCGTGCACCGGGCTCTGGACCTCCCCTTCAAGAGCAACGCCAAGCTCGTTGTAGAGACTCTGATCCATGAGGAATCCGGTTGCAAGATAGACAAAGTCGTTTTCTACAGTGCGCCGCGCCCCGGAAACCAAATCCGCAAGCTCCGTGACACCATGCTCCAGGCGTACCGGCCGCGTGCGAGGGTAGAAATCGATCTGTCCGTTCTTGATCAAGAGATCTATCTCCAGGTGAAGCCGAGAGATAAGTCGCTTCTCGTCCAGTTTCTCCCCTTGGTAGCTCAGTGCCACCCGAACTCCGGCACGCCAGCAGCGAAGCGCCGCCTCCACCGCAGAGTTTCTGCCGCCCACAATGAGCAGCCGCTTCTGAAACCAGAGATGTGGATCGCGCCAGTAGTGGGTAACGTGCGGCAGGTCCTCACCGGGAATATTCAACATTCTTGGCGCATTCATGTCTCCGGTGGCAAGAACAATGTGCTCACACTCGTAGGTGTGCTCTTTACCGGTGTGGGTGCGGGAGTGAACGGTGAACGCTCCCTTGCTCCCGGAGATGGCAGTCACCCGCTCATAGCTGTGAATCCGAAGGTCGAACTGCTCAATCACCGTGCGCAGATACGCCAGATACGTCTCTCCACTCACGATCTCCTGCCCCTGGGTCTGAATGGGCATCCCGGAGATGGCGATCCATTCCGGAGAGCTGAAAAAGTGTGTGTTCCGCGGCCAACGGGTTATGGTTTCCCCGATTGCTCCTGCCTCCAGGTGAACGTAGGAGATATCCGCACGCTTGAAGACCGTTGCCATCTCTATACCGATTGGACCGGCGCCAATAAGCGCCACCGAATGACTCATCATCCCGAAGGTAGTAATACCGTCCGCTCCTGCCAAGCGGTAACCTCATCAAGCAGCCCGCGCTTGCAGAATCGCGGGTGCTCGATTAGCCTCGGAGGCTATGAAGATTGACGGCACACCAATTGACCAAGGTGAACTGAGTGCAGAGTTCCGACGATTGATGCAGAGTCAGCAGGACCGTCCCGATGCGATGAAGCTTCCTGAACAGGAGATCAGAGAGCTCGCCGAGCGCAACGTCTCCACCAGATTTCTCCTGGTCCGCGAGGCCCGAAGGCGATTCCCTGCTGTGAAGATGGATGAGCTGCGCCGACGGGCCACGGAGCTCAAGAAACAGTTCGGCGATAAGTTCGATGGGCAGGCGCACACGAAGGAGATGGAGGACGACGTCCGCGTTCAGAAGCTCATGAAGGCCATTGCCTCCGCCGCACCAAAGACCAGTGACGACGAAGCGAGAAGGTCATTCGACCGGGCGAGAGAACGGTACGGAATCCCGGAGCAGGTCCACGTCAGCCATATAGTCCGGCATACCTTTGGCGGCGCGGATCCCGGTCGCGCGCTGCAACAGATCATGGAGGCACAAGACCTGCTCAAGCGCGGACATCCGTTTGAGCAGGTGGCAAAGCGGTTCAGCGATCAGTTCGGTCAGGCCGGGGATCTGGGTACGTTCGCACGTGGCCAGATGGTCGAGAAGTTCGAAAACGTCGTCTTCAGGATGAAAGCCGGTCAGATCAGCGATGTATTCCAGACCGAGTTCGGTTACCACATTGCCCTTGTTCACGAAAGGATCCCCGGCGCACCGCGCAGCTTTGAAGAGGCAAGATCAGACGTCATACGGGAGCTCAGAGCCCAAAAGGAACAGCAGGCCCTTGACCAGTACATAGAAAACCTGCGCAGTGAGGCGGAAATCACCGAGTAGCGGGCGAAGCGCCCCCACGAGGATCGCAGGTGTGAGGAGCAGCGCACGGCATACGATTAACGGTACGTTGCTTCGAGCGCACGACCCGCCTGGCTGCTCCGGCCGGCAAGATCAAGGATGTGAATGGGCCGACGCGCCCACTGAGCCGAGATGATCAGCTTTTCACCTTTTACCAGATGGTCACACACGTTCTGGTAGAAACGCCAACGCTCGTGCTCACGGTTTTCACCTTCAGTAACCACCTGCTCATCACCCTCCTGACGGACGATCTTCCAGGTACCTTGGTCCATGATGTAGACGCCTCGGGTGCCGAAGATCTCAAGCTGCCCAGGACGAGGAGTGGCGTCTATGCTTGAGATACGAAGGTTGACGAACGAGCCACTTTTCATCCGTACAAAGGCCGACGCCTCATCCTCATTCGTATCCCGCTCCCAGACCGACTCCTTCGCCCAGAAGCCGTTCCAGCTGATGCCCATGACCTCGGCTATCTCGTCATCAAGAAGCTGAAGCGAATACTCCAACAGGTGCACTCCCCAGTCATAGAGAACGCCGCCGGAGATAGACTTGGAACTCCGCCACCATTCGCCCGGCTTCTTGTATCCACCCATATGAGCTTCGATTCGCACAATATCGCCGATCGCGCCTGTACCAATCCGCTCGAGCGCCTCCAGTATGCAGCCGTCCCAGTGACGATTGTGGTAGGTAGTGACCATGAGATCGTTCCGTTCGGCGGCCTCTATCATGTCGTCACATTCCTGAGTCGTGATGGCAAGCGGCTTCTCGCTGACAACATGCTTGCCGTTGTCCAGACAGGAGATGGCGAACTCCGCATGCATGTTGTGTGGAATGATGAGCACGACGAGGTTCACCTCGGGATCGCGAATGAGCTCCTGCCCATCGGTATAGGTCGTGATGCCGGGGAAGTCATCCTGCGCTGCAGCAAGATGATCCGGATTGAGATCAGCAACCGCAACAGGAGTCATCCCCGCTCGCTGGGCCTCGGTCATATGCGCGCGGCCCATGTGGAACGCTGGAGAGTAGCCGATTATGCCAACCCTGATCTGTGAGGGATCATCAAAATATGCCATGGAGTCCTCCCTTGGAGCCTGCTTGTCGTGGGATCGTACCTGCAGCTCCACCGAAGTGCAAGTGCCTCTCAACGGGGTGCTACCGGGTTGCGTGGTGACCCCGATCGCAGTTGCGGGGATGCCGCAGATACTGCAGAATCGCTAGTATGGAAATCCAACCAAATGACACCATTCTCTTTCAGGGCGACAGTATTACAGATGCCGGCAGGGACAAGAGCAACGGCGCCGGCCTTGGGACCGGCTATCCGTTGCTCGTTGCTTCACGACTTCAATCGCTGGTCCCGGAACTGGAGTTGACGTTCCTGAACCGGGGGAACTCCGG
>CAZREG010000053.1:0-19223 GCA_964599075.1 uncultured Spirochaetaceae bacterium | reverse complement strand
GGTGAGTCGCCGACGTTCGGACAGGCCAACTCTTGCTGATGTTGCTTCGCGGGCCGGGGTGTCGGTTCCGGCTGCGTCTCAGGCGCTGTCGGGGAACGGGCGCATTTCGGTTGAGGTCAGAACGCGGGTGGTGGAGGCGGCCGGCAAGCTTGGCTATCGGCCACCGCGGCGGGAGAGCGGAATTACGGCGGTTCTTACCATGATGGGGCACGCCTGGGCGTACACCTGGGGGATGAATCAGCGAGTGATCGACTCATTCGCCCTTGCGCTTCGGGCTGCAGGACGGGAGCCGGTGCTTGTTCCGGTGCAGGCGGGTGAGTCGGAGTCAGCGGTCGTCCGGCGGGTCCGCTCATTAAACGCTGACTCCGTTGTGACCGTCCACTACGGGAACGAGGGCGTCCTTGGTCGGCTTGAGGCGCTGGGGCTTCCGGTGGTTGTCATCATGAACGGAAATCTGCAGGACCAATTCACAAGCGTATGTGCAGATGACTACCGCGGCGGCTATGAGGCAGGCAGAGTCCTGCTTGACGCGGGGCACCGCTCAGTTGCCTACATCTCCGCTGACCTGCCGCAGGTCACCGCGGTCCGGACCGACCGGCTGGTTGGCATTCGTCAGTCGCTGCAGGAGGCGGGTGGCGAGCTGCACGGTTCCTACCAGCCGGTGATTCCCCTCAGCGACCAGGAGCAGGCAACGCGTATTGTCCGGGATCTCATCTCCGGAACCCTTGCCCCCAACACACCACCGCCAACGGCTATCTACGTCATGGACGACTATCTGGGCCTGCGGGTGCTCCGGGCGCTCGAGCGTTGCGGAGTGGCGGTCCCCCAGGATATGAGTGTGCTCGCTGCCGGGGACGTGCTCGACTATTCTGAGCCCCACGTTCCACGGCTGTCGACCATGAGCATCCAGTTCGAGGCCATGGGACGTTCTGCAGCTGAGCTGCTCCAGGCAGCTCCGCGTGGCGGCTGGAGCGGCCGCGCACATGAGGTGCTCAAGGTCCGCCAGCACTATGTGGATCGCGGGAGTGTACAGGCAACATCGATATAGATAAAGTTTGGCAATCAAAGTCAGCAAAACATCTCTTTCAGGCTACCCATGCGACCAATTTCTTGACTGGAGGCAGCTTCATGCTACTCTGGAACCAGTAAACATCGATCTAACAAGGATTAAATTAATCTGCTGAGGGATACTGCATATGGGAACACCAACGATCAAGTGGTATCGCACTCCCGTTGACCGGGATCTGTTGCGAGAGCTCGTCACGCCAAACGACTGGAAGGGACTGGCGCACTCGCTTGCCTTTTTTCTGATCTACCTGGGAACGACTGCGGTCACGCTGGTTTTTTTTCTGCAGGGACAGTGGTGGGCCGTGGCGCTCGCGGCCTATGTCCACAGCATGTTCGTTGGCTTTGTGGGTATGGGGGCGGCGGTGCACGAGCTGTCCCACGGTACCGCCTTCAAGCGGAAGTGGCTTAACAGTCTCTTCTTCAGGCTGTTTGCCTTCCTGACCTGGAACAGCTATTTCCATTTCAAGGAGAGTCACAAGCGGCACCATCAGTGGACCTCCTACGACACCCTGGACTTTGAAAACCCGACGAATCCGGTGCCGTTCACAGCGTGGAGCGTGGTTCAGTGGTTCACATTTGACTTCAGTTACTTCAAGATGCTGATCTGGACCAACATCCAGCACGCCCTTGGGAACACGGATGTAGACTTCTTCTTCTGGTGCCCGCTCATCAGGAAGGATGATATCCGAACGAAGAGCCTGGTCCGCTGGGCCCGCTTTATGATAATTGGCCACATAGTGCTGGACACCCTCTTTATCCTCTCCGGTCTCTGGATCCTGGCAGTCACGCTCTCCTTGAGCCCGTTCATCGCAAGCTTCCTGATTCACGCGTGTCACGCGCATCAGCACACTGGTCTGAACCGGAACGTGCCGGACTGGCGGGTCAACGCCTACTCGGCGGAGTTCGGGCCTCTTATGTCGTTTCTCTACTGGAACATGAACTACCATGCTGAGCACCACATGTACGCGGCGGTGCCCTTCTACAATCTAAAGAAGCTTCACCGGGAGCTTGCCTACGACTTCCCTGTTCCTATCCGGGGCTTTCTGCGTGGAATCATCCACGTAATTCGCGTGAAGCGGAACCACGTGAAGGACCCGAACTACCGCTACGTCCCTGAGTTTCCCGCTACGGCCACGCCGCCGCAGATGGGATAGGAGGTCTGCGATGAACTCGAGGGAGCGCGCCATGGCTACCATTGCCCGCGAACCGGTTGACCGTCCGGCAACCTGGATGGGAGAGCCAACACCGGCGGCACTGGAAATGCTGCTGCAGCACTGGAATCTGGGAAGTGAGAGTGAGCTTCGCCTCTTTCTTGATGACGATGTCTGGTGCTTCAACGTTCCCTACCACAGTCCGTCCGCCGACCACATAGCCGCCGCCTTTGACTTCAGCCAACGGGGTCCGGCCGCCTACGACTCAGAGGAGCGTACGCTCACTACCGCCGGGTTCTTTGCCGACGCAACGGACCCGGCTCTTGTTGACCAGTTCCCCTGGCCTGATCCTGCGCTCTACATAGACCGTGGCGTACTGCATGATCGGGTGCGCCTGGTTCCAGAGGACCGGGCCAGACTCGCACTCCTGTGGTCTGCTCACTTTCAGGATTCGCTTGCCGCCTTTGGCATGGAGAACGCGCTTGCCGCCATGCTGCTTGCGCCGCAGATGTATCAGGCGGTGATCGATCGGATCACCTCCTTCTACCTGCGGGCCAACGAGATCGTCTATGAGTCAACAAAGGGAGAGCTGGACCTGGTGCTGATCGGCAACGACTTTGGTAGTCAGCGCGGGCTCCTGGTTGCCCCGCAGCAGCTACGCGACTCCGTCTTTGCCGGCACCCGGGCGTTGATCGAGCAGGCACATGCGTACGGTGTCCGGGTTATCCACCACTCGTGTGGCTCAATCTACCCGATCATTCCTGACCTCATCGGCCTTGGAGCGGATGCCATCCATCCCATTCAGGCGCTGGCGGCTGACATGGACGCCGAGCGCCTCAGTGTGGAGTTCGGGGATTCGGTATCCTTCGTTGGTGGTGTGGATGTGCAGGAGCTTATGGTTCACGGCTCGCCGCAGGACGTGAGGAAGCGGGTTGGAGAGCTGTGTGAGCTGTTCCCCACCGGGCTTGTCGTCTCACCAAGTCATGAGGCGCTTCTCCCGGATGTTCCGGCAGACAATGTTTACGCACTCTTTGAAGCCGCCCAGCAGGAGGTTCACAGATGAAGAGATTCGCACAGGTGATCAGAGTACGGCCGGAGGGCTACCGGGAGTACGTGAGGTATCACGCCGCGGTCTGGCCCGGGGTGGCATCGCAGATTCGTGAGTGCAACATTCGTAACTACTCCATCTTCCACTGGAACGGTCTGCTCTTTGCCTATTTTGAGTACGTTGGTGATGACTTTGCGGCAGACTCTGACAGGATGGCTGCAGACCCGGAGACGCAACGCTGGTGGGACACCGTAAAGCCGCTGCAGGAACCGGTGGAGGATGCCACCAGCGAAGAGTGGTGGAAAGACATGGAAGAGGTGTTTCACCAGGAGTGACCGAATCCCGGGCGACATCCGCTCACAATGAGTTACAAGAAGGAGTATCAGATGGCAAAACCAGACTCTGACGGTGCAGCGGACGCCCAGCGCCTTTCGCGGGAGAAGCTTGAGGCGTGGGAGCGGCTTGGACTGGGAATTTTTCTCCACTTTGGCATGAGTACCTGGGACGGCAAGGAGCTCTCTCCCGGCACCGAGCCGGCCACCACCTACGCCCCGACAGAACTGGACGTGGACAGCTGGATCGCTCTGGCTGCAGAGGCCGGTGCGAAGTACGCGGTCCTCACATCCAAGCACGTCTCGGGCTTCTGCCTCTGGCCGAGCGAGCACACCGACTACCATGTGGGAAACAGCGGCAACAAGACGGATGTTGTTGGAGCGTTCTGTGAAGCCTGCGAGCGTCACGGGCTTATGGCTGGTCTCTACTACTGCAGCTGGGACAACCACCACACCCTTGGCTCGCTCACCCCAAGCATGACCGCCTGGGATGACGCGTTTACCTCCGCGGAGTATCAGGAGTTCCAGTATCGGCAACTCGCCGAGCTTGCCGCTCGCTACCCCGGTGTGGGGGAGTGGTGGATCGATATTCCCAAGGTTCTGCCGCGCCACTTCAGAGACCGGATCTACCGGATGCTCGCCGCCGCCACTCCAGAGGCGGTGACTGTGATGAACAACGGTATCGGCAACGGCACGCAGTTCTCAGTTGCGAGGTCGTGGCCGACAGACGTCATTACCATAGAGCGTTACCTCCCACCGTCAATGGACGGTCACAAGAAGAGCCGGGAGATCGAGGGCCGGCGCTTCTACCTCCCGGGCGAGGTGTGCGATCCGGCCGGTCGCGAGTGGTTCTTCAGTGCGGAGGATACCCCACGAAGCGATGAGGAGCTTCTGGGGATGTATCTGGTGGCCCGATCCCGCGGGGCCAATCTGCTTCTTGACGTTGGACCGGATACCCGGGGACTCATTCCCGAACGGTTTGCAGATGCGCTTCGACGCTTGGGCACGAATATCCGGAAGGTGTCCGGGTGAGACTCCCACGGGCCGCTACTGAACCGCCTGCTATACCCGATTCTAAGCTCTTGCTATGCTCAGGGGTATGCGCTTTCGCCAAGCCGCTGCCGCGGGTTTGCTTCTCCTTCTGCTCAGCCCCCGGCTGCACGCTCAGTCTGTGACCGATCTGCCCGCCGGTGAGCCTCTGCACAGTGCGCGGTACGTTGAGACCACCGCCGGCGAATCGACTCTCCTCACGGCACGGGAGTGGCGGGTTCCCGGCGGCCTTGTGCTGGAGTCCGCTGATGACCAGGGCAATCGTCATGTTCTGCGGGTCGACCCGGCACTCGAGACGCTCTGGTGGCAGTACCGGAGTCGGTCGGAGGCGACGACGGTAGAAGTGACCGGCCAGGAGGCTGCGGTCAGCATTCGAGGTGTTGTGGCCGGGGAACCGGTAGAGCGGCAGGTAGCACTGCCCCAGGCAGTCTGGATTCAGTCCATAGAGCGCTCGTTGCGCACGTTCGTGGTTGGTGGTGCGGCTGGAGACCGACTGCGATTCGCGGTCGTGCAGCCTGATACACTCTCGGCACGGACTCTGGAAGCTCGGATCATGGGGGACGAGCAGATTACCGTTGAGGGCAGACAGATGTCTGCTCGCAGGGTCCGGATAAGCCTTCCCGGCATTGGTGCCATCATCTGGAGATCGACCTACTGGTTTCGCCTGCCCGACGGGCTGTTCGTGCAGTCCCGGGTGACCCGTGGTCCACCCGGAACACCGGAGACGGTGGTCTCGCTGGTAGCGGAGGGCGAGTAGTTGCGGTTCTTCAGCGGTGCTCAGTCCAGAAAGAAGAACCGGGTTTCATCCTCACGGTAGGTGTAAGTCTCCTGGTAGATGCCCTCTTCCGGTTGGTCTTCGTAGAATGCGTTCCCAAGCATCTGTATCAACTGCCCTCGAGCATCGTAGAGATACCGATAGTACTCCACCTGCAGGTCGTCGAGCTCTACGCGTACCGCGAGCGGACGAATGCCGTCAGGAGTCCCGGTCCACCGATAGTCCACCACGTACCAGTAGAGACCAGGAGAGTAGGGGTTCTCCTCTTCTATCCGCTCCACCAGACCGTCACCGTTGTAGCTGACGGTGATGCCACCGGTTTCCCCGTCCATGGTCTCAATGGTGCCCGCCGTCGGGCCGTGCTCCCCGTACTCCGTGTAGGTATAGACGTCCTGGTAGTCATCGCCGGAGAACGTGAGTCCGGAGATCGCTCCGTCGGCGTACCGCACCTCAATGGTGCCGGTCTGCTCATCCCACGCGTCAAAGAGGGTGAGAAGCGTGGGTAGCGGCCGTTCGAACCCCTCAATGGTTTCGTAGGTGTACTCAATCCGCTGGTAGTACCCGCCTTCAAACACCGATTCGATCGGGTATCGATCCTGATAGAGAAACGGGGTATCAAGAATGGCGCCGATATTGTAGACCGATGGGCTCTGCGCCGCCAGATGCAGCGCGGCGACAAGAAAGATCACTCCTGCTGTCAGCTTTTTCATGCGGCCATGCTACCGCGGCAGCGGGGCGCTGCTCAACTGCCCGGGCAGGGCCAACGCACTTGCATCCGGCGCCGCCTCTGTGCACCATATGGTCTCACATCAGCTACTGCATAGCCGGAGGAAAAGATGATTGAGCTCAGGAAGAACTGTACGTACGGTCTGGTTGTACCAACCAGCATGGGTGTCCGCATAACGCCAAAGGATAGACAGCCGGTTCACACGGCTATCGATT
This sequence comes from uncultured Spirochaetaceae bacterium, assembly GCA_964599075.1. Classification (GTDB taxonomy): domain Bacteria; phylum Spirochaetota; class Spirochaetia; order DSM-27196; family SLST01; genus SLST01. The sequence continues at coordinate 12,857 of CAZREG010000053.1, read as the reverse complement.
TCCAGATGCAGGGCACCAGTGCCGAAACAAATGTGGCGAACATTCCCGCCTCCCTGGGTGTTCCCACGCACGTGCTGACTAAGTTTGTGGCTGAGAGTCCGATCGCTCGGTACATCCAGGCAAATCTCCGTGCGCGCGGAATGACGTATGAGGGCCCTGAAGTGGATCAGGGGGACGCCTGGGGCTATCGCCATCAGTTCAACATTGCAGACAGTGGGTTCGGCGGTCGAGGACCTCGCGTTCACAACGACCGGGCGGGGGAGGTGGGGCGCACGCTCTCCATCCAGGATTTCGATGTGGAACGTCTGTTCGGCACCGACGGGGTGCAGATCGTGCACATATCGGGTCTGATAGCGGCACTCAGCAGTGAGACCTCTCAGTTCTGTGTGGAACTTGCCCGCGCGGCACACAGGCACCGGACGCTGGTCTCCTTTGACATAAACTACCGTGCCAGTTTCTGGAAGGGCCGCCAGACCGAACTCTCCGCTGCGTTCGCTGACATTGCCGGCAATGCGGACATCCTGGTCGGCAACGAGGAAGACTTTCAGCTTGCCCTGGGCATAGAGGGTCCGGAGGCCGGAGGAGGCAGCCTTGCAGAGAAGCTGGGCTCATTCAAGGAGATGATCGCCCGGGTGCAAGCGGCGTACCCGCGGGCGCAACTCTTTGGAACGACCCTTCGTGAGGTTGTGAATGCGAACGTCCACCTCTGGGGAGCCATTGTGAGTCTGGGAGAGGAGTTCCATGTTGCCGAGCCGCGGGAGATTGGCGTTCTGGACCGGATCGGCGGCGGTGACGGATTTGTGGGGGGGCTGCTCTACGGTGTGCTCAGGGGCTGGGATGCCGAGCGCTGCATGCAGTTCGGCTGGGCAACCGGCGCGCTTGCGGCAACCATGCTCACCGATTACGCCACTCCGGCGGATGAGGAACAGGTCTGGAGCATCTGGGAGGGAAACGCACGGGTGAAGCGCTGATCAGTCCAGCCAATCAGTCTAGAAAGTCGAACGGCAGCGTCTTCCAGGCGGGGTTGTCGCGAACACTCTCCTGCCAGGCCGCTATCTCGTCGGGAAACTCCCCGTTCACACCGCCAAGCGTCATGAGACCGAACTCGTCACTCCCGGTCTCAGGATCCTGATCGGTGATCGCGAACGCTTTGAAGCGGGCAAAGCGTGTGAGGTAGCTTCCGAACTCCTGTTCTATCTGGGTTGCCCGGCTGGACGACCGGCTGCTCAGACTGTACTCCGGTGAGAAGAATGGCCTGAGAGTTACCTCACCCCAGGCCTGATAGGCGCCCTCAAACTTGTCTCTCAAGCTCGCAAAGTCATCGTGATGCAGACTCTTTCCCACCCAGTCGATGTACTGATCGCCGGGGTAGTACCACACCGGCTGATTCCATGCTGCGGTCGCGTCCACGAGCTGCTCCTCTCCGGGAGCTGGAGTGGTGGACATAAACCCGGATGAGCCGTACATGAACCAGCTCGGGTCCGTCACCCCCTCCTCTTCAAATATTCCGATGACGTACCTGAATGCGTCGCGGACTCGTTCCGGCCCGTCGGGATGCTCAGGATCTCCGTAGTGGCCGTAGAGGTCATGGGCAACCGGAACGTCCAGTTCGGTGGGAATATCGGGAGCCGCAAACGCAGCGCTTCGACCATCCGGGCCAAAGCTGTAAAAGGCGTTGTTGTCGAACTCTCCAAACAGCGTGAGCATGACCGGCACGGAGATCCGGTCCACGGCTCGGGCGAAGTCGCGGATATGATCGTCGTAGTCACCGTTCAGGATGTCCTGCACGTTCGGGATTGCCCCGTAGGAGTTGCCCGGCACATCGTAGTTTGGGAGGGGCATGGCCCAGGAGATGGCAACGGTTGTGCCCGGCTGGAAGACGTGGTTCAGGTACTCGTAAGAGTCTGGAGCTATGGGGTCAACCGCGATCTTCTCACCCCCTGGCTCCGCTGCGCTCACGTCGATCACCCAGTCAGCAAACAGGTGAACAAGGGCCGGCGCGGCGTCCATCTTCTCGGCGTGAGTATAGTAGTCGTCTCCACCAAGCAGGAAGATGCCTGAGAGGCCGGGGGTGCGAGCGTCGGCCTGGCAGGCCAGCAACACCAGGACAAGAGCAACTCCGCAGAGAGATACGTGCGTTCGCATTTCCGGCTACCCCTGACTCTGCACCTGTTTCCCGGCGGACGCCTGTGGATCCTTCAGCGCGAAAAATGAACGGTGTATCTGATTTCCTACCACATTAAGGTTGTATTGAAACGTGTCTATAAACTCGTGCAGCCCGCCGTCCAGTACCGCCGTGACATCGATCTCATTCAGTGTGGCCTCGAGCTTCTCTATCTCATCGAGTGCCGTCGGCCTCACCGCCATGTCCCGGCAGATCGATGCCATGGACCGCCCCGCGGTAGTGACGCACCAGTGAAGGGAGCGCGGGAAGTAGTAATCAAAAATAAGAAAGTCTGCCACGTTCTCATGGTAGATGTGTGGATGAGCCTTTCGGTACATCTCAAACGCACTGGTTGATTTCAACAGTGCCGTCCAAAGGATGGAGTCGTACGGAGTGTCCACGTAGTCGACGCTTGGAAGGAGCATGTAGTAGTGGACATCAAGGATTCGCGCCGTCTTGTCCGCACGTTCGATCAATCGGCCCAGTCGCCCGAAGTGCCAGGCTTCGTTGTGAGACATGGTTGTCTCTGCAAGTCCCACCAGGAACCGATTGGCATCCTGGATCTCCGCGTAGAACTGCTGGAGGTCGTCAATGTGGTCTTCGCGACTCCGTTGTTCCACCCGCAGGTAGACCCGGTTGATATAGTTCCACATGTTCGAAGAGATGGTGTCCCGTACCGATCGTGCGTTCTCACGTGCCGAGCGGAGGCATGAGATAATCGAGTTCGGGTTCTCCCGGTCAAATGTGAGAAACTGAATCACGTTCTGCTCGGTGGGCTCGCCGTACCGCTCTTCGAACTCTTCGTGATCCCCGGACGTTGTCACCAGCGGCTCCCACTGTTGTCCCGCCCCGTGATTTCCTGCGTCGAGCAGGAGGTGCAGGTTGACGTGAACAAACCGCGCAACGTTCTCCGCCCGCTCAACGTAGCGGTGCATCCAGTAGACCGCCTCTGCCACACGACTAAGCATTGCCCTGTCCTTCGCTTGAAAGCACCCAGGTGTCCTTGCTGCCACCACCCTGTGAAGAGTTGACCACAAGCGAGCCCTCCCGGAGAGCCACCCGGGTGAGACCGCCGGGAAGCACCTGGATATCCTCACCGTAGAGAATGTAGGGGCGAAGATCCACGTGTCGACCGGCGAAGCCCCCGTCAGTGATAACCGGAGCTCGAGAGAGCTTGATCGTTGGCTGAGCCACAAAGTCGCGCGGGCTATCCTTGATCTTTCGGGCAAACTCCTCCCGTTCCGTGCTCGTGGAGGCCGGACCTATGAGCATGCCGTATCCACCGGAGAGGTTCACCGCCTTCACTACAAGCTCATGGAGGTGCTGCAGAACGTACGACCGGTCGGCCTCATCACTGCAGACGTAGGTAGGAACGATCGGCAGGATGGGCTCTTCGTCCAGATAGTACCGTATGATACGGGGTGTGTAGGCGTAGACCGCCTTGTCGTCTGCGATTCCGGTGCCGACTCCGTTGGCAATTGCTACGTTTCCGCGCTCGTAGACCTCCATGATGCCGGGCACCCCAAGCAGAGAGTCCGAACGAAACACCGTGGGATCAAGGAAGTCGTCGTCAATCCGCCGATAGACAACGTCAACGGTTTCGAACCCACCGGTTGTCCGCAGTTTCAGATGGCCGTCTACCACAACAAGGTCTCGGCCTTCGGCAAGCTCAACTCCCATCTGCTGGGAGAGGAAGGCGTGCTCAAAGTAGGCCGAGTTGTACGGGCCGGGGGTGAGCACCACGATCCGCGGGTCGGCTTTGGGTGAGAGATGGCGGAGGGCCTTCCGAAGGCGATCCGGGTAATCAACCGTAGGGCGGACGCGCATGGTGCGAAATGCGTTCGGGAATGTCGCTTTCAGCACGTTCCTGTTCTCAACAACGTAGGAGACGCCCGAAGGACAGCGCAGGTTGTCCTCCAGCACGTAGAATACGCCGTGCTCATCCCGAATGAGATCTGTCCCGGTTACGTGGATCCAGATGTTTCGAACCGGGGATAGCCCTTCGCACTGTCTGCGATAGCTGCCTGCACCAAGCACCAGCTCTTCCGGGACCACCTTGTCCTTGATGATTCGCTTCTCATTGTACACGTCGTGAATAAAGAGATTCAGCGCGTGAATCCTCTGTATCAGACCTGCTTCAATGATCGCCCACTCGTTGGCAGGAATGATCCGTGGCACAATGTCAAACGGGAGTATCTTCTCTGCCCCTTCCTCTGCGCCGTAGACGTTGAAGGTGTTACCCGTGCTCAGCAGTGCGTACTCGGCCGCCCGCTGCCTGCGCACGAGGTCTTGTGGTGGCAGATTGTTGATTGCGTTGAAGATAGGAGCTGCGCCGGCTCGCGGCGCTCCATTGGCCTCAAACATCTCGTCGTAGAAGCCGTCAGTCTGGTAGTTTTGGAACTGCATGAGCTACCCGTTGATTTCCTCCACTCTCACCTGAACGGTGAGTGTCTCTGTTCCGCCTCCGCGGAATATGGTTCCCGAGGTAGGAGTAGCGTCGCGGTAGTTCCGTCCGCACGCCACTCGAACGTGATCCTGTTTTACCAGAACTCCGTTTGTGGGGTCAAACCCACGCCAGCCCAGGTAGGGGAGGTAGACCTCCGCCCAGGCGTGTGAAGCGTCACCCTGGCTCGGGTTGTCGTACTTGTTGCCGGTGTGAATGTAGCCTACCCGATACCGGGACGGCACGTTCAGGAGGCGGGCAAGACAGATAAGGAGATTGGCAAAGTCCTGACACACGCCGGTCCGGGTAGAATAGACCTCAAACGGAGATGTTTCATTTGTCGTTGATCCGGACTGGTAGGTGAAGTCCTCATAAATTCTCTCGTTCATGTCGACCAGCGACTCCATGAGATGATAATCGTTCCGTTCGACAAAGCTCATTGCGTACTCGGTGAGCTCGTGCAACTGCGTCTCCGGCAGCTCCGGGGGCAACAGGTAGGGAGACATCATCTGACGCTGCCAGGGCATCCAGACAAGCGGGATTGAGGTGCGCCGGACGACCGGGCGGAAATCATCCTCCGGTCGTGCGTAGACGACCACTTCGCTGTCTGCGACGATCTCCAGCTCCGTATATGGCTGATCAATGGTGACGTGAGCCGAGTGATTGCCAAACACATCATCAAAGTGAATCTGCTCCCCGCTGCCCTTGATACTGAGCGTTGAGTGCACAATCTCCTGTACATCATCTTCAACCGGGTGGAGCCGGAAGACGTGCTCACTGCGATCCACGGGGTTGGTGTAGGCATAGTGGCTGCGGTGGTAGATGTGATACGTGCGGCGGCGCAGGGGCGTACCGTCCGGCCCGGCCATCATGGATCGAATATTCACGATCGCCGGAGCGCTTGCGGACTGTGCGAGCTCGGACGAGCCGAACGGCTCGACTACCGAATGCTCTTTGGGCCAACGCTCCTTGGGCTGCCGCAGTGCACCATCATCCCCGGAGGCATCCACGGGTTGCTCGGCGCGAACCGCCTTGATCGGCTCATTGACATGAGAGGACCAGACCGCCAGGCCTCTTCTGAGAACCAGCATCTGTGTTGGTTCCATGGGTGCCCACTGCGTCCCGCCGAAGTGGTGTGACCCAACAACAAGGGCGGTACGGTACGCGTCTGACGGGTTGTCGAGTGAGATCACCACTTCCGGCGACTCTACCCGGATAGGTTCTTCGCCGGGGGACAGGCGTGCGAATGATGGGGCCGAATCAATGTCAGACCCGTGATACATAATGATGTGCCGGCCGTCAGAGATTGCAAAGTCTGCGGTCCCCAGCCGGTCGAGCTCCTGAAACCAACTGTGCCAGGTTTCCCAGGAAAGTTCTGAGAGCGTGCCTGCCGCCGCGGTCTTGACTCGGGAGAGCAGGACACTGAAGGCAAGCTCAGAATCAGTGGTCCCGATAGGGTGAAAGGAGTTACTGCCGGCGGATTCAAAGAGCTGCTCCAGGCGGCGACGGTCAAGATCTCCGTTGTGCATAAAAAGCCAGTCACGCCCGGCGTATCCACGTGAGAACGGTTGCGTGCTCTGCTGGTTGTACTGCTTGGAGGCCCCGCGCACTTTGATCAGGAAGCTGGTAGAGTTAAAGCTCTTCCAGCCGCTGAGCATGGTTGCGAACTCAAAGGCGTCGGTGGAGGTAGAGTCCTTCACAACGGACGCGGCTGCGTCATCATCCGGGTACCAGCCAAACCCCCAGCCGGCGCTGCGGCTGCTCACAGGTACCGGAGTCTCAGGTATTCCAACCCGTGGAGAACCTTTGCTGTCCAGGCTCATTACCAGGAAGTCACTCATATGTTGACCTCATAGTGCGGTTATTGGTGGGCAATTGCAAGCTCACCGACCGAAATATGTGACACCTCAAGGGGATTCGTGGTAGCTTCCGCAGGACAGGAGGGGGATTCATGTCGATCCGAGTGGCTCTGAACCACACCACCATCTACCGGTATGATCGCCTGGTCTCGCTCGGTCCACAGACGATTCGCCTTCGTCCGGCGCCGCACTGCCGCACCAGGATTGAGGCGTACTCCCTGCGGATAGTTCCTGAGAACCACTTCCTCAACTGGCAGCAGGATCCCTTTGGCAACTATCTCGCGCGCGCGGTTTTTCCGGAGAAACTGAAGAGCTTTGAGGTCACCGTAGATCTGGTTGCCGAGCACACCATTTTTAATCCCTTTGACTTCTTTCTTGAGGAATACGCAAAGGAGTTCCCGTTCTCCTACGAGCCTACGCTGGCCAAGCAGCTGCTGCCGTATATGGAGGTATCAGATACCGGACCGCGTTTTGATGCTCTTGTCGGTGAGCTGGCAGGCAAGCCGAAGGCCGGCACGATCGACTTTCTCATGGATGCGAATCAGCGAGTCAACGCCGCTATGGGCTACATAGTGAGACTTGAGCCAGGTGTCCAGAGCTCCGAGCAGACGCTCGAGCTCGCCCGCGGTTCCTGCCGGGATATGGCCTGGCTTCTCTGCCAGGCACTTCGCCGCCTGGGCCTGGCTACCCGGTTTGCCTCCGGCTACCTCATTCAGCTTGTCGCAGATGAGAAGCCCGTCGACGGACCTGCCGGCACAGATCACGACTTTACCGATCTCCACGCATGGACGGAGGTCTATCTTCCCGGCGCCGGCTGGATTGGCCTTGACCCAACCTCAGGTCTTCTGGCCGGTGAGGGTCATCTTCCGCTCTGTTGTACACCCTCACCCCAGAGCGCGGCGCCTATCTCCGGCGCGGTTGACTCCTCCCAGGCCACGCTTGACCATTCCATGTCCATCACCAGGATCCATGAGGACCGACGGATCACCCGGCCGTTCTCTGACCATGAGTGGGCATCTATTGACAAGGCAGGAACCGCGGTAGATGCCGAGCTTGCCCGTCTTGACGTTCGCCTTACCATGGGCGGGGAGCCTACCTTCGTCTCCACTACGGATCGCGACGCTGATGAGTGGACCATTGCCGCCAACGGCGTGGCGAAGAAGCGCGTCGCCACCCGGCTCTTTGATCGGCTTACAGATCGATTTACAACCGGTGCGCTGCGCCATTACGGCCAGGGCAAGTGGTATCCTGGTGAGCCCCTGCCACGCTGGTCGCTCGCCGCCTACTGGCGAGCGGATGGGCAGCCGTTGTGGGATGGCCCGCCTCCGGCTTCCGGGACCACAGATGTCGCGAAACAGTTTGTGACAACAGTGGCGCGTTATCTTGCGGTCCCTGAGCAAGCCGTGCTTCCGGCCTATGAGGATACTGCCTGGCACCTGTGGAAGGAGGGTAAACTTCCGGCCCACGGCGACCTGCTGGAGACAAACCTCTTTGAGAAGTCTGAACGGGAGCGACTCCTTCGGGCAATGGAGCGGGGTCTTGGTACGCCGGTCGGATTTGCGCTGCCGCTCATGTACTCGGTGAAGCGCAAGCGGTGGATCTCAAACCGCTGGGAGTTTCGAAGCGGAGCGCTGCAGCTTGTGCCGGGTGACTCACCGATCGGGCTGCGTCTGCCGACCGACTCACTCCCGTCGGTGCCAAAGAAAGAGCTGGAGACCATCCCCGAGCCGAGCGGATTTGCGCCAAAGGCTCCGCTGCCGTCGGCTGTTGAGCTCAACGCGATGGTCACAAAAAGAGCAGCGGCACCCGGCTCCTCCGACTACTTTACAACCGACCGCGTGGGCCGGGTGCGTACGAGTCTCTGCGTCGAGCTGCGGGATGAGAAGCTTCACGTTTTTATGCCGCCTCTTGTGTTGCTCGAGCACTACGTTGACCTTTTGGCTTCAGTGCAAGCCGCTGCCCGAGAGTGCGGAGTAGCCCCCGTTGTCGAAGGCTACCCGCCACCGGCGGACGTTCGGCTGCACAACTTCAAAGTGACTCCCGACCCCGGGGTGATCGAGGTCAATGTCCAGCCGGCAGCATCTTGGGACCAGGCGCGTGAGATAACGACTGCCGTGTACGAGGAGGCTCGCCAGTGTGGTCTGACTGCCGACAAGTTCCTGCTGGACGGGCAACGGGTGGGAACGGGCGGCGGTAACCACATTGTCGTCGGTGGTCGCACGCCGGCAGACAGCCCCTTTCTGCGCAGGCCGTCACTGCTTCGCAGTCTGCTTTCGTTCTGGAACAACCACCCCAGTCTCTCCTATCTCTTCTCTTCGCTCTTTATTGGCCCCACCAGTCAGGCGCCGCGCGTTGATGAGGCGCGAGACGACATGCTCTCTGAGCTTGAGATTGCGTTCTCCAGGATCGATGACCGGAAACCGACCCCACCATGGCTTGTGGACCGATTGTTCCGCAACATTCTGGTGGATGTTGCCGGCAATACACACCGGGCAGAGTTCTGCATTGACAAGCTGTTCAGCCCTGACGGCGAGAGCGGTCGCCTGGGGCTGGTTGAGCTTCGAAACCTGGAGATGCCGCCGCATCCGCAGATGAGTCTTGTTCAGGCGCTCCTGGTCCGTGCCTGCATTGCGCGATTCTGGGACCGACCCTACGAGGCCCCGCTTGTCCACTGGGGAACCCGGCTGCACGATGACTTTATGCTCCCACACTACACCACGCTTGACTTCAGACGCGCCCTCCAGGAGATCTCACAGGGGGCCGTTGAGCTTGATCCGGTCTGGTTTGAGCCGTTTGTGGATTTTCGCTTTCCGGTGATTGGCTCGGTACGCGTGGCGGGGGTGGAGATAGAGCTCAGGCGGGCGCTGGAGCCCTGGCACGTTCTTGGCGAAGAGGAAAACGGCAGCGGAGTGAGTCGTTCAGTTGATGCCTCGCTCAGCCGTGTTCAGGTGCTCGTCCGCGGGGATCTCGCAGATGGTCAGCGGGTCGCGTGCAACACCGTAGAGCTCCCGCTCTCTCCAACCCAGGACGGTTCGCTTGTCGCCGGGGTACGCTACAAGGCGTGGGCGCCTCCCGCGAGCCTCCACCCGGTTATTCCCGTGCATACCCCCCTGGTGATCGAGCTTGTCGATCTGCCCAATCGTCGATCTCTTGGCGGATGCCGCCTCTACGCCGGGCACCCGGGCGGCCGCAGCTACGAGACAATGCCCGTGAACGAGAACGAGGCTGAAGGCAGGCGACTCTCTCTGTTCGAGCCCTTTGGCCACTCTCCCGGTACAATCCGCCTGGAGCCAGCCCGTGCCAACCCGGTCATGCCGCATACCCTTGATCTGCGGTTGTTTCCCGATCCGGAGAAACCGGGCCGACGAAACGGAGGTGACTGATCACCGCATGAGTTTCCTGATTCCGGGTGGAGCCGCCGCCGTTGCCCCGGCACTGGTAGCGGAGTTCGTTGAACGGGGAGGGTAGATCGGGGGTATACTCGTAGCAGATGAAATCAACGGAGGTGAATATGGCTCAACTGGAAAAGACCAGCTACTCGAGACTGAGAAGGTTTAATCTCATTATGGGATTCCTGCACCTTGTCCAGGGCGTGTTTATGTGGATAGTCAGCAACGATTCCACGCGGCCCATCTACACCAGTTTTCTGCAGTTCAATCCTCAGACCTTCTCGCTGGCACCTGACCCCCAGGTATGGATCGAACTCAGGTTCGGACCGGCGGTGGCTGTCTTCCTTCTGCTCTCTGCGATCGCACATCTGTACCTCTCCACCGTCGGGTTCAACTCCTACGTTTCGAACCTGGAGAAGAACAAGAATCCTATCCGATTCTTTGAGTACGCTCTCTCGTCCTCCGTGATGATCGTTGTCATCTCGCTGCTCGTGGGCATTTACGAGGCGGCTGCTCTGATTGCGCTCTTTGGCGTCAATGCGGCAATGAATCTGTTCGGCAATTCGATGGAAGACGACAACGAGACTCGGCAGCAGACCCGATGGGCCAGTTTTATCTACGGGTGTGTTGCCGGAATTGTCCCGTGGATCGTGATCAGCTGGTACTTCCTTGCGTCGGTAACCAGCGGAGAGCAGGGTCCTCCGGGATTTGTATACGCAATCGTGCCGACCCTGTTTGTCTTCTTCAACATCTTCGCCGTCAACATGATTCTGCAGTACAAGAAAGTGGGGCCCTGGAAGAACTACCTGTTTGGCGAGCGCTTCTATATTGTGCTCAGCCTTGTCGCGAAGACGGTGCTGGCCTGGATCATCTGGTCTGGAACAATGGCGCCGGTGTAGAGGGTACAAACAAGCTCGCGGCTGGATAATTCTTGACCGATCGACTAACTCATTCAATACTGGGCGTTGCTGGAGGCCAACATGGCAGAAGAGAAGCACGTACCCGACTATACCTGGATCGCGGACTCCCACGTCCCGGCATTTGCCGACTATGAGAGGCTCTACAGACAGAGCGTAGCCAACCCGCAGGGGTTCTGGGAGGAACAGGCGAAGAGTCGATTGACCTGGGATCAGGAGTTTCACACGGTCATGGACGCGGATCTGCCGTCGGGGACCATATCCTGGTTTCTTGGCGGCAAGCTCAACGTGGCGTACAACTGCATCGATCGCCACCTCCCCACGCGCGGTAATCAGACCGCAATCCTCTGGGAAGGCGACAAACCCGACGAAACCCGGGCCATCAGCTATCGCGAGCTCCAGCGTCTGGTCTCACAGATGGCAAACGTCTTCAAGCGCTACGGGATCCGCAGGGGCGACCGGGTAGCCATCTACCTGCCAATGATCCCGGAGGCGGCCGTCGCGATGCTCGCCTGTGCCCGCATTGGCGCGATTCACACGGTGGTCTTTGCAGGATTCAGTGCGGAGGCGCTTCGCGACCGCATCCAGGACGCGGAAGCTGTTGCGGTCATCACCGCCGATCAGGGGCTTCGCGGCGGCAAGACCATTCCGCTCAAGCGAACCGTTGACGAGGCAGTGATGGCGTGCCCAACCGTCAACAACGTCTTTGTGGTGAAACGAACCGGCGCAAAGGTGCCCTTTTTCCCGCCGCGCGACATCGACCTTGATGACGCCATGGCCGTGCAGCGCCCCTACTGTCCGGCGGAGTCGATGGACTCTGAAGACACACTCTTTCTGCTCTACACCTCCGGCAGCACCGGGCGGCCCAAGGGTATTGCGCACACCACGGCAGGCTACCTGCTCTATACCGCCATCACCCATCAGTACGTCTTTGACTACCGGGATGGCGATGTCTACGCCTGCGTCGCGGACGTTGGCTGGATTACCGGACACAGCTATGTGGTGTACGGTCCACTGGCAAACGGCGCAACCACTGTGATGTTCGAGTCCACGCCGCTCTACCCGGATCCCGGTCGCTACTGGGACATGGTCGAGCGTCACAGGATTACCCAGTTTTACACCGCACCCACCGCCCTGCGAGCGGTGGCCCGGGAAGGAAATGACTGGGTCACAAAGTACGACCGGTCGAGTCTGCGCATCCTGGGTACGGTGGGTGAACCCATCAATCCGGATACCTGGGAGTGGTACTACAACGTGGTTGGAGAGAAGCGCTGCGCCATTGTTGACACCTGGTGGCAGACAGAGACCGGTGGCATCATGATCACGCCCCTCCCGGCTGCAACCGCTACCAAGCCCGGTTCCGCCACGTTCCCCTTCTTTGGTATTGAGCCCGTTGTGCTCGACGAGCAGGGGAATGAGATTGACGGAAACGGAGTCTCCGGATTGCTTGCCATCAAGCGCGCATGGCCCGGGATGGCGCGTACCATCCAGGACGACCATCCGCGGTTCCTGCAGACCTACCTCTTGCCGTATCGAGGGTACTACTTCACCGGCGACGGCTGCCGCCGGGATGATGACGGGTACTACTGGATCACCGGTCGGGTGGATGACGTCATCAACGTGAGCGGACATCGTATGGGCACCGCGGAAGTTGAATCGGCGTTGGTCAATCATCCGGCCTGCGCGGAAGCGGCGGTCGTTGGCTTCCCGCATGAGATCAAGGGACAGGGAATCTTTGCTTACGTGGTGCTCGCAGAAGGCTGGGATGCCGATGTAGAGCTCGTTGGCGAGCTGCGGGGAGAGGTCCGTCACCGCATCGGTCCCATTGCCACGCCTGACCACATTCTCATTACTGCCGGACTTCCCAAGACCCGTTCCGGAAAGATCATGCGGCGCATTCTGCGGAAGATCGCCGAGCGCCAGACCGACAGCCTTGGCGACACAAGTACACTCGCTGATCCCGGTGTGGTGGATGCGCTCATTGAGGCGCGCATGATGTTGCCGGATGAGTGCGTGACTCTTCAGGGTTGTTTCTGAAGTGTCACGAACCGTGCTGATGTGAAGCAGGGAGAACAATTGTGGCGT
>CAZREG010000052.1:7300-19998 GCA_964599075.1 uncultured Spirochaetaceae bacterium | reverse complement strand
CTTACCGGGAAACATGCTATCTCTGCTTTACCAACACGGTTGTTCATACTGCCGATTAGTCCCATAATTACGAGTCACATGGACAAACTCGACCTCCTCAGTTCAGTCGATCTCTTCTCGCAACTCGGCCCGACCGATCTATCCGTCCTTGCTGAGCACGCTGGGTTCTACGAGTTCGCAGCCGGAGAGACAGTCTTTGCTGCAGGTACAAAAGAACGCGAACTCTTCATGATTGAATCGGGTAGTGTCCGCGTTTCAAGGATGGACAGCGAGGGGCGGGAGGTAGATCTCGCTCGCTTTGTGTCTGCGGAGAGCCTGGGCGAGCAGGACTTCCTCAGCGATGAGGCGCGTACCGCGACTGCATACGCAGAGGAAGACTCGCGCCTACTTATCTTTCCTCGCCGGGATCAGACGCTCCAGGCGGTGATGGAGGAGCATCCGTCCATCTTCGCGCGCGTGTTGCACCAGTTTCTCGTGATCATTGCCGGTCGTATCCGGTCGACAAACACGCTTGTCAGTGAAAACTCAGGGTGGGTGCAGGAGTTGCGGCAGCAGGTATTTGGCGACAAGCTAACCGGACTCTTTTCCAAGAGTTTCCTCGACGACGAGTTCGGCGCTATTCTGTCGCGCGCGCGCGGTCAGACCGGGTTCCTCATGATCAAGCCCGACAACTTCAAGCTCATCAACGACACGTACGGTCATGAGGTAGGCGACAAGGTGTTGCGGCTGTTGGCCAATCACTTGAAGACGCTCATGTGGGAGGGCGATGTTGCCGTCCGCTACCGTGGCAATGAGTTTTCTCTGATCGTCCCGTCAACTCCTGAGGAGCAGGTCATTGACCATGCACGTTCCATTCAGCACGGTATGAAGCAGGTCGATCTTTCACCGGTGACCGGCGGTGATGTGCTCCCTCTGACGTTCAGTGTGGGAGTGTCGATGTATCCGGACCATGCATTGACTCCCGGGGAGATTGTCACGATGGCGCATGAGCTGGTCTTCGTTTCGAGAGATCAAGGCGGAGACCAGGTGCTCTGTGCCAATTGTAGTGAAGAGGAGGAGCGGTGACGAACGCCACGTTCCTTCGTTCAGTTGCCATTTTCTCTACTCTTGAAGAACAGGAGCTCGAGGTTGTGGGGAGTTACCTTCAGGAGCGTCCCTGCGATGCTGGTTTTTCAGTCTTTCACCAGGGGGATGCGGGCGAAGAACTCTACATAGTTCGCGATGGCCGTATTGCGGTTCGTGTCCAAAGCGGAGAAGGAGCTGAGGTTGATGTGGCGGAGCTTGGACGCGGCGATTTCTTTGGCGAGATGGCCATCTTCGAGAACGCGCCCCGTTCCGCGAGTTGCGTGACACTCGATGATGGGACACTCTCTGTCCTTTCAAAGAGCGATTTCTTCGGTCTCATGCGATCCCACCCGTCGGTGGCTGCGAAGATCATGTATCGCATGGTTGCCATCACGACTGCGCGCCTGCATCGTACCGGTTCATTCCTCAGCGACCTGGTTCAGTGGGGTGAGGGCGCCCGTCGTCGCGCGGTCACGGATGATCTGACCGGTCTCTACAACCGGCGTTATCTCGACAGTGCACTCGAGCAGCAGTTCCAGGATGCCCGTGCAAAGAATGAAGTGTTCAGCCTGATCATGATGGATCTTGATCGCTTCCACGAAATCAACGATACGTACGGCCAGCCGTTTGGTGATGAGGTGATCAGATTGGTTGCTCCGTCGGTTGCTGAAAACGTGAGAAAGAGCGACATTCCGGCTCGATACGGCGGGGACGAGTTCACGATCATCCTGCCACGTGCCAATGCTGATGCGGCGCTCGAGGTCGCAGAGGCTATCCGAAAGAGTGTCGCCTCGCTTGAGATTTCTGCTCCCGATGGCTCAACGCTACGCGTCACCACAAGTCAGGGTGTTGCGGAGTTTCCGCGGCACGGAGGTTCAGTGGATGAAATCAAGTCTTCGAGTGACCAGGCGCTGTATCAGGCGAAAGAGGGCGGTCGGGACCGCGCAGACATATACGACCCCCAGGCGTGAGCGCCGTTAGTTGACGACGGACCGGCGCCCGGCGAGTAGTCCACACGCGGCACCAATGTCCTCACCCCGTGACTCGCGGATTGTTGTCATGATCCCTGATTTTCTGAGCACTGATTGATAGGCCAGGATGTCCTCCCGCCTGCTCGGCTCGAAGTGGGTGCCGGGAAACGAGTTCCATGGGATAAGGTTGACCCGGGCGGGAATGCCGGTGATGAGGTCGCGGACCGCGGCGGCCTGCTCGATCCTGTCGGTGACGCCCCGAAGCATGGTGATCTCAAAGCTGAGTCGGCGTCGGCCCTGCTCTTCGAACGGGGGGAGCGCGAGCGATGCGCGGTGGCGAAGCAGGTCAACAATAGAGGCAATGGGGAATCGGTTCTCCGACGGGACAAGCGGCAGCCGATCCTCCCTCCGTGCGGTGTGAAGACTGATCGCGACATTGACCCGTGTGCGGTCCAGGAGCGCCTCCAGATCAGGGAGGATGCCTACACTGGAAACGGTAATCCGACGCGGGCTGAATCCGTAGCCCCATTCGGATGTGAGAATCTCAAGGCTCTTAAGGACCTCTTCGGTGTTATCCAGAGGCTCGCCCATCCCCATGTAGACGAAGTGCGTCACCGTATCTCGTTCAGGAAGGTTTCTGTACTGTCCCAGGATCTCCGCTGACGAGAGGTTCTGCTTGAGTCCCTTCCTGGCGGTGAGGCAGAACTTACATCCGATTCGACAACCCGCCTGACTCGAGACGCAGAGTGTCAATCGGTCATTCGCCGGGATCAACGCGGACTCATAGATGTCCCCGCCAAAAGCCGGCCAGGTGTACTTCCGGGTGCCGTCGTCGCTGGTTCCTGCCATCTCCGGCTCGGGAAACCGGACCTCATGCTCAATGCTCCAGCGCTGCCGCAGCTCTACGGGAAGATTAGACATGGCCGTCAGTTCGTCGGCATGGTGCTTGTAGAGCCACTCGGAGAGCTGTTTGCCGCGGTATCGGGGAAGCCCCTCTTCCAGTACCAGGGAGATGAGCTCGGACTCCGTGAGGCCGAAGAGATTCATGTCCCGTAAGGTACGGATGAACATGGTGCGGGAGAAAGGGTGACGGTTTTCACGCTCACTGAGCCGTCGATCATTACAGTACGCCGAACGTCTGATATCGCTCTGTAAGTGTCTTCAGCATGTCCTGGGTCATGCGGTCCAGGTCGTAGTCCGGTTCCCACCCCCACTCAACGCGTGCGGCGTAATCCTCAAGCGAGGCGGGCCAGCTGTTTGCTATTGCCTGACGCACCGGATCAACGTCATAGCTGATCTCGAACTCCGGTATGTAGCGGCGTATATACGCAGCCTGGTCTTCCGGGGCGAAACTCATGGCGGTCACGTTGAACGCGTTCCGGTGCCGCAGGCGGGCAGGGTCGGCCTCCATGACTTCGATTGCCGCCTTTATGGCGTCAGGCATGTAAATCATGTCCAGGTAGGTGTTGCCCTGGAGAAAACAGGTGTACGCCTTGTCCCTGACGGCGGCGTAATAGATGTCCACTGCGTAGTCGGTCGTGCCGCCTCCGGGAGGCGTGACGTTTGAAATGATCCCGGGGAAGCGGACGCCGCGCGTGTCCACTCCGTACTTGAAGTAGTAGTAGTCACAGAGCAGCTCACCTGCAACCTTCGTGACACCGTACATTGAGGTGGGTCGCTGGATGGTGTCCTGCGGCGTGTACTCCTTTGGCGTCTGGGGACCAAACGCCCCGATGGATGATGGGGTAAAGACGCTGATGCCATGGTCACGCGCAACCTCGAGTACGGCAAAGAGGGCGCCCATATTGATCTGCCAGGCGTCCTGGGGGCGTGTCTCACTCACTGCACTGAGAAGCGCCGCAAGATGGTAGATGCGGGTAATCCTCTCTTCCTGTACGACCCGGGTAAGCAGCTCGCCGTCACGCGCGTCAAGCGGGAGAAAGCGGTACGCCGGCTCTTGCTCGGGGTTGCGGACATCGGTGACCAGGACGTGGTCCTCGCCGTAGAGGCGCGCAAGTGCGGAGGCGAGCTCACTCCCAAGCTGCCCAAGACCACCGGTGATCAGTATCTGTTCTGCCATGCAGCATCCTCTCCGGCGGCGCTTGCGTACGGCCGGATAGTTCAATATAATGAACAAGCTGTATACTATTATGATCAGCCGGCCGCGTCAACACGCTGGCCGCGGGAAAGCGATGCAACTACACTTCAGTCAGGAGCGAGCATGAAACCGGTACCACCACCAAAGATCGGCGCGAACATTCAAAAGATGCGCAAGGACGAGGGCCTGACCCTCGATGCCCTTGCAGAGCGAAGTGGCGTCTCCAAAGCGATGCTGAGCCAGATAGAGTCAGACAAGGTGAATCCTACGGTGCTCACCATCTGGAAAATTGCGCGTGGCCTTGAGGTAGAGCTGGATGCGATCCTGAAGGGCGGCTGGGAACCGGCGCGCAAGTTCAGCGTCACGCGCTCTGATGACGCGGTGGTGCTTGATACTGCGGACAACGGTCCGCACATCCAGGTCTTTTCACCGGTCTCGATGGCAGAGGACCTTGAGATATATCAGGTTTCCTTCGATCCGGCGAGCGAGCTTGCCTCCGGTCCACATGCCCCCCGAAGTGAAGAGTTTCTCACCGTACTCGAGGGCCGAGTTACCGTGGAGGCGGGTGAGAAGAGTGCGGAGCTCAGCGCCGGCGACTTCATTAACTATCACTGTGATATTGACCACATCATCGCCAATCCGTTTGCAGAGCCTGCCCGGATCCAGATGGTCGTACGGTTTCACCGCAAGCAGTTCTGACGCACTGCAGGCGCCCAATTGCCTATTGAGGCTGTGAGTGTCATCTTTGAAGCAGGTGGAGTTTTTCCACCGGGGAGGAGCATGGTGACCAGACCTGCCGGCGCAATTTTCGATCTCGACGGTGTCATTACGGATACGGCAGTGATCCACTTCAAGGCGTGGAAGGAGACCTTTGACGGCCTGCTTCGTGAACTCTACGGTGAGTCGTTTCAGCCGTTCGAGCACGATCGTGACTACGTGCCGTTCGTGGACGGACGCCCCCGCTATGATGGCGTGTCAGGATTTCTGAGCTCCCGGCATATCGACTTTCCCTACGGCAAGCCGGACGACGGGCCGGGTGAACATACCATCTGTGGCGTTGGTAACCGCAAGAACGCCCGCTTCCTTGAGCTGGTCGAACGCGGTGATATTCCGGTGTTCGATACCACAATTTCCCTGGTGGATGCGCTGCGCGAGGCCGGAGTTCGGTGTGGTGTAGCCAGCTCCAGTCGCAACTGCCGGCTTGTACTCAATCAGACACAGCTCATGGATCGATTTGAAACCGTGGTCGACGGAACAGACAGCAAACAGCTCGGGCTCTCCGGGAAACCCGCCCCCGATATATTTGTCACCGCCTGCGAGCGGCTCGAAGTGGATCCAACGCAGAGCATGATGGTGGAGGACGCGTACAGCGGAGTTGAGGCTGGTCGCAACGGCGATTTTGGTCTGGTCCTTGGAGTCGCTCGAAACGGCGACCTTGACGGCCTGAAGAAGCGCGGCGCAGATCTGGTTGTGAAAGACCTTGGTGAAACCAGCCTCGATCAGATTCAGAGCTGGTTCGCGGAGAAGAACACGTGAGAGAAGGGTTCATCAAACTGGCGATCGGGTTGACTGCGATCGCGTCACTCGGGCTTGGCGGTGTGTTTCTGCTGGCGCCGCAGGCGTTCGTGACCCTCAGTGAGGCAGAGAGCGTCAACGTGGCCTGGTTGCGAAACATCGGTGCCGGACTGGTCTCTGTGCAGGGCTTCGGGCTCCTGGTTGCAATCTTTCGCCGTCGCGACACCAACCCGATTCTTCTGTTGACTGCCGTTGCAAGTACGGTTCAAAGCGGAGCCGGCTGGTACTCGCTGTTCGCGGGTGAGTTCAGTGCGCAGGCGCAGTGGGCAATAGTGGTCCCATTCCTGGTTGCCACCGTCGCCTCTCTCTTTCTCTGGGTTGCATGGAACTCCCGCAGGCGAACCGCCGCGGGGCTCCCTCCGTCCTCCCGGCGCCCGCGCGTGACGGACTCCACACAGCCGACGGGCGATCCTGTCCCGGGCGAACAGGCCGCTGAACCGCTTGACAAGGCCGGCGCGTCACCATCCTGAACTCAGCGGCTCAACGTCGCCTCCGACTGTCCCTGCAACTCATCAGGGATTGAGCCAAAGATCTCTGCCACTGCCCGCTCCCATACCTCTGAGAGTCCAGCTCGTGCCACGATCTGCCGGCCATCCTCGGGAGC
Source organism: uncultured Spirochaetaceae bacterium (assembly GCA_964599075.1). GTDB lineage: Bacteria > Spirochaetota > Spirochaetia > DSM-27196 > SLST01 > SLST01. The sequence continues at coordinate 13,685 of CAZREG010000052.1, read as the reverse complement.
GGCAAAGCTAAGCGATCGTGCGCGAAGAAAGAGGTAGCGGCCGTACTTCGGGATGGCCCACCGGTTGTAATCGTTGTCTCCGTGCCGCAGGTCCCCAAGTACCGGGTGGTTTATCCTGTGCAGGTGGCGACGGGCCTGATGGGTGCGGCCGGTCAGCAGTTCAGCATCCACCAGTGAGAACCACGCCTGTTCGTAGCGTCCAACGGCAACCGGAAGGCTTGCCTGGGCAACTGTTCGGAAACGGGTGAGCGCCGGCGACTCTGTGTCGCGAGTGCGGTGAGGCAGGGGCGCATCGATCTCTCCGTGCTCCTCTGTGTGACCCCGCACCAGGGCAAGGTAGTGTTTCTCCACCCGATGGTCTGCAAATTGGTCGGAGAGGTGTGCGGCGCTCCGTTTGTCCGTCGCGAGCACCATGACCCCGGTCGTCATCCGGTCAAGCCGATGCACCGTGAAAACCGGTATACCGAGCTGTTCGGTAAGCAGATCGAGCAGGATCGGACTCTCCCGGTCCCGGGGGTGGGGATGAGAGAGGACTCCGGCGGGTTTGTCTATGATTACGTAACCGTTCCCGCGGTAGAGGAGCGGTATCTGCTGCGCCCATTCCATACCAGAGCCTACCAGTGCCCGACAGGTCGGCGCAACGCACTACTGGACTCCGACAGTACTCCATATGAATATAGGTCTGTGACTATCCGACAGTTCTTCATGGTTGTGGAACTCCGCACGAAGGTGATAAGCGTCTCCACGTATCTGCTTGCGACGCTCTACGCACTTGCAATCGGGATCCCAGTAGAGCCGTGGCTCGCCGTCGTGCTCCTTTTTGCTGTTCTCTGCGTTGACATGGGAACAACGGCGTTCAACAGTTTCTACGACTACGTCCGTGGAGTGGACAATCCGCTGTTCACCGTTGAGCCGGACAAAGTGCTTGTCTACGCCGGTGTCGCCCCCGGACATGCTCTTCTGGTCTCCGCCGCTCTCTACTTCCTGGCCGCCGTGTTTGGTGTGATCATCGCGATCTCCGTCGGGTGGTGGGTAGTTTTTGTTGGGGCACTCTGTATGCTCATCGGATTTCTGTACAATGGCGGGCCCCTTCCTATCTCCCGCACGCCGGCGGGAGAGCTTGCTGCGGGTGGCTTTCTTGGTACCGTACTCTTTCTGGTAATCGTTGTGGCGCACGGTGGGCAGGCGAACGGGCAGGCGGTCCTGGCGAGTCTCCCGAGCTCACTGCTGATTGCAAGCGTGCTCACCGTGAACAACACCTGCGACATGGTGGGCGACACCGCCGCAGGCAGGCGAACGCTCTCTGTCGTCATTGGCCGACGCGGTGGTGCCGTTGTGATCTACGCCCTGGGCATGGGAGCCTTTCTCATTCCTGTGCTTGCGGGTGTCCTGGACCTTTTGGTCCGGCTGCCTCTTCTTCCGCCTGTGGAACCGGTGGGGCTTCTTCCGCTTGGCCTCGCGCTCACGGGTGCACTTTCTATCTATCGCCGGATGGCCCACCGTGGATACAGCCACGCCACCAAACCGGCGAGCATGGGCTCCATCATAGCGGTTGTGGTGCTGTTCACCGTCGGCTATGGCCTGGCAATGATGCTCTGAGGAGGAGGCCGGGACCGCAAGACGGCCCCAGGCGTCCCTGGATGTCAGAACTGCTGTGGGAGCTGCTCCGGCTGGGTCCCGCGGTGGGCGAGCGCATAGCGGGTGCCGCTCTCCGCCGCGATGTGGATGCCGTGCATGATTTCCAGCACGTGTGCGGTTAGCTCCCCGGAAGCGCGGTGGGGCCGATCCGTCGCTATCGCATCTGCAAGTTCCGCCACACCTAAGCCACGGCTGTTTTCCGCATAACCGTGGCTCAACGGCATCTCACTCCAGCCATCGGCGCCGGCGCGCCGGAGGCGAACCGGACCGCCAAAGGTGTTAGGATCCGGGACGCTGATAGTTCCTTCAGTACCGTATATCTCAATTCGCGGCAGATCGGATGCCCAGACATCGAAGCTGGTGATGATAGTCCCGACGGCGCCGCTGTAAAACTCCAGGCTACCGGTCACGTGGGTCGGTACGTCGACGGTGATCTGTTGGCCACGCAGAGGTTCACTGCCGATAATCCGTGTAGCAAAGCTCTTGCGGGTTGTGCCGCTCACTGACTCCACAGGACCCATCAAATTGACCAGCGCAGTCAGGTAGTAGGGGCCCATGTCGAACATGGGGCCGCCACCTGCCTTGTAGTAGAACTCCGGCGCCGGGTGCCAGCTCTCGTGTCCGTGTCCGAGCATAAAGGCGGTTGCCCCGATCGGTCGTCCGATCCAGCCGTCGTCAATGAGTTTGCGACAGGTCTGAATGCCCGCTCCCAGGAATGTGTCCGGAGCCCCGCCCACGCGCACCCCTGCAGATTGGGCGGCCTCCAGGAGGACGGTAGCCTGTTCGAGCTCAATACAGAGTGGCTTCTCCACGTACGTATGTTTGCCGGCATCCACAGCGGCCCGGCAGACCTCGTAATGAGCGTCCGGAACAGTGAGGTTGAGAACCAGATCCACTTCGTCCGAGCTCACAAGCTCTTTCACGGAGGAAAACGCGTGTTTTAACTCGTACTCGGACGCCTTTGCCTGCGCGCGGGAAAGGTCAAGGTCCGTGCAACCCACGACCTCCACCCGATCAGAGAAAAGGGTCGTCAGGTTCTTTAAATAGATGGAGCTGATCGTGCCAACCCCGACGATGCCGACTCGCAGTTTACTCATAGTTAGAACATCTTTGCTGAGCTCTCGAACTCAGCTGGGTCAAGGTGGTTGTCTATTGCAATCTGTCGACCGTCAGCGGCCCAGAGCAGGCCGCGTTTCATGGTCTCCATCGCTTCCGGAATCTCGAAGATGTCATCGTGGTGTCCCAGTGAACTGTAGAAGACGCGGCCGTGTCCCCATCGCTTCGTCCAGATGACCGGCATATTAACATGGCCGTTGGCTGAATGGAACCATCGCGCCTGGGGAAACGGTGTGGTTGCAAGAACCTCTACAGCGGGATCTACGTGGAGGTAGTACTGCTCACTCCTCACGGTGAAGTCCCGTATGCCGTCCATCAGGCCGCTCGAACTGTTGAGGATGTGGACCGGATACTCGACCCCGTCGCCACCCGGGTGGGAGACCCAGTTCCCACCAGTGATGAACTGCCAATTCGTGCTCTCACGAAAGGCGTCGCACATGCCACCGTGGCAGCCCGCCAGACCAACCCCGGAGGCCACGGCGGCGGAGATGTTGTTCACGTGCTCATTCTCAATCTTGCCCATAGTCCAGACCGGGACGATGAGATGCAGCTGCATCAATGCATCGGCGTCCTTGAAGGCGTCGAGACTGGTTTGCATCTCTACCTCGTAGCCGCTCTCCTGGAGGGTGCGTTCAAACCGACGGGCTACCTTGTCCGGCTCGTGGCCGTCCCAGCCGCCCCAGACTATCAGTGCTTTTCTCATGGAACTGCTCCTTGTTTCGCAGGGCCATATACTGGCAGACTGAGTAGGAACGTGCAACCAGCAGATCTGGCGTCAGGGGAGGTAGAGGTGGTTCTCAGCATTATTATGGTCGCATTTGGCTCGGTGCTCCTGGTAGTTGGCTTTATTGGCTGCATAGTCCCGGCACTTCCGGGTCCAATCCTGGCGTTCGGCGGCATTCTGCTCATCTCCATCCCTGCCGGGTGGGCGCTCTTTCCGGTCTGGGTCGTGGTTACGATTGGTGTGCTCGCTCTATTTGCAACGGTGATGGACAACGTGCTTCCCGCGCTCAGCTCTAAGAAGGCGGGTGCGAGCAAAGCAGGAATCTGGGGCAGCGTCGTCGGCATGATTGCCGGAAGCTTCTTCACTCCGATCGGCACCATCGTTGGTGCCTTCGTTGGCGCCCTTCTCGGCGAGGTGATCTTCCACAGAGAGAACGAGGAGCCGCTAAAAGCTGCCCTGGGGGTCTTCCGGGGCACTGTGCTGGCCATCCTGCTCAAGCTTGTCTCTACCGGAGTTGTCGCTTTCTACTTTGTCCGCGGCTCCATCCGGCTTTTTTCGTGAGGCCGGGCGTTAATACGTGATAGGGTAGGAGTATGCATGTTGGGGTGGTGGATGACGAGGCCGGTGTTCGCGAAGCAGTAGGCTACGCACTCGAACAAGCCGGCTACCAGGTGACGGCGTTCCGTGACGGAGCGGAGGCTCTCCAAGCGTGGCAGGCAAGCCTGCCGGACCTCATGGTTCTTGACATAATAATGCCGCGTATTGATGGGCTCGAGCTCTGTAGGCGTGTCCGGGTCCAGAGCGAATCCGTGCCGGTCATATTCCTCTCCTCAAAGGACGAAGAGATAGATCGTGTTGTTGGACTTGAGATCGGGGCCGATGACTATCTGTGCAAACCGTTCAGCGTCCGTGAGCTCGTGGCCCGGGTCCGTGCCCTCGAGCGCCGTCTGAAGCACCAAGGCCGCACCGCCAAGGATGACGCGTTCGCGGCTCCTCTGGTTCACGGTGATCTGTTGCTTGACTGCCAGGCGTTTGAGGTGAGCTGGCACGGGATCCCGGTCTCGCTGACCGTCACGGAGTTTCGCCTGCTTGAAGCGCTCGTCCGAAACGTCGGCGCTGTCCTGAGCCGCGAGCAGCTTCTCACCGCCGCCTACCCACAGGACGTCTATGTGACCGAGCGCAGCATTGACAGTCACATCCGGCGCATGAGAAAGAAGTTCGAGGCAACCGGAACCTCGTTCGAGCAGCTCTCGGCGGTCTACGGTGCCGGCTACCGACTTGCCCGTCAGGTGCCTGCGTGAAGATCAGACCGGTGTTCTCGCGCATCGTAGCGCGCATTCTGCTTATCAACACGCTGATTGTGTTTCTGCCTATCGGGTCGTTTCTCTTCCTCGACACCTACGAGCAGCAGCTGCTGCAGACTCTCGAGCGCAGTCTTGTGCAGCAGGGACGTCTGCTCGCGGCAACGTTGGGTACCTACGGGCGGTTGACAGAGCAGCGGGCGCAGGAGATCCTCACTGCGCTTGAAGGGAGGACTGAGTCCCGCCTTCGGGTGCTCGACGCGTCCGGGACCCTTCTCGCGGACTCCAGCACGGTCAGGCGCGAGGCCCGGGCCGCAGCCGGGGATGATGCGGTGGCGCAGGAATCGGTGGCCCCGCGTGATGAGGAAGGTGAATCCGCAGACCCCAGGAGGACCTTTCTCTATCGTCTGGCAAGCTTTCCTGTTCGGCTGTCCCGGACCATCTTTGGCAGTCCGGAGTTGCCGCTGCCATCCGCGGATTTCTACAATACCGCCGACTACGCCTCCGGTAAGGAGGTTCAGACCGCTCTCTCCGGCAGCTACGGTGCGGCAACACGGGTATCCGCCGGCGGGCAGATCTCGGTTACTCTCTACAGTGCGCTGCCCATCCGCCGGGGAGATGCGATTGTGGGAGCGGTGCTTGTCTCTCAGTCAACGTTCAGAATCCTTCAGAACCTCTACCAGCTTCGCATCGATATCTTTGAGATCTTTCTGATCACCCTGCTCGCTGCCGTGATCATCAGTGGGTTTCTCGCGTTCACGATTGCACGCCCGATTGCTCAGCTCCAGCGTCGTGCCCAGGAAGCGGTGGATGAGCGGGGCCGGCTTCGGGGACCCCTGCCGCCGGAAAGCCGCGCAGACGAGATTGGTGGTCTCTCCCGCGCATTGACCACACTGACGGCCCGGATTGATCGGTACACCAAGAATCTGGAGAACTTTGCGGCCGACAGTTCCCATGAGCTGAAGAACCCACTGGCGAGCATTCGTGCTCACGCCGAGCTCGCTGAGGATGCCCGGGACCTCGTGACAAGGAAGCGGTTTCTTGGCCGCATTCAGACCGATGTCGCACGAGCGCTCACTATCCTCAACGGTATGCGTGAGCTCTCACACATAGATGCGGACAGAGAACCGCACCAGTCGTGCGGGATTGGTCCCGTTGTTGAGGAGGCTGTTGCAGCTGCGCGGGAAGCTGCCGCGCATGAGCATCAGGTCACCGTTACTCTGGACAATCAGCTTGGCTCTCACGACCCGAATATTCCTCTGAGCAAGCAGCGACTGCTGCAGGTCATAGACAATCTGCTTTCAAATGCGATCACGTTCACCCCGTCCGGCGGGACGGTGACTGTGACGCTTGCCCTCCGGGAAGCGCCGCGCAGGGAGCATCAGATTTCTCTTGTGATTCGTGATTCCGGTGATGGATTTGCGGAGGAAGAACTGTCTCGCGTTTTTGACCGGTTCTACAGCAGCAGGAATGAGACGGGAAACCTGGGGCTGGGCCTGAGCATCGTTCGCGCGATTGTGCTTCAAGCAGGGGGAGAGGTAAGCGCCCGCAATCACGCGCTCGGCGGTGCGGAGGTTGCGGTGCTGCTTCCTGCCCAACTCTAAGT
>CAZREG010000052.1:0-7200 GCA_964599075.1 uncultured Spirochaetaceae bacterium | reverse complement strand
CGAAGAAAGTTCCGAAGAGAATTGCCAAAGAGCTACCGGGGAGTCACCGACCCGCAGCCTCGGGAACCAGAGTCGGCCAGTTTACGTCGGCCTGCTCAATGTTGTGCTCCAGTCGAGCTCGAAACCGAAGGTTCACAAAGCCGCTGTAGTTGAGAAAGAGTCTGCCGTTGTGGATTACGAACTGTGTCGGGTCTATCTCGGCGAGGGACCCTCGGGCTGCAGCCCAGGCACACCAGCCCCCGTACTGAGGCAGATACGCCTGTGGATCTTCCAGAAACTGCTCCCGGTGTTCCTCAGTTGCGAAGGAGAAGAGAACGCCCTCGTACTCGGCCTGAATTGCCGGATCTCCCTGGACCGCTGCGTTCCGCGTGAAGTATGCAACCGGGTCGTATCCCTGGATTGCCAGACCTGAATCATCTGTGTTGAATCCCTCCGGCGGATTTGACTGCGCAACCAGGCTGACTGCTGCAAGGGCGATCAACATCGTGGTCGCCAGGCTGGTTTTTTTATCCATGGTATACCTCATTGCAAAAGATCCTGCTTCCCGATACGCTTCGTCAAAGCAATCGTTGACAAACGCCAGCATCACTGTAAATGTAGTTTTTTGAGGGATGAAATGAAGAACGTGATAAAGCGGACTCTGTTGGTGGGAGCACTCCTGGTCACGCTCGTCTCCGCGGTCGGTGCCCAGACTATTCGCGTCGGCAGCTCAGCCCCTGAGAACTCGCCGTGGGGCAGAGCGTTGAACAGACTCGCCTCCGAGTGGCAGCAGATCTCCAACGGCCGGGTCCGTGTCCAGGTCTTTCACAACAGCGTTGCCGGAGTTGAGTCGGACATGATTCGCAAGATGCGTATTGGTCAGCTCCAGGCAGCGATAATCACCAACACCGGCCTCGCTGCCTTCAGCGACCGGATCATGACTCTGAGCATGCCGCTGCTCATTCGCTCGGAAGACGAGTACAACTACGTCTTCGAGCGCATGCGACCGGGGCTGGAGGCTGAGATAGAGGACGACGGGTTTTATGTGCTCGCCTGGTCACTTGCCGGCTGGGTCTATCCGTTCGCCGATCAACCGGTGCGTACACCGGACGATCTCCGGGCGCTCCGTCTCGCGGCGAGCCCTGAAGAACAGGAGCTCATCCGTGCCTACCAGATCCTCGGATATCAGCCGGTCTCAATCTCGTTCTCTGAGAGACTTGTGAGCCTGGTAAACAACATGGCGGACGCGCATCTCACCGTCCCTATTCTTGCAGCCGGATTCCAGTGGTTCGGCGCAACCAACCATATGACCAATATCAAGATCGCTCCGGCTCCCGGCGCCATTCTCCTCTCCCAGCGAGCCTACCGGCGTCTCCCGGCGGATATCCGTGATGAGCTCCTCGCCGCTGCAGACAAGGTGAGCGCCGACCTCAACGGGGAAATAGAGGCCCTGGAGCGGACTGCTCTGGACACCATGATTGACTTTGGTCTCACAGTTGTGGAACCGACTGAAGCCGAGCGGAGACTCTGGGAACAGGAGTTTGAGAGCGCGTACAGCGTCATGCTGGGAAACGTGTTCAGCGAGCCCATGTATCGTGACATCCAGGAGCTCCTGAATGAGCACCGACGGTAAAGAGCACGACGCACCGGTTCTGAGCCCAACTACACCAGCGCCGGAAGCGAAAGCGGTCCGGCCTGAACATCCGGAGATTCCCGGAAGCACAGCGCCCCATACCGCCAGACTCATTGATCGGATAGAGAACGGCGTTAATCTGATTGCCATTCTTATCCTGGGGCTCATGCCCATCCTTGAGATAGTCATGCGAGTCTTCTTCCGCAGTGGCATCCAGGACTCCATCATCTTTGTTCGCAACTCGGTTGTCCTGGTAGGCTACCTGGGCGGAATGCTTGCCGCGCGCGAGAAGCAGCATCTCAGCGTTGCCGCTGCAAGCTTTCTTCAGCGTGGCCACACGCGGACGGCTCTTGAAACCGTTTCATTCGTTATGGCCGTGCTCTTCACTACGGCGTTCTCTGTTACCGCGCTGGAGTGGTGGCTGACCGCATTCGGTCGTCTCGATCTTGTATGGTTTGTACCGGTGCGATTCTTTGCCGGCCTGGTCCCTATCTCATTCGCCATCATGACCATTCGCTTCTGGCGGAGCATCCCGCGGGTCGCGTACGCTCGGATCCTGGCCGCTGTGGCGTTTGTTCTGGGCCTGTTGCTCTCAATTGGTTCCATAACGAACGTGGCGTACAGCTTTGTCGCAGAGATTCCGCAGTTCATTTTTGGATTGGAGACGTTCTGGTACGGCTTCATGAACATCGTCTTCTTTCCTCTGATTATTCTTCTGGTGGCCTCGGCCTTTGTGGGAACCCCGCTCTTTGTTGTCATCACCGGGGTGGCCTACCTGCTGTTCGGGCGCAACGTTGGAATTCTGGCCGTCATCCCGAATGAAGGCTACGCAATGCTCATCTCCAGCAGCATCCCCGCCATTCCCATGTTCACCTTTGTCGGCTACGTGCTGAGCGAGAGCAAGGCCGGTGAGCGATTGTTTCGTCTGTTCAAGGCGATGCTTGGCTGGATGCCTGGAGGCATGGTCGTTGCCTCAATTCTGGTCTCGGTTTTCTTTGCCACTTTCACCGGCGCAAGCGGCGTTGTAATTCTGGCACTCGGAGGGCTGCTCTATACCATCCTCCATGTGAAAGGGCATCATACCGAACGATTCACCGTGGGTCTTCTGACTGGAGTGGGAGACCTGGGTTTGCTCTTTGCCCCGAGTCTGGTGCTCATTCTCTATGCAACCGCTGCCCAGGTCAGCGTGATTGACATGTTTCTTGCCGGACTTGTTCCGGGAGTTGTCACCGTTGCGGTGTTCTGCATCGTCGGCGTGGTGGTCAGTATGAGGCACCGGGAAGAGCGCTATGCCTTTGACATCAGGGAAGCACTGGCAGCTCTGGGCGGTTCGATCTGGGAGGTGCTGCTTCCTGTCATAATTGTGGTTGGATACTTCACCGGTCTTACGACCCTTATTGAGACCGGAGCTGTGGCGCTGTTGTATGTAGTTATTGTTGAGGTGTTTATCCTCCGGGAACTCACTCTGCACGACCTTCTGCGGGCAGGCACCAAGAGCGCGATGATCATGGGCGGTGTCCTGGTGATCCTGGCCGGCGCACGTGCACTGAGCTACTACATAGTCGATAGCCGGCTCCCGTTCATTCTCATTGAGTGGGTTGAGGCGAATATCGGCAGTCGTCTGGTCTTCCTCTTGCTTCTGAATCTGGCGCTGTTGGTCACCGGAATGTTCATGGACATTTTCAGTGCGGTGACGGTCGTGGTTCCACTGATCATCCCGCTGGGGCCCATTTTCGGGGTGGATCCCGTGCATCTGGGGGTGATCTTTGTGGCCAACATGGCGCTCGGTTTTATTACGCCGCCTGTGGGGCTCGAGCTGTTCCTTGCAAGCTATCGGTTCGGGAAACCGTTGCCGCTGATCTACCGGTACATCATACCGTTTTTTCTGCTCCAGCTTGGCGCCGTGCTGGTTATCACCTACGTGCCCTGGTTCTCCACCGCGCTGGTGGAACTCCTGGGGCCGTTGTTGACCCCGTCCTGATGTCGGAGTAGTCTCCGCTGTATGAAACTCGGTCTCATCGGTCTACCCAAGAGTGGCAAGACGACCATCTTCAACGCCTTGACCCGCAGTGAGGCGGAGGTTGCCGACTACAGCTCCGGCAAAGTGGAACCCAACATTGCGGTTGTAAACGTGGAGGATCCGCGGATTACCACTCTCAGTGAGATGTATCAGCCCAAACGCACCATCTATGCCACCATTGACTTTATGGACTTCGTAGGGGTTGACCGCTCGGAGGGCAAGGAGCTGTTCAGTGGTACGGCAATGGGGCTTGTGAAGACCAGTGACGCGCTGGCAATCGTCGTTCGAAACTTCTCCAATGACGTGCTTGACTCAACCCTTGGACCGGCGAACCCTGCTGTTGACGCTGCCGCGGTAGCAGGAGAGCTCATACTCTCGGATCTGGTTCTTGTGGAGACCCGACTCGAGCGCATTGCGGCAGATCATCAGCGGGGTAAGAAGACTCCGCAGTCGCAGGCGGAGGAGAAGGTGCTCCTGCTCCTCCACCAGGCTTTGGGGGAGGAGCGACCGGTCAGGGAGGTAGAGCTCACCGCCGATCAGAAGAAAACCATCAGCGGGTTTCAGTTTCTCAGCGCAAAGCCGGTCATGGTGATTGTGAACTCGGATGAGGAGCGCCATGGGGCGGATTCGGATCTCATTTCCTCACTCGGCGAGCACTGGACAACCGTGGAGTTTGCCGGCTCCTTCGAGGCGGAGCTTGCGCAGCTCGACGACGAGGAGGAGGCCTCCGCATTCATGGAAGACCTCGGGATAACCGAGAGTGCCCGCAGTCGCCTTACGACCATCGCCTATGACCTGCTGGGGCTCATCAGCTTTTTCACCGTGGGGCCCGATGAGGTCCGCGCGTGGACGATAAGTAAGGGCGACCGCGCCGTGGACGCTGCCGGAACCATCCACAGCGACCTTGCCCGTGGCTTCATCCGCGCCGAGTGCTTCAGCTATGATGCCCTCATGAGTGCCGGTAGTGAGAAGGAGGTGCGCTCTTCCGGGCAGTTCCGGCTTGAAGGAAAAGAGTACCTCATGCAGGACGGCGACATCATCAACGTACGATTCAGCGTCTGATGAGCCACCACCTGGTTGTCTGTCTCAATCCAACTCTCCAGCGGACCCTCACTTTTGACGCGGTGAGTCCCGGGCAGGTGAACCGCGCACTCTCAAACCGCGAGGACGCCTCCGGCAAGGGCGTGAATGTGGCGCGCGTCCTGACTGAGCTCGGCGAGACGAGCCTCCATCTCACTCACTGCGGCGGAGCAAGTGGGGAGCGTTTTCTCTCCCTCTGCAAGGCCGATGGCATAGCGGTCCGTGCGGTCCCGGCAGACGTGGAAGTGCGAACCTGTTACACCCTGCTCGACGAAGCGCACCATCAGACGACCGAGCTGGTGGAATCCGGATCTGCGGTGACTGCAGTGGTGGAACGTAATCTGCGTGAGGCGTACCGGGAGGCGCTTCTGCAGGCGCACACGGTAATCATCTCCGGATCAAAAGCACCTGGATTCTCTGATGCACTCTATCCGGACCTGGTACGGATAGCTCGGGAAGCGGGCGTGCGCGTGATTCTGGACGTACGGGGCACTGATCTTCTGGGCTCGCTGGAACACGGACCCAACCTTGTGAAGATAAACGTAAGCGAGTTTGCCTCCACCTTCCTTGATACCTGGCTCCCGGAGGGGGCAACGGCACCGTCAGAGGTGAAAGAGCGGATGCGCAGCCTATCCGTTCGCGGGATCCAGGTTGTCCTCACCAATGGCAGTCGCCCCGTGCTTGTGAGCTCCGGCGATGGCATCCAGGAATTCGCCGTTGAACCGATAACGCCTGTCAACACGATCGGTTGCGGGGACGCGGTGACCGCCGGGCTTGCCACAGGGCTGCACAGGGAGATGAGTCTTCCCGGGGCTCTCGAGCTTGCTCTTGATTGTGCCCGGAGAAACGCCGTTCAGGTGAAGCCCGGCACGCTGGGAAGAGCCCACGGAGATAAGAATCCTCTGTAATGTCCGGGATCCCCGGCTTATGTGCTGACGAGCTTCCCCGCGCCCACCGGTTTTACCAGCTCGCTTGATGCGCGAGAGAGGTCACGGTAGTAGCCTCTCATCTGCTCCGGTAACAGCGAGGCAACCCGATACATCATCTGGTCTGCAATCTCGCGAAGATCGGCCGCGGAGATTCGCGCACCCTCATTGATATCGATATAGAACGGCTCGCCCACCTTGAACACAACCGTTGTGCGCCGTAGCCGCGCGAGGTTGCGCCGGAACTCGGTGAACCCCCAGTGAGCAACCGGATAGACGGGTACCGGCAGTCGGGTTGCGAGCAGCGCGATACCCGGGTGAGCTTTGCGCATGACGCCTCGCTTGCTCCGTGTACCCTCCGGTGCAATGCCGACAATGTAGCGGTCTCTGAGCGCGCCGACTGCAAGCCGTATGGCTTCTCGGTCCACCTGATCCCGATGTAACGGTATGATCTGCCACAGCCGCATAAGAAATCGCGTGAACGGATTGTTCCAGAGTTCCACCTTTCCCAGGGCAGTGGCACGACTTGGCTGCATGAACACGTAGTAGGCCGGACCCTCAAGGTTTGACGTGTGATTGGTCATCAGGAGGGCGGGTCCCTCCGATGGAAGTTTACGCATCTCCCTCGCATCAATGCGGTAGAGGATGCGAAACAGCATGCGCAACGTACTGTTCACGATCGTTTCAGTGAGCGTCACTCTTATCACAAGGTACGTTCCAACTGCTCGCGGTTGCAAGTGCGAGGGCGCTTTTCTACAATCTGCCAATGAATCTTTCTCAAGCGCATACGCACGGGCTGGACGAATACATGGACACGGCGCTTATAGTTGCGGGGTGGCAGGTATGAAGTATGAGCTTCAGACCATCCCGGTCTGGAAGGCGATAGAGGCCAAACCGGCCTGTCTGCTCTGTCACCTCGAGCAGGAGAGTGAACAGCGAAATGTGACGTTCTTTTTGGGCAATGCCATTATGGCTCCGGAGATGCGGGTGAAGCTCAATGATCGTGGTTTCTGCCGCAGACACTTCCATATGCTCGGTCAGGGATCGGGAAAGCTGGGCTACTCCCTGGCGCTTCGCACTCATCTTGATTCATTGCAGGAACGGCTGTCGACTCTGAGCTCGCGTGTCCAGAATACACGAGGCAAAGCCCGGTCACGGGCGGTGGACGCGCTTGCGGCGTTTCTTCGGGCCCAGGAGGGAGAGTGCCTGATGTGCGAGCGGATGAAGTACAACGTTGCGAACTACGCGTACACAGTGGTCAAGCTTTTCTCTGAGCAACAGGAGTTCCGCACCGCAGTCGGTGCCTCGAACGGCTTCTGTCTCCACCATCTGCCCATGGTGCTCGAGATGGGTGAGGAGTTGCTGCGGGGCAGCGACGGCGAAGCCTGGTATCAGGAGCTCTTCGCGCTCGAGTTTTCAAATCTTGATCGCGAGCGCGAGAATCTGGAAGAGTTTACCTGGCAGTTTGACTATCAGCTGGACAAGAAGACTCCCGAGCACGCTCAAGACGCGATCCCGCGTGCACTGCAGCGACTCGCCGGATACGGTCCACGCTAGCGGGG
>CAZREG010000051.1:0-20246 GCA_964599075.1 uncultured Spirochaetaceae bacterium | reverse complement strand
AAATAAAGTCGGGGCTCTGGCCGACCTGGTAGCTGATATTCGCAATCTGGCGTAGTTCATTGGCAAGCCGGTCGATAGCGGCGTCGGCCTCGAGTGCCAGTCGAGCTTCGGCCTCACTCCGAATTTGCGTGAGTACGTTCACTCGAAAGACGAGCACGAGAAAGACAATAGGTATGAGGAGCACGACCACGTAGGTCGCCACGTAGCGGAGAAATGGACGACGAGCGGCCATGATCAGAGTGCATACCGCTGATGCCTCGGTGTCACCTTGTCGTCCGGGTCATCCGCCGCTCAAGCGCGCGAGCGCCGATCGACAGCGCACCGGTGAGCAGGAGGTAAAGAGCAGTTATGGTTATCCAGACCTCAAAGGTTCGGAATGTCGCGCTCATGAGCTCGAGACCACGAAAGGTCAGCTCCTGGACCGAGATCACCGCGACAATGGCCGAGTCCTTCACCGTAGAAATGAGCTGACCAGCAAGCGCCGGTCCAATGGTGCGAAGGGCTTGTGGCAGGATAACAAACCGATACTGGTCGACCCGGCGCAGGCCAAGTGACTGTGCCGCCTCTACCTGTCCGCGCGGCACCGACTGCACCCCGGCCCGGATGATCTCCGCCATGTAGGCACCTTCGTAGACAGCGAGCGTGAACACCGCGGAGAGAAACTCGGCGAATCGTTGCGGTTCACTAAAGAGGATCCGTACCGTCTGTTGCGTAGCCGGCCCGGCGTTCCGTATCCAACTGTCTATGCCAAGCGCCACGGTGAGCTGATTGCCCACGAAATAAAAGAAGATAAATATAAGGACAAGAGGCGGCGTGTTTCGCACCGCCTCCGTGTAGATTCGTCCAAAGAGCTGAATCCCACGGTTCTTTGAGATACGCAGGACCCCCACCAGCGTCCCGATCACCAGGGCGCCAAGTGCGCTCCAGATGGTCAGACGAATAGTGGTAAACACTCCCAGTATCAGGGCGCCGGCCACCGGACGCCCGCTTTCCGCCTCTCGACGAAAGAGATACTGGGGAATAATGGACCAGTCCCAGTTGTAGACCAGATCCGTGCGAACGCGACGAACAAGGAGGACGACACCGCCCACGATCAGGATGATCAGGACGGCGTCGAGCGCCGTGAACCGCCGCTTCTGCGAGCCGGGAATCACTCGACCTGATCCGCCCAGTCGCGCGTTCCAAACCAGTACTGCTTGCGCTCGGCAAGCCAACCCTCTGAGTCGACTATCCGTATCCAGCTGTTGAAGTAGTTCAGCGTGTCAACGTCACCTTTTCGAACGGCAAAGCCGATCGGTTCGAAGGTAAACGTTCCCTCAACAGGGAGATAGAGGGTATCCGCATTGTCCACGGAGAGATAGGCGGGAAGCGGTGCGCTGGCAACAATCGCGTCCGCGGTGCCGTTAAGCACCTCCTGGACAGCCTGCGTCTCCTGCTCGAAGAGCCGAATTTCCGCCTCAGGAAGGAACCGCTGTGCAGCCGACGCCGCCGTGGTTCCCAGGCGCGCAGCAATAACGGTGTCCGGGCTGTTGAACTGCTCAAGCGTGGTTCGTCCGGGAACGTTTGTGCGATTCGCGGCAATAGCAACCCCACTGTAGTCGTACGGGATGGTGAAGTTCACGCGCAGATTCCGCTCCGGCTGAATGCTCATGCCGCCAATGATGACGTCAAACCGACCGGTGAGAAGCGCCGGAATGATACCTGACCACTGTGTGGGCACGAACTCAATCTCAACGCCCATGTCCTCAGCAAGCCGACGGGCAACATCGATCTCAAATCCGATAAGCTCGCCCTCGTTGCTCTGCATGGCCCAGGGGACGAACGTGGACATACCAACGCGGATGGTGCCCCGTTCGACTATCTCATCAACGAGGCTCGTAGCCCCGGCCTGCGAGGCGTCCGCCTCTGCCCCATCTGCGGCCGTACCGTCGGCACACCCCGCGAGGACGAGCAGAATTGCAGCTGCCCCAATCAATACACTCAAGACCGTCTTTTTCATAAAAGACTCCTTTCACTACTCTATATTCCGCCATACCGGCGGTTAAAGAACCTTGCTCAGGAAGTCCTGTGCTCGCGGCTCGGCAGGCGAGGCAAAGAACTGTTCGGAAACGCCGGTTTCAACCACGCTGCCCTCGTCCATAAAGACCACCCGATCGGCAGCCTCACGGGCGAACCCCATCTCATGGGTCACAACCGCCATGGTCATTCCCTCCCGGGCGAGCTCCCGCATGACGGCAAGTACCTCGCCGATCATCTCCGGATCGAGTGCGCTCGTCGCCTCGTCAAAGAGCATGACACGCGGATTCATGGCAAGCGCCCGTGCAATGGCGACCCGCTGCTGCTGGCCGCCGGAGAGCTGCCCCGGATACGCATCGAGCTTGTCTGCGATTCCCACTTTTTCCAGAAGTGAGAGTGTGACCTCGTCAGCCTCTCGCTCCGCACGCCCGCGAACCCGCCTCTGAGCGAGCCCAACGTTGCGGCGAACCGTCATGTGCGGAAAGAGATTGAAGCTCTGAAACACCATTCCAACTTCCCGACGGATCTCATCGCGATGTTCCCGCTTCCCGTCAAGCGGGATGCCGTCGACCACGACGCTTCCGCCGTCCACCTCTTCAAGGCCGTTGATACAGCGAAGAAGCGTACTCTTTCCGCTTCCCGACGGACCAATGATACAGACCACCTCCGAGCGATGGATCTCCATGCTCACCTCTCTGACGGCCTGGATGCCACCGGGAAAGTTCTTTGATACACGGTCAAGACGCACGATCACGTCACCGAGATGTTTCACTACGGTACCCTCACTTTCTTCTCCAGCAAGGAGGAGAGCAGGCTTAGCGTGATGTTGATGACCAGGTAGATCGCAGCGACCGTAAACCAGATCTCAAAGGTGAGAAAGGTATTGGAAACGGTGGCGGAACCCGCCATGGTAAGGTCGGAGATGGCGATGGTACTCACGAGTGCCGAGTCCTTGACCAGGGAGACCGCCTGTGAGGTGAGCGGTGGCAGAATTTTGCGAAGAGCCTGGGGCAGCACGACGAAGCGGTAGGTATCCATCTGACTCAGGCCAAGGGTATGACATGACTCCCACTGGCTTCGAGGGATGGAAAGAATCGCACCGCGGATGATCTCTGAGGCGTAGGCGCCTTCAAAGAGGCTGAGTGCAAGCACTGCGGCCCAGAACGGTTCAAGCCCAACGATCGGGGCAAGTACAAAGTAGATAATAAACAGCTGGATCAGGAGGGGGGTGTTGCGAACCGCCTCGAGGTAGATCTGCGCGACGGCGTTCGCGGTGACAGAGCGCGACAGTCTGAACAGAGCAGTAATCAGCCCAAACCCTGCCGCAAGGATCAGGCTGATCCCGGAGATCCGCAGCGTCATGCCAAGACCCCGCAGAAGCGGTCCCAATATCAATCCGCCGTCTGAGGCGCGCATGAGGTAACGAGGCACACGGAACCAGGCCCAGTCGTAGCGCAGGCCACGGGTGCCAATGATTATCGCGATTACGGTGAGCCCGGAGAGTGCGAGAAACTGTCCCGCCTCAGTAAGGCCCTTTCGGTGTTGCCGCAGAAAAGTGAGGAATTGCCTGGGAACTGAGCGAAGCAGCACTTTCATGATTCGAGCGCGAAGATACTACCCTATCTGCCTCGCGCAAAGTCAAATCAAAACAAAATCGCTAATCCCGCGCCGGCTCTGAGCGAGTATCCGTTCTTTGTCCCAATGCCTGCTTCTGCGTAAATGATTCCACCCCACGCCACTGAACCGGGGCTTGAGCCAGATAGAAGGCGGCTCGAGCAGCAAAGAAGCGGGACGGAAGATCTCCGGCATGCTGAGCGTGCAGCGTGTAGAACCGCTCCTGCGCCCGCTCGAACTCGCCGTGCTGATAGAGTGCCAGAGCCTCTGCGAACTCCGAACGACTCTCCGCTTTTATGCGATCACTCTCAAGATGCGGATCAAGCAGCTCGCTGATCTCCACCGGATCCCGTCGTCCGGAGACCGCGACCCGGCCGAGCGGTCGCAGCAGAAAGGAGTGGCCCGGGGAGAGGTGATCAACGCTCTCGCGGGTAACAAGGACCGCACACCCAAAGTGCTTCGTGAGCCCCTCCAGGCGAGAGGTAAGGTTGACCGCGTCAGAGATCACGGTCCCGTCCATCCTCCCGGAGCCACCCACCAGGCCCAGCATCAAGGTCCCGGTGTGGATCCCGATGCCGGTGCGAACCGGCTCCGCGAGCCCAAGGTCTGTTGCCCGCAGACGCTGCTGCATCTCAAGCGCCGCAGCGAACGCCCCATCCGCCCGGGATTCAAAAAGCGCCATGATGGCGTCACCGATAAACCTGTCAATAAACCCGGCGTTCTCCGTGATCGCCGGCTCCATGGCCCTGAGGTAGCGATTGATAAACGCAAAGCTCTCCTGCGGCGTCATCTGCTCAGTGAGCGCGGTGAAGCGGCGGATATCGCTGTACAGGAGCGTCATCTCCTGCTGTATCTGATCGCCAAGGCGAACGTCTTCTATGCTCTCCTTTCCAAGGATGCGCAGAAACTCTTTCGGCACGAACCGGTAGTATGCCTGGTTGAGGCGGGAGATCCGGCGGAAGTAGCCGCCGAGCTGGTCGTTCATCCGATTGAAACCCGTCGTCAACTCGCCGATTTCATCGCCGTCCCTGACAGTAGCCCGATGGCTGAACTCGCCTTCAGCTGAAGAACGCATGCCGGCAAGAACTTCCTGAACCGGACCCACGATGCTGCCGGTCGTCCAGCGGATGAGGAGGATCACGTAGATGACAGAGATAAGTGCCCCGCTGGCGATCCCGGAAAACATAAGCACGGTATCCACCGCGTTGACGTACCACAGCCCGCCAATCGGCTCGCCCGCCCATTGCAGGACCGCGAGCTCTCCGGATGAGAGGCCGATAGGGTCGCGCAGGGGGGCAATGCTCCAGACTACGTAGGTCACAATGATGGATATGGGCAGAAAAGTTGTCACGGTGTTCGTGACCCAGAGTCTGGCGCTCAGCCGCCGAAAACGAAGGGGCTGCTGCGATACCTCAAGCTCTTCCCGGGAGTAAAAGTGCTGGAGATATAGCATCTGCACACGGAACCGTTGCCAGGATGATATGAACAGTGCCTGCAAGAGCGCGGCTGTAAGGCCCACTACCATGAACCTCCAGAGCCCTCCCTGAGCAGCCTCCTGAAAGGCAACGCCGACGACCGATCCCCCGGAGATCAACAGCACAAGAATCAGATGAGGAAGCAGCACCAGCCCCGCATAGAACTGCGGAGTCAGACGCAGCGTCTTCCGACAGAACCCCCAGAGACGCTCAGGCGGGTCGATTCCCCGCCGAATCTTTTTTAGGAAGATCTGGTACGGCAGAGCAAGACCCACTCCTCCGGCGACGGTGAGAAGCGGCACGAGCAGCAGGTGAAGCACCAGAACCGAAGGCCCTCCATCACTCTCACGCTGCTGGAGTTGCACACCGGCGGAAAGTCCGCGTGCCTCGAGCTCAGCGGCCAGCTCATCTCTGCTCTCGATCTCCGTCTCACTGACCGCTGCAGCACTGATAGCTCGTGTGAAGTCCAGCAGAGCCGGATAGCGCCGGGTGAGCCCGGGCAGACTTTGAGTTCCCAGGATGAGAAAGATCGAAGTTGTGAGGGCGAAGTAGAGCACCAGCGCCACGAGGAACATGGTGGCGCCGAGAAAGCGGGGAACTCTTGGGTTCACTCGTCGGACACCGAAACCCGATTACGTCCGCGATCCTTGGACGCGTAGAGCGCACGATCGGCGCGCCGGTAGAGCAGATCAAAGTCATCGTCTGACGCAGCAAGCTCCGCCACACCCAGACTGATGGTCACCCCTGCACCGCTGGATGGAACTGGTTGCTCTGCCGTTGCAATCGCTGAACGAATCCGTTCGGCGACCTGACGCGCGCCATCGGCGGTTGTGTCGGGAAGAAGAACCGCAAACTCCTCTCCACCAACGCGAGCGAGGGTATCAACTTCTCGCAGTGACTGCTTGATGATCTCTACAGTCCGTTTGAGGACGGAGTCACCGGTAGTGTGTCCATACCGGTCATTGATCCGCTTGAATCTGTCTATATCCGCAATGATGAGCGAGAGCGTGTGGCCGTATCGCAGGCACCGCTTCACCTCGTGCTCGGCTGCCGTGGTGAAGAATCTCCGGTTGTAAATTCCCGTCAGGCTGTCCGTTTCTGCAAGTGTTCTCAGCTGATCCTCGAGCGATTGACGACGCTCGATCTCTGCAGAGAGCTCCTCGTTCTGGTCCCGGGCACGAACAAGGGAGACGAACTCCGTTCGCCGGCGAACCTGCAGCGAAACCTGAAAGTAACCTCCGACTGCATTCATAAGAACCATTGTGATGACGGTATCCGCAACGTCGGGAAAGGGAAGCCTCGTTGAAAGCACTAAAGAGATAACGTATCCGAGCGTTGTAAGAGCGCCGCCAAAGAGGGAAACAGTCAAGTAGAGCGGATTCAAGATATAAAACGTCAGAACCATGAGCGCGGTAATAGGAAGCGTGGCACTCGATTGAACCGGAGCGAACCAGAGCTCAAGGACTTCGCCAAGACCAACGGAAAGCAAGTAGAGAAGAAGAAGCGCCTGGAGCGCTCTCTCCGGGGCGCGTCGCCACGCGGCGATTGCGGCCGTTAACGAGAGAACCCACGCTCCGACACGCGAGATACCAAAAATCACCAGCGCATACTGGGTGAGCCCGCCACGGGCGAGCAGCGTAAACCCGCTCAAGAGATAAGCCAACCCGGTCAGCACTGTTACCCAGAAAACCACCTGGTAGCGCGATGCACGTGTCTCTGCGAGGTAGCGCTGCTCCAGATCGGGAGATTTCAGCGCTCCGTACCAGCGACAGTGTTCCCGTGCAGCACGAGGCGTGAAAAGTTCGAGATGGTCCTCGCTGTCTGATGAGGCATCGGTATTCAAGAAGCTGAAAAATACCGATTTCGGCTCCGGGCTTCAACGGTATGACCAACAAGCTTGTTGATACCTCAGATGAGGCATTACAATTAGGAAGTCTACCGGAGGTACCGTGAGCAGTACATTCAAGTCCATCCTTCTTACCCTTCTTGCCATTACCGGGGTGATTATTCCAGTTGTGGTCTGGGCGCAGTATGCGTATCTCGCAGAGTTCATCTGGCCTGATTCACTGTACGAGTACGCCCAGGCGCTCTCACTTGTGGGATTCGTGCTCCTGTTTTATCAGTTCGTACTCAGCGGACGGGCGAAGCTCTTTGAGGCGTCACTCGGGCTTGATCGACTGATTTCAGTTCACCGGTCGCTAGGAATCTGGGCAGTAGGCCTGCTTCTGCTGCACGGAAGCTTCATCACCGTGTATGAACTCTCCATTGGGGCGTTGAGCACAAGCGTAGCCAAGCTGATTGGAATCGTAGCGCTGACCATTCTGATAGTAGCAGCCGCCACGGCGGTGTTCTGGAAGTCGTTCGGCTGGTCATATGAGCAGTGGAAGAAAATCCACTATGCAAACTACATCGTGTTGCCTGCTGGACTGATCCATGCTCTCCTTCTGGGTTCTACGGTGCGCAGATCAGCGCTGCTTCGCTACTATCTCATTGCCTTGACGGTCCTCTATGCTTTCGTGGTTCTGGTGCGCGTTGTGAAGCGAGCACAGGTCCGCCGCAACCCTCTGACCGTTCGCGAGGTTGTGGAAGAGAGCCACGACATTACCTCGCTCTATCTCGACGGAGACCACGACGAGTACAAACCCGGCCAATTCATGATAGTGAATGTAGAGAATGGCAAGGGTTACTCCGAACAGCATCCGTACACAATCAGTTCGAGTCCGACAGATGGATTCCTCCGAATATCTGCAAAAGCAATTGGAGACTTCAGTGGTTCGCTCCCAGCACTCAAACCGGGATCGAAAGCTCTTGTGGAGGCACCCTACGGGGTCTTCAGCTATCTGAACGTTCGGGCGGGAAAACTTGTCTTTCTCGCCGGCGGGATTGGCGTCACTCCGTTTCTCAGTCAACTCCGCCACATGCGGGACACGGGCGCTGAACGGACAGTGCGGATGATCTGGGGAAACAAGACGCGCGAAGACGTTGCGTTTTCAAGTGAACTGGATGCGGCGCAGAAGGAATTGCCGGATTTCAAACTGGTGCATGTCCTGTCCAACGAGGAATGGGATGGAGAGCAGGGGTTTATTGATGGCGGACTCATTCGCAAGTATATAGAGGAGCCCACGGACTGGCACTTTATGGTTTGTGGGCCCCCGGTCATGATGAACATGGTGTTCAAGGAACTGAAGGCGATGGGCGTATCAAAGTCTCAGATTCATCACGAGAGATTTGCCCTTGGATGAGGCCCGTTCAGCCGAAACTCTTTCTGTAGAGGGCAATGAGTTCCTGAGTGAGCTCGTTGTCGCCTCCCTGATCAGGATGGAGATCGAGAAGGGTCCGACGAAAGGCACGCCGTACCGCAGCCGGTGAGTCGTCAGCCGAAACACCGAGCGCATTTCGCAGCTCCGCGAGCGCCGAAGGCGACGCAACTGATGACGCCTCGGAGGAGGCAGAGTCGCCGGCGCTCCCTGAGAACAGCTCGGTAAGGTACTCGTTGAATATCCGGGAACGTGACTCCTGATCGAGCACCAGGAGTGTTCGCAGCGGATACCGGGCGGGGACTCCCTCCTCCAACGCGAAAAAGCGGTCAAACAGGCTGTGTTCACCACCCCGATACCGACGCTCGAGGGCGCGCATCTGTCGAAGCGTGTGGATTGTACCGCCACGTTCCATACGGCAAGTATACGTGAGAGGTTTCTGAGAAACTACCAGTGACTATAAAAAGAGAAATTGATTTTTATTGAGAAAAATGTAGAATCAAACCCATGCTGAGCTGCAGGCACATGGCCGTAACCGGTGTGTTCTTTCTCACCGTTCTCTCTGCACTGGGTATCGCTCCCACTGAAGCCGCGGCCAGTGATCCTGAATCGGTCACGGTGCTCGTCCTTCACAGCTACCACCCAGATTTCCAGTGGACGACTGAGGTCCAGCAAGGAGTAGAAGCGGCTGCTGCTGAGTTCACCAAGCGGTCACCGGTGACGGTCGACCTGCGTACCGAGTTCCTTGACGCCAAACGTTTCACCCACACACAGCTGTTTGACCTGCACGCCCAGCTGTTCGCCCGCAAATACGGATCCGATCCTCCGGACGTGATTGTGAGTATAGACAATGATGCGCTGGACTTCCTGTTCCAATTCCGGAATGAGCTCTTTGGCATCGTTCCGGTTGTGTTTGGAGGTCTCGACGCGGACGCGTTTGATGCCAAACTGCTCGAGGGTCGCAGAGAATACACCGGTGTTGTTTAGGCGCTTGACTTGGGCTCAACCCTCGATCTTATCCGTTCTGTCCAACCGTATGCAGAGCGTGTGGCGGTGGTGCATGATCGGACCACCTCCGGTCTGGAGCACCGGGCGCTGCTCGAGCAACTCGCCGCAACTGGAGACGACTCCTACCATCTCTACTTCCTTGACTCCGGCTCAGGCCTGAGTCACGCCGAGCTCCTGGAGGGGCTTGATAAGCTTCCCTACAGAACGCCGGTGCTCTTCTGTTGCTTCTACCGGGACCGAAACGGTACTCCGTTTGATGCGCAACAGATTCTTCAAAGCATCTCTACGCGTGCCACCGGACCGGTGTACGGCCACACCGATGATCTGCTGGGACTCGGGATCATTGGCGGAAAGCTCCTCAGCGGTCGAGTTCACGGTGAATCGGTGGCTCGACTGGCATTCGAGGTCCTGGAACGGAGATCAACGAATGAGCTCCCGGTTCGCGAGGAGAGCTCCAATCGATACATGGCAGACTATTCGGTCCTTCAGAGATTTGAACTCCCCATGCGCCGCTTTCCACAAGAGACGCAGTTTATCAATCTCCCGACCAGTTTCTGGAGCCGCTACCGTGACCAGGCGGTGGTTGCCGCCGTTGGTGTTGCCGGTCTCCTTGCGCTCGTCGCACTCCTGGCCCGCGCACTCAGGCGGGCAAGAAGGAGCGACCGATTTCTGGCGGCCGCCGTTGAACAGAAAGAACTGATGATGCGGGAGATGAACCATCGGATCAAGAACAACCTTGCCATGATCACCTCTCTGGTCCGGCTGAAGAGCCGCGCCGTGCGTGAGCAGAGTGACGACTCGCAGCTCCGGATGGATGACATTGTCCATCAGATAGATGCGATCCGCATTATTCACGAGAAGCTGTACCGCAGCTCAGACCTGGCGAGCATTGAGATGCAGGCATATCTGAGTGAGTTACTCAGTACGGTGTTTGGCTCGTTTTCCGACGGAGACGTTGCCCTGGACTTCCAGGTTGCCAACGTCAATCTCCCGACCGACACTGCCATTCCTCTCGGCCTGATTGTCAACGAGGTTGCAACCAACGCCATCAAGCACGGATTCCACGCTGGACAGAAGTCACAGTTTCGGATAGAGCTGAGCCTGGAACCACCGGCGCCCGGCAGCGCCGAACACCCGGTGATCTCCCTGGTCATGGAAAACTCGGGACGAGTGATTCCAGACTCAGTGGATCTGGAGAAGACGCAGACGCTGGGATTCCGCCTTCTCAACGCCCTGACCGATCAACTCGGTGGCTGGTTGGAGCTCGAAAGAACGCCCCTCACCCGATTCAGCTTCCGTTTTCCGCACCCCGACCAGCCGCGCCGGGCCCATCAGTAGCTCTTTGCAAATACCACACGACGGGCACTCGGATCCCCGGAGAACGGGCACGTTCCGCCGGTTTCGTACTCAGCGCCTGAGGGCATTGCACGGATGGTCACTGAGAGGTCTTTCTTGATCTGCTCCTCGACCTCCCGGGAGCCGTTCCAGTGGGAAACGGCAAAGCCACCGCCTTCCCCCTTGAAAAAATCGTAGAACTCTTCCTTTGAGTCGATGTCGCGTGTATTGCTCTCGCGGAACTCAAGCGCTCGCGAGTAGAGCGTGTCCTGGATCTCACCGAGGATTGCTCCCACTCGCTCTACAAGCTCAGACCGGTCAACCGCGGCCTTCTCTTTTGGTGGCCTGTCGCGACGCGCGAGGAACACGGCGTTGTTGGCAATGTCACGGGGGCCAATCTCCGCACGAAGCGGAATCCCTTTGCGCACCCAGTCCCAGCTTCGCTCACCAGCGTTTATATCCCGGTCGTCTACCGTGACCCGCACCGGGGCACCGTCGTACCGGGCCTCTCTCAGCTCGGTAGCCAGAGAGTCCACGTACCGCATGACATTGGCCCTCTCCTCTTCCTTCCGAATGATCGGCAGAAGCGCAATGTGAGAGGGGGCCAGCCGCGGCGGCATTACCATCCCATCGTCGTCCCCATGGGTCATAATGAGCGCCCCAATGAGCCGGGTCGAAACGCCCCAGCTCGTAGTCCAGGCGAACTCACGCTGCCCGTCCCGACTCTGATACTGGATCTCCTGTGCCCGACTGAAGTTCTGGCCCAAAAAGTGACTGGTACCGGCCTGAAGCGCCTTCCGGTCCTGCATCAGTGCCTCGATCGTGTAGGTGTTCACGGCCCCAGGAAAGCGCTCGCTCTCGCTCTTCTCCCCCGCAATGACCGGCATGGCCATGTAGTCGTGAGCGAAGCGTCGGTATACCTCGAGCATGCGCAGGCTCTCCTCGGTGGCCTCCTCTCTTGTCTCATGGGCGGTGTGTCCCTCCTGCCAGAGGAACTCTGCGGTGCGAAGAAAGAGCCGTGTTCGCATCTCCCAGCGGACAACATTGGCCCATTGGTTGATAAGAAGCGGAAGATCACGGTAGCTCTGCACCCAGTTCGCGAAGGTGGCGCCAATTATGGTCTCACTGGTGGGACGAACAATCAGCGGCTCCTGGAGCTCGCCGGCCGGAACCAGGCGGCCGTCAGAACCCTGCTCAAGCCGGTGGTGCGTGACCACGGCACACTCCTTGGCAAAGCCTTCAACGTGCTCGGCCTCCTTCTCCAGGTAGCTCAGCGGAATAAAGAGTGGGAAGTAGGCGTTCTGATGGCCTGTCTCCTTGAATCTTGTATCCAGGACCGATCTCATATTCTCCCAGAGTTCGTAGCCCCACGGGAGAATGACCATGCAGCCGCGAACGGCACTCGTCTCCGCCATCCGGGCATTGCGAATGACCTCCTGGTACCACTCTGCAAAGTCTTCCTCTCTAATCGGTGTGATTCCGGTTTTTGCTGCCACGGGACCCCTCCTGATGGGTTGCATCAGGATACCCGTGGCACAGGGTTGGGGTCAAACAGGAGCTGAAGGCGCGGCGCTTGCCGCCGCCTCGTTCTTCTTGATGTAGGCACTCACCTGCTTCTCATCGATCTTATAGAAGAGCTTGGGTCCAACGTACATGATCGCCGCCATGATCATAGGAAGAACGATGTAGGCAATCCACAGGAATTGCATCGTCTCCTCGCTCTGCCCGGAGAGTTGGACTGTCTCGTCGAATGCGGCAACCGCCAGCAGATACCCACCGAGTGCGGTTCCAATGGCGTCACCGGTCTTGTTGAAAAACGTCTGCACAGCGAATGCGGCCGAGTCTGCGCGCACACCGGTCTTCTGCTGACCGTACTCAATACAATCTGCGGTGAACATGGGTCGCAGCAGACTGGTCACAACAAGCGCCATGGTCCGAAGGCCCAGAAACGTCATGGCAAGGAGCGCCATCTCACCCGGTATAAAAAAGACAGGAACACTGAGTACCAGGCAGAGCAGCATGCTTGCCTCAAGATAGCGCCGTTTGCCAATGCGGGCGACGATTGCCGGGGTGAGCGCACCAAGACCCATAACGCCGACAAGCGTAAAGAGTCCGGCAGCAGCGGCAAACTGAGCACTTCCATAGATGTACTCAGCCACGTAGGGAAGGAACACTCCAGCGGCGTTCAAGAAGGCCTGAGAGGTAAACAGGAGCATCATGATAAAATGCTGATCGTTTCGAAGAAGCTGGCGGACCATCTCACGGATTGAGACATCCTCCCGATGCTCCGGGTTGTGGCGCTCCTTTACCGTCCAGATCTGCGGAACCATTACCACAAGAGCAAAGAGTACCGGAACGCCGGCGAAGAGCACCCAGTTTATTCCGTCCACGCCATCCCCGAGAAAGAGAAACGCAAGCCCCATCCCCACCGCAGCACCGGCAACGCTTCCAATCTGCGTGAGGGTAAGCAGAAGGGTTCGCTCCCGCTCGGTGTTTGCCATTGCCGTGGAGATTGCAAAGCTGGGGACCTCGCTTGCCGTGTAGAAAACGTCCCAGAGGACATAGGTGGCAACCATGAGACCGATCTTCACTGCCATTGGTGAGGCTGGAGGGGTCAAAAAGAGCGCGAACGTACTGATCGGCATGAGAAACGCTGTGATTGAGAGCCAGCCTTTAAACCGATACTTCCTGAAGCGGAAGCGATCCATCAGCACCCCGATAAGCGGATCGTTCACCGCATCCCAGACTCGCACGACCAGAAAGACCGTGGCAACGATCGCCGGCCGGATGGTCAGGTAGGTGGTGGAAAAAATCAGGAGATAACCCTGAATGAGCGCATAGGCAATGTTCTGCCCCACAAAGTACAGCGTGTAACTCCACCGCTCGAGCGATCCCGTCTCCCGTGCATGTTTCATGGGTGGAATCGTACGCATGTTGTGTTAGAAAACGGTGTGATCTCTACTGAAGTCCCGGCTCAAGCAGCCGATTGCGCAGATGCTCAACATCGGCCTGTGAGAGCTCAAGTCCGGAAGCAAGAAAGCGCTCAAAGTCACCGTACTGCTCATCCACGGCCGCGAACGAGGCGGCAAGGTAGCGCCTGTCTGCAATCATCAGGGGACGCACCAGCTCAGCCTTCCGCCGGGAGAGCGTCAGCAGACGTACCTTGCGAAGCGTCCTGCGCACGAACTTCTCCAGGCGTTTGTTACTGAGCAGGTAATCGGTGAATACGGTCTCTTCCGGCACGTCAAGAATCCGAAGTATCAGCGCAGCCGCAAATCCTGTCCGGTCCTTCCCGGCCGAACAGTGAAAGACCTGCGGGAGCGCATCCGGTTGATCGACCAGCATGCGCAGCCACCGACGGTAGACCGCCAGGTGATCAGTCACCAGGGCGCGCCCGATCTCTACGAGCACCTCATTCACATCACGGTCCGAACGGCCGCGGACTACCTCCTCGAGCTCTCGCCGGATGTCCTGCCCCCCCACCGCTATCGCGAGCTCATGCACAGTCGCAAAAGCCGGGTGTTGGTACGGCTGGTTGTCCCGCTCGTACGGTTCACGAAAATCAACGATCGTGCGAACGCCGCACTCTTCAAGCGCTCTCCAGTCCCGCACTCGAAAGCGGCTCAGCGTGTCGCTTCTGAACAGCAGACCGGAACGCACCTGCAATCCGTCACGCGTGCGATATCCGCCAATGTCTCGAAAGTTGTGGGCACCTTCCACCTGCATGGGCGAATGGTAGCACAAAACAGGGAGTCAATCGCGTGTGTGAACAAGCGTGTTGGTACCCGGCGGATCCGGTAGACACTCGCAGCTCTTACACCCCATGATGCATCAGGAAAAGCCGCCATGAGTGTATCAAAGCCGCAACTACTGCCCAGAACCCTCTCCAACGACTACTACGGATCCCGTATTGCCGTTGCCTTCTTTGTTCTGCTCACCGTCGTAACGCTGGGCAGGAGCATCGCTCACATTATTCTTCCTGACCGCAGCGCCCGAACGTTCCCCAGAAGAAGGGTTGAGCGGTACGCTGCAATCCTGCGGGCGTCGGGCGTGAACAGCACCTACTCTGTCCTGAAGTTCTCCACTTCACGGCTTATTGCGGCGATGGACTCATGGTTCTCCTGACCCAGGTTGGAGACCTCCTGCGCTGCGGCAGCTATCTCATTCGCGCCGTGGCGAACCTCACCCATACCACCGGTAACGCTTGCGCTTACCTGCTGGACGCGTCCGAGCACCTCCGTGATACGGGCGGACTCATCCTCTATGCTGGAAGTGGCCCCGCGTACCCGCTGGGTGATCTCGGTGAGCGCTGAGGTAGAGTTGAGGATCTCAGTGCTCGAGGTGGAGAGTTGTGACATTGCCGCCGCTATCTCATCAAACGCATCAGTCAGGGAAGAGACGTCGGCCCCGAGCGAGGCGAGCAGAGTCTCGTTTTCACGGGTCGATTCAAGCGCCTCGGTAATCCGGTCTGCCGTCTCCTGGAGAGACGTAGAGATGTCCTCTGCGTTTTCGTTTGTCGACTCCGCAAGCTTTCGGATCTCATCGGCTACAACGGCGAATCCGCGACCCGCCTCACCGGCATGGGCTGCCTCAATTGCCGCGTTCATCGCCAGAAGATTCGTCTGGTCGGCGATCTGATTGATGATCTGGGTGGTCTCGAGCATCTGCTCAGCCGATCGCGCAAGATCCACCATTATCGCGAGCGTCTGGCGCACCTGCTCGGTGCCCTCGCCGGCGCGCTCGGCTGCATGACTGGTCACCGAGCGGCGTTCAGCGGCAGTCTGTGCCACACGCTGAATAGAGACCGACATCTGCTCAATTGCTGCTGTGGACTGCTGAACGGAGGCAGACTGATTCTCTACAGCATCTCCTAGTTCACCGGTCGTTCGTGCGATCGCCTGGGTGGCGCTTCCCGCGTTCCGGATCTCCTCATCAAGTCCGCCTATCTGGTCGGCCATGGAAACGATGTTGGCGGAGATCTCGGTGATTGCAGCAGAGCTCTCGCTGGAGTTCGAGCTCAGCGACTCACCGACCTGCAGCCCCTTCCTCGCCTCGCTCTGGATCGATCGGACTATGTGGCGCAGCTTCCCAAGAAACTCGTTGAAGTGAGCGGAGAGCTCGGCAACCTCGTCGTTCCCTCGTACCAGGATCTCCGCGGTCAGGTCGCCGCCGCCCTCAGCGATTGAGGACAGCCTGCCGCCGGCAGCCGACAGCGGGCTCACGATCGACCGACTGGTGAGGGCCGTCATAAGGGCCATGACAAGCAGCACCGCGAGCACCAAAAGCCCGACAGCGAGCAGCAGCCGGCGGGCCGGCGCAAATGCCTCGGCAAGCTCCTTCTCCGCCACGATTGCCCAGTCAAATATTCCGGCACCAACGGGGCCGTACGCAAACAGCGCCTGCTCCCCGCGATAGTTCTGACCCGTAGTTGTACCTCTCTCTCCAGCCAGAGCACTGGATACGAACGGGTTCGGTACACGGACCTGCAGAATAGATGTACCAAGACGGTCAATCTCGCCAATCTGGACCTCATCTACTCCGGTGGATTCCAGTTGTTCCCGGTAACGCTGCGGATCCTCAATCAGAAGCCGATTATTGGTTCGCATGAGTCGATCGGTCCCGACAACGTACGCATCCCCCGTGGCTCCCAGACCCTCCTGTTTCCAACCGCTTCCGCCGGTCGCGATATCTACCAGACGATCGATCGACATTTGAAGCACCAGTGCACCGATTGTGCGCCCGTCCTGCACGATCGGTGAGGCCACAAACGCTGCCGGCGCATAGTAGGAGGGCGGATACGGCTCGAAGTCCACGAATACGGCGGCATCTGCCTGATCAGATTCCAGCGCAGCAAGGGCAACCCGGGCAATGTTGGTCTCAGCGTATGGACCAATGCGAAGGCTTGTCGCAAAATCGACTTCCTTGAACACCGAATAGACAATATGAGCACCCCCGGGCTCAACCAGAAAGAGATCGTAGTACCCGAACTCTCGTTGAAACCTTCGGAAGGTCTCGTGGTACCGATCGTGCACCGTATCGTAGCGGGTACCGTCGGCTGCCGTCTGAAGCGCATCCTTGCTGCCGACCGGGTTCGGGTTGGCAGAGATGTAGGCTCGCTGCAGCCGGCGGGCAACCGGCGTGACAGGAAGGAATGCATCACCAACCGGGTCGGCTTGGGAATCTTCAAGACGGGGCAGAAACTCGGCTGCGTAGTAGGCGGCGAGTGAGGATCCCTGATCGTCCTGCTCACCGTTCAGCTCGCCCTCGTAGGTCTGAAAGGCACCACCAAAAGCCGCCATGGCTTCGACGGTCATCAGGTTCGCTGATTCAACGATGGCCTGCGACTCAATGGTCTTGAGGTAGCGGTCTATTTCCCGGGCCCTTGAGGCCTGGACGGAGGAGAGGCTGCCGGTTGTCAGCTCGGTGATGGCCTGACGGCTGAATAGATAGCCCAGACCGCCCACAAGAATAAGACACGCGGATACAAGCACCGCAATAATCGTCAGCTTCGCGGAAATACGCATGAACGGCTCCTTTCTCCATTATCGCCACTTCAGCCATGAAGCACAATGCGGCTTTTCTGTGGCGCGGTCGAAGAATCTGATAGGGAGCAGGTCTCGCTAATCACCGGCAGCGGGCGCCGGGCGACTGAGCTTGAGAAGGCGGGGCAGCGCGAATCCAACTGCGAACAGCATGGCAAGAACCTCTCCAACAGGGAAGGCGAGCCAGATGCCCGGTAAGCCATACAATCGCGGCATGATGATCTGGAGCGGAACAAAGAAGAACCCCACACGTGAAACCGAGACGATCAGACTCATGCGTGCCTCACCAAGTGCCTGAAACAAACCGCCGGCAACCAGGTTGAAGATGATCAGTGGAGTGAGCATAAACGCGGTCCGGAATCCTGCGGAAGCCAGAGAGACAAACCGGGGGTCCGGATTGAAGGCACGAGCAATCTGCGGGGCAAACGCGATAATGGCGCCGCTGGCCAGAGAACAGACAACAAGAGCCATCACCACCGCCTGCCAGGTAGCCCGAACGGTACGATCGAACTGGTGGGCGCCAAAGTTGTAGGCTGCGACAGGAAGGTAGGCCTGATTGATGCCGAGCGCAGGCAGCACGACCAGGCTCACTACCCTTAAGACCACTGACGCAACCGCAACCGCCAGATCACCCCCGACCCGCAGTGCAGACCGGTTGATGACGAGCCCCATGATGACCACGCTCACCGTGCGCAGCGCCGCAGCACTCCCAATGCGTAGGATCTCCCGCAGGTCGTCTCTACACCAGCACAGCGCCAGGGAAAGCTGACTGCCCGAGCGGCTGAAGTAGAAGAGCAGAAAGAGCGTTGCGGCGGCCTGACTGATCACTGTTGCAATCGCCGCACCGCGGACGCCCATTCCAAGCGGACCCAGAAAGAGCCAGTCGAGCAGGATGTTTGCGATGCTCGAGAGTGTGAGCGCAAGAAAACCAACAGCTCCCGCACCCTCTGCATAGACGATGTTGTTGAGCGCCTGGTTGGCGATCAGAAAGGGTGCGCCAAGGGCGGTGACCAGAAAATAGTCGTGCGCGAACGGAAGCACCGCCGGCGAGGCGCCGATGAGTCGGGAGAGGGGACGAGAGAACGAGCCCCCGATCGTGGCGATGACCAGGCCACCGGCAAGAATCAGCAGCACCGCACTCGCAAATGCTCGCTGCGCGCCATGGCTCACGCCGGCACCAAGCCGACGGCTGATAAGGGATGAGCCACCCACCCCAATAAGAACGCCAACAGAGATGATGAAAATCTGGAGCGGAAAGTTGAGTCCAACAGCTGCCAGCCCGACCGTGCCCACAAGACGCCCGACAAAGAGCGAATCAACTACGTTGTAGGTCGCGTTTATGAGCAGACTTGCGGTTGCCGGGAGGGCAAGCCGGCTCAGCACAGTGAATACCGGCTCGGTGCCAAGGCGCAGGGTTCTCTGATTCACCGGCCGAAGGTACGCTGTTTCGTCACGGTGGGCAACGCGAACACAGTTGCGGTGCCCGTCTGATCGCCTTTGCACGTGGTTTCTCGACCGCCAAGCAGGGTAGCTTGAAGGGAAAGCAGGTCGTACGGGGTCGGGAATCGGAGAGGAGAGACGCCACGCCTTGCAGCTTGGCTACCAATTCGCCCCTTAGCCGCCTGGCAAAACCGCCGGCGTCTCTCCGGAGGAGCCGCGTCGCTTCCACGATTCTCGCCGGGAGAGAACGTCGTAGATAACGGCAGACCAGAGCATCCCCTCGTCCGTTCGGTAGAACAGGGTTTCGTAGGGCATGCCGCCCGGATGGTACAACTCTAGGCAGGTTCGCTCTCGGTCGATCAGGTCGTGGTACAGCTTGGCGGTCTCTTCGAAGGCTTGGTCCTCCGCCATTTCAAGGACCCGAAGATAAACACCACCAAGGAGCGTCCAACAGGAGTTTCCCTGGTAATTCGGCGCGAAGAGTCGTGTGAGATTGTTACGGGTCTTTTCGACCGGTACCGCGGTCCATCGAAGTGGAATTGGTCTGTCGAGTCCCGCTCCTTGTATAGCTCTCATGGAGCTCTGCATCATTGCCTTGTCGGTTACGGCGCCCCAGAAGTAGGGGAAGGTATTGGCGTCTGCCGCTACGTAGTCACCGGCTCCGGGGTAGTCCCGAAAGATGCTTCCGTTCCAGCTGTCTTCGATGACTTTCGCCTCCAGACCCTCATAGCGCCTTAACGGATTGTGGAGCCCCAGGCCGACAGAAGCGAGTGCGTCGAGCTCTCGGTCGAGGAGCAGAATGCTCATGTTGTCGTAGGTCGACCCAGGACGCTTGTGGTTATCCTTGGCGGTCGAAAAAGTCCGAGATACCTTGGCCAGACCACTTGCCTTGTGTACCACGTTTCGGTAGAAGCGCAGAATCTCTCGGGATAGAAACTCCCGGTGTTGCCTGACCGTGTCCCAGGACTCGCTAACCCTCAGGGCGTGGAGAGCCAGGGGAACCGAGTCGGAGGCGTACTCGAAGGTATTGTAGGCAATGCCGAACTCGTCGATGGTGGTGGTAATCTTGCCGCTGCGTCGAAACCGATCGAGCATAAAGCGGAGACTCGCCTGCAACTCTCTCTTGAACCCGGTATTGACGAGAGCTCTGGCAGAGATGGATAGGTCGCGGAGGTAGACGATGGTGTGGTTTCCCGTCCCACAGCCGAAGTAGGTACCGTTCCAATTGTCCTCCACTATCTGTCTGCAGACTTCAAGAACCGAACCGGCGTATCGTTTAAAACCGCGGCCCAGCAGCCTGCGCTTGAGGAACTTAAAGCCTTGGTAGATATGCAGGGGCGTCGTCATCACGGCCTACAATAGATCAAGCCATCCTCCCGGGCAAGCACGGCTGCCGGGCGCCCGCCAGTTCCGCATCTCCAGACCGTCGATCATCTGAAAATGCCGAATGTTTCCTGTCACAAGAAAGCTACATCGTTCCATCGTCGTAGCCGCGATGAGCAGGTCGGAATCGGTTACGGTGGCTCCGCGGTTTGTCAGATCTGCCTTGACTATGCCGA
>CAZREG010000050.1:0-20333 GCA_964599075.1 uncultured Spirochaetaceae bacterium | reverse complement strand
ACACGGCCCCATTCTACGGGAAGAAGCTTCATTGTGTCACCTGCGACAGATCCCTCAGTCGACAGAGGGGCAACGCGTGTGAATAATAGAGAGGTGGCTGGCTGGTTAGTCGTGCTGGTAGACAACAGAGAGTACGTCCCCGTTTCACGGCTCCGGGAATCCCAGGGTGGCACGCTAAACCTGACGACAATGCTGCCGGACCAGGATCACGCTTCAATTGAGCTCTTCTTCAGGGGAGCCCGGTACCTTGAGCACATTCACACGTTTCATCTGGACCACCTCCGCAAGGCGTCTCAGCGGCCCCGGATTATTCTCTCTGCAGATGTTCGCGGGCTGGTCCACGTCACACTGCGAGTGGAGGGAGAAATCCGCGAGGAACGATCTTTCGAGATCCCGGCGGAGGTTCATAAACGCCGCCTCTGGCCGGTTCTGCTGGCACTGCTTCTCATCCTTGCCGCTGCCGGAGCAACCGCACTCGCAATCCAAAGCCCGTTTACACGCGATATTGCGGCCGCCGCGGATCTGCGGCTGCCGACCTCCGGCTCTCGGTCAATTCCGGGGGCGGTGGACCTGGATCAAGCGCTCAGCCGCGAACAGACCGGAGCCTCCGCTCGCGAGCCGGAGGCAGAAGCTCTGACGGTAGAGACAATCATCTACTTCGAACCGGAGAGCGCTCTGCTCCTTCCCGAGGCAGAGGCTCAGGTGGCGTCGCTTGCCCAAAGGATCGCCGACTCAGACGCGATGCCGCCCGCACTTGTCGCCCGTGGACACACCGCACTCTTTGGGAACGCGGGGGCACGTCTAACACTCAGCCGAGAACGGGCGAATGCCGTATCGCAGGCACTCCTCCGGGAACTTGGCGAGCGGGGCATTGATACGGTCACGATCGAGGTTGAAGGACTTGGCGGAGCGGAGCCGGTCACCCGGCGAGCGAGCGAGCAGTGGCAGAACCGCCGGGTAGAGCTTCTTACTCAGAGGCTTCCCAGGTGACCGCCAGGCGCGCGACCGGGCTGCTGACACCCTGCCACACGGCGATCACGCGATAGTCGGCAGCGGTAGGCTCGGGCGACCAGATATAGGTTCCGTCACAACGGCGCGACTCCCAGAAGTTGTCGGCGCTCGGGGGACTTCCATCTCGGGTGATAAAAAGCGTAGCAGCAATGTAATTACACTCAATGGCCAACCGGGTCGCCGGGTCATCGCCGTCTGAAACCGGAATAGTCACGGAGCCTGAGACTGAACTGCCTCCCACGGAGAAGACCGGGACGGCAACGTCTGGATCTTCCTCGTGCTCCCAGAGGACACGCACGGTAACCGGGTCGGTTGCCACACTGTCCACAACCGCTACCACCGCATAGGTTGCGGCAGACTCCAGGGTGGCGCTTATTACCGGGGGGTCGGCCGGGTCGATCGGTCCACTCCAGCTGTTCTGCGGAGACGGCAGACTTCCGTCTCTGGTCACGTAGAGGGTGGCGTCCGGCTCGTCTGACTGTGGAATGAGCCGTCCGTCCGGTGAGCCGCCGGTTGCAAGGGTGATGGTCTGCCCATTGGTCAACCGGGTTCCATCTCCGGTCAGAAAGCTAACAGTCGGCCCCGGCCGCCCGGAGAGCGATTCTTCAGGTGAGTCAGGAGCCGGCTCCTGCCCGGCGCAGGCGGAAAGGAGAGCAAAAAGCAGCAAGGAGAGAACAACGCGCAATCCGGTCTTCATGATGGCCTCCACCGGCATCCTATCATTCCTTGACACTCCTTGACACTCCTTGCGCTATTGCTCGTCGTCCCAGATGGCCCGCCAGTCAACCTTTCCACGCCGTCTGCGCGCCTTGCGTCTCTCACCCGCCGGGGCCGTATCACCCGCCGGGGCTTTCTCACCAGTCGCATCCTCCACCGGCTGTTCGGGAACCCCGCCCGGCCGGGAGACGGAGTGATAGGAACGGCGCGATCGCCTTTTCCGCTCCGTGAGCTCATCTTCCCCTCCACGCAGGCCCG
The DNA here is from genome assembly GCA_964599075.1 of uncultured Spirochaetaceae bacterium. GTDB lineage: Bacteria > Spirochaetota > Spirochaetia > DSM-27196 > SLST01 > SLST01. The sequence continues at coordinate 18,347 of CAZREG010000050.1, read as the reverse complement.
GATGAATGGAGAACAGCAGCAGCACAAGCAGCGTACCCGCCACCGCCGGCGGGAAGAAGTCACCCCAGCGGGTGTAGAGGGTCAGCGGTTGATCTTCAAGGACCTGAACCTCACTCACCAGCGTAGTCTCTTCAAAGTAGGGTGCCGTCGCAAGCACCCGGCCGTATGCATCTATATGACCGGTCAGGCCGGAACTTGTGGTACGTATCACCGGCCGCCTGTTCTCAACGCTCCTGAACAGTCCGGCAACAAAGTGCTGCTTCGCCTGCACCTCAGTCAGGGACCAGTAGTCGTTAGAGATATTCGCCAGCAACTCGGCACCCTCGAGCACAAAACCCCTGACATAGTTTGGAAAAACGTCTTCGTAGCAGATCGGTGTGGAAAAACGGACAAGCGGGTGCTCAAACACGGTCCGCTCGTCGCCTTTCGCCCAGAAGGTCACCTCATACTGCAGCAGCAACTCGTACGCCCAGGGAAACACATCACGGTAGGGAAAATGCTCGGTAAAGGGCACAAGCTTCATCTTTCGGTAGGTCTGAGTACGGCGTCCGGTGTCATCAAAGAGGACTGCGGCGTTAAAGTTGAGCCGCTCCAACTCACGCCCCGCGTCATCGCGCACAATCTGGTAGTCGTCGTTTCCAGTCAGCAGCCAGTGCCCCAGCTCCTCCTGATAGGAGAGAAACCGGTTCACCAGGGTATGGAGCCTGCGGCTTGACTGATCATCAGCCCAGCGGCGGAGGTTCGGAACGAACGCCGTCTCCGACCAGATGATCAGATCCGGGTTTTCGGCTACCGTTTGCGCCGTCAGCTCACGGAGCGTCTCAAACGTCTCTTCGTAGGCGGAGAGGCGTGGGTCGTTGTTCTGTTGCACCTGGGCGACTCGCACCGTCCGGTACGGACGGTCGCTGCCGGCCTGAACGGCAAGTGCGATCGTTCCGGCAAGCAGAACCGTAGCCACCACTGCCGCGCTCACGGCAAGCGCACGGAAGGCGCGCCGGACCCCGCGGCGTTCACGGCGAATCTGCTGGCGGTCAACGATCGAGCCAATGAACTCAGCAAGAGCCGAGTTGGCCAGCAGGACAATAAAGCTTATCCCCCAGACACCGGTCACGGATGCAAGCTGAATGAGTGGAACGAGTGCGTACTGGGAGTGCCCGGTCAGAGCCCAGGGATATCCCAGAAAGCCAATTGACCGCAGATACTCGAACAACGTGAAGGCGAGTGGAAAGACGAGCACCCGCACTGGTCTCATGAACCGGTAGAGCCCCAGCGTGAGCGGAGCAAAAACCAGATAGTAGACCAGGAAGATAAGCACAACAATCTGAAGGCTTACCAGACTGAAGGTGCCAAGCCAGTAGCTCGACAGCAGTGTGCTCAGTACTCCGTAGAGCACCAGATAGAAGAACCCGTGGCCAAACCGAACTGATCTGAGAACCAGAAAGAGCGGCACAAGCGCCACCCATCCAAGAAGGCCAATGCCGTCCAGATTCACGAACGACGGCTGAGCGATGGTGCTCAGCAGGACAGAGGTAAGCACCCAGACAAGCGCCCACGGACGGATCACAACATCCCTGTTGAAGTATCCGCCGTTGGAGGCAACAAGCGCGGCACGGAAACGTCCCAAACGGAGAAAAAAGTATACGGCAAGATCCACGGCCACGAGCGGAAAGATCCGGGCCCACGCCAGCAACCGTTCGGTCCGGGTATCAATGGCAATTCGCAGCGCTCCGCCGCTCTGAACAAACCGCTGAACGTAGTCCATGTTCGCGTTCAGAGCGTAGATGAAGCTGAACAGGAAGAGCAGCAGCGAGAGCCCGCCAAGAAGCTCAGGCATGAAGTAGAGCCGCCGCAGTGCTCCCTGGGAGAGTCTGCGGTACTCGGTTGAGCTGAGAACCAGGACGACTCCCCAGACAACGTGCAGCGCGAGCACCGCAAACAGCGGAGCGTCTGCCCAGGAGAGCGTTCCAAGAGCGATCGTGCTCCCCAGATTAATGTAGGCTACAGCGAGCGACACCGCGCAGTAAACGCCGGCAGTGACCCGCCCGGTCGAGTTGCTCATGTCCCAGCAAATCTATTCGACAAACGGGATCTGCGCAATCGGGGTGGTCGGTTTGCCCGGCTTTATCTATACTCCTTCTCGCGATGGAACGGAAGCGCGCTCGCCAAAGGCGATCCCAGCGGCGGGCAAAACGAAAGGTACACGCGCCCGAGGGCTTCAACAGATTTCTCCGGGCAACCCTTGCACGCCTGTTGACCGGGCATTTTCACGTGAGGGCTGAGAATCGGGAGCTGCTGAAGAATCTCAAGCCACCCTACCTCCTGCTTGCGAACCACATTTCGGTACTCGATCCATTTTTTGTGGGGCGGTTCGTCCCCGGAATAATCCACTACGTAGTCTCAGACGCCAACTTCCGCAATCCCGTTGTGAACTTTGGGCTCTCTCTGGTCGGTTCTATTCCAAAGACCAAAGCCATGTCTGACATGGACACGATCCGCAACATCATGCGGGTGACCAAGCAGGGCGGGATCGTGGGGATCTTTCCGGAAGGGCAGAGCTCCTGGGACGGTGCGAGCCTGCCGATAGTCTACGCGACAGCGAAGCTCATCAAGGTGCTGAAGATACCGGTGGTGATTGCAAAACTGACCGGCTCCTTTCTCACCAAACCCCGGTGGGCGCGCAGGTCGCGGCGCGGCAGGATTGTCGTGCGCTACGAGCTGGCGTTTACGACCGGGCAGTTGAAGGCGGCGACCGTGGGCGAGGTAGATGCGCGAGTCCGGTCGCTCCTCTCCCACAATGAGTTCCAGGAAAACCGGGTCCGTCGCCAGCGCTTCGTCGGCAGGGAGCGGGCGGAGTATATGGAGATTGCGCTCTTTCTCTGTCCCAGCTGTGAGTCCCTGGGAACCCTGCACTCCCATGGAAACGTGCTGCGCTGCGAATCATGCGGGTACGCAGTACGGGTGGACCTGTACGGCTTTTTCGCTTCACACCGTGGGGAGCTGCAGTTTGACACCATGCACCAGTGGAACGTCTGGCAAAAGGAGGTTTTCCGCAAACAGCTGAGTGCTTACGGAAGTAGCAGTGAGGAGACGCCGTTTATGTTCGAGGATTCGGTTGACATCCAGAAGGGGTTCCAGGACCAGCCGCTGGAGCCACTTCTCAGCGGTTCGATCGCCCTTTACCGGGACCGGATAGAGGCGGAGGAACCGGGCGGCAGGCAGCGAACGTTCCCGCTCTCAGCCATCCAGGGCGCGAATATTCAGAACAAGGAGCGCCTTGAGTTTTATGTGGATGACACCCTGTACCGAGTGGTTACCCGTGATCCACGCGGCTGTACTTACAAGTGGGACCTTGCCATCAGGCACATGCAGGAGAATCACGGAAAAGAGAGCTGAAATCCAGTCAGCTTTCTCTTACAATTGAGGACGAGGTACGTCGGAGTACCAACAGGTATGGCAAAAAAGCAGAGCAAGCAGGACAAACTTAGAAACGTTCTCGGCGTTGATTCCCTCCTCAACCGAATTCAGGATCTCGATGTTCTGCTGGAGACCATTCTCTCTGAAGCCCGGAAGGTCCTGAGTGCGGATGCCGGCAGCATCTACATCAAGGATGGCGATGAGCTGGCGGTCAGTTACTCGCAGAACGATACCATGGCCAGAGACCTGAAGCCCGGCGAGAAGCTCATCTTCAACATCTTTCGCATACCCATTGGATCCGGCACAACGTCCGGATACGCGGCACTGACGGGAAAGACGGTCAACGTACGCAACGTCTACGAGATCCCCAAAGGTGCTCCGTACGGGTTTGATCCAAGTTACGACCGGAAAACCGGCTACAAGACGGTCTCAACGCTCTCCATTCCCCTGCGAACCCAGATTGGCGAGACGCTTGGCGTGCTACAGCTCATCAACAAGATGGACTCCCTTGGTCGCATCATCGCGTTCAGCAGTGATGATGAGCAGGTCGCAGAGCACTTTGCCGCAAACGCAAGCAACGCCCTCATCCGCGCGAAGATGACGCGCGCCCTGATCCAGCGGATGACCGGTATGTCCGAAATGCGTGATCCCAAGGAGACCGGCGCCCATGTCAACCGTGTGGCTGGGTACGCTCTCGAGATCTACGAGCGGTATGCAATTAAAAAGAACACCGACCCGCAGGAGATTGAGCACGCCCGCGACGTCCTTCGTATGGCGGCCATGCTTCACGATGTGGGAAAGGTTGCAATAAGCGATATCATATTAAAGAAGCCGGGACGGTTCGACGAAGAAGAGCGCGACGTGATGAAGCGTCACACCTGGCTTGGGGCGCGTCTGTTCAGTGACAAGCAGAGCGAGTTCGACCAGATTGCGCTCGAGGTTGCACTGAACCATCACGAGAACTGGGACGGCACCGGATATCCGGGCCACATCGATATCATGACCGGTGAGGCTCTGGAGAAGGACAAAGACGGCAACCCCAAAGGCAAGGCGGGGGAGGAGATTCCCCTCTACGGCCGCATAGTTGCTGTAGCGGATGTGTACGATGCACTGTCGAGCAAACGAATCTACAAGGACGCGTGGACTCAGGATAACGCCCTGCAGGAGATCCGTGAGCTCTCCGGAAGCAAGTTCGATCCTGAGGTTGTTGATGCCTTCTTTGAAGCGCTTCCAAGCATCAATACCATCTCCGCCAAATTCACTGAGGGCAACAAAGATGCGGTCGACACCTCCCTGGGGAACATTGTTGATACGGCGAAGGACAAGAGTTGATCGCACCGGCGGTCGGTCCGTTGCTCTGGTTCTGCTGGCGCTGTTGACCACCGGCTGCGCCCCGCTGCTCAGTCCCGAATACTATATGCTGCCGTCACTTGCGGAACTCTACCTCTACGACGACTTTCAGTGGTCCTCTGTCGACGAGGAGATCACCGGGGAAGAGATGAGCTGGATACTCGGGACTACTACCGGCTCAGCGGGTTCTGTTGTCCATGGCGGCAGCTTCATCTCCCTGACCGAAGGCAACTTCCTGCTCTCCAACCGTCCCCTCTGGGGTCCGGTCACCGTTGCGGTGACCTACCATGTGCTTCGGGGAGCCTTGGAGCCGGACCAGAACGGGTATCTGTTTGATTACCAGATTGTGCTTGCATCCGGGGAGTCAACGGATACCGTCCTCTTTGGACCCGCGGTTGAACTTGCGTTCCGGGCCGGTCTGGTCACCGACGAGCTGCGAATCCGTGAGGATGCAACAAGCGCTAACACGGCTGCACTCTCTTCCAAACCGTACTCCGACCCTCTTAGTAAAAACGGCCTGCTCGAGATGGATGTTGATCCGGTCACCGGATCGATCAGTGCCCGGTTCTACTCCGGGGACGGCACCCCGGTCCTGGAGGCATCCGCAACGGTAAACCCGATCGCTGAACCCTTTTTTCTTGCGGTGCAGGCTTCAGGAGATGATACCTTCCTGACTCAGGCACGGGCGGTGACCAAAGTATCCGTGGTCAAACTGGAGGTTGAGTGATGCGTGGTATACGAAGGATCGCCCGGGCTTCTCTCACGCTGCTCAGCGCGGCGACGCTCAGCGCCTGCCTGCTCAGGCTAGAGACTCCCCAGATTGATATAGGGCTGGAACCGGCCTACAACGACAGTGATATCACCATCCCGTTTCGTGCGCTGGGACTTCCACCCGGGTCTATCTTGAAATGGGAGCTCTCAGTCTTTGACGGAGCCGACTACATCTATCTCTCCGAGCAGGCGGTTCGGGTCAATCCTGAGGACGACGGCCTTATCTCGCTCGGCTTTCTGGGGGAAGGCCAGTTTCGAATGGTGTTCAGTGTGATCACCTCACGAGGCTCGGGCGAGGACGAAGTCCCAACTCTTGCGCAGGCGCACTACTTCTTTGTGGACCGAACGCCGCCGGCAAACGTTGCGCCGGCCCAGTTCAACCCTCCGTTCGGTTCCTCGGCTTCAACGCTCGCCCTCGACGTCACGGTTGACTACGACCCCGCGAACACCGGCCACCCAACCTATGATCCCAGTCTGCTCTCACCCCAGCGAGTTCTCGCGGTTGTCGGCGGCAGCATCCGCCCACCAGTCGCCGGAATTGATGAGATCGAAGGTAACAGCTTCCGGGTTTGGAACGCCAATGAGTTCGTGCCACCGGTCTCGGTTACGGTCACCTGGGTCGTCATTGACGAGGCGGGAAACCGGAGTGTGCTGGACACAGGAGGGTATACAGACCCATGAGAGCCCCACGCCTTCTCTCTTTACTGCTTGCTCTGAGCTTGCCGGCCACCGCCTTCAGTCAGGCCACGCTCTTCGTGAGTACCGCCCCTATCCGCGCAGAGGTCACGATCAACGGCAGCGCGCGGGGCGGGACGCCGCTCATAGTGCGTGACCTTCCTCCCGGTGAGTATGAGATCAACGTGTCAAAACCGGGACACCGAAGTGCGAATACTCGCATAACACTGGGGGACGGTGTGGTAGAGAGTGTCTCGTTCAACCTGGAGCCCTCGGCATTCGTTGCCCGCTTCTCAGCCGCTGAAACAGTTCTGGATGATCGGCGGCTCACCCGCCAGGACTCCACACTGATCCTGCCTTCGGGCACCTACGAGCTTGCAACGGTAGAGTCCGCCCTGCGGATCTCCCCGGTCTACCCCCAGGAGTCTGCGCTCAGTGCGGTGCGGATCATGACCATTGCCGCCGGACTGACGGCTCTGATCAGTACCGTTGAGGACGCCTTCGTCTCAGATGGTCGCTCTTTCTTCACCAGCTACCTTCCCTCTGCGGGGTCTATTGCCGCCTGGGCCACAACCGTGGGAGCCGCCGGGTTCTGGATAGCGCTCGAGTCAGATAAAGCCGGCTACACGGACCGGGTACAGATAGACCTGTTCGAAAGGGGCCTCACCGCGGCAGAGGCGGAGTCTTTCTATCTTGAGGGAGATCGAGCCCTGGAGGCGGGAAACCTTTCGCGGGCGCTGACAAACTACAGCCGCATCATCGCCGAAAGCACAGAGAGCGAGTTCCTGCCGCAGGCGCTCTACAAGAGTGCACAGATCTACAGCCTGAGCGGGGATACCGTGATAGCTGCACGCCTGTGGGAGCGACTTCTTGCAGAGTATCCTGCCGTGGAAGTGTATGATCGAGCGCTGAAGTCGCTCTCAGACATGTACACTCGGCTCGGCCGCTATGGAGATGCGGTCGAGCTTCTGCAACAGATCACATTTGTTGACCCGCTGTTCACGACTGAGGACATTGCGCAGGATATTGAGGAGCTCCGTGCGCTCGAGGAGGAAGCAGAGTGAAACAGCGCACCCTCACACTCGTAGGCCTTCTGCTGATCACAAGCATGCTCGGCGCACAGACCATTCCCTTCACCACGCCACCGGATGAAATAGATTCAGTTATTGGACTGCTTGACGCGGTGGTGGTTGCCGAACAGCTGATCCTCAACGAGGAAGCGCTCACTGCAGCAGACCTGGACGCCATGGAGATCCTGATAGACAGGGCCGATGTTCTGGGCGCAGAGGACCTTGCCGCCCGAGGCCGTGCCCTCCTGCTTCTTGCGCAGGATGAGTCTCCGCAGATAGAGCCCCAGCCCGCACTCATTGAGCCGCTCTCCCCCGCTTCCGAGAACCTCTTCAGAAGAGAGAGCCGGTCATTCAACGCGTGGATTGGCTCACTCTCGGCAACCGGGGGAATGTCGCTCGCGCTTGCCGGAATTTTCTACGGCCTTGCCGAGCGTGACTTTCAGCGCTGGCTGAACGAGCCGGACCCCGCAGCGGCCCAGGAGCTCTTCCAGGCGTGGCGAGGGTACGAGATTCTCAGCCTGACCATTGGGGGCGTAGCCGTTGGGGCTCTTGGCATTGGTATTCCACTTGTCTATGGCCTGAGCGCACCGGAACCCACCGGACTGCCGACCGGGCAGATACTGTTCACCGCAGAGGAACGGGAGCAGGCGCTGGAGAACCTCTACACTGAGCGGGCACGCCTGGTCACCGCGATCAATCAACTGCCGGAGCTACAACCGTCCCGCTCGCTCTGGAGCACCGTAGGACTTGCCGTCGGGGCCCTGAGCGGAATCACGAGCGTGACCGCTTTCTATCTGGCGGGTGAACGTTGGCAGCGATACCTCGACGCCCCGTTCAGCGAACAGGGAGAGAGCCTGGGAACCCAGGTGCTTGTGCTGGACATTGTCGCGATAACTACCGCCGGGCTTTCGCTGGCCGGGTTTGGGACTGCACTGGGGATAGAGATTCTCACTGAAGACGAGCGGGAGCTTGAAGGGCAGTTGCGGGAAGTAAACCGGGAGATAATCCGGATTCGGAGCTCAGTAGAGCCGGCCGGAGAAGATGGGTAGTGTTACGGCGCTGCGCCTCGGATTTGCGAACGAGACCCCTGGTTCCCTGGTCCTCAGTAGTGGATTGAATTCCCCGGATTCGTTACTCTTATGGTAAGACTTCCGGAAGAGGTATAGCCATGAAACGAATAGCGCTGGCTCTCTGTCTTGTCCTCGTCATTGCCTTTACTGCACCGGCGCTGGACCTGCAGCTCCTTGGCCAGGATTTTGACACATTCATCTACGGTTTTGGTGAGGAACTTCTCCCGGACCTGGCCCAGGCGGCAATCTGGGGTCAGTTCCCCGGCACCGCAGTCTATCCGGAAGATTCCAACTTCTTCTTCACCATTTCAACCGGTGCAATCCTCACGGGAGGCATCTTCACGTTCACGGACCCGGACGACAACCCGTTCGAGGTGCTCGACGTTCCAAACATTCTGGACGAGCAGCTCACCGCCGCCGATGTTGGCGGATTCTACGACGGTATCCGCAACTTCTTTCCTGTCCCCGTCCTTCGGCTCTCCAGCGGATTCCGGCTTCCCGGAGACTTGGAGCTCATGTTCGACCTCAGCGGCTTCCCCCAGTTCATCACAGATGCGGTCACAGGCCTTGTCCCGGACGTGGACAACATCACCCTCAACGCGTTCCATGCGGGAACCCGCGTACGCTACGGCCTTCTCAAAGAAGAGGGCGCCTTCCCGGCCATCTCCATTGGCGGTGGCTACAGCTTCAGCGGCTTTCAGCTGGGATACGGCCTCGGAAGTATCGGCACACCCGTCGACAAGAGTGGGATCCCGGGAAATCCGGACGGCACGTATGGAAGCACGAATCTACCAAACGGTTGGACGCTCTTTCTGTTGGGTGATCTCCTGATGGGAAGTACGATTCACAGTTTTGGATTCGACTTCCAGGTTAGCAAGCAGTTTGGTGTCTTTGCCCCCTTTATTGGTGTTTCCCCTTACTACCAGTTAGCCAGCTTCACCGGGAACATCGGTGGCCCGGATGGGGGCGGATTTGGGGCATTTATCAGCTACAATAATGGTGGATCTGATGTTGATGCAGAGTACAACGCTGATGCACCCGTTGCATCTTGGGTAGACAATGACCTCTCCCTGCTTCTAACAGGCGGGGTGGATCTGGTCCTTGGTGGTTTTGTTCTTGAAGTTCACGGCTCGTGGAACGTTGCCGACGGATCCCCGGGAGCCAAGCTAGGCTTTCGTTTTCAGTAGGCCCGACCCCCGAGTTCCTATGCGGTATAGCACTGTCCTGATTGATGCGGACGACACGATCTTCGACTTCTATGCAGCCGAAGAATACGCACTGGCGGTAACACTGCGTGAACTCGGGTATACCGAACCGCTCGCCGGCTACATGCCTCAGTTCCGCGAGATCAACGCACGCGCATGGGCTGAATACGAGGCAGGCAGAGCAACAAGCCGTGAAATCCGCGTCCGGAGATTTGTTGAGCTTCTCTCTCTGCTCTCAGTTACCGCTGAGCCGGAAGCGGTGAGCGACACCTACGTGAAACACCTGAGCGAATCTGCGCACCTCCTGCCGGGCGCGCGACGCGCGCTCGACTCCATCTACCAGAAACTTCAATCTCTTGATCCCACCGGCTCTATGGTGATGCTCACGAACGGTCTGTCCTCTGTCCAGCATCCGCGCATAGATGCTGCCGGTATCCGCGAATTATTTGATGCGGTGGTGGTCAGTGAAGAGGTGGGTGTGCAGAAGCCGGATCCTCAGATCTTCGGGATTGCAATGGCCGCTGCGGACACCGACGCAGATCTGGAGCGATCCGTCATGATTGGCGATGGACTGCGTTCAGATATTCTGGGTGCACAAAACACGGGTATAGACTCCATCTGGGTGAACGTCCGCAATCGGCCGCGCGACCCTTCGATTCGTCCCACGTACGAAACGGACTCCATTTCAACTGCACTCACGTTCCTCGAATGACCAAACGACAAAAAGAGGGCTGCCGTCCGGCAGCCCTCTTTGGATTCTGATCACGCGTTGATCACGCAATATGCACCCTCAGAAGATATCAATCGCTGATAGCCCGGTTTCCCCGGCGAGAAGTACTTTGCCACTGGTGAAATCGAGGAAAACGTCCTTAACGGGCCCAGAGGCACCGGCATACACCGGAACACTGTCCCACGTGGTTCCTGAGTCATTCGAGTAGGTCAGAAAGTGGTCGGTCAGGATCACCACGTACGTTCCGCCCATCAGGATCTCAATGACTTCTTGATTCGCCGTGCCGGCGATCGGCGTGCCGGTAATCACAGCACCGTCGATCACTACGTCAGCAATGGTCGTTCTGATGGCCCCACGCTTGGTCCCCAGATACACAGGAGACGTGGGTGCCGTACTATCTCCGGAAAGCGCAATCTGGGTAATGGTGGCCTTATTCCCCCCAACTTCTGAGCTGAAGAACACTGCTTCTTCAAGTACCTTCTCCGTCGTGTCTATCGTGGGGTCGTCCAGAACGCTTTGGGGCAGGAGAAACGCACCCAGCTTGGTTGCAAAGAAGCCACCCATCTTGGACCCACCGTTGTCATATTGCGCGACTGCCATGTCATAGACGGCCGCCCCGACAACAATTTCGCTGAGATCTGCCGGTTCCATCCAATCCGCTACTCCGGGCGCGGCCGTAGTTGGCTGCCGGAATCCGGTAATCCCACCTGAGTACTGGAGGTACCCGTATGCGGTGCCACTGATTATAAGTCCGCCGGAATCAAGTATGGTACCCACTCCTGCCGGAATGTTGGCGTCAAACGACAAGTCTGGAACCCCGTTTCGTATTGGCACGACTCCGAAGTTGGTGTTGACGTATGCCGCGTCACCAGCGTTGACGGCGCCGTACGAGATGCCGGTGGCCACCTCCCCAGGACTCAAGCCTATCACGGTGTCAATATTCAAGTCGCCGTCGGCCACCAAAATCGAGGTCTCGGTGGCTATGTAAAGATCCCCGGTGGCTAAGACAATGCCAGAAATCTCTTCACCCAGTGTATCTGCGCCGTCTATTGTCACGAATGGCGTAGCGGCGAGTGATACGTCAGTGACGGTTGCCTCACCGGCGTTCACGGAGAAGACTCCGCTCACGGCGTAGTCAACCGGTACAAATCCGGTTCCCCCGACATCCGGGATCTCTTCATCAGCCGTGATCGTCACCTCATTCCCAAACACCAGCACCACCTGGTACCCGCCGCCTGAGGGGACGGGGCCTACGGTTGCTTCAGTGAGGCTCTCGCCCTCTGCAGGGGCAAGCTCGAACTCTGCGTAGTCAGTGCCGTCACCAACGGGCACCAGATTCGGGCCGTTGAGGACGTAGATGCGGGCCAACTCAGCCGGGGCGGACTCGCTTACGCTCCGTGGATCAGGGAGGAGAATGCCTACCTCTCCCGAGCCGTTGTCCAGAGCCAGGTAGCAGCCGCTGACCGCTACAACGGCCAGCGCAAGTATAGCTGTTTGTATAATCTGTTTGATCTTCATAACGCCCCCTATTACCAGCGTACCGTAATGAAGCCGGAGCCTGACGGACCGCCTTCAAAGTCTCCGGGACCGCCGCCATCTCCAATGTCGGCCAGCCTGTTCAGCTCATCAATGGGGTCAGTAGGCTCACCGTCGGTGATGACACTGACACCGCCCGCTCCCACGAGCTGGCTCTGAGCGAGCAGGTTGGCAAACTCCACGATTCCCTCGCTCACTGCCAGCTGCCAGCCGTCTGTCTCGAACTCCGTACCACGAACGGCAGCAGTTGACTGTGCTGTTCGAATACGGAAGTCTGTTGATCGGTTGGGTGGCTCCTGAACGCTGGCGCGAACTCTTCCAACCGGAACAAAGACGCCCGTACTCACCGTCTGCCCGTTGTCCGCAAGCTCTTCAATGCTCAGCCTGGTGAGCTGTGCCACCTGTATCCGCGAGCTTGCGACCGAGAGAACCGCCGTTGCACCAAAACCGGTGCTGATGGTTGCCTGAAGCGGAATCTCCAGCCCAACCGTGACGGCTTGCCAGTCGCCGTTTCCTATCCTGTATTCCACTTTGCCGTTGATCTGTTCAACAACGGCTGTCTGTGCGCTTACTCCCGTGATGACCACGGCCAGAAGCAAGAGCGCAATAATCGCTCGTCTCATGGTCTCCTCCCCGCAGCTCCGCTAAAAACGGAGAACTGCCTGCAACGTTCCCTGATACTGCACATTATTACTTCCGGCGTTCATCACGTCAGCGTTGGGCAGGAACACCCCATTTGCAAGGACGAGTCGAACGTCGCTGAGGGGCTGATAGGTGAGCACGATGTTCAGATCGCTTCCCACGTACGCCCCGTCGCTGTCAGGATTGACGCCTGGTTCAGAAACCGCGCCGGATCCCGACGTTCTGAGATACAAGACCGCTTTTGCCTCCGCCTGCAGCACATCTGCAAAGACGGCAGCAAGCGGCCGTGCACTATATGATACACCCACGTGCGCCGAGTTTCCGGGTTTCAGAGTAAAAGTGTTAGAAATGACCGGTGGTGCCAATGGAATAAATGAAGTGGACATTCCGGCGGTATTACCTTCAATGTAGTCCTCTGCATCCGCATCACCGGAAGAGAACTGCCCAAAAAAGCGAACCCGAGAGTTCATCACTTCCGGCAGAAACCAGGTCAGCTCCAGACCGGCAAGGTGGCCGAACACAAACTGATACTCATACCAGCTTCCGGTTGGACTCTCCGCATCATCCACGAAGCTCAGGGTGCGTCCGGTGTTAAGCGTGTAGTACACGCGTTGAAACACACCCGGCGCAAGGCTTCCTGACAGGCCGATGCTGACATACTGCGTATCAAGGCGTCCGCCGCCGTCGAGCTGTCTGGTGTCCGTGAACGGATCGGTCAGTTGCGCCTCGGGTCGCAGATCTTCCTGTACCAGCACGCCAAGGTTCAGGTGCTGTCCGCCAACAACCTCGAGCGCCCGGAAATCGAGCCCCACAAGCAGCCGGGGCGGTGCAAAGAGTGCATCCTGATTCGCAATAGGAGAGGCGTCCAGGTTGCTGATCACAACGGGGTTCGAGGGCCGGAAAGCCAGCGCGTTGGTGGCGGCGCTCAGTCGCAGGCTGCTGCGTGCCCCGCTGAGCTGCAGTTGCAGCCCGTCCAGGGTGGCGGACAGAAACGCGCTGTTGGGGTCCACAAAGCGGGTGCGACCAACGGTCAGGCCCACGGTGGAAACCCAGGACTGCCCGGCAATAACATCCGTGGCCAGCGTCAGCTCATCGATCTCAAAGAGAATTGGTACCGTCGGAGTGTAGGAGTAGCTACCCTGGGTGTCGAAGTCCCAGTCACCAAGTCCCGCCTGAGCCCAGAGTGCAACGGTGGTCGACTGAACAAGGTCCACCGGGTTCCCAACCGCCGACGGCAGTGCTATGCCTGTGGTGTTGTCAAGGTAGCCGCCCCAGTCGAACGCCCGATCAAGCGCTGAGGTGGAGACGGCAAGAAGCAGGGTGAGCAGAACCAGCACAATCTTTTTCATTGAGTGTCTCATAGGGAAGCCTCCAGACTCTCCAGGAACCGGCCGGAGACCCGGATCAGGAACTGTCCGTCAATCTGGTCCTCGGGGCCGCGGTGAACCGGTGTCCAGTCCTGATACACGAACTCGCGAGCAGCGTAGCGAGGTCCAGGGAGAAGCAGATACATCACTCCTCCGGAGACCTCATGAGCGCCCATCATCATGTGGGCGAACTGGCCAAAGGTCGCCGGCGCATCTGCAGCAGCCGCTGCATCCAGAAACCCCGCGTCCTGCGCGACGGAGACCGCGCGAGCAAAGCTTGCTCCATCCTCCACGAGCCCTGCTGAGCTCATGGCCAGATAGGCAGCCGCTCCAATGGAGGCGGTTTCCTGGTTGAGAATCAGATCGATCTGATCATTCGATTGACCAAAAGCGAGACAGGCGCATACCAAAAGGAGCGCGGTGAAGACGAGTAGCCGTTTTTTTGCCATGGCGTTCTCCTGCAGGGTGAACTGCTTCCTATAATACTCATATTCCAAAGCCGGTTCAATTGTAGTACCATCCGCAGCGGGGGTCGTTATGCGGAAAGCCCGGTTTGAACTCATTGTTCCTTTTATTGTTGCCATTATCTTTGTCCCGCTCAACTTTGTCCCGTTCTTCACAACCGCCGAGCAGCGAGTCTATGACCTGCTGCTTCATGTCAGGCCTCCCATTGAGGAGCGCCCGGAGATTCTCCTGCTGGATGTGGACGACACTGCCATTGCAAACGTTGGTCTGTGGCCATGGAGCCGTGACTACGCCGCCCGCGGGCTGCTGCGGCTGCGCGAGTTCGGCGCCGCCTACGTCACGTTTGACGTTGAGTACGTGGACACGAGTCCACAGGCAGTGGACGGTCAGTTCCTCCGAAATCGGCTTCCCGAGGAGTTCGATGCCTCCATAGAGCAATCCGTTGCGCAGGTACGCCAGTTTGTGGGCGCACTGCAGGAGGGGCAGTGGCCGCTTCAGGATGCGGATGAGCTGGTGGACGGATGGGCGGCGCAGATGGAGGATATGCAGTCGCAGCTCCTGCGCAGCGTGGGCTCCGTTGTGCAGGATAACGACGCCTTCCTGGGTCAGGCGGCACGCTTTCATGGTCAGACGTTCTTCACCGTGAATATTCTGGACTACGACGAAGTTGCCCGGTACGACCGGGAGGAGGCTGCGCGACGGCTCTCGCTGCAACAGATTGCTGTTGGCAGCGATACCCCGGTCCGTCCTGGTGAGGATATTCGGCCCGCCATCCCCGTGGTACTTGATGGAGCGCGGGGCGCCGGTTTCCCCAACGTTGTGGTTGACGCAGACGGTGTTCGCCGGCGAATAGACCTGGTTGCGCGGGTGGAAGACCGCTACTACGCACAACTCGTGTTAAAACCGCTTCTGCAATGGCTTGGCCAGCCGGAAGTGGTGGTTGAGAACGACCAGGTTGTCCTGGTGGGCGCCCGGCATCCGGATGAGGACTCGCCACGGGACATCAGAATCCCGGTTACTACCGACGGAAGGATGCTTATTAACTGGCCCAAGGCCGAGTATCTGGACAGCTTTCGCCATCTCAGCTTCTGGAACGTGGTCTTCGACTGGCTCACCGAAGACGATATGATTGATCTGCTGCGGGTGCTTCAGCCAAACCTGGGTCGACTCTACGCGGACTCCGGCAATCTGTTGCCCGCGTACGACTTTGCTCTGGCCGTGGAACAGGATGTGCTGGACGGTGGAGAAACCGGGCAGCTGGCCGACTGGGCCGCCGCACGGGAGATCTTCTTTGAGACTCTTGCCGACTACGTGAACTCGGATGTGCTGGACGTCTTTCTGGAGCAACTCCAGGTTGCCATTGATTCCGGAGAGTTCTCTGAAGAGGCCATCCCGCAGCTGCGGCAGATCGGGACGGATGTGGAGCTCAGCTTCACCGCACTACGCCAGCTGCACGAGCAGTTCATTGCCAACCGGGAGACACTCTGGGATGCGCTGCCCGGCAGCTTTATCATTATTGGTCACGTAGGGACGTCCACCACAGATATCGGTGTTACTCCGTTTGACGAGGAGTACATGAATGTTGGTACCCATGCGGCGGTAACCAACACCATCCTGCAGGAGAACTTTCTGGACGATCTTCCGTGGTGGACAAGTGTGCTTGTTCTGCTGGGCTTTGCGCTGATCACCGCGGCAGCAATTCGAAAGACCGGACCGCAGTGGAGCATCCTCATTGGCCTTGGGATTGTTCTCATTCTCTCGGCAGCCGGCGTGGCGCTCTTTGTCTTTACCGGCACCTATCTCAATCTCATCACCCCGGTGGCAGGTGTCGTCCTCACTTTCGTCGTCCTCACGATCATAAAGTTCATCCGTGAGAACGAGGAGAAGACCTACATAAGAAACGCGTTTGGTCACTACCTCTCAACAGACGTCATAGAGCAGGTTGTCAACGATCCGGCCAAGCTCAGTCTGGGCGGAGAGAAGGTGAACATGACCGCCATGTTCACGGACGTGAAGGGCTTCTCCACCATCAGTGAAGCATTAAAGGATGACCCACAAAAACTGGTTCAGCTGCTGAACCGCTACCTCACGGATATGAGCAACATCATCCTGGAGGAGCGCGGCACCATAGACAAGTATGAGGGCGACGCCATCATCAGTTTCTTTGGTGCTCCAATCCGCTATGAAGACGCCGCCATTCGCGCCTGCCGCTCAGCGGTTGCCATGAAGAAGGTGGAAGAGATCCTGAACCGTGAGCTTGTGCCTTCCGGCCTTGCCCCGGCGGAGCTCAAGACACGGATTGGCATCAACACCGGAGAGATGGTTGTGGGCAACATGGGCACTGAGAAGCGGATGGACTACACCATGATGGGTCACAACGTGAACCTTGCCGCGCGCCTGGAGGGTGTGAACAAACTCTATGGCACCTGGATCATGATCAGCGAGGCGACCTATGAGGAGACCGGTCGGCACGAGCACTTCACCGTCCGCAAGCTTGACCGGGTCCGGGTGGTTGGTGTCACCGAGCCTATCCGTCTGTACGAGCTGGTAGACCTGCGGGCGCCGGTGGATAGTGATCCACAGACCATACAGAAGCTCAAGACCTTCAACGCAGGGCTCACCGCCTTTGAGCAAAAAGCGTGGGGCGAGGCACAGACGCTGTTCAAACAGTTGCTCGAGCAGTTCCCGGAGGACGGCCCGTCAAGGCTCTACGAGCGGCGCTGCACGGATTTTATGAAGAAGGCGCCTCGCAGGGACTGGGACGGCGTGTACGACATGCAGTCGAAGTAAGTTGCAGCCTCCCGGCGTTGACCGGGGGCGCCCGGCATAGCTACTCTTTCCCTCATGGCAGATAAGAGCGTTCCCTTTTCCAGGGCCGATATAGAAGCGCTGGCAGCGCAGCATCCTACACCGTTTCATGTCTATGACGAAGCCGGGATTCGCGAGACGGCGCGCGAGTTCACAGATGCGTTTGCCTGGGTTCCGGAGGGCTTTTGCAACTACTATGCGGTAAAGGCACTCCCCAATCCGGAAGTAATGAAAATTGTCGCCGCGGAGGGCATGGGCTACGACTGCTCATCCATGGCAGAGCTCATCATGGCCGAGCAACTGGGAACGCACGGTGACAAGATCATGTTCACCTCAAACGACACACCCATTGAAGAGTTTGCCAAAGCGAAGGAGCTTGGCGCGATTATCAATCTGGACGACTACTCGCATATAGACTACCTGCACGATGGCATAGGAATGCCTGAACGAATCTGCATGCGGTACAATCCCGGGAGTCTCAAAGAGGGAAACGTCATCATAGGAAAGCCCGAAGAGGCGAAGTACGGGTTCACCCGTGAACAGATCATTGCCGGATACGCACGTGCAGCCGAGCTCGGCGCAACGGAGTTTGGCCTGCACACCATGGTTGCCAGTAACGAGCTCAACCCTGACTACTTTGTGGAGACCGCCGCGCTCCTGTTCGAACTGGCCGTGGAGATCAGGGAGAAGAGCGGGGTACGTATCTCCTTCCTGAATCTTGGTGGAGGTGTGGGCATTCCTTACCGGCCGGAGCAGAAGAACGTTGATCTCAGGCGCGTGTCGGAGGGCATCAGAAAGCTTTACCAGGAGATGATTCGGCCCGCTGGTCTTGATCCCATGCGAATCTATATGGAGAACGGCCGCTGTGTCACTGGGCCTCATGGCTATCTGGTGGGAAGGGTTCGCCATGTCAAAGAGACTTACAAGCACTACGTGGGGCTGGATGCAAGTATGGCCAACCTGATGCGGCCCGGCATGTACGGTGCCTACCATCACATTACGGTGCTTGGCAAGGAGAACGCAGCCGCCACTCATACGTACGACGTAACCGGCAGCCTCTGTGAGAACAACGACAAGTTCGCCATTGACCGGGTTCTCCCGGAGATAGAGGTGGGAGATCTGGTGGTGATCCACGACTCGGGAGCCCACGGCCACTCGATGGGATTCAACTACAACGGCAAACTGAGAAGTGCGGAGTTTCTGCTGAAGGAAGATGGAAGCTTCACAATGATTCGACGAGCCGA
>CAZREG010000049.1:0-20483 GCA_964599075.1 uncultured Spirochaetaceae bacterium | reverse complement strand
GGCTATCCGCAGACCGACCGGCCCCCCAGGTCCCGGTGGCAGAGGCAGAGGCAGACGAAGAGCCAGAGCCCCAACCAGAGCCGGCAGCAGATCCTCAGCCGCAACCGGAACCGCAACCAGAACCAGAACCAGAGCAACAATCGGCCCCGACCGACGAGTCGCCGAGGCCGACGCCGGCGGCAAACATCACTCCTCAGCGCCGCTACGTGGTACAGAGAGGCGATACGCTCAACGATCTCTCGCAGACGTACTGGGGCGACCCCAACCTCTGGCCGCTGATCTATCAGGCAAATGAGGAGGCGGTGGTTGATCCGGATTTCCTCACTCCCGGCCAGGAGCTGACCATTCCCGAATGGCTGGAGAGCGGGACCCCGGTGGAGGGCCAGTGGCTGCGTACCCTCAGCGAGGCTCACGTCAGCGCGCATCAGTTGTACGCCTCCCTGGGCGATGATGCGATCGGTCTGGGCGCCGGACAACCGCGCTGGTGGCTCGATCGTCTCGGGAGGGAGCGAGCGAACAAGGCGCTCTGGGTCCTCTATTCCGGGCTCCGTTACAACCAGCGCCTGCTTGACCAGTACGCCGGGCAGATAGACCCCCAGGCTGTATCGCAGGTTCGCGCCTACGTCGAACGGTTTGGCTATCCGCCCCGCGGGTAGCAGCCTGCGGGGTCCTCGCGACTTTGCGACTTCGCGACCTCGCATCTGAGCGCCCGCGTTGACACCTGCATACCCCAACGCTATATTGAGGAGCCGTTCAGCATTCGGAGAGGTGTCTGAGTGGTCGAAAGAGGCGGTCTTGAAAACCGTTGAGCCGCAAGGCTCCGTGGGTTCGAATCCCACTCTCTCCGCAACATAGATCAGTTACTGGAGAGGTGCGAGAGTGGCTGAATCGGGCTCCCTGCTAAGGAGTTGTACGTTTACGCGTACCGAGGGTTCGAATCCCTCCCTCTCCGTCGGATTGGCATCGGTCAATTCACGTGCCCATAGCTCAGCTGGATAGAGCGCCAGGTTGCGGACCTGGAGGTCGGTGGTTCGAGTCCACTTGGGCATAGAACCCGTCTTCTGCCTGGTTTCAGGAGAGGCGGGTTTTTTTGTGCCCCCTGCCCGGAGGGGGAACGCCGCCGGCATCTTTGCTTCTCTCACTGCCGTCGGCAATCCTCACAGTCTCCGTTCCCCCTCGCCTGAGCCCGCGTGTCGCGCCTGTGGCGCGCCAGCGCGGCGTGCTCTCCGGGCTTGCTCCGCGCCGCCCGGCACGCCGCTCGCGGTCTCCGGCTACCCCCTTGTCGGCCGGCCGCAGACCCCTGCCGCGCTCTCCCCGGCAACCCACCCGGTCGCCCAGCAGAGGTGCAGGCTGTAGCCGCCGCTTCGCCGGTCCACGTCTATCAGGTCGCCGGTGACAAAGAGCCTGGCTACCCGTTTGCTCTCCATCGTGCGAAAGTCAATGTCCTGCGGCGAGAGTCCGCCACTTGATACCACCGCTTTCTCTGTACCCAGAAGGGATGCGAACGTCATGCGCAGTGCCTTGATTGTTGCTGCTACTGCGCGCCGGGCTTCTCGGGTCACCGAGTGGCAACGGGTCTGTCCATCCACACCGGTGCGCTCCAGGATCACTGACGCCATTCGCGTGGGCACCACTCTTCCCAGCACGTTCTGAAGCTTCTTCCCCGGCTCTGCGTCAAAAATGGTCTGAAGCATCCGCTCTACCTCTCCCCCGTCCTTTGCTGGAAAGAGATCGATCTGGAGCTCCACCGGTCCGCCCTGGGCGAGCTCGTTGATACGCTGTGACAAGTTCAGCGTAAGTGGCCCGCTGAGGCCAAAGTGCGTAAACAGAAGCTTTCCCACCCCATCGAACTGCCGCTTCCCGTCAAGCCAGGCGGAGAGTCTGGTCTCCGCCAGGGAGACCCCCTGAAGTCGTGCAATCCACTGTTCGCGTACCGCAATCGGCACCAGTGACGGCTCGGGGATCCGTACGCCGTGTCCGGTTCGGGAGAGAAAGCGAAACCCGTCCCCCGAAGACCCGGTCTCCGGACGTGACATGCCGCCGGTGGCCAGAATGACTGCGCAGGCGGGTCGCGTCTCACCGCCGTGGAGCTCCACCCCCTGCACCGATCCGGCTGCCACGCGCAGGCCTGTCACCCGTTGGTTGCACTCGACCTGTACGCCACCGGTTTGCAGGTATCGTTCCAGGACGTCGCGAACGCTCGCGGCGCTGTTGGTGACAGGGAAGACCCGATCCTCATCCTCCACCCTGGTCCCGAGTCCACGCTCTTCAAGGAAGCTTCGCATCGCCGCCGGTGGAAAGCGAGAAAACGGACTGTGCAGCCCCCGCGCCTCGCCGCCGTAGCGAGAGACCAGCGTGTGGCGATCATCTATGTTGTTGGTCACGTTGCACCGGCCACCGCCGGTAATCAGCAGCTTCTTTCCCGGCCGACGGTTCTTCTCAAGGAGCACAACCGGTGCACCAAGCTCTGCTGCCCGCCCTGCCGCCATCATGCCGGCGGGACCTCCGCCAATGACGATCAGCGGCGAATCAGTCATTCAACCGGTACTTCCAGAGTCCCGTTCGGCTGGTCGAAACGTGAAGGATCGGCTCTTTCGCAATCACGGCGTTCTCGAACACCCAGTGATACGAGCCGGAGCGTGCCCAGGGACTGGTGCTGTTGTTCACCACGTCCACCAGATCCACACGGCCAATGATCGCCTGAACGTGAAAGAACGGTTTGCGGGGATCCGCGCGGTAAGCCGAATAGACATCGGAAAGCAGCGTGTACTCGGCGACCGCCCGGTCTGTGTGGAGGTTTTCATCCTTCAGGGCCACGGTGATCCCGTTCTCCGGAATGCTCACGTACCGGCTCGCGTCCTCTATTTGACCAATCGTCTGCATCAGGTTGTCGAACTCCTGGATGACCGGCACCGGGAACTCGGAAAGATCGGGCATCCCGGAGATGGCGTGACGACCAATCGAGTGGATGTAGAGTGGACCGCGGTAGTCGGTTGAGTACCCCCTGTTCTCCACGTCTGGAATGCCGTAGCAGATGAGGTAGGAAAGCGGATTCGGGACGGAAATGCACGATAACTCCATGGGGGCCTCCGTGGTGTAGCATTGCTGAAAGTGAACGATCTGGCAATACGAGGGAGGGGGGTGAATCAGCACGGTTCGTGACACCCATTATTGATCTGCCATACCCGTTGTATTACTATTGGGCATCCACTACGGAGAGGTGCGAGAGTGGTTGAATCGGGCGGACTCGAAATCCGTTGTACCGTTCTGCGGTACCGAGGGTTCGAATCCCTCCCTCTCCGCCTCACCGGGCAATGGGGCCCGCTGGAGAGATGGCCGAGCGGCTTAAGGCGCACGCTTGGAAAGCGTGTGTGCGTTTATAGCGTACCGAGGGTTCGAATCCCTCTCTCTCCGTCGGCCTCTCCAGCGTTGAGGGCCGGGACCCGTGCGACTTACTATCGCCGAACCCCGTCAGGTCCGGAAGGAAGCAGCGGTACGCGACCGGTCAGGGCGCCGCGGTGTACTTGGTCTGAGCTGGAGGGGTCTTTCTTTGTCCATGAACTATGAGGTAACAGCAACACGAAAACGGCCACGAACCTTCGACGGTCTTGTCGGGCAGGAGTTTGTGGTCGCGAGCCTCAAGAACAGTCTCAGCTCCGGTAGGATCGCAAATGCCTACCTCTTCTCCGGTCCCCGCGGAGTCGGCAAGACCTCAGCCGCGCGTATCCTCGCCCGAGCGCTGAACTGTCCGCACGGGCCCGGAGCGGATGGTTGTGATGAGTACCCGGGGAGCGAGGAGATCGCCCGCGGAACAGCGATTGATGTGATCGAGATTGATGGTGCGAGCAATACATCCGTCAACGACGTTCGCCAGATCAAGGACGAGGTACTCTTTGCCCCGTCGAACTCACGCTACAAGATCTACATTATCGATGAGGTCCACATGCTCAGCAACAGCGCCTTCAATGCGCTGCTGAAGACTATTGAAGAGCCGCCCCCCTACATCGTTTTTATTTTTGCCACCACGGAGATCCACAAAGTCCCCGCCACTATTCGCTCTCGCTGTCAGCAGTTCAGCTTCCGACTCATCCCGCTTGATGAGATCCAGCAGATGCTTCGCAGCGTGGTCGACGAGATGGGGGTTCAGGCGGACGACGACGCTCTGTTCTGGGTGGCCAAAGAGGCGACCGGCTCGCTTCGCGACGCCTACACCCTCCTCGACCAGGTGATCAGCTTTGCCGAAGGTGAGCTCACGCTGGAGAAGATTCGTGAGAAGCTCGGGCTCGTGGGGCTTGATCACCTCAACGAGATCGCCGAGGGAATCGCCGAGGGTGATGCCCGTAGGATCATTGAGCTTACCCATGACATTCTGGCACTCGGCGTGTCGGTGGAACAGTTCACCATAGATCTTGCCGAGTACTTCCGCACTGTTCTCTTTATTCGCAAGGGCATCCACAAGGAAGCGGTGCTTGGGTACAGCCCCGACCGCTTCTCCGGGCGCATTATCCGCTCCCTCACTGATGCGCAGATTGAGCACGCTCTGGAGATTGCACTCTCGCTCTACCGCGCCATCCGCTATAGTCTCAATCCGCGCTTTGATCTGGAGCTTGCCCTGACCCGCCTGAGTGAGCTTCGTGAGTACATCACCCATCGGGAGATTTTGCGGGGTATGCAGGAGCTGCGGGAGGGGCTTGTGACCGGTGCAACCGCGGATAAGCCGGCCGGTGATGGGCAAACGAGCGAGCCGGTCAGTCGGTCACCCGGTGACCGCACGGTGCCGGATAAGACCGCGGCCGCCGGTTCGGTACCGGAGGACGATCACGAGCCATACCAGGCGGATGAGTCGGTTGCGCACGGGTTGTCGGCTCAGCATGTGTCAGCCATTGTTCAGCGGATTCGCCCTTCACGCCTGGCCCTGAGCACCAGCCTTGAACGTGCGGCGGCCTGGCGACTTGACGACCGTGAGCTCCAGGTAGTGTTTTCAAGCGAGTATCCGGCCAATGCTGCCCGGGGTGAGGAAGAGGTGATCCGCCAGGCGGCAGCGGAGGTACTGAACCGACCGGTGCTGGTACGGGTGCTCGTGGATGCAGACTCTCCCGAGCCTCAGGCAGAAGGTGAGAGTGACGAGAAAGTTGAAATGGTAAAACGCGTGTTTCGCGGAGAAATCGTGGAAGGTGAATCATGAACCCAATGGATATCCTGAAGAACGTACAGCAGCTGCAGAGTCGCATGGGTGACGCGCAGGCAAAGCTCAAGGAGATCACCGCGACCGGCACCGCCGGCGGTGACATGGTCAAGGTGGAGATGACGGGAGAGTTTGGCGTCACCGCCGTTACCATTTCTGCGGACGCGGTTGACCCCAACGACATTGAGATGCTGCAGGACCTGGTCCTTGCCGCCACGACAGACGCTGTCTACAAGGTGAAGGAGCTCGTGCAGCAGGAGATGAGCTCGGTAACCGGTGGGCTCAATCTTCCGCCTGGACTCTTCGGGGCCGGCTGATGGCCGTAGACGACGCCATAGGGCGTCTGGTCAAGCTTCTCAGCAGACTTCCGGGAATAGGCCCCAAGAGCGCGACCCGTCTTGCCTATCACATCCTCCGCTCAGATCCAGCCTACGCAGCACGACTAGGGGAGGAGATCCAGACTATTCAGTCAAGAATCCGCCGGTGCTCGCGCTGCGGCGCATATACAGAGAGCGACCCCTGTCCGGTCTGTTCTGATCCGGGGCGTGAACGGGCACTCATCTGTGTTGTGGAGGAGCCGCAGGACGTGGCGGTGCTGGAGGCAACCTCCGCGTTTCGCGGGCTCTACCACGTCCTCGGTGGCGTGATCAGTCCTATCGACGGCGTAGGCCCGAACGATCTCAGCATCCCGAAACTGCTGCAGCGCTGTACAGACGGAGTGACAGAGGTCATCGTTGCCACCAATCCCACCGTGGAAGGCGATACAACCGCACTCTATCTGGCAAAGCTGCTCGAAGAGCGGGGCCTCTCGGTTTCGCGGCTCGCCCTGGGCCTCCCGGTGGGTGGGGACCTCGAGTATGCCGACCGCCTTACGCTGGAGAGAAGCTTCCGCGGGCGGACGCGGCTGGCCTGAGCTATACGTAGAGCCGCACGCCCACCATGGTCTTTCCTCCACTCGACAGGTCGCGGGCCTGCGTTTCAAATCGAATATCTGCCGTTCTGCAGAGCTTCTCAAGGTAGGAGAGATAGTAGAGTCCCAGATCCAGACCTACGCCTCCGCCTGCACCCAGCTCCTCGTAAAAGTCCTTCAAGCTCTTTCCTTCAACATTCACACCCTTTTGATGCCGCACGCCAGCGGAAGTGGCCTGCATGGGTGAGCCGGAACCGGTCATGACAATACTCATTCGTGTAGTCCGCGAGCCAGGCCCGCCGCTATTGGAGAAACTCCAGGTGATGGCATTGGTTTCCCCTGCGGCCTCCATTCGGATACGGATCTTCGCTCTTGTTTCAGGATCCTGATAGAGAGAACGGATGGTCTCATCAGAGACGCCCGAGCGGACTGCAAAGCTATGCATGGTCTGAATCTGCACACAACTTACGAGTTCGAGCACGACGAGTGCGAGATACTCGGGAACGTCGGCCCTGTCCGCCGAGTGAGCAAGCACATCACGCAAGCTCTTTAGAACGGAACCGGAGCTGTCGGAGCGCACCAGGGCGTGAATTTCACGCTTTTCCACCGGCGGAAGGCTTCTGAGCATCCTCGCAGCCGCGACCAGGCGGCTGTGCTTACCATCTTTAAACGGCGCCAGGATCGACCGTAGAACCGTCACGCCCGTGTTATCGGGAACTGGAACCGTCGGGGAGCCTTTGAGCCGGTAACGGAGTCGCTCGATCTCACGCGAGATGTCTCGTCGAAACGCTCCATGAATTGCCGCGGAACCCACCGCGTGGCAGAGACTCTGGATCTCTGAGCGGGTCTCCAGAAAATCTGCACCTTCCAGTTCAAGGGTCGAGATCAGCCCGCGAGCGAGTAGTTGCCGGATAGAGTTCGCATGGTATTGGGGTAACGAGAGCCCGAGCTGTTGATCTCCAGCAGCAAGTGCAATCCGTTTAAGTGATGTTCCCCGGCGAAGAAACGCGCCACTGCCTTCCTCGGATGGTATCAGCTTTATTCGCATAGTGTGATCGTCTTCTCTATCGCGAAGAGTAGCGGTTTCGAGGAGATTGTGAACGCTTTTTCTCTCCACCTCATAGAGTTCTAACAGAGAAGCGGTAGCCACTATAAGGAAGTTCTATGGAAATCACTCACAAGCGTGTCCAGCCGGGAGTAAATATTGTTGAGGTCACCGGTGAGATGGATATGTACAACTCACACGAGCTGAAATCGCTTGTCACCAGGATCTTTGGCTCTGGAACGCATCCGCTGATCCTGGATATGAAGGGTCTGAAGTACATTGATTCAAGTGGGATCAGCGTCCTGATCTTTGTCTTTACCCAGGCGAAGAAAGCCGGTATTCCGGTCTGGTTCTCGAATGTCACGGGAACGGTGCGGAAGGTTATCGAGCTCACCAGCCTCCTCAACTTCTTCCCCATCGAACCTTCCCTTGAGGCGGCCTTCCAGAAAGCGAAACAGAGCAGAGGGTAATACATGGTCCGGAGAGTACAAACGGATAATGGCATTGCAGTCGTGACGCTTGCCGGAGATCTTGATCTCTATAACTCCAGCAAGTTCCGCGAGGCAGTTCAGACAATCTGGAACGACGGGGTACGAAAAATTGCCGTTGATCTAAACCAGCTCGAGTACGTGGACTCCAGCGGGATTGGTGTCCTGCTCTACCTCTACACAAGCTCCCAAAAGCGAAACGGGCACGTGCTCTACGCGAATGTGAACGGGTCGGTACGGAAGGTGATCAAGCTGACCAGACTGGAAGGCTTCCTTCCCATAGCGCCTACCCTGGGCGAGGCGCTCACGCGGCTGCGTGAGATACCGGATGAGCCGTCAAGCGAACGGCGCGTGGGGATCATCGTTGATGACAAGCACCGGCTTCAGAAGACCGAAGGCATGTATCACAAGACGTTTTATATCGATTTTGCTCAGATCCGACGCTTGAGTAACCTCATTGCCAACGAGGCGCCGTCGGAGATCCAGGAGATCAACATGCTCGAGCAGCAGATTTCAGAGATCATCAAGAACGGTGTGAAGCATGGCAACCACAATGACAAAGCCAAGGCGCTGAAGGTCTGGTTTTCGTTCTCGACAACCCACGCTCATCTTGTCGTAGAGGACGAGGGAGAGGGGTTTCAGGAGCTTGAAGCGTGGAACGCATTCTATCAGAAAAAGCTGGACTGTTATGCGCGGCATGACTTTGACGAGATGATGAATTACCTGTCGTTTCGGACCGACAGCAGTGACGAATCGGACGGCGGGAACGCCATGTTCGCAGCCGTCGAGTACTGGAATGACGGTGTTGTACTGAACTCCGCTCGAAACAGGGTGGCCGTTCGCAAGACCTTTCGGTAGCAGCGACGCTTACAGCACCACGTCCTGTTCACGGAACTTCACCATGATGTAGGTAACATCGTCATTGAGATGGTGGTTTCCCCGAAAATCTTCGAACTCACTGATGATGCGATCGTTGATGGCCTCCACCGGCTTCTGATGGTGCGCGATCAGGATTTCGACCACGCTTTCTAGTGAGAAAACCTCACCGCGTCCCGACTCCTGCTCGAGCAGCCCGTCGGTCACGATCATGAGGATGTCGTTCTCCTGAGGCTTGAAGCGACTAAGCGCGGGCGTTACCTCCGGCTGTACCCCAATGGGCAAGTTCTGATTGTTTGTGCTCACCCGCCGGAGCTTCCCGGCACGGAAGAGGAAGATATGAGAATGGCCCATATCGCAGAGCTGAACAGTTCTTTCCTTCTCGTCGTAACTCAGGAAAATTCCAGTTACAAACTTCTCGCTTTCGAACGTTTCCATGACGTACCGGTTTACCTGAGTGATAAAGGGACCGATGCCCGCCCTGAAGTCATAGATGCTCATCATTCCCCAGATGACAGAGGTCAGGATGGAGGCGGACACCCCTTTGCCGGATACGTCGCAGACACTCATCACCCAGCGATCGTCGTCCACCTTGAGGATTCGGTAGAAGTCGCCGCCCACCCCTTTGGCGGATACCGAGTAGCTGGTGAACTCAAACGTTTGCCCAGCAACCAGGTCGCGCTCGCGCACAATGCGGGATTGGAGCTTTCGCGCAAGAGCGATGTCCCGCTGGGTCATGTCGGAGAGGTACAGGAGGAGGTCATGGGTAGAGAAGATTCCGCGAAACGCTTCTTTCTCATCCACCAGGAGGAAGAACGAGATTTCGGATGCCTGGAGATAGGAGTCTATCTCATCAGCTACGGTGAATACATTCGCATCATAGCGGACAGTGGGAGTGTTCTGCATGATCTCACTGACGAACTGGCGACCAAGCACGTCACGACCAAACGGCCTGCCGAGCATGGAGAACAGCTCGGCGCGGGAGACAATCCCCTGTACTCGCATCTGCTCATCGACCACCCCAACGGCCCCCACATCAACCGCAGAGTTGAGGTCGTCAGCCAGGTTGGAGATTACGCCGTCATTGGTGACAAACGCGAACTCGGTCGCGATTTGACTAATGGACTGATTTCGCGCCACGTCAGGCTGTACGAACTGAAGCACATGGTACTGTGTCTCTATACCACTTGACATCTCGCCTTCCATGGTAGCCTAAAACTGCTTCTCTGCTCAATCCTTCATCGACTCAAGACACATTTGGCGAATTGGCCTCTTGGGAAAACCGTCGGCGAACGCTTTCTCCAGCATTGCGGCGGCAGCCTCAAGCACCAGAGGCAGCTCAGCCTCCTCTTCGCTGGAAAAGCGACCCAGGACGTGCCCGTGCAGCTCCCCGTGCGGCGGCCGCCCGATCCCCATGCGAAGACGCCAGAAGGAGCCGTCTGAAAGGCAGTGAGCCACCGACTTGAGCCCGTTATGCCCGCCGTACCCGCCACCCTTTCTCAGCTCGATCGTTGCAAACGGGAGCTCGGTATCGTCGTGGGCAACGACGATCGCTTGAGGATCGAATCGAAAGAACCGTGCCGCCGCCTGAACGCTCTCTCCGCTCAGGTTCATCATGGTTCTTGGAAGCAGGAGTACCACGGACTCACCTCCCAGCACGACCTTTGTCCAATCGGCCTTGAACTTCTGCTGCCAACCGGCGGCGCGGCTGAACGGCTCGCGCTCGACCAGCCGCCAACCCACATTGTGCCGGGTCTTCTCATAACGGTTGCCGGTGTTTCCAAGAAGGACAAGCATCTGTGGCTTTGGCTCACGGCTCATGCTCCAGAAGGTAGCGCCATTCCTCTCCTGCGTGCACCGGGAAAATCCGCTTGTGAAACCGTATCCGGCTCCATAGAATGGAACTATGAAACGAATTGCACTCCTCGTGCTGTGCCTCTGCGCGGCGGCCGGGGTCCGGGCAGAAAACATAACTGTTGCCACCATCAACGTCTGGTCCGGACTGACCTACCGGGGGTTCTTTTCCAGCGGGACCTACGAGGACGCTGCAACTCGAGAGTTCCGTTACGACCTGCTTGTCTCCGGCCTCAGGACGCTCGCCCCGGACGTGGTGGCACTGCAGGAGGCGAACCCGCTTCCCTCCTACGCCAATCGAATCGCAGAAGAGCTGGGCTACGACCAGATCAGTGATGTCCGGCAGGGGGGAGTTCGCATTGGCGCGGTAGGTCTACCTGCAAATCTGCGTGAGGGAAGCGTCATCCTTGCTGATATCAATCGCTCGCTGGAAGCTTTGAACACAAAGAATCTGGTGGGGCCGGGGGCCGGAAACCTTATCGCCTTTCAGTTCAGCTCCGGCAGCCAGATAGTTGCCGCTCAGATTGAAGTCGAGGATCGCCCGGTCTACATCTTTACTACTCGCTGGACTCCAAGTCCGCCGGCAGACACCACCCGCATGCAGGCGCTCGTCACCGGCTATGCCGCTGGCGAGCTCACAGGAGACGAGCTCACCACGCTCATTGGGCAGGCGGTTAGCGGAAGCGAGCGCCGCCGGGAAGAGGCCCGGCAGACGCTCACGTTTATAAACGAGCTTGCCGGTGAGCACCCCGTGATTCTCCTGGGTAGTCTCTACGCCCTTCCTGGGTCTCCTGAGATCGATGTTCTGCGGGCAGGCGGCTTTACTGACGTCTGGCAAAGCGTTGGTCGCGGTCCCGGCTACACGTGGGATGCCGCAACCAACACGAACATTGCCGCGCACGAGCTGGCCCCCAACGGCGGCAACCGCGAACGCTACGACTACATCTTTATCCGGGGAAACGGGATCGTCGCTCGCTCGGCGCAGGTGATTTTTGCCCGGCCCACATTTGGCGTGCATGCGTCAGACCACTACGGAGTGTTTGCGGAGCTGCGTGTAGATCCGGCACCGTAGATGCCGTTCGTCAGTTCCTCAACCGGCGATCCGTATGCCAACGCCGCAGTGGAAAGCCTCCTCTTTGACCTGGTTGCCTCCACCGGCCCAATCCTCTTTGTCTACGTAAACGACCCATGCGTTGTGATCGGGCGGCATCAGAATCCATGGGTGGAATGCAACATGCCGGCCATGCGGGAGGCCGCCCTCCCACTTGTCCGCCGGATCAGTGGCGGCGGTACCGTCTACCACGATCCAGGAAACCTGAATTTCAGCTTTCTGGCCCAACAGGATCACTACGATCTGGACGCGCAGTTCACCCTTGTCCTGCGCTCCCTTGCAGCTCTGGGTGTAGAAGCCTCGCGAAATGAGCGAAACGACCTGGTGCTGGGAGGACGGAAAATTTCCGGGAACGCGTTTCGCCATTCACGGGGGAACTCTCTGCACCACGGTACGCTCCTTGTGGAGGCGGACCTCACGCGGCTTGTGTCGTATCTGGCGGCGCCGGCAACAGAAATTCAGACCCGGGCGATAGCTAGCGTGCGCAGCACGGTGGTCAACCTTGCGGAGAAAGCAGCGGTAGATGTCTTCACGGTTACCGAAGCGCTGGCGCGCGAGTTTGCGAGCAGCTCTGGTGATACCGAGCGGGTAGCCACGCACGCGCCACCGGCCTGGTTTCCTGATGCGCAGACGATCAGAACGGAGCGAGAGCGGCTGGCCGGCTGGGAGTGGGTGTTCGGTCACACGCCCGGATTCAGTCGCACCTACCGGGACGCCTCGGCAGGTATGGCGCTTACCGTTGAGGTGAAGAAGGGGCATATTGAGCAGGCGGTCATCGAGCAGGCCGGAAAACAGGAGAGGCTTGCGTTTCTCGAAGGGCGGAAGCTTCGGCGTGAGATTATGGATATTTTGGGAGCCGATGAGCGTTTCCGCAATCTCCGTGACACCATGGTGGAGGACCTCTGGTAGTGGACTACCTTATACTTGGCAAAACCGGAATTACCGTAAGCGCGCTGGGAATAGGCACCGGTGGGCCGAGCCGGGTGGGGCTTCGCACCGGCGGTGATGAACAGAGCGCACGGACAATCCTCCGTCTCGCGGTTGACCACGGCGTCACCTTCGTGGACACCGCTGAGGCGTACGGAACTGAAGAGCTTACCGGTTCGGCCCTGGAAGGGCTGCCGAGGCGGGAGCTCGTGCTCTCCACCAAGATCTCTCACTGGGAGAAACTAACCGCAGACACGGTGGAGGCCGCAGTAGACGCCCGACTGATGGCGCTTCGCACAGATTACCTTGACGTCTGTCACTTTCACGCCGTGCCCGCTGCGAATTACGACTGGCTGTGTGAGGAGCTCGCGCCGGCTCTCCTGCGCTGCAAGGAGGCCGGCAAGATTCGCGCCACCGGTATCACAGAGGCGTTCAACCCCGACCCGAGCCACCAGATGCTCAACCGGGCGGTAGAGGATGATATCTGGGACGTGATCATGGTGGGCTACAACATGCTCAATCAGTCGGCTCGCACCACCGTGTTGCCCACCGCGCTGCGAAGGGGGCTCGGCGTACTCGATATGTTCGCCGTCCGGCTGGCGCTCTCCCGCACGGAGCGACTGGTGGAGGTGATAGAGGAGCTCTGCCGGGCAGGGCACCTCTCGAGAGCGGAGCTCGAACAGGCCGGTGGCACCGCGGCGGACCCGCTTGGCTGGGTGGTTCGTGAGTCAGATGCGCAGACGCTTGCGGAGGCAGCCTACCGATTTGTCCGTCACGAGGAGGCCGTACATGTCACGCTCAGCGGGACAGGCAACGTCGACCACCTCATGCAGAACATTGAGGCGGTGCAGCTTCCTCCGCTTGACCGGGCAGTAACGGAGAAACTCCATCACCTGTTCCGGAACGTGGACAGCGTGAGCGGGGAGTAGCGGCGCTCGGGAGGCGTTCGTCGGCTACGGGGTCAGTTTGAGCATGCGCTCGCGCTCATGCCGCTCGATGGCGAGCTCGATCAGACGGTCGAGCAGCTCTCCCTGAGGGATGCCGGAGGCCTCAAAGAGCTTCGGGTACATGCTGATCCGGGTGAATCCGGGAATGGTGTTGATCTCATTTACCACGAACCGGCCTTCTGCGGTCAGAAAACCATCCACCCGTGCCATCCCTTCGCAGCAGAGCGTCTGAAAGGCTCTCACCGCAGTGTCCTGCACGGTTACAAGCTCGGCCTCTGTGAGCGACGCCGGAATGACGAGTTTCGCACCCGTCTCACTGACGTACTTCGCCGCGTAGGAGTAAAATCCGTCCTCCGGCACAATCTCTCCGGCAACTGATGCGACCGGCTCATCGTTGCCAAGAACCGAGCATTCAATCTCGCGTCCCATCACCTGCTCTTCCACCACCACCTTTCGGTCGTAGCGGAGTGCCTCCTCGACTGCCGCCTGGTACTCGCTCTGGGTTCGGACTCGTGATATGCCCACTGAGGATCCCATGTTTGCCGGCTTCACGTAGACTGGCTCACCGAGGGCCTCCACTATCTCATGGTAGCTGAACTGCCTGGGCCGTGTGCCGTAGACCACGCGAAACGGGGCAATTGGTATGTCCGCGTCGCGAAGCAGCCGCTTCATCACGTCCTTGTCCATTCCCACTGCCGAGCCAAGCACTCCAGCGCCCACGCAGGCAATATCGGCGAGCTTCGCGAGCCCCTGCAGCGTACCGTCCTCACCGTAGGGACCGTGGAGCACGGGAAACAGCACGTCGATCGTCTGTCCGACCAGCGACCCGGCGCCAACGAACGCGCTTGAAGGTCCGGTGGGCAGCAGCCCCACCTCCGTAGCTCCCTCGCTGAGGCGGATATGGCTTACATCGTCCTCGTCGAGCAGGTGAAGCGAGCCCTCGTTGAGGTACCATCTGCCTTCCCGGTCAATGCCAATGAGCACCGGGTTGTACTTCTCCCGGTCGAGGCCCGCGATCACATTGCGGGCGGAGAGCAGGCTGATCTCGTGCTCTGCAGACCGGCCACCAAAGAGCACGGCAACGTTCAGCTTCTTCATGCGAGCCAATAGTACCCGAGGGGTCGCGATTCGTGAAGCGTCCGGCTATGATGGTCATCATGAGTGTTCATATTGGCGCTAACAAAGGCGATATTGCAGAGATCGTCCTGCTTCCCGGAGACCCGCTTCGCGCACAGTTTGCCGCGGAGAGCTTCCTTACCAACTCGGTCTGTTACAACGAGGTGCGGGGCATGTACGGCTATACGGGCAGCTGGAACGGACACGCGGTGAGTATCCAGGGCACCGGCATGGGAATCCCCTCGCTCTCCATCTACGCGAACGAACTCATCAACGAGTACGGTTGCCGGACCCTCGTCCGGATTGGCTCGTGCGGGAGCTATCAGGAGCACGTTCGGGTGCGTGACATTGTCATTGCAATGACTGCAAGCACCGACAGTGCCCAGAACGGTCAGCGGTTCTCCGGGGCCGATTTCGCCCCGCCGGCGGATCCAGGCCTCTTCCGTCGCGCCTGTGCCGTCGCCGATGAGCGCAAGCTGCGCTATCACGCCGGCGGAATCTTCAGCACGGACACGTTCTACCAGGACGATCCTGAGGGTTGGCGGAAGTGGGCGCAGTTCGGCGTACTTGCGGTGGAGATGGAGGCGAACGCACTCTATACGCTTGCCGCCCGGGCGGGAGTGCGGGCGCTTGCCATCTGCACGGTGAGTGACAGCCTGGTCAGCGGAGATTCGCTGCCTGCCGGCGAGCGCCAGACCAGTTTC
Organism: uncultured Spirochaetaceae bacterium; assembly: GCA_964599075.1. Lineage (GTDB taxonomy): Bacteria > Spirochaetota > Spirochaetia > DSM-27196 > SLST01 > SLST01. Next base: position 5,320 of record CAZREG010000049.1, on the reverse strand, counting down.
CGGGAGATGATAGAACTGGCACTTGCAACCGCGGTGGAAGGCAGCTGAGCATTCTGCTACCTTGAGAGGTGCGCCCTCCGGCGGGCGCAGGAGGAAGCATGGAATATCGGAATCTGGGAAGGTCGGGACTCAAGGTCAGCGAGCTGAGCTTTGGTGCATGGGTGACGTTCAGTACTCAGCTGCAGGTAGAGCAGGCGAAGAAGTGTATGGTGGCCGCATACGACGCCGGGGTTAATTTCTTTGACAATGCAGAGGCGTACGCCGGCGGCAAGGCTGAGACCATCATGGGAGAGGTGCTCAAGCAGAACGGCTGGCGCCGCGATAGCTATATCGTGAGCTCCAAGGTCTTTTTTGGATCGGTGGAAGAGAGGAAACCTACCCAGCGGGGCTTGAGCCGCAAACATGTCTGGGAGGCGTGTAACCAGGCGATGGAGCGGCTGCAGGTAGACTACCTGGACCTCTACTACTGCCATCGCGCGGATCCGGACACGCCCATTGAGGAGACTGTCTGGGCCATGCACTCGCTCATTATGCAGGGCAAGATCCTCTACTGGGGTACCAGTGAGTGGAGTGCCCAGCAGATCACTCAGGCGCACCAGGTGGCACGGCAGTACAACCTGATACCACCGCTCATGGAACAGCCTCAGTACAACATGCTTCACCGTGAACGCTTTGAGAAAGAGTATGCGCGGCTGTACGCAGAGTACGGCCTGGGTACGACGATCTGGTCTCCCCTTGCCAGTGGTCTGCTCACCGGGAAGTACAATAACGGAATTCCTGAGAACTCACGGCTCAGTCTGGAGGGCTATGAGTGGCTGAAAAACGCGCTCCTTGGTCCCGAGGGGCAGAAGAACCTGGAGAAGGTGAAGCAGCTTGGCGGTATTGCGGATGATCTTGGCATGCCCCTGGCCGAGATGGCGCTCGCCTGGTGCCTGAAGAATCCCAATGTGAGCACGGTGATCACCGGCGCAAGCCGCCCGGAGCAGGTAGAGGCGAACATGAAAGCGAGTGAGGCAAAGGAGACACTTGATGATGCGGTCATGGAGCGCATTGAGAAGGTTCTCTCCCCCGAGGCCGCAGAGTAAGCGCAAAATGACGGTCCACGTCCGACGGCCACGCCACCAGCGTCACGTTCGTGTGCTCCTGGGTTTTGCGCTCGTGATCCCGGCGGCCGGCATTGTCCAGGCTGCCGGCGTGAGCCCCCTCGCGCTTGCGGCCGTTGCGGTGCTCCTCAGCGCCGCCGTCTTTTCTGCTTATGATGCATACCGCTGGGTTCTTGTGATCCACCGCTATGGTGTTGGGGTACGACAAAGCGTTGGCATACGCGTGGTCTGGGTGACCTGGCGGGACATTGTAGAGATTGATGTGGTGGACGACGTGCTCTCGCTGACCACGCGGGAGCCTGCCGTCTACCAGGTTCAAAGCGGCCGCCGGTCGGCCGAGCTTGTCAGCAGAATGGTAGAGCGCGCGCTGGTAGCGTGAAGTGTCTGCCACGGCAGCCTGCGAGCAGCGCCTGCTCCCGCTTATGAAAACAGGATCCCCACTCCCGTAACAGCTACTATGGCGCCAAGTACCTCGCGCAGCGTGACCTTCTCCTTGAACAGGAGGACTGATGGAATGATGATCAGCACCGGGACGAGCGCCATAATGGTGCTTGCGATACCGGCGCTCGTATTCTGCGCTGCGTAGAGACCAAGCGAGACTCCTAAAAACGGCCCGAACAGGGCGCCGGTGCTTACCCGTGCCATGGCACCCGGATCACGGATCGCCTTTCCAACAGCCGCCCACTTGCCGGTAACGGTGAACACAACAGTGAAACCCACGATCCCTGCAAACACCCGGATCTGGGTGGCGGCAAATGGGTTGAGCGTGGTGCCCGCGCCAAGCCGACCAAGCACCAGCCCCCCGGCCTGACCCAGCGCCCCGCCGAACGCGAAGAGCGCCCCCCGAATGCGAGTCTGGCGGAGGGAGAAGGCAAAGCCGCTTGCTTCGCCCTCTGGGTCTGCGAACGGGGCGACCGGCACCCCATGCTGATCGGGCTGTTCCGGCTCCGCTGGTCGTCTGAGTACTACCCAGGCGATTCCGCCTACGGTCAATGCCATTCCCAGAAGACCCTGAAGCGTCAGCCGCTCATCCAGCACAAAGCGGGCTATCAGAGCGGTGAGCGGCGGAACGGAGGCGTAAATGAGCATGCTCACGCGGGCGCCAATATCCACAAAGGCCTGGAAAAGAAAAAGATCCCCAATGACGAATCCAACAAGACCTGAGAGACTCAACCAGAGCCAGGCCTCCCGTGGAACGTTCAGCGGTATCGCCGAACCATAGGTGAGCAGCCCAAAGATCGCGAACAGGCCTGCAGCCAGAACAAGGCGAGTAATGTTAACCGTGAGACTGCCTATTCGTTTCCCCGCGCTCTCGAACGATAGTGCGGTGATCGTCCAGCACAGCGCCGTGCCCAGGGCGGCGAGCTCCCCTATCCGCGACATCATGGATGCAGAAGCTACTAACGAGCCGGCTGGAAAAAAACGGCTTTCCGTGATTCACTACGCGTATGCCGGTCGCCCGCGATCTTGAGACCGAGTTGGAGAGCATCCCCAACTGGACCCATGTCTCGTTCAAAAAGAACATTGTGGCAACTCTCGCCAAGAGCCTCGAGACCGGCGAGCGCGTGGAGAACGTCCTTGAGGGCTTTTACCAAGGCCTTGGGATCACCGGTACCGGCTCAGGCGCACCGGGGCTATTCTGCGTAACCGACCGCCGCATGCTCTTTCTCACCTCCGGACGCAGCAAGCGCGCGCCGGAAGCCCTCGACTATGAGCGGGTTCTATCGGTCCAGACCAAACGAGGCTACTCCTCCACGCGTCTGGTCATCCGGCTCACCGATGGAGAAGTCGTCCTGACTACCGTTACCGGGGCCAATCAGATCAACTCCGTGGTCGCGAACCTGCGCCAGCGCGTGGAGGCCCCAGTCAGCGACAGCGAGGAGAGTCCGGCGCCGGAAACCAGCCGAATTGCCAATCTGAGCTTTCTCCACTCCGAGGCTCAGAAGATCTACCTCAGCATAAATGAGTACAAGCAGTTCAATGGCGAACCCAGCTTTCAGCGCCAACTCGTCGACGACCTCTTTGTTATCTCGTACGTCGCCGTCGACGGCGTTGCCGAGCTCTCAGAGGAAACGCGACTGTTTTTGTCCATGGTCTTCATGCCGCTGCGCCGAAGGCTCGTCGAGAACCGCCAGATTGTCGAGGATCTGTTCCGTTTTGAGGGGCTGCCACTTCATCACCGCAAGGTTATCCTCTCGAACTGGCATACCTTCAACAACGAGATTCAGAAGGTGGGCCGGGCCAAAATGAACGGATCCCTCAAGAGTCTTACCTACCTCAAGAGCTTTGATGAGGCCGAGGATGCCTCCCACTTCGATCGGGTTGCTGCAACGTTCAACTCCTTCGCTCAGATCGCCATCAAGGCCGACGGTACCGTCAGTCCGGATGAAGAGTCCCGGCTCAAGAAAATCCGCGGTCTCATCTACGGCGAGACCGAAACTGCCCATGAAGAGACCCGGAAGCAGGAGCGCAAGCTCGCTCGAAAAGCGAAGGAGCGTGAGAAAGAGAAAGAGCCGGAAGAATCCCTTGAAGAGGTGCTCGAGCGGATAGACAACCTCATTGGCATGGACAAGATCAAGGAACAGATCCAGACCTTTATCAATCTGATCATTGTGCAGCAGGAGCGCCAGAAACTCGGGCTGCCCAATACCCCGGTTTCCCTCCACGCCGTCTTCTACGGGCCACCAGGAACCGGCAAGACAACGATCGCCCGTTTGCTCGGCAAAGTGTACCGTGCCCTTGGCCTTTTAGAAGAGGGCCACCTTACAGAGACAGATCGGGCAGGACTGGTCGCCGGTTACGTCGGTCAGACGGCCATCAAGATCGATGAGGTGGTGCAGGACGCCATGGGCGGCGTCCTCTTTATTGATGAAGCGTACACCCTGGCCATGAACAAGGGGGACAAGGACTTCGGCCAGGAGGCGATCGACACGCTTCTCAAACGAATGGAAGATCATCGCGATGAGATAGCGGTCATAGTTGCCGGCTACCCGGACGAGATGAAGAAGTTCATAAACAGCAATCCCGGGCTCAGGAGCCGATTCAATCGATTTTTCTACTTTGATCACTATACCCCCGAAGAACTCCTTCAGATCTTCGACATCTTTATGCAGAACGCCAGCTTCACGCTCACCGGGCCGGGCCGCCGCGCCGTTCTCGCGCTGCTCGCTCAGTTCCACGGTGGTCGCAACAAGAGCTTCGGAAACGGCCGGTTCGTACGCAACCTCTTTGAGCGCATGGTTGAGCGCCAGGCCAACCGTATTGCATCCATCACCCCACTCACCGAGCAGGTGCTCTGCTCCCTGACCAAGGCGGACGTACCCTCCCCCGAGGAGTTGAAAGAGCATGAGTGACCGCTGGCTGCGTTACTACAAGGGAAAACGCGTCTGCATAACCGGTGCGAGCTCCGGGATTGGCCTGGAGATGACCCGATTGCTCGCCGAGGCGGGAGTCTCCGTTCTTGGTGCTGCGCGCAGAAAAGAAAGACTTGACCAGCTCTCCGCCGAATACCCCACCGTCGTGACCGAACCGGTCGATCTTGAGAAGCATGACGAGCTTGCCGAGTTCGCCACCCGAGCCTGGGATCGCCTTGGTGGAATAGATGTCCTTATCAACAACGCCGGCTTCAGCCAGCGGTCAGCTTTTCTTGATACCGATCCAATCGTTCTGGACAGAGTAATAAACGTCAACGTTTTGGGAACCGTTCGACTGACCCAGGCGGTTGCCCGACGGATGAAAGCCCAGGGGGGTGGACAGATAGGTGTGGTCACCAGCGTAGCCGCTCGCCTTGCAAGTAAGCGCCGAACCGGCTACAGCGCTGCGAAGGCGGCCCTGCACCGGTTCTTTGACGCTGCACGGATGGAGCTCGCCGGCGACAACATAACCGTCTCAGTGGCCGCCCCGGGATACGTCCGCACAGAGATCAGCCACCATGCGGTCACCGCAAGCGGTGACGAGCACGGTGTAATGGACAAGAACCAGGAACATGGTGCGAGTGCAAGAAGCTGCGCGAGAGAGATCCTGCGCGGGTTCGCCCGGCAGAAACGAGAGTTCTACGTCTCCCTGACACCAAAGTTGAGATTGGGGCTTTTTCTACAGAGCGTGTTTCCGGGGGTGTATTTTTGGGCGATGAGAGCCACCGAATAGCACTTCAGCATCCTTGAGTGTCACGGACCTTGCGGAACCGCAAAGCTGAGATCGAGTCTCGCATAGGCGGG
>CAZREG010000048.1:1741-20670 GCA_964599075.1 uncultured Spirochaetaceae bacterium | reverse complement strand
ACCTACTTCACCATCACCTGAATGACGTTCTCGCCACCTCTAATCGCAGCGAGCTGGGCGTCCTGAGGTGGCCGGTCCAGCTTGAGTGCGCAGGCTGCGGTGGCACCGCCGGAGAAGATGGTGTTCTCCATCTCCTCAATGTTGATGCCGGCATCCTTCAGAATGTCGAGTACGCGTGCGAGCACACCAACACGGTTGAAGTGCCTCACCACCAGCGTCGTCCGCTCTTCGGCGCGTTCACGGATGTTTACCGCGTTCACCGGCTTACCGGTCTCAACGTAGCTGCGGACGACCCGAACGGTTTCCTGGGCAATTGCTTCGGCCGCCTCGTCGGTGGAGGCGCCAATATGCGGGGTCGCAGCGGCGAGCATGGCGGCAAACTCTGTGTCAGCAAAGCTGTTCTCCCCGCCACCGGGCTCGTCTGCATAGACGTCAAGGCCTGCGCGGATGCCTTTGCTCTTGATAGCATCCAGAAGAGCGTCCTGGTCCACGATCTCTCCGCGGGAGGTGTTGAGAAAGATGGCACCATTGCGCATCTTTTCAAAGAACGCACCATCTATGATGCCCTTCGTCTCATCTGATGCCGCAAGGTGTACCGATACAACGTCCGCATCGGCGGCCTGCGCAGGCGAGGCACAGTACTCCACCCCGGCCTGTTCGGCGAGCTCCGGGGTCAGGCTTCGTGACCACGCCTTCACCACCATATCCAACCCCTGAGCCGCCCGGGCAACTGCATGGCCAATGCTTCCGAATCCGACAATGGCAAGCGTGCGACCACGCAGACCGGGTGCACCACCATACTCCTTCTTCCTCCAGCGGCCGGTCCGCAGATCAGCAGTGGCATCAGGGATGCGTCGGTCGGCAGCGATCATGAGGCCAACGGTGAGTTCCGCGACGGCCGCTGTGTTCCTTCCCGGGCAGTTCGCAACTGCCACACCGGCCTCGCTCGCCGCATCGATATCAATGGTGTTTACCCCGGCACCGGCCCTGACAATAAGCGCGAGGTTACCCCCCGCCTCTATTGTTGCTCGAGTAACCCGGGTGGATCGAACGATCAGCACCTCCACATCGCCGATCTCCCCGGGCAGATCGTCCGCTCCCAGGTCGGGGCTGAGGCGGACGGCTGCTCCCAGACCCTGCAGCGCCTGCACCGCACGCTCGCTCAGCTTATCCGCGATAAGCACTTCGAGCTTCATGGCTCAACGCCCGCCTCGAGCTTTGCACGAATGCTCTCTACGCGGTCGCGGTTTACATTCATGTCTCCGTAGCCCACCCGGGAGGCGCTGCGCACATGAATCACACCAGCTTCCCGGTCTATGCGGAACTCAACATCGTCCACGAATCGGAACACCAGAGAGGTGAAGGTGACGTGCAGGTAGTCACCCTCCCTGGTAACAATCTCAGTTCGCGGAAACGACTCCACCGCGGAGACGAGCGTCTCCATGGGATCGCTCCCGGACAGCGGCAGAGCCGGAATTCCGTGCAGCTCGTCGTCCGCGTAGCTGGAGACGCAGTTCGGCGAGTCGGGACAGGGGGCAAATCGTTCTTCCATGGAAAAAACCTCCGTTGTAGTGGCACAGCCGGCCAAAGCAATAACAAAGAGAAGGATGAATACTCGGTGCTTACCACTCATAGCTACTCCCCACGGCGAGGGCCTCAGTACGAAATATGAGCTGGTAGATGAGCAGCTCGACCAGTACCGTTGCCATACCGTGACTCGTCTCACGAAATACCGCGTCGTACTCCACCAGGAGCCGAACCTGCCGCTCAAGCTCGTTTCGTGAGTAGCGATCCACCGTTTCCCGGTAGTCGCGCTGGATTCGTTTCCCACGAATGCCAAGACGCTTGCACGCCTCGTCGAATCCGATCTTCTGATCGAGCAGAGACCGCAGCGAGAGTCCCCGCCGGATCTGAAAGAGCAGACCACCGATCAAAGCGATCGGCTCACCGCTGCCGCTTGCCACCATCTTCTGCAGAACAAGGAGTGCGCTCTGCAGATCTCCATCCACAATACGCTTGTGCAGGGAGAACACGTTCTCCTCCCGGCTGTGATAGACATGCTTCTCCACGTCTTCCAGAGAGACGGCGCCGTCCTGGGTATAAACGATCAATTTGTCCGCCTCTGCGCGAAGCTCCTGGGTATTGTTGTCCACCAGCTCAAGAAAGAGATCAAGCCCATCAGAGTCGATCGTCACCCCACGCTTCTTGAAGTACCCGATTACCCAGCCACGCTTCTGGTTGTCGAAAAGCTCCCAGAAGATTGTTTTGGCCTTCGCGGGCACTGCCTTATCAAGCTTTGCGTCTATCCGGACCTCGTCAGAGAGCAGGACCAGCGTTGCATCCGGTGGCGGCGAGGCAATGTAATCTTTGATCGCGGCTACATCATCCTTGCGCTTGATCAACGCGGCATCTGCCAGAAGCAAAAGACGGTGGGATGAGAAGAGCGCGCCGGTGGAGAGAATATCAAGAGCGGCTGAGACCGTTTGCTCAGGTAGATAGTAGCGGTGCTCTTCCGGCGGTTCTCCGTGAGCTTTGGAGATCCGCTGGCGCAGCTCGTCAAGAGCGTCCGACTTCTGACCCTCCTCCGGCCCAATGTAGAGCAGAACCGAGGGGATACTACTCATAGTTGCGGATGAGGTGCGCGAGCTTTCCTACTATGCGAACGTTCTGTGTGAAGATGGGGGGATAGGCCTCGTTCTCTGCCTGGAGGCGAACGCGGTTCTTCTCCTTGATGAATCGCTTCAGGGTCACGGCCTCATCCACCATGGCAACAACGATCTCTCCGTTGTTTGCAACCTGTTGCTGGCGAATGACCGCAAGGTCTCCATTCATAATGCCAACGCCCTGCATACTGTCACCACGAACGTGCATGGCAAAATGGGTACCGCTCTTCAACTGTGCGGCGGGCACGCGAACCGTCCCCTCCAGGTTTTCCTCCGACAGCAGGGGCACACCGGCAGCAACGCTACCCAGGATGGGGATCTCGACGGTCTGCTCCTCATCAGAGACACTCTCGCCAATCACTTCTATAGTTCGTGAGCGGTTGTGTCCGCTTCGCAGATAGTGCTTCTTCTCAAGAGCCTTCACGTGATCGTAGGCTCCCTTTACGGAAATGCCGAAATGCTCAGAGATCTCGCGGATGGTGGGTGGAAAGTGCCGATCACGGGCAAAGCCTTTGATGTAGTTGAGGACTTCTTCCTGTCGCTTGGTCAGCGCTTTCATTTATCTACCTGAATACCGTACTTCTTGATCTTGGCGTGGAGGTTGCTGGGATAGATTCCCAACTCAGTCGCCGCTCGCGAGATGTTGTACCCATGGTCGCGGAGCGTCTTCTCCAGATAGCGCTTCTCGAAACTCTCGCGAGCCTCGGTCAGCCCCATGCCATCAAACTCAGTTACCACCGGATCTTCCGAGGGAACCTCCCGCTCGCCAAGGAAGTAATCCACCATTTCATCGGTAAGCTCTTCCTCGTCTGTCATGATACTAATACGCTCTACAAAGTTTTTCAATTCCCTGACGTTACCGGGCCAGCTGTGCGCCTCCATGCGCTTATGCGCGGCGGGAGTGAAGCTTCGGGGACGGTCATCATTCAGCTTGTTCAGGAAGTAGTCGGCCAGAAGCGGTATGTCGGGACCTCTCTCGCGAAGCGGCGGAACCTCTATCCAGACAACGTTCAGACGGAAGTAGAGGTCCTCTCTGAACCGGCCGGCATCTATCTCGCTTAGTATGTTCTTGTTTGTCGCAGCGAGAACCCGGACATCCACCTCAACAGGCTCGTCGCCCCCCAGACGCTCGAACCGCATCTCCTGGATGACTCGCAGCACCTTTGCCTGAGCCTGAAGCGACATGTCTGCAATCTCGTCCAGGAAGAGCGTGCCGTTGTGGGCGGCCTCGAACTTGCCCCGCCGGCTGCTCACGGCGCTGGTGAATGCGCCTTTCTCATGGCCAAAAAGCTCGCTCTCGATGAGCGTATCCGGAATTGCAGCACAGTTGACCTCTACGAATGGACCGCTTCGCCGTTCACTCCTGCGGTGGATCTCCCTGGCGACAAGCTCCTTCCCGGTTCCGTTCTCGCCAATGATCATGATACGCGAGTCACTGCCCGCACTCTGGTCGATCATCTCACGCACATTCTGGTAGGCCGGGCTCTCGCCAATGATCTCGTCTTCATTTACAAGCCGGTTCTTCAGTCGCCGGTTCTCGCGTTTGAGCTCTTCAAGAGCCAGCGCGTTCTTTACAATGTTTGTTACGCGGTCCAGACTCAGCGGCTTCTCCAGAAAGTCATAGGCGCCAAGTTTTACCGCCTTCACTGCCAGATCGATGTTGCCGTGTCCGGAGATCACCACGACCTCGGTGTCCGGGCGGCTCTCTTTCAGCTTCTCCAGTACATCGATGCCCCCCATGTGTGGGAGCCAGACGTCAAGCAGCACAAGATCGATCTGGTTCGACTGAGCTATCTGGAGACCTGAGATGCCGTCCTCGGCGGCGAGCACCTGGTAACCCTCGTCGGTGAGGATCTGCGAGAGGATATCTCGTATCCCCTTCTCGTCATCTACAATGAGAACCGTGCTCATTCAGCCTCCCTCTGGTAAAAAGCGACCGGAAGATCCACAAAGAACGTGGTCCCAACCTGGCTCTGCGTCTCGAACCAGATCTGGCCGCCGTGGTCAAACACGATCCGCTGTACAATGGCAAGTCCCAGCCCCGTTCCATTGGACTTGGTTGTCATGTAGGGATCATAGATGCTCCGGTGCAGGTCGTCTGGTATTCCCGGTCCGCTGTCCTCTATCTGAACACGACAGTAGGCTCCGCGCTCTTTGATGATATAGTCAGCGCGTATCGCCACCCGTCCGGTTGGCCCGGCCGCCTCGACAGCGTTCTTCACAAGATTGCTGAACACCTGCCTGATCTGAGCCGGATCCGCTTCAACTCGCAAATCCTCGGGCACCTCAAGCTCCGGGTGCGCAACCTCCTGCGCCGCGTAGCTGGTGAACACCCCGTTGAGCAGCGTCTCCATGTCCACCGACTCTGCGTTCGGGGCCGGAAGCCGGGAGAACGCCCTGAACTCGCTCAGCAGGGCGCTCAGGTTATCCACCTCACCCACTATCGAGCGCACGCTTGATTCGAGCACCTCAGGGAAATCGGCGCTCTGGGTTTGGAACTTGCGAAGCGCACGCTCAGCTGCCAGACGGATAGGAGTGAGCGGGTTCTTGACCTCATGGGCGAGCCGTTGGGCAATCTCCTGCCAGGCAGCGATCTTCTCAGTCTGAATGATCTTCTCCCGGGACCGTTCGAGCTCACCAACCATCCGATTAAAAGAGGTCACCAGAAGCGCCAGCTCGTCTGCCCGGCGGGTGAGAATGCGCGTTGAGAAATCTCCCTCGGCAACCCTTCGGGTCGCCTCCTCCAGACTCACGATAGGCCGAAGGATCTCGTCACTGAGCAGGAAGCTCACGAGCATGGCAAGCAGCACCAGAGGTACGGAAAAGAACCCGTAGAACAGTCCGACGGCACGCACAAAGTCACCCTGGAACCGCTCAAGCTGGACAAAGAACTCAAGCGACTGGGTGAGCCGGGTTGCCGCATCGTCGAAGCCGAGCGGCAGGCTGGCACTTATGATAATCAGTCGCTCAGGCTCCAGGCCCACCGCGTCCCGCAACACTGCCCCCCCGGCATAGTTGAGCCTGATCCGCAGAAAGCTCCTGCCCGCCACACTCTCGCGAGCCACCTGGCCGGCACTTGCGCTCATCGCCTGTCCGGGTGCCAGATGAAGTGAGGCGTCTCCAGCGGCAAAAAGCTCTGAACCGGCGGGGTCGAACACCTGAAAGGCATCCAGCGTGGGATTTGCGGCCTTCACCCGCTCCCAGACCAGGTCCGGACGCCGATCGAGTCCGACCAGGAGCTGGTCGAGGAACGGGGTCTCGGCAAAGGCGAGCAGATCGCGCTCGAGCTGGGAGAAGAAGGAGAGCGCAATCTGCTGCCCGCCCTGGATTGCCCGCCCGGTGTCTTCACTGAACCACGCGCGCACCGCACTGCGAATGAAGGTCACGGAAAGCACCGCCTGCGGAACGGAGGCGAGCAGAACGATGACCAGAAAGAATGCGAGCAGTCGGCTCTTCAGTCGGGCACCGGGACGGCCACGACGACGGTCACGAAGCAGCCGCAGGAGACGGATCAGGAGGATGGCAAGCAGCAGTCCCGGGAACACGAGTGCAAGCACAATGACCAGCATGATGGCGTTGCTCTCTGCGAAGGAGAGATCGGTGAGCACCTGGGTAGCAAACACCAGTACCAGAACAATGAGAACAACGTAGAGAAGGATGAGACTGAGCATGCCCGTAAGCGATGCTCCCGGTTCGCGGCGGGTTACCATAGCGCCTCCACAGTAACCGGTTCACGGGTCCACGCACTGGCAGAGCGGTCCTCTGAGAGCACGATGGAGAGGATCCCGAGCGCAGGCACAAAAACCACTGGACGATAGGTCACACGAAGCTCAACAAGAAGAGTCTGCGGATCTATCGGCTCATCAATGGCAGTCCGTGGGATCCGGTGGTCTGCAAGAGTGAAGAACGCACTCCACAGTTGCTGCTCGTCTGAGAAGAGTGACTCTCCGGACGGATGATCAAGCACGTACGCCTGACGGAACGGATCATAGTAGGCGGTGTGCGTGAGCTGGAACTCCGCGAGAAAGCGCGGGCCAAGCAGGCCAAAGAGTAGCGGGCGGCTCTCGCTCATACGAACAAAAAAACTCAGTCGCGTCGTCAGGCCGTCGTTGAGGGTACGGAAGAAGGCCGATGAGTCCGCACCGTCAACTTCAATAGAGACCCGCAGCGCGTCAGAGTTGAGTGTCACGGAGCCGTCATGCGTGACCTGTGCCGTCACCAGCGGACTGATAAACAGCAGCACCAGAACGAGTCGACTACGCAGATTCTTCCTGGAATCGATTCTCGAACAGCGATGCAAGCGCATCCGCAGCCTCCTGTTCGTCCGGTCCTTCGACGGAGAGCTTCAGTGCAGTATCGTAGCCGGCACCAAGCGTGATGATGCCCATAATCGACTTGGCATTGATCTGTTCATTGTCCTTGCCAAGCATGATCTTGCTCTCGTATCTGCTCGCCGTCTGCACAATCAGCGCCGCTGGACGTGCGTGTATTCCCGCGCGATTGGTCACTTTCACTTCGCGTTCAATCATGTTCTTCCTGCCCGTCTCCAGATGTCAGATCAGAGTGAAAGATACCCCTATTCTGCAGATATGCCTTGCGTGCATGCTCACTTTCCAGCCATTTCAGCACGCTCTGGTTGAATTCCTTCGCTGAGAAGTATCCCATCTTTTTCAATCGCTCGTTCATTGCACCGGTCTCAATGATAATTGGTACGTTTCTGCCTGGCTTCACCGGAACCTGGAGGTGAGGAACCCGCACGCCCAGGATTTCCCGCGTACGGTCTTCCGCGCCAATCCGGTCGTACTCCTTGCTCGAATCCCAGGTCTCCAGCTCCACCAGAAGCTGAATTTGCTTGCTGTCCCGGATGGATCCCACCCCAAAGAGGTGCGTGATGTTGATTATTCCCAGACCCCGCACCTCCATATGGTGGCCAAGGGCACGGTTGGCCGCAGCACCAAGCAGGATGTTTCCGGCAACACACCGGATGTCCACCGAATCGTCCGCCACAAGGCGATGCCCGCGCTCGATGAGCTCAAGTGCCGCCTCGCTCTTCCCAACTCCGCTGTCTCCAAGAATGAGCACCCCTATCCCAAAGACCTCCACAAGGACACCGTGAATGGTCACATGCTCGGCGAAGATATTCGCAAGCGCCCGTATAAGACGGCTGGAAAACTCAGAGGTCGGCAGATTCGTCTGGAGCGTGGGGCATCCACTCTCGTCGGCAACTGCCTGAAAATCAGAGGTTGGTGTCTGACCGTGCGTAAAGACGCAGCACGGCACGTCGCGCTTGAAGAGGCCCCGGATGTTTTCCGTTTCCCCCTCTTCCTGCAGTTTCTGCAGATACGCCGTCTCACCACGGCCAAAGATCTGGATTCGCTCGAAGGCGAAGTTGTCGTAGAATCCGCTCAGCGCGAGTCCCGGTCGGTTGAGATCCGGAATCCGGATCTCCCGGGAGAGACCGGAGCGCCCGGACAGACAGACGAGATCGAGCGCGTTGTGCTCCCGCAGGTCGAGACCCAGCAGATCCAGTACGGTGAACTTCTCCATGTGCAGCCGATCAGGATTTGTGATCGGTTACCCGATCGTGTTCCTTGCGAATCTTGTGATCGAGCTTGTCGATCAGCGTATTGATCGCCTCGTGAAGATCAAAGGCATCCACCTTGATGACGGAGTTGTGTCCCCATTTGAGATGGAGCTTTGCCTCCGCGTTGTACTGCGGATTCTCCTTCGTGAGGGTAAAGTGCAGATCGACAATGAAGTCCTTTGCAAAGTCGAGCTTCTCGAGCTTCGCCTCTATGAACTCCCGCGTCTCATCTTTCACGTCCAGGTGTACGCCCTTGATCTCAAGATCCATCGCTTCCTCCCTATCGATCGTAGGATGATGATATGCTAAGCTCCTTTCTGTACTTAGCGACCGTTCGCCGAGCGAGCTTGATACCCTTCGATTCCAGTATGTTCGCTATCTCCTGATCAGAGAGCCCCTTCTCAGTTGCCTCGTCCTCAAGGAGCTCCTTGATAATCTGCTTCACTCCCTCTTTTGAAAACCGTGAGCCGGAAGAACCGGCCCCGGAGATGGAGTTGGTGAAGAAGTACTTGATCTCAAAGATGCCCCACTCGGTCTGCATGTACTTCCCGTTGGAGATGCGCGATATGGTTGCCTCATGGACACCAACTTCGCCGGCTATGTCCTTCAGCGTCAGCGGCACCAGGTACTTCGAACCCTTGAGGAAGAAGTCACGCTGAAACTCAATGATCGCCATGGAAGTCTTTTTTAGTGTCTCATTCCGCTGTCGGATCGATTGAATAAACCAGCGCGCATCCTTCACCTTGCTCTTCACGAACTTCTTCACGTCTTTACCATCGTTGCTCTTGCCCAGATCAGAGAAACTGTCACTGACCCCGAGAACAGGGATCTCTTCATCATTCATGATGAGCACGAACTGCCCCTCCCGCATGACTACCATCACATCCGGGACTACGTACGTCGGCTGGTCTGAGCTGAACAGGCGTCCGGGAAACGGGGTGAGGCTCTTGATGAACTCAAGCGCCTCTTCAACCTCGAACACCTCTATCCGCAGTTTCTTTGCTATCTCCTGGTGCTTCCCGCGCTCGAGCAGGTCCAGATAGTTCTCAATGATTGCGTCGGAGGCTTCCGGACGGCTAAGGTCTGCCTGCGCCTGCACCAGAAGCGACTCCCGGTAGTCTGAGACACAGGTTCCAAGTGGCTCGAATCCGCGTATGATCTCCACCATCTGGGAGACGCGCGGGAGCTCCGCCTGTTCAAACAGCGAGGCGACCGGATCACGGTGGAAACCGTTGTCGTCCAGATTCAGGATGAGCGATTCGCCAATTTCAAACTGTCGGTCGTCAATGGGTTGCAGCCGCAGCTGCCACAGCAGGTGATCGTGCAGAGATTCCGGCTTGGAGAGCGCACCCTCCATAAAACGACGCTTGTTCTCGCTCGCCTCATCGTCGTAGCTGCTGGAGGTGTAGCCGGGATCGGAGCTGTCCTCAAAGAAGTCGTACTCCTCGGTGGTGCCGGCGGAGTCTGTCTCATCAATGGAGACAGTCGAGTTGTCTTCAACCACCTCGAGGGCGGGGTTGGCCTGCAGTTCCTCCTCAATCCTGAACTTCAGCTCCTGAATCGGCATTGCCATGAGCTGAATGCTCTGGAAGAGCTGGGGATTCATTTTGAGCTGCTGTCCCTGGATCAGGGCAGGCCTTTGGTACTGCAAGCAAACCTCCGCTCTAGATTTTGGACCCGGCCATGGTGATTGTCAATGCTGCTAGATGGAGAAGCTCTCTCCCAGGTAGACTTCGCGGGCCAGACGGTTGTGCATCACCTCGTCGCGGGAACCCGCCACGACAATCTCTCCATCCTTGATGATATAGGAGCGGTCGGTGATCTCAAGCGTGTCTCGCACGTTGTGATCGGTGATGAGCACTCCAATCCCTCGGCTCCTGAGCGTTGCGACAATCTGCTTGATCTCATAGACCGCAATAGGATCGATGCCGGCAAACGGCTCGTCGAGCAGAAGAAAGCGGGGCTCAATGGCGAGACTTCGGGCAATCTCCGTCCGCCGTCGCTCACCGCCGGAGAGGGTGTAGGCGCGCTGGTGCCGCTTGTCTGCAATCCCCAGCTCTTCCAGGAGCTCTTCCAGCTTCTCGTGCTGCTGCTCCCGGTTCAGATCATCCCGCGTCTCAAGTACCGCCCAGACGTTCTGCTCCACGGTGAGCTTGCGGAAGACACTCGCCTCCTGCGGGAGATAGCTGATGCCCAGCCGCGCCCGCTTGTACATCGGCTTGCGGGTGATATCCAGGCCGTTGAGAAGAATGCGGCCGGTATTCGGCTTGATAAACCCCACGATCATGTAGAAGCAGGTTGTCTTTCCGGCCCCGTTTGGCCCGAGAAACCCAACCACCTCCCCCTCATGCATGGAGAAGTCTATGCCGCGAACGACCGGCTTTCTGCCGTAGCTCTTGCTGAGATTGGCGACCGCAAGCGTAGCCTGCTCACTCACTCTGGGGCTCCTCGAGCACCGGGGGCTCCCCCGCTTCTTCTTCATCCTCACCGCTCTGGCGGACAACCGCCTGAACGTCACCCACAAAGTCTATCTCATCGTTTTCAATGTCTATGGTTATCCGGTCTGCACGGTACTCGTCCCCGCGCCAGAACACCTCCGGCGTCCCGGAGAGCTCAAGGGTGTCGCTTGCCCGACGGTAGCGTGCGAACTGTCCCCGCGCCGTATAGTCTTCGCCCAGGATGCGGACGTTCACGCTGATCTCCGTGAGCTCGCGGGCATTCCAGTTCTGGATCAACTCCCCTTTCACAATAATCTCATTCTCCCGATCCTCCATGTAGGCCCCGCCGCGGGCGCGGAGATAGTCTTCCTCCCGGTCAATCAGTACTGACTCGCTGGAGAGGAAAAAACCGTTCTCCCGGTCCAGAACCGTCACCCCGCCGCGCGCCTCCACGTAGCGCTGCCCCGGGCCGGAGATGGTGATCTCAGAGGCGGTCATCTCAAACTCAGAGCTCTCCACCCGGGCACCACCGGAGAGCTGGATACGCTCCTGACCTTCGGCAAACACCGAACTACTACGTTGTGCGCTGAACCTGAGCTCTTCCTGGGCAGGAAGAAGGGCCGTCACGAGTAGAAGGAGCGCAGCGGCAAGCAGCCTCACTCGTCGGACTCCTCAATTATGGTTCCGCTCACACCCCCGTCGAAGCGGACGGTGCTCCGCGCCATATCCGCGCTGAAGCCGCTGCCACGCACCTGCGTGGTCTCGCCACGGCGAACGAGCACGCTCTCTGCAGGATCACTGGAGAGCGTTCGACTCTCACTGTCCCAGAAGAGGGACTCCGCACTCAACCAGGCATCTTCCTCCTCAGAGTAGAACTGAAGTGAACCGGTCAGTGCCACATTCTCAGTATCAGTCTCAAACACTGCGGAGTCCGCCGTTCCATAGGTGGTTCGTCTACCATCCGCAGCGCGCTCCTCAAACGAGACGCCGTCAAGATACTGCCGCCGCTGATCCACAAAGGTGCGGGCACGCTCGGCACTCACAACAAAGCGAGGCGTGCCATCCCGAACCACAATCTGCGTAAAGCTGATAAGGACGGTATCGGGGATCGATTGATCTATCTCATCCGAGAGACGGACGGAATCGTAGTCCAAGCTGCAGCCGGCCAGGAGCGCTACAAGCAACAGGACGCGTACCCGACTCATACTCCAGCTTGTACGGTCACCGACGCACCGGCGCCCTCCCGCCTCGCTATGCTCTGCTTCACAAACGCAGCAAAGAGCGGATGGGCGGCGACCGGTTTGGACTTGAACTCCGGGTGGTACTGAACCCCGACGCCCCAGGGGTGGTCAGACCACTGCACCGATTCGACCAGGCTGTGGTCCGCCGTCACCGCGGTGACCATGAGCCCAGACTCCTCGAGTCGCTGCCGATAGCGGTTTGATACCTCGTAGCGGTGTCGGTGCCGTTCTTCTATGACCGGGGCATCGTAGATGTCACGTATAAGACTCCCGGCAATCAGATGGCTCTCACTCGCGCCGAGTCTCATGGTGCCACCGTACTTCCGTATGTCCACCTGCTCCTCGAGCAGAGAGACAACCGGATGCTCAGCATCCGAGTCGAACTCTGTGCTGTTGGCGTTTGAGAGACCAGAGACATGGCGCGCCCACTCGATCACCATGACCTGAAGCCCCAGACAGATCCCGAAGTAGGGTACCTGATGTGTGCGGGCGTACTGCGCGGCGCGAATCATTCCTTCAATCCCGCGGCTACCAAAGCCACCGGGAACCAGAACCCCGTCAACGTCACGGAAGGCCAGCTCAACCTCATCTTCGCTCTCGGCCTGTTCCAGGGTCTCAGAGTCAACTTTAACCAGCTCAACCTTATAATCGTTCGCAATACCACCATGAAAGAGCGCCTCATCCACGCTCTTGTAGGAATCGTTGAGGTCAATGTACTTCCCAACCACCGCTATACGGATCACCTTACGGCTGCTGCTCATGGTCTTCACCACCCGCTCCCACTCGGCAAGATTGTGCTCGCCGTAGTCGAGTCCCAGGCGCTTGAGCGCAATCTGGTCGAGCTCCTGACGCGCGAAGATGAGCGGTATCTCGTAGATGGTAGAGGCAACGTCGTAGGCGCTCACCACTGCCTCAAACGGGACGTTGGTGAACAGGGCTATCTTGCGCCGGGTATCGTCATCCAGCGGATAGGGTGCACGGCACAGGAGAATATCGGGCTGAATGCCAATGGCCCGCAGTTCCTTGACTGAATGCTGGGTTGGCTTTGTTTTCAGCTCCCCACCCGCTACCTGCGGCACAAGGGTGAGATGCACACTGAGCACATTCTCATGACCGAGTTCGTGCATCATCTGGCGGGCAGCTTCCAGAAACGGGACCGATTCTATGTCCCCAACGGTACCGCCCACCTCCACCAGGGTGAGGTCTACATCAGGGTGTTCGCCAATGGCAAGAACCCGCTGCTTGATGCGGTCGGTAATGTGGGGGATCACCTGGACGGTTTTCCCCAGGTAGCGCCCTTCACGCTCGCGATCAATGACTTCCTGATATACCTGGCCGGTCGTGATTGAGTTGGCTCGACTGAGTGGTGATCCGGTGAAACGCGCGTAGTTCCCAAGGTCCAGGTCGGTCTCGGCTCCGTCATCCGTCACATAGACCTCGCCGTGCTGGTACGGACTCATGGTGCCAGCATCAACGTTGATGTACGGATCAATCTTTGCCATCCGAATCCGAAGCCCGCGTAGCTCAATGAGGCTTCCAAGAGAGGCGGCAGCAACACCTTTTCCCAGACTTGAGCACACTCCGCCGGTCACGAAGATGTACTTCTTCATGGGCCTTCAGTATTTCCGAGGCTCAGATCTTTGTCAACAAAAGGACGTCTATTCATTGGTTCGACGGCTGAGAATCAACAGATCACGCCCCTCAATCACGCGAGGCGACGGCATGGCCTGCTGCGCCTCAAGAAGCGACTGGTGGACAACCGCTGGTGTGTGACTCTGGCTCACAATAATAAGTCCGTCAATTGGCCGCACCTCCATGCCGAACTCTTCACCGTCGAATGCGTAGCGCAGATAGGCACCAATAAGACCGGAACGATCTTGAGATAGCTCGAGCCGCTGCACCGCTACGCCGTGACGCACAAAAAAGCGATAGAGCATGGTCTGAGCGGGTTCGTGATCAAGCCCTTCAAGCTCTGAGATAAGCGCGCCAGTTGCCGCCGGGTCACCGGGAACCGTCAGTACCGTCGAGCCCTCCGGATCCTGGAGCAGGATCGTGGGTTCCCCGGAGACAGGGTCTATGATGACGCCGGTTATCTGTACCTCGGTCCAGGAAGGGTCCATCTCACAAGAGTGTAGCACCTCATGGGGTTTTTTCTATTTATTGACATATGAGGGGCAAAGAACTACGCTTCTGACTGGTGTAGTGAATGTCCGATTTTCTCTCAGATGTTGATTTTCAAAGATTTAGAAGACTCATCTATGACGCCAGCGGCATCCATTTCTCTGAATCCAACCGGTCAATCCTGGAGAGCCGGCTCAAGGAGCGTCTGAGAAACGCTCCGGTAGAGAGTGCCGCCGCCTACTACGACTACATCACCGGTAACGAGGGAGAACTCAAGAGCCTCCTGGACTCCGTGACCACCAACCTCACCCGCTTCTTCCGCAACGCCGCCCATGTCCAAACTTTTGAATACTATGTTGTACCTGAACTCATCAAAATGAAGGAAGGCAGTGGCAAGATTCGGATCTGGAGCGCCGGCTGTTCCACCGGGGAGGAACCGTACACACTGGCAATCCTGATGAGCGAACTTCTGCCGGCCTCCATGGATTACGAGATTATTGGTTCAGACCTGAGCCTGAAGTCTCTCATGATTGGCCAGGCCGGCTTCTACAACGAAAACCGCATGAACGGCGTTCCAGAGAAGTATCTGAAGAAGTACTTCACTGAGAAGCCAGGAGGCTACCAGGTATCGGACGAGCTACGTAACCGAATACGATTCGACTATCACAACCTGAAGAATGACAGCGGCCTGCGAAATCTTGACGCCGTTTTCTGCCGGAACGTCCTTATCTACTTTGACGAGCCGGCACAGAAAGCCGTGGTAGAGAAATTCTGGGAAACGCTGGCACCAACCTCCTTTCTTTTTATCGGTCACTCAGAGTCCCTGTTCGGCATGGAGACAAAGTTCGAGTTTCTGCGAACAGACTGGGCCTGCATATATAGAAAGGATACGACAAAAGCCCTATGAGCACCCAACCGTACTCCGTCCTCGTTGTTGACGACTCGGCACTGATGCGCAACCTTGTCGGTCGCATCTTTGAGCACGACCCTGCTACCGAGTTGGCAGGGAAAGCGATGAACGGCAAGTTCGCTCTCCAGAAGCTGGAGAGTCTGAAGCCGGAAGTGATTGTTCTGGATCTGGAGATGCCGGAGATGAACGGCGTTGAGTTTCTTGCCGAGCGCAAGAAGCGGGGGATAGACGTACCGGTCGTGGTGCTGAGCTCAGTCGCAAAGAGTGGAGCCAAAGTCACCATGGAGGCGCTCGCTCTGGGAGCTTCAGAGTTCGTGCTCAAGCCCTCCGGATCCATCAGCCCGGATATTGCCACAGTGGCAGACGAGCTGCTGCAACTGGTCAAGTCGCTCGGTGAATCCTACCGGCGGAAACACGGGCAGCCCACGCCCAGAGAGAGTGCGGCGAACAGGCCCCCTATCACCCAGCCAACTGCGCCACGTATTGCCATACCGGTACCCGTCCAGCGGCCTGAGATCCAGGCCGGTCCGATCGATCTGGTGGCGATTGGCATCTCTACCGGCGGTCCCAACGCGCTGCGCAAGGTATTCGCGCAGCTTCCCGGAGATCTGCCATGCGGATTTCTCATAGTGCAGCACATGCCGCCAGGGTTCACCCTGGAGTTCGCAAAGAGCCTTGACCGGGTGAGTCAACTGCGCGTGAAAGAGGCGGAGGAAGGCGACCAGATCGAGCCTGGGCTGGCACTGGTAGCGCCCGGTGATTACCATCTCAGCGTCACCCGGCGTGGCTCACGAGCGGTTGCCCGTATCAGCCAGGACCCGCCGAGAAACGGCCACCGCCCAAGTGCGGATGTCCTGTTCGCCTCAGTGGCGGAGGTGTATCGGAACCGTGCTCTGGGTGTCATTATGACCGGCATGGGAAAGGACGGAGCGGTAGAGCTTGGCTCCATTCTGCACTGCGGAGGCCTGACCCTTGGCCAGAATGAGGAGAGCTCCGTTGTCTACGGCATGCCAAGAGTAGCGTTTGATCTGGGCCACGTTGAACAGCAGGTGGCGCTGCCGGAGGTTGCCGACGCAATTGTGAGGCTGGTTCGCGCCCACCGCTGAGCCGGAGGAGGCAGAGAATTTCTGATTCGATGAAGCTTGAGATTCGTGACGTTGGCCGCATGCCCTACGATACAGCCCTACAGCTGCAGTACGAACTGCTCAGCCAAAGAGGCGCTGAGGAGATCCCGGACACCCTCATCCTGGTTGAGCATCCTCCGGTCATCACTATGGGCCGCAAGGCAACTGACGCTGACATTTTGGCAGACGAGCGGGTGCTCAACGCCGCCGGCGCAACCGTACACCGAATCACGCGCGGCGGAGAGGCCACCTACCACGGGCCCGGCCAGATTGTCGGTTACGCCATCATCAACCTCTACAACCACCAACGCAAGCTGCGACAGTTCGTGGAACGAATGGAAGAGGTGTTCATCCGGCTGCTGGCAGAGGAGTACGGGATCAGCGCCGGACGCGATCCCGTGCACCGCGGCGTCTGGGTGGGCAACGAGAAGATCACCGCCATAGGTATTGCGGTCTCCCGAGCAATCACCATGCACGGGTTTGCCTTTAACGCGGATCCGGACCTGTCACACTTCAACTGGATCATTCCGTGTGGAATCCGGGATAAAGGGGTGACGTCACTGGGGAAGCTTCTCAAAGCCCGTGGTGAGTCACTTCCCGACATGGAGACGATAAAGCAGCAGGTTGTCCGGGCATTCTGCGCCGTCTACGGCTACGAGCCGGCAGAGCGCGCCCCGTAGAGCCACTACCCCTCGCGCTCTACAATCCGCCGGATCGGCTCAATCGAGCTCGCGGTGCCGTCATCAGCAAGGTCTATGAGAACTCCCTGTAACTCCAGCGCCTCCCACGACTCCTGGCTGCGTTCGGGAATCGCGGTGAGAAAGGCACGAATCTCAGGCTCCGGGTCAAAACCTGACACGCTCGCCTGACTGCCGGTTCGACCAGCGTCTGTGATCACCGCCGTCTTCTGCGCCGTGAGGTGGGCGTCAGCTGTCTGCACGCGCGTTCCTGTCCCCACTACCGCAGAGACCTGACCATCCATGTGGTAGAACATGGTGTTCTTCTCGGCGGTTGTGGTGGCATGAAAATCCACAATGACGAACGGCGTCTCCGCCCGTGCCCGTCCGGCAAGCTCCGGGAGATAGGTGTAGGGATTGCTCAGGTGAACTCTCTCATATCCGGACTGACCAAGCATGCTGATCACCGCAATCCGCGGGGCGCCTTCTCCTGAATCCTTGCCGCCCACGGTAAAGTAACGCCAGCCGCGTCCCGGAGTCGTTGGAGGATAGTTTGCCGGGCGCAGGAGGTAGTAGGCGCTGTCAATGTGGGGAACCATGTCTTTCTTGTAGTAGATCTGATCCCCGCCGGTGAGCACGTCTATGCCAAGCTTGCGGAGATAGATAGAGTGGTTCTTCCCAATGCCAAAGCCACCGGTGGCACCGTCGGCATTCGCAATCACAAAGTCCGCACCCAGCTCTTCCTTCGCACTCGACAGCCCCGCCTTTATGCAGTAAACGCCGGCCTTTCCAACTATTTCGCCAATAAACAGGATTCGCACGTGGGCCTGAAGGTAGTGAACCCGGTAGCAATAGGGTAGTGGTGATAGCCGATGGAACGACGCACCGGAGTCAGCGGGCGTTGACACCGGAGGGCAGTCATCCATGCCGATTGGATAAAAATCGATCTGGATAGAGGAATTTGTGGTGACAATTGGTACGCTTTCTGGTGTTATAGAGGTACAGGCGCCGAACAGGGCCTGGGTCGTCGCGTAAGGACGGCAAACACGGCGTTGCACTGCAAGCCGAAACCAAGGAGGACGTTATGAAACGTCACGATTTTCCGGATCTCGGGAAGCTGATGGATGAGATATTCTCAGCTGCCGAGGATTTCACCACAGTCTTCACGGATGCCATGCCACGCCCCGGGGAGAAAAACTGGAAGTGGGACCGCGAGTTCTACACCGCGTACACCTACCCTCCGGCAAACATCTCCATGATGGAGAACAAGACGCTGGTCTTCGAGTTTGCCATTGCCGGATTCAGCGAAGAGGATATCTCGCTGAAGTTCAAGGGCGACTACATGATCTTCTCCGGCGTTCTTCCCCAGACAGATGAGGGAGAAGAGGTAGCACGCTACTTCAAGCGGCGCCTGAAGCGCAAGAGCTTCTCCGACCAGCGATACTACGTACCGCAGGACAAGTTCGACCGTGAGAGCGTGAAGGCCGTGTACAAGAACGGCATCCTCACCGTCTCTATCCCTCCACGTGACGAGGTTGCCAGTGAGCCCGGCGTGGAGATCAAGATCGAGAACGAGGAGCCGGCTTCAGAGAAAAAGGAGACAAAGTAATGCTGTTTTGGATGCTTGTGGGGGCAGGACTTGCCTATTTCTTTCATCCGCAGATCGACCGCGGGGTGAAACGGCTTGTTGGAACAATTCGGGACAACAACGACCGACGTCGCGACTCATATTAGAAGGCGCTTTGGCAAAACGCTCCGGCGGCTGCAGAATCTGCAGCCGCCGTTTTTTTTGCATGTCTTGAATAGATTAGCGGACCCGGGCGCCCAGCGTCACCGAGAGCGTTGTGAGGAAGTTGTCGGTGAACGGTTCACGTGATTCTGTCCAGGCGTCGCGCGCATCACCCCGTGTGCCCTTCGCGCCACCGCCGAGGCCACGCACGTTCATGAACAGATCGAGCCCCGGGGTCGGCTCGAATCCGGCTCGCACGCTTACGTCAAAAATTGATCCTTCAAAGGCGTAGTTGGCGCCGTTGAAGAACGCGCTCGAGGCATAGAAGCCATCAGCCTCCATACCGATGAAAGCTCCCGGGATTGCCCTGCCGGCAAACCGATACTCACCGCGCAGCTTGACGATAGGCACCGGCCCCAGGTTCTGCGAGATGGCGAGCTCC
>CAZREG010000048.1:0-1641 GCA_964599075.1 uncultured Spirochaetaceae bacterium | reverse complement strand
TCGACTCCCAACGGATGCTTGCATTGCGGAGCTGCAGACTGACACCGGCGGCCAACTCCAGCCGCGGGTCGGCAGCAAAGTCAAAGAGGTAGCTCAGGCGGTAGAACGGAAAGCTGTAGAGAATGTCGACCACCTGACCGCTCTCGAACGTGACATCGTCAATGGTGACATCGGCATCAAAGCGGCTCTGAGTGGCGAGTTCGAGAGGCTGGTAGAGAAAGATGACCGCGTGCTGGTCGGCAATCCCAAGCTCCGCAGTGAACCGGCTGAACGGGCTGAGGATCTCCTGGCCGCCCTGGGTCACGTAGTTGAATCTGGTTCCGCTCTCGCCGATCTGGATGGTGTGGGAGAGCACTGAGACAAAGCCGGTCTCAGCGACAAGCTGCACATCAAACGCTCCGTCGTTCTGATTGAGAAATCCCCCCTCTGCAAACGAGACCGTTGCCGCCAGGGCGAAAACCAGCATGGTTGTAAGTAGTCGTTTCATTCATTGCTCCTTGGTACCTTCAAGATACGCCTAGAGAAAGCTAGATAAAAGCGAAATCTTGGGGCAGGAACTCTTCCTGCTCTCCAATGCCGATCGAGCGGAAAAGCAGTAGGTTTTGGGGTAACAATTTAAATGGCTCGTTTGATGGAGGGAGTATGAAGAAGAGAGTGAACCTGACACTCGCAGCAGCGGCGATTGCGGCCGTCGTTCTGCCGCTGGGGGCGTGTTTCCCCGGACCAGCGATCGAAGGTATGTCGATCGAGGGTACGTGGTCGGGTGCGGTCGCGGGTTCTTATCTGTGTGAGATGGATGCCGCATCGATCGAGCTTACGTTCGAAGAAGACACGGTCGCCGTTACCGGCGGCTCGGTCACTGAAGGCGCGTACCCGTCAATCGCACCGGGATCCTCGGGTAGCTACGAGCAGAGCGACGACGGCCGCTTTGTCTTTTCCGTAGACGATGGCGGCGAGCTCAAAGGATCGATCGTCGTGGACCCTGAGGCTGGTCACGCAGTGCTGATTCTGGACGGAAATCCTCCGAGTGACGGAAATCAGGGCGGGTACATCGGCGTGCTCCAACTCGGGTCACTTCAATCCATAAGCACGACTGAAAGCGATATTGTGGGCACCTGGAGTGGGACCGGAGTGGCGGTGAACGGCGCGTACGATCTGATAGAAACGGTCAACACGGAGATGACGATCAGCGAGCCTGAGGGCCTTGCGCTGGCCGGCAACTACGGCTCAAGCAGCATCAGCATCACAGCCGGCGACCTGGAAGTCTACAACTCCGAGACGGGCATCTTCAAAACCCGTGGGAACGACGTAACTTTGGGTGTTTCTACCTACCCCTCCGTATTCGCACTCTCTTATGATGAGCAGTGGCTCGCCGCAGGATTCTTCACCGAAGGGTGCAGTACGGATCTGTTTGCCCAGTTGCAAGACCAGAAGTTTGCTCTCTACGAGCGTCAGCCGTAGACTGGCCTCAACCAGGCGCACGTGAAGAAGTCTCAGGCCGATCGGGTGATATTGACATCGGTCTTGCCCGGTGCTACTTTTTGGAAGCTCAGTAAGCCCGAGTGGCGGAATTGGTAGACGCGCTAGGTTCAGGGTCTAGTCTCAGTAATGGGGTGGAGGTTCAAGTCCTCTCTCGGGCAG
>CAZREG010000047.1:0-20935 GCA_964599075.1 uncultured Spirochaetaceae bacterium | reverse complement strand
GAGCCGGAGCTTGCGGCCGAGCCCGAACCCGAGCCCGAGCCGGTGGAGCCGGAACCCGAGCCGGTCGTGACAGCAACTGCCGCGCTGCCGATCGTGGAGGGCCTTGAGAACAATCAGTTCTATCTGCAGATTGGCGCCTACCGGGATCCTGCCTCTGCGGAGGTAGCGGTTAATGCCCTTGCACCCAGCTACCCGATCTCTGTTCTGCCACTGGAGCGGGAGCGAGCCACTCTCTATCGGGTGATGGTGGGCCCGTTGAATCGGGATGAGACCGGAACGTTGTTGCTGTTTCTGCGGGCACGCGGATACGCCGATGCTTTCCTGCGAAGCGGGAACGAGCTGTAGGGCTACCTCTCCTCGTCTCTTCGCCGGGGGCGCAGGTAACTCCGGGTTGCCGGTGCGGCTCGTTTTCCGGAGAGTGAGCGGAGAACGGTGCTCAGACTCATGACGACATACCGATCCTGGATACGACGGCGCTCTTCAAGGGCAAGCTCGGCAAGCACCCGGCTCGCCTTCCGGTGGGAAACGGTGGCAAGTACAGAGCTGACCACCGCGGGGTCGGCTCCGAGCAGAGAGAGCGCGAGGTCGCGATCACTGCAGGCCATGAGCCTGTTCTGTACCGTTACCGCAGGCAGCGTCTCGACAAGGGCGAGAAACTGAGTTTGAAGCGCCTGTCGGCTTATCCCAGGTCCCCGACCAGGCACATCCATTCCGCTTCAGCCGCCACTTCGTCGCCAATCAGGGCTCTTCCGCTCTGCTTGATCATTCGCTTTGAGATCCGGACGTTTTCAATCTCCAGGCGAACCTCGTCGTTCGGACGTACCTGCTTGCGGAACTTCGCCTTTTCCACCGTAGCCAGGAAGAAGAGCTTCTCCCCAAGGACGCCGAGCTCCCGCACGCCTGCGCCACCGCACTGGGCCATGGTTTCCACAAGGATCACCCCCGGCACCACCGGATAATCGGGGAAGTGGCCCTTGAAAAACGGTTCCTGATCGGTGAACGTCCGGTATCCCACAATTCGCTCTTCCGAAACGAGCTCGAGCCGGTCCACAAAGAGGAAGGGCTCTCTATGCGGTAGCAGTTCCTTGATCTCGCTCATATTTCCTCCAATTTCATACGTGTCCGGTGAGAATACGATAGGCGGTCATGTTGGGCAACGCCCCGTTTTCACAGCAGCCGTGTCGACGATTGGGAAACTCCTGTACTATACTCGTGCGTTAAGGATCAGCTATGCCTACTACAGACACAAAACCTGCGCTGTCTTCCGACAGCCGGATTGGAATAGTGAACCGCGGCGAGCCGGCAATCCGGTTCATTCGTGCGGTACGTGAGTACAACGAGATGCACGGAACCCGGCTTCGGACCGTGGCGCTCTACCTGGATGAAGAGTCGGATGCGCTGTTCGTCACTGAGGCGGATGACTCGGTAGCCTTCCGCACCGTCCCCGGCGCCACACAGATCGGCGCCATCTATCTCGACCGGCAGGTCATTCTCCGTGCCCTCGAGACGGCCGGCTGCGACGCCGTCTGGCCCGGCTGGGGGTTCGTCAGCGAGGACGCGGAGTTTGCAGCCACGATCGAGCGTGCCGGTATGGTCTTTCTTGGCCCGGACGCCCGTGCAATGGGGCTTCTCGGTGACAAGATCGCCGCAAAGGAGCTTGCCGAGCGGTCAGACGTCCCGATTCTTCCATGGAGCAAACGGGAGATTCGCGATCTTGAGGACGCAAGAGCGATTTCCCGTGAGATAGGCTATCCGGTGATCGTGAAGGCAGCCCACGCCGGGGGCGGCCGCGGCATCCGCTTTGTGATGACGGAAGCGGAGCTCGAGCCGCAGTTCAACGCTGCCCGCGAAGAGACGATGCGGATTACCGGCGACCAGATCGTCTTTATTGAGCGGCTTGTGGTAACCGGGAGACATCTAGAGGTGCAGTGCCTCTCTGATCGGCATGGGAATGTCTACACCTTTGGTGTCCGCGACTGTTCGGTTCAGCGGCGCAATCAAAAGATTATCGAGGAAACCCCACCGCCGCACATGAGCCTTGCGGATGTTGCCGAAATAGAGGGAAGCGCCTCCCGGCTCATGGCTGCCGCAAACTACGAGAGTGCGGGAACCGTGGAGTTCCTCTATGACGTTGACCGCGGCCAGTACTACTTCATGGAAGTCAACACCCGGCTCCAGGTGGAACATCCAATCACCGAGATTCTCTATCAGATCGATCTTGTACAGGGGCAGATTGATGTCGCCTTTGGCCACGCACTTGAAATTGAGAAGAGAGAGCCCCGTGGCGTCGTGCTCGAGGCACGGCTGAACGCCGAAGATCCGGACCGGGAGTTCACACCTGCTCCCGGTTACGTGCGTTACTTCCGTACGCCCTCGGGACCGGGGGTGCGCGTCGACTCCGGAATTGAGGCAGGATCCACCATTCCCTCGCTCTTTGACTCCATGGTTGCAAAGGTAATCGCGTTTGGTGCCGATCGCAGGCAGGCCATTGGCCGTCTCCGTCGCGCGCTCTACGAGACGAGGATCAAGATCGACGGCGGGACTACCAACAAAGCGTTTCTGCTTCAGCTTCTGAATCAGCCGGAGATCATTGACGGGGGCGTCCACACGAAGTACGTAGAGGCGCTGCTCGCTCGTGCGAGTACCCGGACCCGCGGGCCGGTTGACGTCGCCCTGGTGGCTGCCGCCGTCAGTGCCTATCTCGAGCAGCAACGCGAAGAGATCGATCTGTTCCGTCGCCAGGTCTCAAACATCGGCTACCCTCGGACCCGTCCCTCCTCCGGTGGATTCGAGGTGACATTTGGATACGAGGGCAACAGTTACTCGTTTACCGTCCGCCAGACCGGCGCCCATCTCTTTTACCTCCGCCTTGAGGAGACCGAGCTTTCAGTGGAGTTTGCCGACAGTCCGGCTGAATCGCGGCTCTCCTACAACGGCTCGCGCTACGCCATCCAGACCATCCGTCGTGGAGACTCATTGCAGGTGGAGATCGACGGCATTCCCGTGGTGCTCGCACTCGAGAGCGGGGGCGCAGTGAGCGCCCCGTCACCGGCCGTGGTGCTCTCGCTTTCGGTGAAGCCGGGAGACACGGTAGAGAAGGGCGAGCGGCTTCTCAGCCTTGAAGCCATGAAGATGGAGATGATTATTGAGGCGCCGGCAGCCGGCGTAGTAACCGACGTCCTGGTCTCCGCCGGACAGCAGGTTGCAGCCGGCGAGCCGCTCCTGCAGCTTGAGGAGTCAGGGGGAGCGGAGAACGAACCGCAGGTGGAGGCAGGCGCGCTGGTAGAGATTGCTGCCGATCCGCAAAAACCGGAAGCTGAATGGCAGCGCCTGACCCGAAGCCTGCTTGCGCTTTTCGCCGGTTATGATCACACCGGCGCGGCGGGTCTCGAGTTTGACGCCATTGCCGCCTTTGTAGAGCGGTATCCGGAGTACCGGGAACGCTTCTTTGAGCTCATCTACCGTGCTCTCGAGCTGACGGTTAGTATTGATACCGCGTTCAGTAGTGAGCGTATTGCCGCCGAGCAGTTTGCGCGGACGGTGAGCTGGCAGGAACTGGTATACATCACCTTTCGTTACGAGATGATGGATTCGGACACGCTTCCTGCGGTCTTTCTTGACGCGCTCGGGCAGGCGCTCGCACTCTATCCCAACTCGGTGGAACAGGACGGCAGATGGCGGGGGTTCTACCACATGCAGCGCGCCTATCAGGCGAGTGATGATCGTCTCGAGCTCATCAGAGGTATGATGTTCACACTCGAGGGAATGCCATTGCCCTCCGGACGCAGCCAGGGCCTGCTTCGAATGATAGATAACCTCATTCGGCTGCATCAGATCGGTCGGCCCGGCCTTGCCGACGCGGCGCTTCATGCGCGCTACCACCTCTACGAGCAGAACAAGGTGACCACGCTGCGCCGTCAGCGGAGTGAACGGGTGCAGAAGAGCATCTCCCGAATGCTGTCACTCGCGCCGCAGGATCCCGAGAGAACGGCCATTGAACAGCGAATCGTGGATTCCAGTCCGTACATAGTCTACGAGCTCATCGAGGCGCATCGTCGGATCGGCCCATCAGACCGACCGGCAATCGTGGCTCTTCTGGCCAGACACCTGGTTCGTGACCGCGACCCGCGCGCGGTAACGGTGGAACAGTTCGGAGAGGTGACATACGCCACCGTTACCGCCGCCGGTGTCACAAGCCTGGTTCTCATCAGTGCCACCGTTACCGGTATCCCGGCACACTCAGTGGTGGAACTGGCCGACCGCATCTCGGTGGATGAAATTGTAATCGTCTACGGGGCGCCGGAAAACGAGGAGCCGCAGGCGGTTTTTGACGCTTTTGCCGCTCGGCAGATCAACGCCGCAAGGGTGAGCGTCGGTGTCTACCAGAAGCGTCGTCACTACAGCTATCGGACCTTCCATACCAGAGACGGGAGTTGGGCAGAAGACGAACTGCGACGAGAGTTCAGTCCGCTGTTCTACCGTGAGCTGCGGCTCGCCCGCCTGTCGGAGTTTGACTATACCGTTCTCTACCACTCCGATTCCGTCTTTCTGGTCAGTGCGAAGGCACACGTCAATCCGAAGGACGAACGACTCTTTGCCTTCTGTACGGCAAGCGAGTCGGAGCCGCAGATTGGTGAGAGCGGTCGTATAGAGCGGTTGAACGAGTTCGACGAGGTCTTTATGGAGGCCGTGTTCAAGATGCGAAGCGAGCAGGCGCGTCGCCAGCGACGGCTGTTCTGGAACCGGATCGTCGTTCATGTGCGCAACCTCATAAGCCTCACCGCTCGGCAGATCCAGGACTACGGCGAGCAGGTTGTACCGCGGACTCGCGACCTTGGCCTTGAGAAGATCGTAGTCTTCTCCCGTCGCAAGCGCTGGAGCGAGGACGTACTGAGAAACCTGGAGTTGCTGTTTCTCAACATCTCGGAGGATCAGTTCACCCTGCGAAGCCGTACCCCGAGTGACGAGCCGTACAAGCCGATGGACCTCTACGTCTCGAGTGTCGTACGCAGTCGTCAGCGCAAGAACGTCTACCCGTACGAGGTGATCAAGATGATCACCTACACCGGCTATCCGGTGAGCCTGAATGTGCCGCGGGGAGAGTTTGAAGAGTTCGATGTTGAAGTGGACGAGAACGGTGCTCAGCACACGGTGAGTGTGAAACAGCGCGAATATGGTCAGAACACCTCGAACGTTGTTTTCGGTATGGTCCGCAACCAGGATCACTCCACCGGTCAGGCATTCAAACGGGTCCTCATTCTCAGTGACGCAACCCGGGACATGGGTTCTCTCGCGGAAGGCGAGTGTCGCCGGATCATTGCTGCGCTCGACCTTGCGGAGAATGAACAGGTGCCGGTGGAGTGGATTCCGATCTCCTCGGGAGCTCGGATCGACATGGAGAGTGGAACGGAGAACCTGGACTGGACCGCCGCAGTCGTCCGCAGGATAGTCGAATTTACGCAGGTCGGAGGAGAGATCAACGTCATAGTCAGCGGTATCAACGTGGGAGCCCAGAGCTACTGGAACGCTGAGGCAACCATGCTTATGCATACCCGGGGTCTGCTCATCATGACCGATGACGCCAGCATGCTGTTGACCGGGAAGAAAGCACTCGACTTCTCCGGCAGTGTTTCAGCGGAATCGAATGTAGAGATTGGAGGGGTGGAGCGGATAATGGGACCCAACGGCCAGGCGCAGATCTGGGTTCCCAACCTGTCCGCCGCCTACAAGCTGCTCTTTGACCACTATCGCTTCACCTACGTGGCGCCGGGCGAGCAGGCGCCCCGTCCGGTGGAAACAGAGGATCCAGCCGACCGGGACATGGGAAGTGTGAGCTA
This sequence comes from uncultured Spirochaetaceae bacterium, assembly GCA_964599075.1. Lineage (GTDB taxonomy): Bacteria > Spirochaetota > Spirochaetia > DSM-27196 > SLST01 > SLST01. Next base: position 15,098 of record CAZREG010000047.1, on the reverse strand, counting down.
CGACGATCGGCTGGGACAGGGTTTTTCAAAGATCTCGGATATCTTCAGTGTGGAGTACAACCCCGAGCGCAAGAAACCATTCGACATGCGCCAGGTCATGGCGGCCGCCATCGATTCTGATTCCGGATACCTCGAGCGCTGGGCAATTATGAAGGATGCTGAGACCGCGATCGTCTGGGAGACTCGGATCGGCGGGTACGGTGTGGGCATGATCGGTATAGAGAGCCGCGCGCTCGCTCGGCTCGGAGACGTTCCGCACGATGGGCCGGAGAGCTGGAGTGGGGGCACGCTCTTCCCTCAGAGCTCCCGAAAGGTTGCCCGTGCCATAAACAGCTGGAGCGGCCGGGTTCCGGCGGTCGTGTTTGCCAACCTGTCCGGGTTCGACGGATCGCCGGAGAGTCTGCGCCGTCTTCAACTCGAGTACGGTGCGGAGATCGGCCGGGCGGTGGTAAACTTCAAGGGACCGCTGGTCTTTATAGTGGTGGCCCGTTATCACGGGGGCGCCTACGTTGTGTTCTCCAAGGCTCTCAATCCCTCGTTGAAGGCGTTTGCGATCAAAGGCTCCTACGCAAGCGTGCTTGGCGGTGCCCCTGCGGCGGCAGTGGTGTTTCCCCGCCAGGTCGAACAGGCGACCCGGGAAGACCCGCGAGTGGTGGAGGCCGGAGAAGAGCTCCAGCAGAAGACGCTGACCCAGCGCGAGTATGACGAGCTATATCGCAAAGTGCACACAGAGAAACAGAGTGAGCTCGGACAGCGTTTTGACTCGATTCATAGCGTCGAGCGCGCGCGCAGTGTCGGCTCGATCGACGAGATTCTCAGTATACGGGATCTCAGGCGGCGGGTTATTGAGGCGGTGAGCGCCGGCGGCTAGTCCCCGGCGCCTACTCCCCGGCGGGCACGCGTGCCACAAGTTCCTGCATGGCTTCCACCACGGCAGGAGTACTCCAGTCGTGGAAGCCGGCTCTCACGGCTACAATGTAACCCTCTTCATCGAGAATGTAGGTGGTCGGGAACCCCCTCACGCCGAACTCTCTCGCAAGGCCTCCGTCACGGTCAAGAGCAACCGGAAAGGTGAAATCAAACTCTTCAATGAACGCCCCGGCGACCTCACTGCTCTCCAGTACATTTATCGCGAGCATGTCGAACGGCTGGCCTGCCATGATCTCGTAGAGCGCCTGCATGGACGGCATCTCCTCCCGGCAGGGAGCGCACCAGGAACCCCAGAAGTTCACCAGGAGTACCGATCCCTCAAACTCCTCGAGCGAGCGGGTCTCTTCTGCAAGTCCTGGACGGACGAACGGCTTCGCAGGCACCTTGTTGGAAAACGGCAGCATCCCCATCCGCTCGAGCAATTGGATCGTCTCTGCACCCACAGGGACTCGTGGTGAGTCCTCTCCAAAGAGCACGGCCGCGTCCGCCCCGGACTCAGAGACCGTAGGCATGTGCGCCTCAGTCTCGTTTCCACCCCGCGCAAAGGCTGGAGAAAGGAGACCCATAATCAACAACATAGAGCCGATAATCCGATATCTCATAGCACCTCCGGTGCGCTACACTCGTTCTCCTGATATATACTGCCCACCCGCCTCAGGTGCAAGGCGTGCGTCATCCCGCGGCAGGCCCAACTCCCGAGAGTACAAGCACCGCGGCATTGTAGAGGCCGTGCCCGATTGCAACCGCGTGCAGGCTTTGCGATCGATGATAGAACAGGCCCAGAACTGCACCCAGAAGCGCAGTCACGACAAAGCCGGCTATGCCCTGGTACAGATGTCCGACGGCAAAGAGTAGTGAGCTGCCGACAATAGTAGCTGCCGGCGGGACTCTGAGCTCCGTCGCTCGGGTAAAGAGGTAGCTCCGGTAGAAGATCTCCTCGCGGTACCCGACGGCCACCGAGGAGAGAACGACCAGTGGAAGAATCTCCGGCCGTGAGAAGCTCCATCCGGCTGCACTCTGAGATTCCACGCCGGCTGCCAAACCCAGGAGTGCCGAGACACCCGCGGATACAAGAAAGAGCGAGACGGCAACCAGAACCGCACCCGGCCCATCGCTCGGGCGGAGAGGACGAAAGCCCATCCTCTGCTGCACGCCGGGGGTGTGAAGCTCGGCAAACCAGGCGACCAGCCACACCTGGGGCACAGCCACCGCGAGAATCTGGAGGTTATAAAGAATGCTCTCGAACTGATTCGCCGGGTTTGTACCGAACTGGCCGAGAAGTCCCGGAAGGAAGAGCACTGAGAACAGAATTGCAAACTCTTTGCGTATGGACACTTATCAGATATACTGGAATTTGACCGTATGGGAAAACCGTTGAGATACTCTAGCGGGACGACGATCTATGAAGTAAGGCATATGGATAGCGGGGTAGGGGAGTGAGAGTCGCATGTGGATAGCCGTCGGGATCATAGTACTCCTCATTGGCTCGTTTATCTTCTACGTACAGCGCAACGGCGGATTCGGATTTCCGTGGCTGCAGTTCTACGTGCGCGGAAAGGAGTCCGGATTCAAGTTCCGTGAACTCAATCTGCTGCGCCACGTTGCCATTGACAACAATCTCAAAGATCCAACCTCCCTCTTCTGGTCCGAGAAGACGCTCGATCGCTGTATTCGCAACACCGTTATCGGTTTCCGGTCTGAGAACCTCGAAGACGTGGATAGATCTGTGGAGTACCTGAGCAAGCTCTTTGATTTTAGAAAGCGTGTGGAGTTCAACCTCCCCAAATATCGGGTCGGCATCACCTCATCGCGGGAGATCACCGCTCAGCAGCCGATTCGCATAACCTTTCGCGGCAGCGGTGTCTTTCACGCGAAGGTTGTTGAAAACACACGGAAGTATCTCGCGATCAGCTACCCTGAGGGTAAGAAGCTCCCGCCCGGATTCAGCTGGGAGAAGCACAAGATCAACGTCTACTTCTGGAGACCGGAAGACGCGGGCTATCGGTTCGACTCTCGGGTCATTGGAGACTACCTTGACCGGAAGTTTCCCATTCTGCACATCGCTCACTCCGAAAACCTGATCCGCACCCAGAAGCGCGGTTCCATCCGTGCTGAGCTCAACACCACCGGCTACCTCTATCCGCTGGCCTCGATCGAGAGTGGCTATGAACAGGAAGAATCCCAGGCCGGCTATCGCTGCCGGTTCGTGGACATCTCAGAAGATGGTGCAGCGGTCATGGTTGGCGGCCGGGCCAAGCCCGGCATTCCGGTGAAACTGCAGACTGAAATTCTTGACAAGCTGGTCATCATGTCCGGCATTGTGAAGGGTGTGACGTTCAAGCAGAACAAGAACATCTCCGTTCTCCACATTCAGGCCCGCGATCCCAGTCCCGCCATGAAGAACAGCATCCTTCTCTACGTCTACGGAATTTTCAAGGATCCTCAAAAACGAACAGCTACCGCAAGAACGTGATCTCTCGTTGAATTCTCCAGAAAGAACGGATAGTATAACTCAGTGAACAGGAGGAACTCATGAATCGCCGTACTCTCTCGGTATTTCTGGCGCTCTGCGTGCTAGTAGCGCCCCAGGTTTTTGCACAGGACTCATCTCGCGTGCTTGAGGCCTATCAGCAGCAGTTCCAGCAGGCAAGCCCCGCCGGCAAGTACCAGATTCTTCAATCCGCCGATCGTGCGACCCCCGAGGAGCTTGGTCCTCTCTGGGTTCAGGCGGTTCAGTTTGTCCTGTCCAACTCCAATGATATTTCCTCTGACCAACTTCTCCAGGACATCGCACTCTACGCTATCGACCGGATAGAGGAGGGTAGCTACGACCCGGCCGCCCGGCTCCTTTGGACACTGTTCGAAGAGTTCGAGGGAAATACAATGCGGATTCGGATCCTGGAGACGCTGCGTGAGGTTGGCTCCGGGAATGCCGAGCTTATTCTTGACCTCAACGGATGGGTGCAGGCGCAGGTCAGCCTCTTCCGTGGTGGGGTATCGCCCGACCTGCAGGTGTTCCGCAACGCGATCATCACTGTCGGGGCCCTTTCGGACAACAGCAGTTTCCCCATGCTGCTTGATGCTCAGCTGGCCGGAATCTCTCAGCAGATCTCCGATGATGCCAGGGCCGCTATGGAACAACTACCGGGAGACTACGTTGAGCTTGCCATCGACACCACCACCGATCGTCTGCTCGCTGAGCGCCTGCCGGCTCTCGAATACTTTGTGACTGATGAATCCCTAAGTGATGAAGAACAGGCGCGGGTCGCTGCTGCGGTCCTTACGGACACCGTCACTGAGGTTCTTCGCGATCCAACCGCAATCGAGGCGCAGCGCCAGCTTCGCTACCGCGCCGTACAGGTGCTCGCACGAGTCTCCTATCCGGATGCGACCTTCTCTCTTATCCGGCATTTTGATCTCACGTTTGCCGACTATGACCGTGGCCGAACCACGAAGACCTGGGTCCTTGAGGCTATTGCAGCGCTCGGGAACACCGGAGCGCGAGCGGCTGCGGTACGACTCACGGCTTTCCTCGATCTCTTGAACACCTACACCGAGCGTGATCGTCCCTACGACACCCAGATTATGCTGGCAGTTATCACGAATCTTGGGCGTATCGGCGAGGAGGTTGCGTACGACTCACTCTTCTACGTTGATCTGCTGAACTACCCGCGCCGGGTGAAAGACGCAGCCGAAGAAGCACTGGACGCCATCACGAATTGAGCGCGCTGATACCGGCGGCCGCAGTTGCGGTTGCCGGCTATCTTGGCGCCACGGCGTCACACGCGCTCATCCTTCTCGCAACTCTCTGTTCTGCAGTCGGCATCTCTGTGTCAGCCGCTCCGGGCTGTAGTATACGACCTGCGCACCGCCGACTCGGCGCCTGGGCGATCGTGCTCTCAGCTGGTCTGCTCGCAGGCGCGGCCGGCGGCGCGACTGCACGGGCAACCGAAGCGTTGAGTGCCCGTATAGCATCCCTGCCGCTCCGCAGCGTCGAAGGCACTGTCTTGAGAGTAGTGACCAGCCGTTCTGCACGTCGTTTGGAGCTGCGGCGCTGGACTGGTTCTACCGCGCAGCTTGACCTCTTTTTTGAATCACCTGCCACTATAGAGACGTCTCAGACGGCGACGAAGTCGGGTCAGTCGGTCGAGGCGGTGAGCACACAGCGTATTCGCTCCTGGTCCACCGCTGAGAGGATTTTCTTCGCACCGGACGCCGTACACGTTTCCGGAACTGCAGATATACGGGGTCGAGTCTCACAACGGGTGAGCCGGGGAATCTCACGCACCGGTGGAGCTGCCGCACCGCTACTCCGTGCGCTCCTGCTTGGAGACACGGCGGCCGTTGAGCCGCAACGGCTCCTGCTCTTCTCCCGGGCCGGGGTCATGCATCTGCTTGCGCTTTCCGGCATGCACCTTGCGGTACTCGCCATGCTCGCCGGTCTGATCGGACGGCTTCTCGGGGGTCGGGTGACGGCCGCGTGCGCGATTGCTGCCGTGATTGTGAGTTATCTGGTCCTGATCGGGCCCCGGCCTGGTCTGGTGCGCGCGGCGCTTCTGCTTACCATCACCTCCGGCACACGGGCCGCCGGGCGTCGAGTCCCGCTTGCGGCGGCGCTGGCACTCACTGTCATGGTCCACATTGTTCTTGATCCGTCTGCGGTGAGAAGCGTGGGATTTCAGCTCTCCTACCTCAGCCTGCTCGGCATTGCCACGGTCACGCCGGTGCTCGTGGAGCGACTCGATGGTCGTCTTCCCCGCCTGTTGAGTGCTCCGCTTGCCGCCGGTATTGGCGCTCAGCTTGCAACGCTTCCCCTGGTGCTCCTGGTGTTCGGACGCGTCTATCCCCTGGCCGTCGTGGCGAGCCTGATACTGAGTCCGGTCGTTACCCTCCTTATGGCCGCCGGTGTACTCCTTGGGCTGCTGGCTGGGCTGTTCCCGGTGTTCCTGTACCCCGCGCGAGAGGTTCTGGAAGCCGGTGACCGGCTGGTAGAGGTGCTGGCCGCCCGGTTCGCCACTGGACCGGTGGTCGCTCTGGAGGGACTTCAACCGGTAGCTCGGGCCGCCACCGTCTGGACGGCGGCGGGGATCGCAGCCACCGCGATTGGAGTGACCCTCGTCTTATACTATCGATTGAAGTATCATCCCAATCAGCTATGGCGTGGACGGATATAGATGATAGACCTTCGCTGATTCGGCCCCTCCTGGCGGAGCGAGGGCTTGCCCTGAAGAAGCGATGGGGGCAGAACTTCATGATCAGCCGTCGTGACCGCGAACGGGTAGTTGCGCTCGCCGCCATTGAGAGCCCGGATCGGGTCTGGGAAATCGGATCCGGGCTGGGGGGCATCACTGAGCTGCTGGTCACTCAGGCCCGTGAGGTGACCGTTTTCGAGGTGGACTTTGGTCTTGCGCGCGTCATTGAGGAGCGATTTGGGGAGCGTGTTCGAATGGTGCACGGAGATGCTGCAAAGACGGTCCGCAACGAGTCTCTGCCGGACAGGATCGTTGGCAATCTGCCCTACCGTTCCGCCGCGGCAATTGTATCCGCTCTTCTTGAGCGGGACGGAGGCCTCTCTGGGGTGAAGCGGATGGTGTACACCGTGCAGAAAGAAATGGCGGTGAGAATGGGCGCGAGTCCAGGAACGCGTGAGTACTCTCCGTTCTCTGTCCTCTGTCAGCTCGCTGCCAGAGTGAGCCTTGGTGGAGACATTCCGCGCGGAAGCTTCTATCCCGCACCGGAGGTTGCCTCTTCAATCGTAATACTCGAGCCGCAGGCGACCGAGGGTCACCTCCTCGCAAGCGCGAGCACCGTCACCAGAGCCCTCTTCCAGAGCCGCCGAAAGACAATCGCGAACAACCTTCCCACGCTTGCCGCGCGGACCGGGCAGTCGGTGGAAGATCTCCGCAAGCTGCTCGCAGAAGAGTCGATAGATTCCTCCGCGCGAGCCGAAGAGCTTGGCCCGCAACAGTTCGCCGGACTCGCCGCGGCTATAACCGTGCTCACTGGTGATGGGACGGGTCAGCGGGGCTGAACCTGCTCCACCACCGCCCGTACGGTCTCTCTGTCCGCCGCGTCGAGCTCGCAGAGCGGAAGACGATAGACCTCCTCAACGACTCCCTGAATCGCCAGTGCGGCCTTGATCGGGATGGGGTTCGTCTGCAGGAAGACCATCCGGAACAGGGGCAGGAGCTGATAGTGCATCTGCCGCGCCAGATCGTAGTTTCCGGCAAGCGCCTCACGTACCATGGTCCCCATCATCTGCGGAGCAATGTTGCTCGCGACACTAACCACGCCGTCCGCGCCAAGTGAGAGCATCGGCAAGGTGAGATTATCGTCGCCTGAGAGAACGGAGAATCCGCTTGGGCGGGCGGCAATCAGATCCATGACCTGGGCCATACTCCCACTCGCCTCCTTCACGGCAATGACGTTGTCAAGCTCGGCAAGCCTGAGAATGGTACTCGTCTCAATGTTCCGCCCGGTGCGCCCGGGAATGTTGTAGACAACCACGGGGAGTGCGGTCGCCTGCGCCACGGTCGAGAAGTGACGGTAGAGGCCCTCCTGAGTCGGTTTGTTGTAGTACGGAGCAACCTGCAGGGTTGCGGTGGCACCCACCTCCTCGGCAAGCCGCGTCATGCGAATCGCCTCGGCCGTTGAGTTGGATCCCGTTCCGGCTATCACGGCTATCCGGCCGGCCGCCTGCTCGGCAACAATCTTGATGACCTGGATGTTTTCCTCATGGGTGACGGTTGGACTCTCGCCGGTTGTGCCCATGGGAACCACCCCGTCCACGCCACCGGCAATCTGAGCATCCACAAGGCGGCGCAGGGCAGGCTCGTCGATTGCGCCATCAGTCATGAACGGGGTCACCAGTGCGGTATACACGCCTGTCAGTTTCATGTTGTTCCTCTCTGCTTCAGCATCTGGTCAATAAAGCTCTCTACGGTAAACACCCCGGAGTGACCGGCGATCCACTCGGCGGCGCGGACCGCACCAAGGGCAAACCCCCTGCGTGATCGTGCGGTGTGGCGGATCTCAATGGTATCCGCGGGAGAGTCCAGGTAGAGCGAATGGGTTCCTGGTACCGAACCGCCGCGTGTCGAACTCACGTGAAGCTCTTCAGGGCTTGGCGCACGGTCAAGCCGGCCGGTCTCAATGCGGGTCTTGCCCGGAACTTTAGCGATCACTTTCTCGGCGAGTGTCACAGCGGTACCGCTCGGACTGTCCTGTTTGCCGCTGTGATGCATCTCATGAATCATGAGATCATACTCGTCAAATGGGGCCATAAGCGCCGCGGCCTGTTCGGCAATTCTGAAGAAGAGATTCGCCCCAATTGAGAAGTTCGATCCGTAGAGAATAGCGATAGACGCCTGTTCGGCAATCTGCTGTACCTCCTGCAGTTCGCTGAGCCAACCGGTGGTGCCGATCACCGCCGAAACTCCTGCCCGGGCATATGCCTCTACGTTTGAAACGACCGCGTCTGCGAGTGAGAACTCGATTGCCGCGTCAATCCCGGCAAGCAGGTCGCCACTGAGTTGCGAGGCACGTTTGATTCTCTGCTCACCGGGAGCGTTCGGCGCCTCCGTGGCCGGCAGATTCGGGTCCACAATGAGCCCTGCCTCGTGTCCGCGGGAGGGAAGAACCTCCTCCACGAGCTGTCCCATCCGACCGTAGCCTACAATTGCTATGCGCATCAGGAACCCTGGCAGAGCGTGGCCGCGGCTGTATTGACAATGTCGTCAACAGAGCAGCCCCGTGAGAGATCACTCACCGGCTTTGCGAATCCCTGGAGAAACGGTCCGTACGCCTGTGCACCCGCAAGCCTCTGTACCAGTTTATAGCCGATATTTCCGGCTCCAAGGTCGGGAAAAATCAGCACGTTTGCCTTTCCAGCCACCGTCGAGCCGGGCGCCTTCTTCTCTCCAACGCTCGGCACAAGGGCTGCGTCAGCCTGAAGCTCGCCGTCAATCACCAGATCCGGTGCCTTCTCTTTTGCAATGGCAAGTGCATCGCGTACTCGGTCAACGTCCTCGTGCTCGGCACTGCCGCGGGTGGAGAAACTGAGCATTGCAACGCGTGGCTCAGCCTTAAGAAAACTTCTGCAGGAGCCCGCGGCCGCAATTGCTATCTCTGCAAGCTGTGCTGAATCGGGCTTGGGAATTGTTGCGCAATCGGAGAATATCATGTGTCCGTCCACTCCCCAGGCCGGATCATCAAATTTCATGACGAAGCAGCTGGAGGCGAAGCTGGTGCCGGGTGCGGTCTTGATGATAGTAAACGCGGCAATCAGCACATTGCTCGTTGCACTCTCCGCCCCCGCTACCATCGCATCTGCGTCTCCCACATGTACCATCATAGCTCCCCACTTCAGCGGCTCTGCAAGACCGGCTCGCGCCTCTTCTATGGTCATCCCCTTGTGCCTGCGCAGTTCAACGTACTCTTCTGCGTATGCCTCGAGCCGATCCGATCGAGTGGGATCAATGATCACAATTCCACTAAGGTCAGTACTGACGTCGGCGGCAGCGCTCTGCACGTCATCCGGCTTGCCGATCAGGGTGACGGCGCCGGCGAGGCTTTCGTCCACCAGGATGCGGGCTGCCTGGATGGTGCGGGGCTCGGTTCCCTCCGGCAGAACCAGTTTTCTGCGGAGTTCTCTTGCTTTGGATCTGACTGACTCTATGAAATCCATGAATGCTCCTCCTGTTCATACTACCGTAGCTTTATTGCCGGTGTCACGAAGCTTGGGGATGATCGAACTGTTTCGTTTGCAATCCGGTATGCGAACCTCTTTCCGACGGGTATGCTACCGGCAATGAGAGTAGGAGTCTTTGGTACCGGCCGGTTTGGCAGTTTCTGGGCGCAGGTTCTCGCGCGTCACGCGACCGTGGTCACCTACACCAGAAACAGAGAGCGGCCTGCACCCGAGGGGTGCACAGCGGTTTCGATTGAGGAGTTCGCCGGCTGCGACGCCGTCATGCTCTGTGTCGCCATCAGCGCTGTCCCGGAGGCGATGAAGTCGCTCAGGGCTCACCTGGTTCCCGGCGTAACGCTGCTCGATACCTGTTCGGTGAAGGTGTTTCCCGTGCAGCAGATGCTTGGCGGGGCGCCGGAGCATACATCGGTGCTGGGGACACATCCTATGTTCGGTCCGGACTCGGCCCGTGAAGGAGTGCGCGGCCTTCCCATTGTGCTCTCTCCGGCCCGGTGTAGCCGTGAGGAGCTCGAGCACTGGTCACAGTTCTTCTCCCGGATGGGACTTGAGGTGTTGGTGCGCAGTCCGCAGGAGCACGACCGTGAGGCTGCCATGACGCAGGGCGTCACTCACTTTCTTGGACGGGTTCTCGCGGAGCTCGACCTCATACCTAGTGAGATGGCGACAGTGGGGTACCAGAAGCTGCTCGAGGTTGTGGAACAGACCTGTAACGATCCCTATCAGCTCTTCCTTGATCTCCAGCGCTACAATCCCTATACCTCCGAGATGCGGGCCCGGCTGCGGGAAAGCCTTGGCCGTGTCCGCCAGACTCTCGAGGGGAACCCGCCTGCCGACGCGCTCGCTGAGGACAAGCTTGACAGCGGCACGCCGCATTCTTAGGATGCTCTGGTATGTCCGACCTGCGCATCCGCAACATTGATGAGTCCACGCTGCAGACGGTCCTCGCTGAGGACATAGAGTTTGATGGTGAACTTACCTTTGCCGAGCCGCTTCTTATCAAGGGAAGCGTGAAGGGAACCATTGCCAGTGAGACCGATCTCTACATTCACGAGGGGGCCCTGGTGGACGCGACCATTGAAGCCCGAAAGGTGAGTGTGAAGGGCCAGGTGAAGGGCGATATCCGGGCACTCGACCGTCTCGAGCTCTTCTCTACGGCGCAGGTGACCGGGAACGTTCATGCTCCGGATCTGATTATGCAGAGTGGCTGTCTGTTAAACGGTTCCTGCAGAATGGAACGCAGTGAGACCCCCGCGAGAAGGAGATCCCGTCATGCGTAGTCACTATGGACAGCGTTGGTTTGCTCTGCTCACCGTCCTGACTTTATCGGTCTCATGGCTTGCGGCCCAGGAGGATGATGAGCCTGATGCCCTGCAGGCGTTTCGTGAAGGCCGTTATCAGGAGACGCTCACCATAACTGCGGATGAGCTTGAGACGAATCCCACGAACATTGAGTCCTTTGTTGTCCGCGGCTGGGCCCTCAACGCGCTCGGTCGCCATCAGGATGCGGTGGATCTGGGTCTGCGAGCTCTGCAGATCAACCAGTTCGAGTCTCGTGTCCTGTTTAATGTAGGGCAGGCGCAGTTCGAGCTGGGAAATCAGCTTCAGGCTCTCGACTACCTGGAGCGCTACGTACAGGTTGCTCCGACTGGAACGTTCATAGACGATGTGTACTATCTGATGGGAGAGGTGTTCCTACAGCTCGGTGAGTACCACAGAGCAGACATCTCTCTGTCTACCAGCGTCTTCCACAACAGTCGAAGCGCTCTTCGGTGGTCACGACTCGGTTTCGCCCGGGAGCAGCTGGAAGAGTGGGAGTTTGCCCTGCTTGCGTATGATCGCGCCCTGCAGCTCAATCCTTCCTACGCCGAGGCCGTTCGAGGACGCCAACGTGTGCGTGCCCAGGTCAACGGATAGACGCCCGGAGTCCTTGCCTGCCTTTTTCCTGAATGATAATCGCCGGCTCGGGCGCTATAATTGAAGTGGAACCGATTGGCGCATTAGCCGATAATGCGACCGGGGAGGCTTTTTTGAGACGTGTTCTCGCCGGGGCACTTATGCTCGTGTGCTCCGGCATGCTTTTTGGACAGACCCTTGACCCGTTCGCGCCGGAAAACCCCTCCGTCATGGGTCGAGGCGGTTCATTTACGGCAACTGCAAACGGGTACAACAGCTTCTTCACCAATCCTGCCGGCTTTGCCGGGGAGGGAGAGTTTACGGTCGCCTCCGCCAATACCTGGGCATTTATGGACGACGCCCTTGTCGGGCTTGTGACAGACCTTCTGACCGGCAACAGCGCGATTCCCAGTGCCGGATCTTCTTCCGACCCGGCGGCGTTTGAGAGCCTGAGCGACAGCTTTACCGCGCTCTCCGACTGGGTCGCCGATGAGGATCCGGCGGTGATGGAGGATATTCTCCAGACGGCGGCAGGGGATACCGGGATCACATTCAGCTCCGAGGACGATTTCAGCACTTTTCTCGCCACCGCCGGTGCCGAAGACCTTGTCGGATTCCTGGAAGCCGTTGACGCGGCAGCTGAAGCGAACGGCGCAAGCATCTACGGAACCGCGGGGTATCCGGATACCACGGTCGACGATCTTGTTGCTGCCGTTGATGCGGCACTGCCCAGGGGTCGGCTGCGGGTGGGCGCCCAGATTGGTCTGGGTTACGCAGGAAACGGTATAGGGGTTGGTCTCTTTGCGAATGCTGAAGCTTCATTCGATGGATCAAACATTCTTCAGGCAAGCGGCATCGCGTACAATACCATCACCTTCGTTGGCGGCCTGGGGCTCAGCTTTGGAGCGCTTGATCTGGGAATCTCCGTTCGGCCTATGGTGTTCGGCTACTCGAGGGCCAGCGCCGGACCGATAGTCGGCAGTTTTCTCAGCGGCGGCACCGTGGATTATACCGCGATGTTCGACGGTGCCGTCTTCTACGGCTCCGGTCTCGGGGTTGATGTGGGAGCGCTTTTCCACCTCGGTCCCTTTACCCTGGGAGCATCGGTCCGCGATCTTCTGGGAACCCGGATCCTCTACCGCAAGTCCAGCTTTGATGAGTACTTTCAGGCGCTTCTCGAGGCGAGTCTTCCCGCCGGCAGCGAGCTCTCGGCTGAACAGGAGCGAGGCGCGATCTCGTTTCCCATGAAGATCAACCTTGGATTTGAGTTTCATCCCGACCTTGGTGTGCTGAGCTTTCTCTTTGATCCGAGCGTAAGTGTGGACCTGCTTGACGTGACCTCTGCGGTTCGCAGCTGGCAGGCCGGGCAGGCGGTGACTGGGGACCAGCTTGTTGATATGCTCAACTTTGGCGGGCAGGTGCGCCTGCTCAGGTTCATGACGGTGCAGGCCGGATACTACGGCGGCTTTCTCTCCGCCGGGCTGGGAATGGAGATTCTGATGCTGCAGATCAATACGGCAGTTGCAGGTGACTTTGGCTTTGATGACGCCGGCAGCCTCGGGTTTACGGAGGTTGGCGGATCGATCGAGATAGGAATCCGATTTTAGGAGGATCGAATGCGACGTGCACTACTGCTCTCAGCGGGGCTTGTCCTGCTGTTTGTCTCCTGTGAGAACGTTTTCACTACCAGCCCGTTCTCATTCCTTCGCCGAGATCCCTCCACTCTCAGCGAAGCTCAGAAGCAACGGTTCGCCCAGGATGCTCTTGCTTCCGGTGACGAGTCAGTGATGGCTGAGGCGTATGAGGCGATAAAAGACACAACCGATCCGGCGACGCAGCTTCTGGCTGCCGATCTTGCCATTGGAGCTTCGGGTCTGGAAGGAGCGGTAACGGACACCGCATCGCTGATCGCAGGTGGTGCGGACCCGGTTGATGCGCTGGATGATGCCCTTTCAGGCTTCACCGCTGAAGATCTGATCCTTTTCCAGGAGGCTGCAGCTCTCATAGACGCTGCCGACGACAGTGTCACACCGACTGCGGAGCAGTACGCTTTTGCAGCGATCGGAATGATTGCGGTTGCCGCGGACGCGGCCGGTGGTGCCGCGAGCGTCGAAGGGTCAGTCGACCCGGATGTGACTGCTGCAATGGCCGAGGCAGAAGCCTTGCTTCAGGCAAGCTATGACACGCTTCAGGCATCCGGTGAATCAACCGACCTTATAGTATCGCTCTGGGATGCCGTTGGAACGCCTCCCTGATGCACGTAAGGAGTTGATGTGTCGCCTCGCCGTCGAGCTGCCGGCTTCCTGACAGTACTCATTTGCCTCCTCGTATCCGTCTCCGTGGGCGCTCAGGAGAGTGACGACTTCGTTGTGCCGCGAGGGATCAGCGGTGCACTCGGCGGTCCCCATGCTGCTTCCGGAGAAGGGTTTGAGGCCCTGTTTACCAACACTTCCGGTCTTGCCGGGGTTGACTCACAGTTCGCGCTGAGTGAACTGACGATCGCGTCACGCGGTCCAATCTTCTCCATCACCAGTCTTGTGCTTGAGACCTTGGCTGGAACCGATTTTGGCACACTGCTGGCAAGATCTGATGTCCAGAATCTGTTTCAGACGCTGAACGCGGAACTGCAGATCGTAGGGCCGCTGAGCTTTGGCTACGTGGGCGAGGGGATGGGCTACGGCATCTACAACGTCACCCATCTGTCGGCTGAGAGCGTTGGTGTCGGTGGGCTCCAGGCGCGCCTAGGGCAGCGGTTTGTTCTTCGCGGTGGGTACGGACTCGATATCCCCCTTCCTCCCGAGAGTCCCGACCGTCTGAGCGCGGGCATAGGAATCAAGGGCTTTGTTCGCGGAGATGTGGTTATTGAGACCACCATTCTCAGCCTTGACTCGCTGATCAGCAGCATCAGCCCCGCTCTCCTGACAACTTCACCCTTTGAACTGCAGAGTGGCATTGGCCTTGACCTGGGTATTCGCTACCAGTTCGCCGATCTGCTGGCGACATCACTGACGGTTGAAGACCTCTATACTCCCACTGCCCGCCTTCGGTATGACGCAACGAGTGACTTTCTCGACGGAAGCGCGGTCCCATCGAACTCCACCTACCAGACCCTGCCGCAGCGGATCAGTCTTGGGCTCGCCTACACGCCTGATCTTGGCACAGCTGGAAGGTACGTTCAGGATCTGACGCTGCTCTTCGACTACCGTGACATCTTTGATTTCTGGATCAATCCGGCCGGCGGGGAGAACGTAATTCTGAAGTTCGGGGCCGGTGTGGAGGCCACACTGTTGGAGATTCTTGCGGTTCGGGCCGGCTTCTCCCGGGGGCTGTTCTCAGCTGGTCTGGGTCTCGACCTGACGGTCTTCGAGCTCAACGCGGCCATGTTTGGAAGTGAGCTCTCGAGTGAGCCGGGTCTTCGATCGCAGTACAATCTGGTGCTCGGGGTTGAATTCCGAAATTAGTCCCGATACCTTCTCACATGCCATTCGGTGGCGGGCAGCTAGCTCAGGGGTAGAGCATCTGACTTTTAATCAGATGGTCGCGGGTTCGAATCCCGCGCTGCTCA
>CAZREG010000046.1:0-21547 GCA_964599075.1 uncultured Spirochaetaceae bacterium | reverse complement strand
GCGCGCGCTTCATGCCAGCTGTTGATACCCTTCTGGCCCAGGATGTGCGTAAGGCCGCGGCAGAGCTTGTCTTCAATCTCCCGCGCGTGAGAACAGGTGAGAAGGTCGCGGCGGAAGTACTCGTCGCGTACCATTGACACGAGCGTAGAGAGGATGCGTAGATAGTTCATCTGGTGATCCGGGTGGTTGGCAACTACAAAAAGCAGATGAACCGGCTCACCGTCCACCGACTCGTAATCGATTCCCTCACGGGAGACGCCCAGGGCAACGATGGGTCTTCCGACGCGATCTGTTCTTCCATGAGCGACCGCCACCCCGTGACCAAAACCGGTTGACTGCAGTTTTTCCCGCTCTATTACGAGCTGAGAAAACGCTTCAACGTCCAGGCCCGCCTGATCTTCAAACGTACGTACGTTGAAGATCACCTCTCGGATAGCGTCGTATTTGTTTGTGCTCCGGACGTCCCAGATCACGCTTCCCGGGTCAAAAAAAGTCACTGCTTCACACCACCTGCGCTATGTGTGAACTTTCTTGAATAGGTCACTGCTTTCCCGCGTAAACAGGACCCTCAGAATGTATCAAGCAAAGCCCCCGATATCCATTATGGTACACATTTTGATCATTCGCGCAAACCAAAAATTACGCTATGCTTGAGCATGCGTTTACAGGTTTCCCCACGGCCGGACAGTGCAGACGGGCGATCACAGGCAGTGACCCACCGTCTCCAGGCAACCGGCTTTTCCATAGAGAACGTCACAGTCTGCGACGTCTATATGCTCCATCCCGGCAATCTACTCAGTCACGCTCATGCTGCTGAGCTGTTCTGCGATCCGGTATCCCAGCGAATCCGCATTGATACCGATGAAGCCCCCCCGCCGGGCAACAACAACACGCTCATAGAAGTAACCTATAAGCCCGGTGTTGCCAACCCCGTTGTCTCAAGTATTTGCGAACTTCTGCGCGCGGAGATAGGTGAGCGTGCGGACACGCTCACCGTCCAGACTGCCACCCAGTACTGGATAGAAGGCGGGGACGCTCGGAGCGTTGCGCCAGCACTTCACAACCCGCTGATAGAGCACGCCACCGTTCTCACCCCGGCGGCCTGGAAAGCCGGCGAACGCCCCCCGGCCCTCTATCCGGGAGTCGTAACCAGTGAGATCCCGCCGGTAGAGCAGATTCCGGTTGCTACGCTTTCAGACAGTGAGCTGACTGCTACCAGTCAAAGCCGTCTCCTTGCACTCACCCTGGAGGAGATGCAGGCCATCCGAGCCTACTACGCAGATCCGGCGGTGACCGCCGACCGAAAGCGTGCAGGGCTTGCGGCAGCAGCGACGGATGTAGAGCTCGAGCTCCTGGCGCAGACCTGGAGTGAACACTGCAAGCACAAGATATTCGCCGCCCGCATTACGTACACTGATGAGACAGGGGCCACGGAGACCATAGACAGCCTGTTCAAGAGCTACATCAAGGCTACCACCCTGCAGACCGGCGACGCGTCGTTCGTGAAGAGTGTTTTTGACGACAATGCGGGTGTTGTCCAATTCAACGAAGAGTGGCTTGCCTGTATCAAAGCGGAGACACACAACAGCCCCTCCGCGCTCGACCCCTACGGGGGAGCAATCACCGGTATAGTGGGTGTCAATCGCGACATTCTTGGAACCGGCAAGGGGGCGCGTCCCATCTTCAATACGGATGTCCTGTGCTTTGGCTACCCGGACACGCCGGAGGATGAGTTGCCCGAGGGCCTGCTTCACCCGGCGGTTGTGCTCGACGGCGTACACCGCGGGATTGTGGATGGGGGCAACCAGAGCGGCATTCCCGTTGCCGCCGGAGCGGTTCTCTTTGACGAGAGTTACACCGGCAAGCCACTGGTCTTCTGCGGTACCGGCGGCCTCATGCCGGCCAGGGTTGCCGGTGAAGATTCGTGGATCAAGCATGTTCAGCCCGGCGACATGGCCGTAATGGCCGGCGGTCGGATTGGGAAGGACGGCATTCACGGGGCCACCTTCAGCTCGCTTGCGCTCGACGAGAGCAGCCCCACCTCTGCGGTCCAGATTGGGGAGCCGATCACGCAGAAGCGCATGCTCGACTTTCTGCTGGAGGCACGCGACCAAACCCTGTTCAAGGGCGTGACGGACAACGGCGCAGGAGGCCTCTCGAGCAGCCTGGGTGAGATGGCTCGCGAGAGCGGTGGGGTTGAAATCGATCTGGATGCCTGCCCACTCAAATACGACGGTCTTGCCGCCTGGGAGATCCTGGTGAGCGAGAGTCAGGAACGGATGAGCCTGGCCGTGGATCCCACGCACTGGGAGGAGCTTCAGGAGCTGGCTCTCCGCCATGACGTTGAGGTCTCCGCCGTGGGACGGTTCACGGACTCCGGGTCTATCACGGTCACCCATCGCGGGGCCACCGTTGCGCTGCTCTCGCTGGCGTTCGTTCACGAGGGGCTGCCGCAACTCGACCTTGTTGCCGAGTGGACCGGCCCGCGCGGCGCCTGGGGACGCGGTGCCCAGCTGCAATCGGTTGCTTCACCCCAGTCTGCAGACCTGCGGGCCCCGCTTCTCCAGCTCATGGCCGATCCGAACATAGGCAGCAAAGAGTTTCTCATCCGTCAGTACGACCACGAGGTCCAGGGTCAGAGCGTGATCAAACCGTTCTGCGGTCACCAGTCGCAGGGACCTACCGACGGGGCGGTACTCAAGCCGCTGCCCCACTCCAACCGCGGGCTGTCGGTTACTCACGGGATCTGCCCGCGGTATGGGGACGTGGACACGTACGCCATGGCTGCCGCCGCGGTTGATGAGGCTGTGCGCGCGCATGTCGCGCTCGGCGGGGACCCCGACCAGATGGCCGCGCTTGACAACTTCTGCTGGCCGGACCCGGTAGAGAGCGAGCAGACCCCCGACGGCCGCTATAAGCTCGCCCAGCTTGTCCGCTGTTGCAAGGGCCTTGCGGATACCTGCGTGGCGTACGGACTGCCGCTTGTCTCCGGAAAGGACAGCATGAAGAACGACGCATCCCTTGGCGGGCGAAAGGTCTCCATCCGTCCCACGCTGCTGGTCACGCTTATGGGCATTGTCCCGGACGTGTCAGCCTCCATGACGACCGACTTCAAGGGGGCCGGAGACATCATTGCGCTCATCGGCTCTTCCCGACCCGTTCTTGGGGGCTCGGCGCTCGAACGTCACTACCCCAACACCCTTGGCGGCGAGCCGGCACCGGAGACAGACGCGGCGGCAAACCTGCCGGTCTATCGCCGTCTCCATGCGGCCATTGCGGAGGGATGGGTCAGAGGCGCTCACGACCTCTCTGAAGGCGGCCTTGCCGTGGCGCTTGCAGAGTCCGCCCTTGCTGCCGGGATGGGATGTGAGATCAGCCTGCCTGTTGAGTCGGGCGACGGGACCACAGCGCTGCGCGAGCTCTACGGAGAGCGCACCGGCGCCATCCTGGTGACGGTGCGCCGTGAAGACCGCGAGCGTCTGCGCGAGCGCTTTGGCAATGAGCTGGCGGTGCTTGGCACCGTCACCCCGGAACCCACGCTGGTGATAGACGTTGCCCAGGAGCGCCTGCGCTGGACCCTTGAAGAGATTCGCGGGTCCTGGCACGCGTTTGCCGCCTCCCGTGGCGCGATCACCACTCCCCGCACCGTTGCGCCCCCGGTCGGCGCTCTATCGGCCGGCGCTCCCGGGCAATCGGCTGCTCTCGCACACGGGGCCGGTCCCGCGGGCCCCAGTCGCCGGCCGGGGTCACCTACCGCCCCCGTGGTCGGGCTGCTCGTGGGCCTTGGGATAAACGCGGACCGCGAGCTTGCCGCAGCCTTTGAGGCTGCCGGTGCGCGGGTGGACCCGCTACACGTCAACGCCCTTCTTGCCGATCCGTCCGTTCTCCAGCGTTGCTCCATCCTTGCCGTCCCGGGCGGATTCAGCTACGGCGATCACGTGGGATCGGGCATGATGCTGGCACATAGGATGCGGTCGATCCGGGATGAGCTTGACCGGCATCATGAACGTGGGGGACTCACCCTGGGCATCTGCAACGGCTTCCAGGTGCTCGTGAAGATGGGGCTCCTTCCGAACGTGGACGGCAGCTGGGAGCGAACGGCCAGCCTGGTGCACAACGATCACGGTCAGTTTGAAGACAGCTGGGTGACCGTCAGTCGGGATGAGCGCTGCAGCTCCGTCTGGCTTGAGGGCATCCAGCAGCTTGATCTCCCTATCCGCCATGGGGAGGGACGCTTTGTCACCGAGAGTCCAGAGACGCTCGGGCGGCTTTCGAGTTCCGGACAGATTGCGCTGCGCTACCTTGGGCGCAATCCAAACGGATCTGCCGGAGATGTTGCGGGTATTGTTGATCCCACCGGGCGTGTGTTCGGGCTCATGCCGCATCCGGAAGCGTTCCTGTCACCGCTGAATCATCCACACTGGAGATCGGGGATGCCGGAGCCACCGTCAGGCATCGGTTTTTTTGAGAATGCCGTTGCTCACGTACGCCGGACAGTTTGAAAAAACGGTCGGCTCGTCGTACTATAATGGATGTCATGAAGGACATCATGCTTGTTGAAGCGGAGATCTGGACGGTTGCTCGAACGGACAAGGGAAACGCCGTTCTGGTCAAGCCGATAGGATCTGAGCGAGCCGTCCCAATATTCATAGGGCAGCTTGAAGCACAATCTATTCTCATTGGTCTGGGCAACGTACCGATGCCACGCCCGCTCACCCACGATCTGTTCATCAACATGATGGAGAAACTCAATGCGAACATTGAGCGAGTGGACGTTACCGAGCTCAAAGAGGGAACCTTCTACGCACGCATTGTATTAAAGCAGGGACTTAAGAAGATCGTTGTGGACAGCCGACCGAGTGACGCCCTTGGCATCACCGCGCGACTGCACTGCCCACTCTTTATTGCAAAATCGATCGTGGAAGAGGCTGGAATAGCCATCAACCTCATCACCGACGAAGACTCGGACGTTGAAGTCCCCGACCCTCAGGAGATCGAGCGTGACCGGCTCGAGGGGGAGCTGCAACGCGCAGTGGACGACGAGAACTATGAGGAAGCCGCCCGCATTCGAGACAAGATGCGGGAGATTCGCTAAGCAGATCGTGTAATCCGTTTTGCAGCTCCAACATACTCACGCATCCTGCTGATTGACACGAGGTGGCGGCTGAACCGTGCCTCACCAAAGATGCGGGCAAGTGTCTGCGTATCTGCGTAGTGCTCCGGGTAGAGAGTGGCTACCGCCCGCAGGTATTCAGTGGCGGCAAGCGTCCTGCCGTACGGGACTCCGTGGGTCTTCCCCCAGCGAGTGATGGAGACAAAGACCGATACGACCCGGCTCATCTGCCGCCGCTTGCGGATAGAGGGTTTCCAGCTGCGCGATCCGGAGACAAGGGCCGGCTGCTCACGTTCGGCCAGGGAACGGCGCTGTGAGCGGCGCAGGCTACATTGCAACAGGTGTTTGAGAATGCGCCAGCGGGTGCGCAGCACGGACACCAGGCGCTTCAGGGAGTGCCGCAGGTTGAGCTCCCGCAGCCCCTTGCGAAAGGAGGCGCTGAACAGTGGTCCAAAGAGCAGAACGGCTCCCAGCACGACAGCGGTGTAGACGACAACACGGCGGATCAGTGAGGCAAGCAACCGAATCCACAACGGCGGGAGGACCGGCTCCATGCCGGAGAGCTGTTCCATCACATCTGGTGGCAGGGGTGGTGGGGACTCGGGCACCTGCTCAAGCGGGCTCTCCAGCGGCTCACGCTCACGGCGTAGAAGATTGCCAAGCCAGCGAAAGAAGTCACCGATAGCTTCCAGCGGAAGGATCCCCTCCTCGCTGCTGACAACAAATGCAGTGACAAAGACGAGCAGGATGATAAGGGCAACAAGCACTCCCCGCCTTCGTCCCAGTCGCAGGGGAACTGCCAGCCCCTCTCCGTTTGCGGCGTACTCCTCAATGAAGATGTTCAGCGCGCCGATGACCCAGACGGAAACAATACCGTAGAGCACCAGCGTCACGAATGCCCCGGATGCCGGCACAAGCTGTTCGGCAGGCATGAACTCAAAGGTTCCCAGAAGCGTCACGATACACAGCAGCACGAAGAATCCGCCAATAAGGCTGCGGGCGCGACGCAGCTCCCCAACGGTGAGTGCCATATCGTGCTGGCGATCTATGACTGCGCGTCTGAGCTGCGGCCCGTGTCTGCCGGCAAAGGTACGCAGGAGAGCCTCGCGGCCGCGGAGCCGGTTGTGAAACACAAACGCTATGGTCCAGCAGAGTCCCACCAGAATAAGCGCCGGAATCTGACCCCAGCCTGGTGCAAAGCGCTCAGCCAGCGGGCCGGACCCCAGGAGCGAGAGCACGGCGTAGACCACCAACAGGTAGATCAGAAGCTCGCGGACCCGGTTGCCAATGCCGGCACGCTCTTGATAGAGAAGGTTTCCCGCAACGGCCTCCACGATCCCGGCCAGCACGACTGCGATCACCGTTTCCACCCGGGGCGCACCCTGGCCGACAAGCGTGCTGATCAGCCAGCCGAGAGCGAGTACGCCGGTGACAGAGACTCCAATACTCATCAGCGGGTGGATGAGTGATCGGTAGAACTCAGCTCTTGAGCTTAAAGAGTTCATCCCCGTACTCCGTGATTTCGAACAGCTTTACCCCGTGTGGTACCGGCGCCTGCTGATGTGCCACTCCCTCCTGCACATAGTAGAGGCGCAGCAGGGTGCGATTCTTGATTGCCGAAAGCAGCCCCGCGAGTCGGCTTTCCTCCAGCGCAGGGCCCAGGTAGAACAGACGGGTGCCCGGCGAGAGGGATCCGCGCTCAAGAAGCATTCGCGTGACATCACCCTCTTCACGGTTCACATCCAGCTCCGCAAGTGCCTCCAGCACTCCGACCGCGTGCTGAACACCGGAGCCCACCCTGATTGCAGGCATCAGCTGCTCAGAGTATCCGCGGAGCGTTCCCGAACTGATGAGCCCGAGCTCCTGGCCGAGTGATGCAAGGTGCTGGGTGAGGCTTGCAGCAGCGTCAATGGTTCGCTCCACGTGGTGATATCGGTTTCTCGACTGGTAGTCTCCCGCCGTCAGATTCATGAGGAGCATCACCGGAACGTTTATCGTAGGCAGCCATTCGGTGGAGTGGAGTGCACCAAGCCGGGCAGTGGCCTTCCAGTTTACGCGCCGGATCTCATCTCCGGGGACGTACTCACGAATGGAACGATACCGCGTGGGATCCTCGTAGATTCGGCTTGCCGCGCTTATCACTCCGGCTGGAACGCCGTGCTGAAAGGAGACGTGTACCGGATAGACGCGCGGGTAGACAATCAGCCGGGCCTCTGTGAAGAGAGTTCGCGAGCGCGGAAAGAGACCGAGCGGATCTGTGAACCGGACGGTCACCGGACCAATGCGGTAGCTGCCCCGGTTCATGGTCTTGATGGTGTAGCGCAGCGTGCGTTCTTCGTGTCCGCGCATGGACCACAGGGCGTGGTTCTCGTGCCCGGTGTAGAGGCTGCCGGGATTGTCGGTGACCAGCAGGTAGGGCATGGGCAGGGAGCAGTTGCTGGTAACGGTGAGCTCCACGGACACGTACTCATACTTGTAGGCGCGAAGCCGTTCCTCTGCACGGCGCACCTCCAGCCCCCGGTTGAGAAGCTCAGCGTAGGCGTAGCTCAACCCAATCACGAGCGTTGCCGTGATTCCTATCCACTGCACTATGTAGCTGTCGAGAAAGAGAAAGAGAAACCCGCCGGCAATTGCAAGAGAGAGCAGTCCACGGCGCATGGCTACTCCGGGACGGTCGGGGTGGCTACCGTTCCAAGCAACGAGTCCACCACAGATTCTACGGTGATGCCGCGAATGGTGGCCTGGCTGGTGAGAATGATTCGTTTGGCAAAGACGGCCGGACACAGCTCCTTGATGTCCTCTGGAATCACGTAGTCTCTACCGCGTACCGCCGCGAGCGCCTGGGCGCTCTTGTACAGCGCCAGCGTTCCGCGGGGGCTGACTCCGATACGCACGTGCTGATGAGCGCGGGTGCCCTCCACCAGGCTGCTCGCGTAATCAAGAACACTCTGGTCCACGTGTACCTGTACCACCTGCTCCTGTAACTCTCGCACCGCACTGATCTCCGTCACCGCAGCTACATCCGTGACCGGGTGAGTCAGACGTCGTTGACTCTCCACCATCCTCTGCTCCACCGACCGATCCGCGTAGCCAATGTTCATGGAGAGGAGAAAGCGGTCCTGCTGCGCCTCCGGCAGCGGAAAGGTTCCCTCGAACTCTACGGGATTCTCTGTAGCGATGAGGAAAAAAGGCTCGGGCAGTGTCCTGCGGCTACCCTCAACGCTCACCTGCCCCTCTCCGGTCGCCTCGAGAAGGGCGCTCTGGGTGCGGGGCGTCGCGCGGTTGATCTCATCCACCAGCACAATGTTTGCCATAATGGGACCCTCGCGAAAGGTGAACTCACCGCTGTTCGGGTTGTAGACGCTTACGCCCAGAATATCGGCGGGAAGCAGGTCGGGGGTGCACTGGATACGGGAGAACTCCCCGCCAAGAGAGGCCGCCAGGGCGCGTGCAAGAATAGTTTTCCCGGTTCCCGGGACATCCTCAAGCAGAACGTGACCACGGCAGAGCAGTGCAACCAGCAGCCGTTCGATCACAGCTCTCTTGCCAAAAAAAACGGTCTCCACGTTGTCGCTCACCGTGTGAGCCCACTTCTGCACCGCCTGCATCTGTGCAGTGTACTACATTTTCCGTTCTCGCGTGGCTGTTACCGGGGCAGCATGTAGTAGCGCCCGCTGGCATTCCAGAGGGTGTACCCGCTTGCCGGACTGTCCTCCAGGCCCTCAATCTGAAGCTGCAGGTAGCGCTCGAAGGTGGGGCGCTCGAACTCAAGCTCTGGTCCAATAAGGAACGCCTGCACGTACGGCCTGATGATGGTACGCGGGCCGGCCAGCGCCTGCGCCCGGTAGGTGCCGCTGCGGTAGATGTGATAGGCCCGCTCGAGGTAGGTGAACTGCGGCAGGAACGCCCGGGCGTAGTGGGAGGGATACGCCATGGGACTTATGACATCCACATAGGCGGAGAGTCGGCTGATATCCTGTCCCAGATAGCTCATCCTGGCCCAGGCGTTGAACCCGAACACGTCTATGGAGATTGGACTCTGCAGCCGGTTTTGTGCCGCTGAGAGAAACGCCTCAAGAGCCTGGACCTGATCGGCGCCCTGTGGCCGAAAGCGGCTCTCAATGTTCTGTACCGCGCCGTCAGAGGGGAAGCGGACGTAGTCAAACTGGATCTCATCTATCCCCATGGACTCGATCTCCTGGGAGACGGCTACCACGTAGTCCCAGACATCCGGGGAGTACGCGTCCACCCAGGGTTCAACATTCACCGTACGCCTGGCACCCGTCTCCCCGTCCTCTATGACCCGGTAGCGGCCCCAGGGGATCTGGCGTTCCCGGTCCCAGTAGGCGTAGCGGTTGTTGTCGTAGGCAAAGAGCTTCGGGTCCTTGAAGACAACGACTCGCGCCACAACTGAAAATCCGCGCGCATGCGCCCGGGAGATGAGCTCCCTGGGCTCTATCATGGGAGTCACCGCGCCGATCTCACGGGCGAGTGGGACGCTACTCTCGTAGGTGATTCGTCCCTCATCGTCCTTGAAGTCCACAATGAGGCTGTTGTAGCTGAATCGGTCCATGAGATCGAAGTAGGCGTCCAGCAGCTCAGGGTGGGCGTTCTGTGCAGAGAGGTAAATCCCCCGCTGATCAACTGCCTCCTGACGGCGCTCACGCGCGTGACCCAAACTCTGTGCGGCGAGGGCGCGACCAGGTTCCCAGAGGGCCGTCCGGTAGAGCGGCCGGAACAGCTGGGTGCCTATCGCGCCGCTGATCGCCTGGTAGCCGACTCGCTCATCAGTCAGCGGGCTCAGGCGACGGACAGCGAGCGGGTCCAGCGAGACGGAGAGGTATCCGCCGCCAAAGGCGAGCTCTACAATGAGCTCGCTCTGCGGGGTAAACCAGAGCCTTGATATCTCGTCAAAGAAGCCGGCACCCTGATAGATGGGCCATGTGGCACGCCGCTCGGTGAGATCCGTCCACGAGTCGCCGGCATCCCGACTCTGGAAGAGCCCGTCATAGCTTGTGCCGATGATCCAGTGATCGGGATCCTGGGGGTCAATGGCAATGGCCGTGATATAGGTCGCCCGGCTGACGCTCTGCGCAAGCTCAACTTCCCGCCAGCTCTCAAGCCCGTCACGACTCTCGAACAGGCGGAGGCCCACGGCAACGAGAACTCTGCCGCCGGGAAAGGAGACGAGCACCCCGGGCTGCTTGAGTCCGGGTGTGAGTCCAAGGACCGCGCGCCCGGCGCGGTTCTCACGTCCCGGGTGTTCAACTGCCACGGCGGTGATGGGAAGTGGTTCTCCTGCGCGCTCAGCCGGGAGAACGCGCTCGGGCAGACCGGATACCCGGCTCCAGTCGGAGCCTGCGCTGCGTGAACGTTGTATCAACCCCGCGTTCTCGCGGAGGAGTACGGTGCCCTCTGGAAGGGGGAGAGGTCCGGATGTCTGTGCGCCTGCCAGGAACGCTGATATGAGCAACAGCCCAACGGCTGCCAGGTTTCTCCGTGTCACTGCGATCGGCATCCTACACTATGGAGCATCCTATTGCCATAGTGTATAAGGGCTTATGACCTTCACCCACGAACGGAACGTTGAGTACTCCTCACGGCGCTCGGTTGTGATCTCTCCTGGCGGAGCGGTGGCGAGCAGCCAAACCCTGGCTACCGAGGCAGGGGTGGCCATGCTGCGGGCCGGAGGGACGGCGGCAGATGCGGCTATTGCCGTTGCAGCGGCCCTGCAGGTCACGCAGCCGTGTTCCACGGGGCTCGGCGGTGATGCGTTCTGTCTCTACTACGATGCAACAACGCGGGAGGTCACCGCCTACAATGGGTCCGGCCGCGCCCCGCGCGAGCTCACCCTTGACCGCGCCCTCCTTGTCGCGAGTTCTACGGATGATGGCCTTGTCCTTCCTGATTTTCACGCCTACACCGTGACTGTCCCCGGGGCCGCCGACGCCTGGCAGGCGGTGCACTCCCGTTACGGCACGCTTCCATTTGCAAAGGTGCTCTCCCCGGCAGTGCGTCTGGCGAGGGACGGATTCTCTGTGGGTCCTATGACCGCGAACTGGTGGAAGGCCGGAGCGCGCCGGCAGCTGAAGGAGCGCCGCTACGGGGAGGAGCTGGCACCTGACACGGTTGCCCCCATGGTGGGCGAGCGGTTTCGCAATCCGGGGCTTGCGACGGTGCTCGACTCCCTGGGTCACGACGGGGCGGAGCTCTTCTACAAGGGCTGGATTGCCGAGCGGATCGTTGAAGAGATTGCACATGAAGGCGGGGTGATGACGGTTGAGGATCTTGCTGAGCATACGGGAGAGTGGGTAGAGCCCATCTCTATCCCGTACTCAGGCTACGTGATTCACGAGTGCCCGCCCAACGGACAGGGTCTTGCGGCGTTGCTTGCGCTGCAGGTCTATGAGCAGCTCTCCGGCGCCTGCACGGACAACTGTGAGCGGTTGCATGCGAAGATTGAGTCCATGCGGCTCGGGCTGGCAGATGCCGCGCGCCACGTTGCCGACCCTGCCTTTACGTCGGTCCCACTTGAAACGCTTCTCAGTTCAGGATACGCAGCGACACGCGCGGCGGACGTTCGGCTGGACCGCCGGATGGAAGAGGCGCTGCCGGGTCACACAGTTGGAAGCGCTGGTTCAGACACTGTCTACTTCTCCGTTGTGGATGAGTACGGAAACGGATGTTCGTTCATCAACAGCAACTTCATGGGCTTTGGTACCGGGATTGTACCGCGCGGATGCGGCTTCTCTCTGCAGAACCGGGGACGCGGCTTTGTACTGGAAGCGGGACATGCGAACGTGCTGGCCCCCGGCAAACGTCCCTATCACACCATCATTCCGGGCCTCATCACTGACCCGCACGGCGGTCTGAGTGCGGTATTTGGTGTCATGGGCGGCATGATGCAGCCGCAGGGGCACCTGCAGGTGGTGACGTCGCTGCTGGACGACCATCTGGATCCGCAGAGCACCCTTGATGCGGCCCGCTGGCAGGTGGACGGTGGTGACCCCGACGGTCCGATCCTTGTAGAGGACTCCATGCCACCGGAACTGATCAGGAGTCTTGAGGAACGGGGGCACAAGGTACGGAAGGTTTCCGGGACGGCACGGGCAACCTTTGGACTGGGACAGATCATAGCCACCGGTCCGCATGGGCTGTTGTGGAGCGGCAGTGACCCACGAGGCGACGGCTCAGCAGCCCCCGGTTTCTGTGAGGCGGAGAATTGACTATCCTGTAGGTAAGGGGTTGCCCATTGATACAGGCTGAGAGGAAGAGGATGCGCAGATGAAGTTCCAGGGGTTTTCCCGCCGCCTGACCGGCGTCCTGGTCCCGCTCTCTGCGCTGCGCACCGGCGAGGGTTTTGGCGTGGGTGAGTTTGCGGATCTGGTTCCGCTTGCCCGGTGGTGCGCCTCTGCGGGCCTGGACCTCATCCAGCTTCTGCCGTTGAACGACACCGGATGGCAGTCCTCTCCCTATAGCGCGCTGAGTGCCTTTGCTCTTCACCCGATCTATACCAGGATCACCAACCTTCCGGAAATCGATTCATTGCCGCCGGAAATGCGGGCCACCGTTGAACAGGAGCTCTCTGCACTGCGGGAGGCGCATGAGAAGAGCGAACGCCTTGACTACAGCGGGATACTGGCTGCCAAGCGCTTCATTCTCCGGCGCATCTTCTACACAACGATTGATCGCGGGAACTCTGAGCTCGCGCTTGAGCAGACGATCATGGCCTTTGTTGAGCAGCACCCCTGGGTACGCATATACGCCGCGTACAAGGCGCTGAAGTACGAACATAAAGGGGCAAGCTGGAAAGAGTGGAGCGCGCATCGCCACTACAGTGTTGGAGCGGTGAGTGCGCTCTGGCAAAATGAATCCTACCGTCCAGAGCTGCTCTACTTTGCCTGGTTGCAGCTGCGAGCGGATGAACAGCTGCGGGCCGCGGCAGAGTTGGTGGCAGAACAGGGGATTCTGCTCAAGGGCGATCTTCCTATTCTCATCAACGACGACAGTGCGGATGCGTGGGCTCACGGAG
The DNA here is from genome assembly GCA_964599075.1 of uncultured Spirochaetaceae bacterium. GTDB lineage: Bacteria > Spirochaetota > Spirochaetia > DSM-27196 > SLST01 > SLST01. The sequence goes on along the minus strand of CAZREG010000046.1, from coordinate 8,402 downwards.
AGTACTTCTCCGAGGCGCTGCGCGCCGGCGCTCCACCTGATGGAGAGAATCCTCGCGGGCAGAACTGGGGACTTCCAGTCTACAACTGGGATGCGTTGCGCCGTGACGGATTCGTCTGGTGGCGAAACAGGCTCACCCAGGCGGATCGCTACTACTCCGCTTTTCGGATAGACCATGTGCTGGGCTTCTTCCGAGTCTGGAGTGTTCCCGCCTCAGACGAGAGTGGCGTCCTGGGCCACTTTGAGCCGAGCGCCTCAGCGACGCTTTCCCGCCTTGCGGACAATGGGTTTGATGAGGCCCGCGTTCGCTGGCTTGCCGAGCCCCACCTCTCCGGTGAGGCGGTACGGGAGATCTGCGGTGAGCACGCCTCCTGGCTCACCGAGCGGGCGCTGGTGCAGCTGGAGGGGCAGGACCTCTACCGCTTCTCCCCGGCCATACAGGGAGAGCGTGACCTGCGGGCGCTTGATCTGCCGGAAGACCTCACCGAATGGCTTGTCATCCAGTGGCGGGACCGGGCGCTCATAGAAGTGAGGCCCGGGGAGTTCACGCCGGCCTGGCTCTTTGGCGAGTGCAGCCGTCTCGCGCAGCTGTCACCGCAGGAGCGGGAGCGGTTCGCTGCGATGGCGGAGCGTCTGCGTCTTGAGTCAGAGAAGCTGTGGGAGGCCCAGGGCCGTGAGATCATGAGCATGATGCGGGAGACAACCGAAATGGTGCCGTGTGCGGAGGATCTTGGTGCAATACCGGACTGCGTGCCCGGCACCCTCGCCGAGCTTCGGGTCCTGAGCCTTCGGATTCCGCGCTGGAGCCGTCTCTGGAACAGCGAGGGCCAGCCGTTTATCCGGCCCGAGGATTACCCCTTCCTCAGCGTCTGCGCTCCCTCAGTGCATGACACCAGTACCATGCGCCAGTGGTGGCAGCCAGACGAACCCCTCCATCAGTTCTGGCAGGCACTTGGTCTGCCCGGGGACCCTCCCCCACACTACGACGCCCAGACCGCTCGTCTGGTGACAGAGGCGTTGCTGCACGCCAACTCCGCTATTGTGGTTTTCCAGCTGCAGGACCTGCTCTGCCTGGTGGATCGGCTTCCTGCGGAGGACCCGGCTTCAGAACGAGTGAACGTTCCCGGCACTATGAGTGACTGGAACTGGGGGTACCGGATGAACGTTACGCTTGAAGAGCTCCAGAGTAACCGTGAGCTGGCTGCGGTTATGGTCTCCATGACTTTGGATCGGAGACGCCAATCAATTTCAGCCGGCTAAGTACGAACGAAGGAGTTAGAGTGAACAGTAAAACCAGAAGGACCAGAACCCACCGGGAGTTCCATGTAAACCGGGCATCCCGGGATACCTACGGGATAGACCGCTCACTCTATCAACTCAGCGGTGATGTTGTGATTCCGGACATGCAGACGACACGAAAGCTTGCCCACCGAATGAATCAGACACGCGACCTGATTCGTAACCCGGCCAGCGCAGTTCGCGCCGGTGATATTCACGCCATGGGAATGATCGACGAGCTCATGCATCACATAGTGGATCTGTACCTGGACCAGGAAGGAGAGGGGCTCTTTGGAGAGTGTCTCCACTCGCTCACCGCAAAGCTTGGTGCCGCCCGTGTGGACCGGATCATAACGCGCTTTGCAGAGCTCTTCCCGCCCACTGCAGTCTACGCGCAGGAGATGACGCTCGAACAGTTTATGGAGAGCCAGGTGGACGGGCGGTCCGGGCGGGAGACAATGCTCGAGGAGCTTGTCATGCTCTGGCTGGAAAACCAGAATAGTGCGTTCTCACCCTTCCGCGAGCTCTTTGACGACAGCGAGCTCAGAGGTTCCGAGGGGTACGATGAGCTGATCTCAGAGGTAGGCGATTTCTTCTCTAAGCGTCCAGGATTTGGTCCGGACGACGAACCCCTGCTGGAGATGCTGCAGAAGCCTGCAAAACTCTTTCCCAACAGTCTGGAGAAGCAGCTTGCGTTTGTTCGCGAGCGCTGGGGCACCGTGCTGGGAGACTTCCTGCTTCGACTGCTGCGAAGCCTGGACCTGCTCCGGGAGGAGAGCAAGAGCGGTCTGTCTGCCGGCGGCCCGGGTCCGAGCAGGGTCTTACACTACGGTGCAGGGACGAGCACCGGTGACGACGATCCGGAGCGATTCAGCCCGGACAAAGAGTGGATGCCGCGGACCGTGGTTATTGCCAAGAGTACCCTTGTCTGGCTTGATCAGTTGAGCAAGCAGTACGATCGCCCCGTCACTCGGCTCGACCAGATCCCGGACGAAGAGCTGGACCGGCTGGCCGGTTGGGGAATCAACGGGCTCTGGCTTATCGGGCTCTGGGAACGGAGTACTGCTTCAAAACGAATCAAGAACATAATGGGCAACCCGGACGCGGAAGCCTCCGCCTACGCCCTCTACGACTACGAGATTGCCCGCGAGCTCGGCGGCTGGGATGCGGTGGATGATCTGCGCAACCGGTGCCGGCAGCGGGGCATTCGGCTGGCGAGCGACATGGTCCCCAACCATACCGGAATTGACGGTCGCTGGGTTGTCGAACACCCGGACTGGTTCATCCAGGTGGGCGACCCGCCGTTTCCCGGGTACACATTTGAGAGCGAGAATCTCTCGCAGGTGGACGGCATTGGTATTCATCTGGAGGATCACTACTACTCAAAGTCAGATGCCGCGGTCGTGTTCAAGCGGATTGATCACGCCTCCGGACAGACCCGCTATATCTACCACGGGAACGACGGCACAAGCATGCCGTGGAACGACACCGCTCAGCTCGACTTCCTGAACCCTGAGGTGCGTGAGGCGGTCATTCAGACCATCCTCCATGTGGCGCGCAACTTCTCCATTATCCGGTTCGACGCCGCCATGACGCTGGCCCGCAAGCATATCCAGCGTCTCTGGTATCCGCTGCCGGGAAGCGGCGGAGACATTGCCAGTCGGGCCGAACACGGGCTGACACAGGAGGCGTTTGACACAGCGATCCCCCAGGAATTCTGGAGAGAGGTGGTTGACCGGGTTGCCGCCGAGGCCCCCGACACCCTTCTGCTGGCCGAAGCGTTCTGGATGATGGAAGGCTACTTCGTACGCACCCTGGGCATGCACCGCGTCTACAACTCGGCATTCATGAACATGCTCAAGAACGAGGAAAACGCAAAGTACCGTCAGACAATCAAGAACACGGTGGAGTTCGACAAGGACATCCTCAAACGGTTCGTGAACTTCATGAACAACCCGGATGAGGAGACCGCTGTTGCCCAGTTCGGTACCGGGGACAAGTACATTGGCGTCTGTACGCTCATGGTGACCATGCCCGGTCTGCCCATGTTCGGCCACGGCCAGGTGGAAGGCTTCACTGAGAAGTACGGCATGGAGTACCGGCGGGCGTACCTTGACGAGCAGCCGAACCGGGAGCTCATTGCCCGTCACGAGCGGGAGGTCTTCCCGCTCATGCGGCGCCGTCATCTGTTCAGCGGTGTAGAACACTTCCTGTTGTACGATGTCTACGGTGAGAACGGCGGGGTCAATGAGAACGTCTTTGCCTACTCCAACCGCGTCGGCACCGACCGGGTGCTTGTGCTCTACAACAACAGCTTTGAACGCGCCTGGGGCTGGATCAAGGCGAGCTGCCCGTTCACGGAGAAGGGCGACGGTGGCAGACAGCAGCACCGGACAGAGCTCTCGGAGGGACTCTCCCTCAACTCCGATTACAACTACTTCACCATATTCCGCGATCAACGCAGTGGTCTCTGGTTTATCCGTCGCAGCAGTGACATTGTCCACAGCGGGCTCTTTGTTGATCTGCAGGGCTACCAGTGTCATGTCTTCCTGGACTTCTACGAGGTACATGACAACACGAACGGCTACTACGCCCAGCTCTACGACGAGCTTGGTGGCGCCGGTGTCCCGGATGTCGAGCGTGCCATTCGCGACGTAGCACGAAAACCGCTTCACGACCTCTATGCCGGGGTGGCGAACAGCCAGAGCTTCCATCAGCTCGGACTTGCGGTAACGGGCAGTCAGAGTCTCTCTGAGGAGGAGTGTGGAAACCTGCAGGAAGCCTACCATCGGTTTGTAGATCTGGCCGGTCGCTTTGCGGAGCCAGACTACACGCCTGACGGGCTGACACAGTCACTCTGCAGCCTCATCCACGCCGCTGAGCGCGTACCGTTCCTGAATCTGGAACAGACCGGGAAGGCTGCGCCGGCGTTCCGCGCGGCGGTGAACGGATACACGAGCGGTCTGAAGGCACGGGCCGACCGGGTTGACCTGCTGGTGACCTGGCTGCTGCTTCGTCCGCTTGCTCTGGTCTACGACTACCCGGTTGGTGTGTGTGAGGAGTTTGGGCTCATTCAGCGCTCCGCCCGCGCGTTTACCGGTCCCATGCATGACCATGAGTGGAAAGACCTCACCAAGGTCCTGCTTACGCACGGCGAGTGGTGGCGGGAGCTCGACCTGGATTCCTCCGGGGCTCCCGTGCCGGATGCCGGCGCACTGCTGAAGCGCCTTGTCACAGATGCCACCACAACCGGTTACCTGGGACTCAACGAGTTTCAGGGCACCGTCTACTTCAACAAGGAGCGGCTGGAGGAGCTGTGCTGGTGGCTAGAGGCAACGGGCCTGATCCAGGTAGAGCAAAAGAACGGTCCACAGAAGCTGGATGAGGTGATTGCAGTCCACAGGGTGTTCGAGAATATTACGCGTGCGATTGGGGAATCGGACTACCGGATTGCCGCGCTGCTGGACTCACTCGAGGGTAAGCGAGGGAAGGCCACCAGTGGTACCAAGAAAGCAGGCGCGGGGCGGAAGAAGGGCCCGGCTGAGTCATAGGGGCGCCTCCAGTGAGCTCTTCAGCCCACCACGAACAGTTCACCGTGCGCAGCTACGAGGTGAGTCCGAACTCTCTCCTGCGTCCCGTGACGCTGGTGAGGATGCTGCAGGAGACAGCGTGGAAGCACGCCTCGCTCCTGGGAAAAGGGTACGCCGACCGTGAGGGTGGAGAACTCTTCTGGGTGCTGTCCCGGCTCCGGATGCGCCTTGATTCGCTGCCGCAGTGGGGTGAGCAGATCACGGTGCGAACTGAGCCAATAGGGGTTGAGAAGCTCTTCGCGCTGCGAGAGTTCGCTGTTCTTGACGCGCAAGAGCAGCCCCTCGCGCGGGCCTTGACCGGCTGGCTGCTTGTGGACTCCGAACGTGGCCGGCCCGTTCGCCCGGGTCGCCTGCTTGCTGACATTCCGCTGGGAACCCCGCACTACCAGACCGAGCTCTCTGCGCTGCCCGGGCCCCAAGAGGATGCCAACCGGAGTGCGGTGCAGCCGGTCCGCCCGCACGACATTGATCAGTACGGGCACGTGAACAACGCCTCCTACCTTGAGTGGGTGCTCGACGCCGTCGACGGCGCATCTCCCGACGCTCCCGGCGTACTTGCGCCGCCCGTTGAGCTCTCCGTAGACTTTATAAAAGAGACCCTGCCCGGCGATTCCTACCAGGTTCGGTGGGCCGGTACGGCAGCGGGCCAGACAAGCGCAGAGGTTGTCCGTGATCCGGATGGTGAGCCGCTGTGTCGGATTCACATCCGTTCTCTCCGTTGACACCGTCGGGCTGTGTTGCACGCCGCCTGCCGGATTGTTACTATCTCCAATCATGGGAAAAGGCTGCCTCATCACGGGCAAGTCGACAGATCTGCTCGCAGAGGTGGTCCAGGCGGCAGATGCCCGGGGGCGCGACTCTGTGGTGGCGCGAAGCGGGCACTTCACCGTCTCCGAAGGCCAGAGCGCGAGTACCATCACCTGGAACCGACGCTCGGCCCTCTCCGCCCGGTCGGTTGTCCTGCACGCGCAGAACGTGTTCCGTGCCGTTGAAGAGGCAATTGTTGTCTACTCGGTGGTCCAGGAAACCACGCCGTTTCACGAGACGTCAATAGTCTCGCTTGAGAATCGGACTGACGCGGAGATGAAGGGCTACCTCTTCCTGCTGCGTGAGATTGTCGCGCAGTTTCAAAAGCAGCGCAGCGGAACCCTGGTGCTTGCCGTACATGATCGTCCTGACGCAATTCGTGCGCCCGCTGAGGCGTTCTCAGCCGGCGGCTTTGCCTCCTTTGCCCGGGCGCTGCAGCGGTACTATCAAAATGAGCCGTTCACCATTCACCTCTGCCGCTCCAGTGACTCCGACATAAGCGGCTACGCCCACTTTGTCCTGGATGCTGCAGAGAAGAGCGCAAAACGGCAGAAACTGGACTGGCTTGAGTTCCCGCCGCGTGGTCTGTTTAGATCCCGATAGACAATTGAATCGGCTTTCTTTAGTCTCTGGCAGATGAAACCCTGGATGCGGCTTCTGGCCGGCAGTGTGATTGGTGTTGTTCTTGGTGTCTATCTCCCGGTATCCACCGGAGACACCCTCCAGACGGTGCAGACACTTGCCGCCATTGTGATCAGTCTTGGACGCTACGCGGTGTTTCCCCTGCTCTTCTTTGGCCTGTTGATTGCCATCCATGAGCTGCAGGAGGACCGCGCGACGCTTCGCGTGTACGGCAAGAGTGCGCTGGTGGTGGTGGCTACCACGGCCGCCACCGTGCTGGTGGCAACCTTGATCACCCTGCTGCTGAGTCCGCGGCGGATCCCGCCTATTTTTCAGGAAGCTACGGTTCCGGATGTCCCGCTCCTGTCCGAACTTGCCGTGGATATCTTCCCTCAGAACTTCTTTGCCGTATTCTCCGGGAGCGGGGTGTTCGTCATGCCGATCGCCGTTATGGCCGTGCTTGTTGGCCTGGTGATGCATAAAGAGGGTGCGTCGGCGCTCCCGGGGGTTGATCTGGCGGATGCGATGGCGCGGGTCTTTTATCGGCTCAACTGGTGGATTCTGGATGCCGTCAGTGTTGGCATGATCGCTGTCGCGGCCGCCTGGCTCATGCAGCTCCGTTCGGTCTCCGACCTGCAGCTCTTTGCGCCACTCATCTGGGTTGTTGTGGGAGTTGCCGCCCTCTTTGTTCTGATTGTCTTTCCGCTCGTGGTCTTCTTCCTGGGAGACCGATACAACCCGTTCGCCTGGCTCTACGCTCTTGTTGGCCCGGCTCTGCTCGCCTTCTTCTCCGGGGACAGCTACTTCAGCTACGGCATCCTGACGCGCGGGGCGAAGGAGAATCTGGGAATCTCGCGTGAGATAGCTGCGCCGGCACTCAGCCTGGGCGTGCTGTTCGCCAAAGCCGGCAGCGCCATGGTGGTCGCCGCCTCCTTCATTACCGTTCTGCGCTCCTATACGGCTCTTGAGATAGGCTTTTTCCAGGTTCTCTGGATCATGGGAGCGGTCTTTCTCTTCTCCTTTATCCTTGGTCGCGCGCCCGGTGCCACGGTCCTTGTGGGACTCTCCGTCCTTTCCCGGGCCTACGGTCAGGGGATGGATGAGATCTACCTCATCGTGCTGCCGGCGTTACCCATCCTCACCGGTGTTGCGGTTCTGGTTGACACCTGTGCGAATGCGCTTGCTGCATTCCTGGTTTCTATCTGGGAGAGAAAGCGAAGGATCGTGGATGCGTACGACTTTGTTTAGAGCGCCTCGTCCGGGTCACGGGGGCGCGCGAGTCCTGAGAACGGCGGTATAAGGCTCAGTTCGAATCCCAGCGCGAGCCGCATTTGATCGTAGAACGGCACGCCTGCGTCGAACAGATCGAGCAGAGAGAGGCTGTATTCAAGCTTTACCCCAGCTTCTAGATAGGGACTGACCTGAATCCGGTAGCCAACACCAATCTCCGGCTGGAGAAATCTCAGTTGCCCGTAGAACCAGTCGCTCATTCCGGAGAGAGAGGAGCCCGCTTTGACTACCTCATTGGCAACCGGAAAACGCAGCACGGTCGTTGGGGAGGCACTGGTGTGCAGGACCGCTCCGCTGGGGTAGGTGATCTGGTAATGGAACGCAAGCGGGATTCGGATAGTCAGTACGTCCGCCGTCCCTGGACCGGCAACTCCGTCTTCTTCCACGGCACCGGTCTCCGCCGGTGCGGGAACCACCCGGCCGGACTCAAACAGCGCGTAACGCCTGAGCCCGAACTCCAGCGATGGAGCAAGGGCAAGGACGCCTTCCTGACTGATGAATCCGGAGAGCAGTGAGAGTCTCACACCAATCCGGGCAAAGCCGTCTATGGGCATGGCCTCGCTGCCGGTCACGTCAAAATTGTAGGTCCCGCCCGGGTTGGGTACGTACCCGTTTCCTGTCCATGCCTGGGAAAATCCCAGGGTGATGGCGTCAAACTCTACTGCTGCAAGCGTTCCAGGGAGGAGAGTAAGGGTAGCAATAAGAGCGAAGAGTGCCCGCCGCATACCGTAACAGTATAGCACGCCGGACGCAGGGTGCACCGGGCTATAGCCCGGCAGTCTCGACCATGTAGCGGACCGAGCCGTCAGCTGCTATT
>CAZREG010000045.1:0-22924 GCA_964599075.1 uncultured Spirochaetaceae bacterium | reverse complement strand
CAGGTAGATAAGCGCTTCGAGCAAGTTGACAAGCGGCTGGAAGAGCAGCGTGCTGACATGAACACTCGGTTTGACAGGCTTGACCGGCGTCTTGGGCGTTGGATGGCTACCATGACACTTATGCTCCTGCTTGTCGGCACCGCAATAACGGCTGCTACGGTGCTTGTTGGCTAATCCGGTTCACTCTCCGCAAGAGGCGCTTCGTCAGGCGTTTGGCTTCACCTCCTTCAGGCCACACCAGGGTGAGATTGTTGATGCAATTCTTGCCGGACAGGATGTGTTTGCCACGCTTCCCACCGGCGGGGGCAAATCGCTCTGCTATCAGCTTCCATCACTGCTCTTGCCGGGACTCACCGTGGTGGTGAGTCCGCTCATCGCGCTCATGGAGGATCAGGTCACCGCTGCGCGCCAGAACGGTCTTCCGGCGGCGTTCCTCAACAGCTCGCTTGGACCTTCGGCGCAGCGGCAGATCTGGTCACAGGTAGCATCCGGAGACGTGAGGCTGCTCTACGTGAGTCCGGAGCGGCTGGCGCTACCTGAGTTCAGAGATCGCCTGAGGGCGCTTGAAATCAGCCTCTTTGCCGTAGATGAGGCTCACTGCATCTCTGAGTGGGGACATGAGTTTCGTCCCGACTACCGGCAGCTGCAGGGACTTCGTGGGGAGTTCCCGGGCGTTCCACTTGCCGCGTTCACCGCCACGGCGACCCCGGAGGTCCAGCGGGATGTGATTTCCCTGCTCTCACTTCGTGATCCGCTGGTGGTCAGGGCCAGCTTTGACCGTCCGGAGATCTTCTACCGGGTGCTTCGAAAGAAGAAGGCGGCGGCCCAGATCCTGGATTATGTCCGCAGCCGCGCAAACGAGCCGGGAATCATCTATCGGGCGACCCGCAAATCAGTTGATGGAACAACTGCTGCCCTGAAGCGGGCCGGCATTCGTGCGCTGAGTTATCACGCCGGCCTGACTGACGAGGAGCGGCGGGAGAACCAACGTGCCTTTGTTCGGGATCAGGCTCAGGTTGTGGTTGCCACCATTGCCTTTGGCATGGGAATAGACAAGGCGAACGTTCGCTGGATCCTTCACGCCGATCTCCCGCGCAGCATTGAGGCCTACTATCAGGAGACTGGTCGCGCCGGGCGAGACGGAGAGCCTGCAGACGCCTGCCTGCTCTTTGGAGGTCAGGACATTGCTCAGATCCGCTATCACATTGATCGGATGCAGGTTGCAAGCGAGCGGGAGCGGGCGCAGGGGTCGCTCCGCGGGATTCTCCGTTACGCAAACGCCGGGGTCTGCCGCCGGGTCCAGCTTCTCGCCCATTTTCATGAAACGCATCCCGGATCGTGCGGTGGCTGCGACGTCTGTGACGGATCGGTCCAGACGACAGATCACTCAGTGGCCGCACAGAAGGCGATGAGTGCCATGGTCCGCACCGGTGAGCGTTTTGGGAGCCACCACATAGCCGATATTGTCACCGGAAACCAGACCGATCGGACGCTGGAACTGCGACACGATCAGCTGCCAACCTTTGGCGTCGGGGCCGAACGACCGCGCGACTGGTGGTTGGGCCTGCTCAATGACCTTGAGGCCGCAGGTCTGGTCCGGCGGCGTGACGGAGCGCGAAGCGGCCTCGCGCTTACCAGCGCCGGACGGGAAGTGCTCTTTGGGCGGCAGACGTTTGTAGTCGCTGAGCCGGAGCCGGCTCGCTTTGCGCACCCCTCGGTGGCGCCTGATATTGCGCAAACCAACGGCAGCCCGTCTGGAGACCAACCGTCTCCAGAGCACCCGTCTGCAGAGCAGGAGACGTTCTTCCAATCTCTCCGCACGCTGCGTACGCAGCTTGCCCGGGAGCAGGGTGTTCCTCCCTATGTGGTCTTCAGCGACCGCAGCCTGCGCTCAATGGCAACGCTGCTTCCGACTGATGAAGCAGCGTTTCTCCAGGTCCACGGAGTGGGGGAGACCAAGGCCGTTCGTTACGGTGAGCAGTTTCTCTCCCTGATCCGTGAGTTCACGGTGAGCGGTGAGTGCCCGTAGCCATTCCGCGAAGCTCGAATACCGCATCGTAGAGGGCAAGTGGACGCAACTCGTGAAGGGATTCTCGCTCATCCTCCCGCGGAAACACACTCCTCTTGCGCTCGGCCAGACCAAACGGCTTTGCAAGGCGATCAATCAGGGCAATCTCCAGATCAATGCTCATAATGATCCAGCTGCTCTCATCACCGGCGGTGCCGGTGAGCATGCTGTACGCCTCCACAAGATGCGAGACTTCTATCCAGTCACGACCCGGACCGCTGAGAACCCGTAAGGCTGCAAGCAGCAGCGCACCACGCTCAAACAGTCCCGGTAGCGATGTACCCATGGCCAGTACGTCCCAGCGGTAGTTGCAAAAGGCGTTTGACAGCAGAGTGTGGTAGAGCCGCACCGGATCTCCAGAGCTCTCGTACGCCGGCGGAGCAAACCTTATCGTTTTGCCGGTACGCTCAAGGAATCCGCTCCCCTCCAGCCGTTCCCGTGCCTGCAGGAACTCCCGGCAGTCGAGCTCTTTCGGCGGACGGTGCCGTTTGTAGTAATCGCGGTGCCACTCATCAGCGTCGACTACCCCGGCGGCTAGCGCCTCATGGACAACTGCGGGCTTGACGTAGCCGCCGGCCGTGCTGGGTATCTCCCCTGAGGCAAGGTAGCGGTCAGCCAGAAACTGAGCCAGCTTGAGAACCGGTGTCTCGCTCAGCGCTCTGGTCTCGGCGTTCTGCCTGAGTTCTTGCGGATTCACCATCCTGAGCACTCCCGGGAGGTCTGGCGCTCGGGCAGCGGTAAGGGTTGCGATCTCCTGAGGCGAGAGGCCAAACGCTCCCACCGCGTCCGGCTCCTGTTCCGCCACCGTCTCGCTCAGCATCCCCAGCTCATCAACCGGCGCAAGGATATGCTCCACGGTGCTCCAGACAAGGAGCGGGGTGCGCTGCTGTGGTTCCTCCGGGAAGTCCACCAGCGGGGTGAGAGACTCCCGAAAGAACGCATAGCTCTCAATGTCCATTGTCTGGAGAAACGCACGTTTGTCTGAGCTCGACACCAGAACGCGGGCCTCAATCTCACGCTCATTGTCCACCAGTACTATCGCGAACGTCGGGCCATGTACGGAGAAGCTCACGTCCGGGAAGCGGCTGCGAAGCGTTTCCTGCCAGAAGCTCGCGACTACCCGTTCACTGGTTCCGTGAAGCAGCGCCACCGCCGCGCACATGTCTCTGCCCCGCAGCGGATCAAACTGAGCGGGGAGCTCACGGTAGTCTGGAAGCTGCAGGAAGTAGACAAGCCGTCGGGTGATCACGTCCGCCAGTGGCTCGGTCAGCGGTCGGGACCCGGCGAGTGGTGGCACCACGTTGCTCTGTTCATACTCGGCATCACTTTCAAAGAACCGTGCGAACGCGAACAGCGCTGCCTCGTCAAATGCATCCACCGGAATAATGAGACCGTAGGCGTAAAACACGCCGAACTGCGGGGCAGTGAGTACCAGCCATCTTCGTTCGCCACGCCGATAGTGACGCACCAGTGACGGCGAGTAGACAGTGATCTCATGGGAGTAGAGTTCGCCACTCCAGTCTGCCGGCAGCTCACCCATCAAGCGCAGAGTAAGCAGTGATCCCCGCACCTGCTCCACAAACTCAAGTGGGCAGAACCGCCACGGGGCATCCGCCCATCCGGCCACAAGCTCTGCCGCCCGGTCGTCGGCACCTGCTCGCACTACTTCATCAAGCGCCCGGCACTGTTCCGGGGTGGACGCAGAGGCAAGGAGCGCCAGCATAGAGACAGCGTGCTCCGACCAGCCGGGCGGATAGCGTTCCCACACGTCGCTGAACGCCATGTATTCGCTAATGGCTTCCTCAGCCAGGTTTTTCCGCTGAACGTACTCAAATACAGGCCCAAGGGCGGCTTCGAACACCTTTCTATCCCGGCCTAGTTGTGACGGCGATTTTGGTTTCACACTTCATACTACCGTTATCCCGTAGTTCCTGCATCGCCTTCGGTGTACTATTAGCAACAGGAGGGCTTATGAAAGCCGGACGAAACGATCCCTGCCTCTGCGGCAGCGGAAAAAAGTACAAGCATTGCTGTTACGCCACCGACAGCGTGAAGCACGAGGAGCCAATTCTTGAGGCCGATGTCGCCGAAGAGCCTGAGGATGAAGAAACAGAGGCGATCGAACAGCGTCGCCGCAGTCAGCGCAAGGACCGCTCCCGGTTTGGCGGAGAGGTGAGCGGCACCGGAGCGAACTTCCGTCCGCGTCAGACAAGAAGCTCCCAGCGGGGCAGCTGAGTGCGCACGCTCTCTCGCGCAGACTGGGTGGACTACGCCGAGCGGCTCGCTCGCCCGGTGCTCACCGCCGCGGCTTCCGGCCACCTGAGCAAGGCTCTGCAGCCGGAGCACCATTCAGCGGTTGACCGTGATCGGCTGGTGACCGCGCCTCTGGAGGCAATGGGCCGACTGCTTGCCGGAATCACGCCCTGGTTTGAGACCGCCTCCAGCGGCGCCAGCCCGCGGTCCTCCGGCTCGGTCATACGCCTCCCTCAGAAGGAATCGCGAGCTCGTGACGACATTCACCAGCTGGCAGCTGCTGCTCTGGTTCACCAAAGTGACCCCAACCATCCGGAATACCTGCGCTTTGCTGGAACGGAGCAGCAGACCCTTGTGGACGCCGCCTTTCTTGCGCACGCATTTGTGCGAAGCCCCGGCTTCTGGTACTCGCTGGACCCGGCTACGCGACATCGGCTTGTTGCGGGAATGAAAGCCGTCCGAAGTCGCAAGCCCGGGTTTAACAACTGGCTGCTCTTTGCTGCCATGACGGAGGCCTTCCTTCTCTCCATTGACGAGGAGGCAGACCTCATGCGCATAGACTACGCGCTTCGCCAGCACGACCAGTGGTATCTTGGCGACGGCACCTATGGCGATGGCCCGCACTACCGGGCGGACTACTACAACTCCTACGTTATCCACCCCATGCTGACTGATATCCTTCGGTTGGTCGCGGAACACGACAAGGCGTGGGCCAGTATTGCTGCCCGGCAACAGGAGCGCTTTACCCGCTCGGCGGCCATTCAGGAGCGAATGATCGCTCCGGATGGAAGCTGGCCGGTCGTTGGTCGCTCTGTCGCCTATCGCTGTGGGGCGTTCCAGACTCTGGCCCAGGCAGCTCTGCAGCACGCCCTTCCATCGGCCCTCCCGCCCGCACAGGTTCGCGCAGCGCTTGCCGCTACCATGGAACGCACGCTGGGATCGCCGGCAAGCTGGCGAGAGGACGGCTACCTCCGGGTTGGGCTGACAGGGCACCAGCCCTCGCTTGGAGAACGCTACATCACCACCGGAAGCCTCTATCTCACGGCAACCGTTCTGCTCCCGCTCGGATTGCCGGCGGACGACCCTTTCTGGGCGGAGCCTGACCAGCCCTGGACTTCCGTTCGAGTCTTTGATCACACCTCAGATATCCCTGCTGACCACGCGTCGGGCTGAAAACGTGTCGCCCCCGTCGGGCTGTCGTGCTATCATGGCTCATGAGCAACACAACATCCCCGGTTGCGTGGGTGACCGGAGGCGGGACCGGCATTGGCCGAGGTATCGTCCACGCGCTCTGTGCACAGGGCTATACCGTGTTCGCGTCAGGCCGACGCGCCGAGCCTCTTCAGGAGGCGGCCTCCTCATCCCCGGGCCCCGGACGGGTCGCGGCGGCCGTGGCAGACGTCACGAGTGAGACAGACCTCAGCGCTGTAGTCTCTCGCATCCGGAGCGAGCACGGGCAGCTGGATGTGCTGGTTCTCTGCGCCGGCGTCAACGTCCCGGACCGCTCCATTGAGTCCACATCCTCCGATCAGTGGCGGACGCTTCTGGATGTGAACGCTACAGGGGCGTTTCTTACTCTCAAGGCTGCCCTTCCGCTCCTGCGTGCTGCACCCGCCGCAATCGTCTTCACCATTGCCAGCGTTGCCGGGCTGCGGCCGCTGCAGATGGCCGGCGCCGGTTACGTGGCAAGCAAGTACGCCACTCGGGGGTTGGGTGCCTTTGCCGGCGCGGAACTCGCGCGCGAGGGCATCCGTATGACCGTGATCTATCCCGGCGAGGTGAACACCCCCATCCTGGATAAGCGGGATAGTCCACCGGATGAGGATGCCCGGAGGGCCATGGTGCAGCCGCAGGACATTGGCAGACTGGTGGTTTCGGTGCTCTCGCTTCCCCAGACTACTCACGTGCCTGAGCTGGTGGTGAAGCCTCTATCGCAGCTCTTGATCTGAACGCTCGTGGTGAGCCGGCTTACTTGCTCGTTTTGATGTCTATCCCATTCCAACTTTCAGGCGGTGGACTCTTCACGTACTCGTCACAGCGTTGCACGTACATGCCACAGAGAAAGTCTGCCGGCAGATACTCAAGCGCCTTAACAAAGAGTTCTCGCGCCTGCTTGAAGCCTCTTTTGTAGTAGAGCTTGACTGCGGCGTGGTAGTACTTCCAGGCAGCCTTCTCCGTCTCCGCAAGCGACTGCTTCACGGTGTAAATTGCCTCTCCGGAAGTCTTCCCCTTCACCTGGACCAGATCAACGAACCGACAGGGGAGGTCTTCTCCAACCTTCTTGAAGACACTCTTGGAAAGGATGATTTCCTGTTGGTACGGTTTGGTCAGACCCTCCAGGCGTGAGCCGTAGTTTACCGAGTCCCCAATGATCGTGTAATCCATTTTTACGTCCGAACCGATATTCCCGACGGTGGTGATTCCGTAGTGAATGCCTATGCCGGTCTTGAATGGCTGAAAGCCTTCAGCCTCCAGCGTGGCATTGAACTCCCGTATCCGTTCCTGCATCAGAAGCGCCGCTTTCACCGAACGAAGCGCATCATCCGGTTTGCGTTCCGGGGCGCCGAAGAACGCCATAATGGCGTCTCCCATATACTTGTCCACAATCCCGCCGTAGTCCCGGATAACATCTACCAGCGGCTTAAGGTAGCGGTTCAGGACGCGGACAAGATCGTCGGGCAGGTACTGCTCGGAGATGGTGGTGAAACCCCGGATGTCTGAGAAGAGCACCGGAAGCACAAATTGATGTCCCTCCAGCGCGCGGTCGGGCGCTTCCAGCAGTGCGTCAAGCACGTCAACCGGGACGTACTTCTGAAAGACTGACCGGATCTTCCGCTGCTGCCGCTCTGCAATAACCGCCCGCAGAGCAGCGGCCCTAATCTGTCCGCTGGCCACCTCCAGTTTGGCCAGCATCTTGTTAAAGGTTGTGGCCATGCTTCCGATCTCATCCCGGTACTCTATCTCTACCCGCTCAGAGAGCTCATTGGTCTGGGTGATGTAGAGCATGGTTGAGATCAGGCGGGTGATCGATCCGGTAAGGGCTTGGGTGAACAGCCAGAGCAGAAGCACCGCGGCGGTGAGTGAGATGCCCAGAATGGTGAACATGTTGCGGTTGATCTCTTCAACCTCTGCGTAGAAGCTCAGTTCCGTCTCAGAGACAACAACGAACCAGCCAAACGGGGCAAAGCTGAACGCCTGGCCCACCCGCTGTTCATCCTGAACGGTGATCTCCTGCCAGCCCTGGACGTACTCTCCGTCACGCGCGGCCAGATCAGAGATCACAACAGCGGCGGGCAGTCGCTCCGGATCGGTGGTCATCTCTACTTCACCGGATTCGTTTACCGCAAAGATCAGCTCAGATTCGCCGCGGATCAGGCCGCGAGCGTACGACTGGACGCCTCTGCGGGTCACCGACACGTAGTCGCTGTCAAGCGCAAGGTCGTTCTCCACCAGCAGGTCCCACTGATTGTTGGCGTAGTTCTGCAGTTCCTGGGCTTTGAAGCCGAGTGCCTCGACGGCCAGACGGGTGAGGCCGGCCCGCGCGGAGAAGGCGGACGTCAGACCAACCACAAGAACCGTGACAATGAACAGCGGAAGCACCACTAAAATAATCTTGAGACGTATGCTCATTCTCTTTAGTTGTCGGTTGTACTGTTTCAAGGCTTGACGCTATTGCGCTCTCCGCGTTCAACCGATAAATATTCTGTATGGCTGACGCAGAACGCCAGGATCTCGACTTTGACTCCCAGGATCTGGGGATGAAGGGGATCACTGAAGAAGAGCGACAGGAGATAGAGGCCGATCTCAAGCAGATCGTTGACCAGACGACCAAACCACCGGCCCTGGCACGCGAGTACTCCCTCCCCCAACGAAGCGGTCTCTTCCTGCCCATCATGGTCTGGGTTGTTGCTGCCGCAGTGGCAACCGGGGGCTACTTCTACCTCCAGTCGCAGTTTGAGACCCGTGAGAATGAGATCACCGTAGAGGCGCGCAGCTTCTTTGGTGCAGAGGCCCAGCTGCTGAGCGACATCATCCAGGAGAACGAACGGCGGCTCGCGGAGAAAGACGCGGAGATCAACCAGATCCAGAGCCAGCTTGCACTCTTGAACAGGGAGCGCGGCCAGTTCGAACAGAATCTTCAACAACAGATCGCAGAGCGGGAGGCTGAGCTTCGCGCGGAGCTGGAGGCGGAACTGGCCGCGGAACGGGCACGACTCGCGGAAGAAGGGATCTCCGACCAGGAGATAGACCAGCAGATCTCAAACCTGGAGACTCAGAGAGAGGAAGAGCTTGCCACCCAGGTTCAGACGCTCCAGTCAAACGCCCAGGCGGAGCTTGAGGCGCTTGAGCAGCAGCTTGCCGCACAGGAAGCAGCCCTGGAACAGGAGCTTATTCAAAGCAGGCAGGAACGGGACCAGATTTCAGAAGAGGCGAATGAGCGTGTAGCCGCCGTGGAGGCTCGCGCCCAGCAGGTAGAGGCGGAGCTGGGCCAGGAGATTCAAGCACTGGAACAGGCCGAACAGCAGGCGCTCTCGCAGATAGAGCAGCTACGAGCCCAGCGCCAGTCCGACCAGTTGCTCACCGACCGCATCCTGGGCAGCTTTGCGGTCATCCTGGAAGATATCCAGGATGGACTCACCGATCAGGCGATTGGGGGACTGAACAGCCTGGAGCGGCTGCTGCTTGATCAGCAGGCCGCCGGAGGTGACACTCAACAGGTGGACACAGAGCTCGCGCTGACCTCCACGCTCAGAGGGCTTGTGCGGGAAGTCGCGGTACTCCGACAGAACCTTACCGTCCGCGATCTCACGACTACAACGGCGGAGACAGACGAGCTGGAGCGAGCCCGCGCGGCTGAGCTCATAGAGACGGCCGCGCAGACCGCAATCCTGGCAGAACAGGCACGGGAGGCGGGTCGCTTCACCGAAGCGCGAACGCTCTACCAGCAGGCACTCAGCACCATCCCGTCGCTTGAGACAGTCTACCCCGGCATTCTGGACCTGGAGGCGACGCGGCGATCGGTTGCGTTGCAGGGCGCCCTCTCAGATGCGCAGGCTCTCCTTGCCGACGGCGCGGCCAACGCGGCGGTTGACCGCTACCTTGATGGCCTTCGTACTATCGCTGCAACTGAAGATGATCCGCTGATAGATGTTGCACAGGGTATAGATACTGCGGTGGGGCTTACCGCAGAGGAGCTTCTGAGCCTCCAGGAGGAGATTCAGACCGAGCTCCAGGCAACAATCGCCGCACGCAATCAGCAGATCACCACGCTGGAGAATCAGCTTGCGACCGCACGGAGCGCCACGAATCTGGCCAACCAGCAGATTGTGCCGCTCCAGGAAGAGTTAGCAGAGCTTGAGGCGGGGAACCGTGCCCTGCGGGAAGAGCTCTCCGCCCAGCGCGCGGCGGCAGCAGCGGCGGCCCAGGACGCCACGGCACTCCGGGATCAGGTTGAAGACCTGGAGGGAGAGCTCACAGCGGCACGGACGCGCGCCACAAATCTTGAGCAGGCTCAAGAAGAGAGCCCCGCCGGTTCCGCAGAGAGTGCGGATACCGTGCGGGCGATTGAAGAGCTTGAATCCGCAGTCGCCGAACGCGAGACGGTGATTGCAGGGCTGCGTGAGCAGATTGAAGGCCTGCGCGAGACCCGTGACGCAACCGGTGCCACGGCGCAGGAACTGGAACAGGAAGTTTCGCGCCTGGAGAGTGAGCTGGCCCAGGAACGGGCAGCGCTTGAAGAGGTGGAAGGGCTGCGCTCTCTCTACCAGCGTGCGGTGGGTCAGGTGACCACGCAGCTCAACACCGGTCAGCCGGAGGCTGCGCGGCGCACGCTGCTGAACGTCTTCCAGCGTCCAGCGGCCACACAGCTCTTTCCGGCGCTTGCCACAAACCTGGAGCGCGCTCACCGTGAGCTTATCCAGCAGGCGGAGGCCACCAGCGGGGGGCAAGCGCGGGAGGGCGCGCTTGCCAACGTAGTAACGCTTGCCGGAGAGATCCAGGAGAACATAGATGCTCCCCGTGAGGCGGCGAGTGTGCAGAGCTACCTGCGTCGGGAGCCTGATCTGCAGAACGTGGCGGCCGAGCTTTTTGAGATCGTGGCGCTGGCGAACCGGCAGATATCCGCACCAGAGGTGGACTACCGGCTGCTTGGCAGCGTCTCCCGCATCACCGGGAATCTGATCGTGGTAGAGCGTCTGGTGACCACCCCCACGGAAGTGGGGGCAAGCGTGGAGCTACGCCGGACACCGTCTCTTGGACAGGAGACGCCTATCGGCCGGGGAGTGGTTCTGGAAATCTCAGAGGAGCGGGTACTGGTCAGCGTGGAAGAGATCTACGATCTGGACCAACCACCCCAACCGCGGGACATTGTCTACATCCGGCAGGAATAGCAGCGAACCCCGGGAAACTGCTCACCCGGGGTCCGTGAGAGCTACGCGTCCTTGTACGCAGCCACCAGACTCTCCATGGCAACCTTCCCGTCACCAAAAAACATAAGTGTATTGTCGGCTGCAAAGAGCGGGTTGGCAATGCCGGCAAAGCCGGGGCTTAGACTACGCTTGATCACCACGACGGTCTGGGACTGGTCTACGTTGAGGATGGGCATGCCGCTGATGGGGCTCCCCGAACTCTCGCGGGCGATCGGGTTAACAACGTCGTTTGCACCCAGGACAATGGTCACATCGGTATTGGAGAAGGTGGGATTGATCTGATCCATCTCCTTGAGCTTGTCGTAGCTTATGTTCTCTTCAGCGAGCAGCACGTTCATGTGCCCCGGCATGCGTCCGGCGACCGGATGGATGCCAAACTCCACCTCTATGCCATCGGTCTCCATGGCCTCGGTGATCTGCCGCACCGCGGTCTGGGCGCGGGCGACGGCCATGCCGTAACCGGGTACCACCACCACCCGGCGGGCGGTCTTGAGGATCATGGCGACCTCTTCGGCGCTGGTGCTCTTCACCTTGCCGGCGTATATATCGCCCTGGTCGGCCTGCTCCACGACCGCACCAACGCCGCCGAACAGGACATTGGCAAGCGACCGGTTCATGGCCTTGCACATGATCTGGGTGAGAATGATGCCGGAGGCGCCAACGAGTGAGCCGGCAATGATGAGAATGTTGTTGTTCAGCACAAAACCGGTTGCCGCAGCGGCAATTCCGGAGTAAGAGTTCAGCAGTGCCACAACGATCGGCATGTCAGCCCCGCCGATCGGCAGAACCAGGAACAGACCAAGCACACTCGCGACTGCAATGAGAATCCAGTAGTACTGGATCTGCGAGGGGTCCATGACAATAAGCACGCCGGCTGCAAGGGATCCCAACAGGAGCAGGATCTTTACTATCTGCTCGCCCGGATAGCGGACCGGTTTCTCCGTTACAATACCCTGCAGCTTTCCGAATGCGATCAGGGAGCCCCAGAAGGTGACCGCGCCAATGAGTCCTGAGGCAACGGTTGCAATGGTCACTTGCAGCTGCTGTGCGCCCGACTCTGCGCCACTTGTTCCAGCGGCTATGCCAAAGAGCTGGATGAGAACGGCACCGGCAACCAGGACTGAGGCACCACCACCAAACCCGTTGAACAGCCCTACCAGCTGCGGCATGGCGGTCATCTTGATGGTCAGGGCAAGAATGGTACCTACCACTGAGCCGGCGGCAATTCCGGCAATGATCCATACCCAGTTCAGCACCTGCGCCTGCACCAGGGTGACCACGATTGCAATGAGCATACCCAGCGCACCCAGGAAGTTACCGCGGACCGCACTCCTGGGATGACCGAGCCCCTTGAGCCCTGCAATAAAGAGTATGGCGGCAATCAGGTAGGCCACGTCTACAATGACTTCAAGGCTCATCGGTTTGCCCCTTTCTTGAACTTCTGCAGCATGCGGTTTGTCACCAGAAAGCCACCCACAACGTTGATGGTTGCAAAGAAGACGGCGACTGTTCCCAGTATGACGGAGAACAATCCGGTTCCGGAGGCGACAGCTACAAGGGCTCCAATGATGGTAATCCCGGAGACCGCATTCGAACCGCTCATCAACGGAGTGTGCAGGATAGGGGGAACCTTGGTGATCACCTCAAAACCGACAAAGATCGCCAGCACGAATATGGTTACTATGTTCAGGAAACTCACTTAGCCCTCCAGCCGTGACTTGATGTCTGCGTTGGGAATCTCTCCCTGGTGGGTGACCAGGGTGGCGGCCATGATCTCATCCTTGGTATCAATCATCAGGGCGCCGTCCTTGAGCATAGCCGCAAGGAAGGTGGTAATGTTTTTAGAGTAGAGCTGGCTCGCGTTAAAGGCCAGGGCCGATGGTATGTTCAGCGGCCCAACGATCGTGACCCCGTGCTTCACAACGGTCTTCCCGGCTTCAGAGAGCTCACAGTTTCCGCCACGCTCGGTTGCCAGGTCAACAATGACGCTGCCGGGCTGCATGCGCTTCACCATCTCCCCGGTTACCAGAACGGGACTCTTCTTGCCGGGGATCGCAGCGGTGGTGATGACCAGATCCATCTCTGCGAGCACGTCACCCATAAGCTCACGCTGCCGGCGGTAGAACTCTTCTCCCATCTCCTTGGCGTAGCCGCCGGAGCCTTCCGCACTCTCCAGGTCAAACTCAATGAACTTTGCGCCAAGACTCTGGACCTGCTCCTTGACCGCCGGGCGTACATCGTAGGCGCTGACCAGGGCCCCAAGGCGGCGGGTGGTCGCAATGGCCTGAAGACCCGCCACACCGACGCCAATGATAAACGCCTTTGCCGGAACAATGGTCCCGGCCGCGGTCATCATCATGGGGAACATCCGGGGAAGCGCCTCGGCTCCCAGAATGGCAGCGCGATAGCCGGCCAGGTTTGCCATGGAGCTCAGGGCATCCATGCTCTGCGCGCGGGTGATGCGGGGAATGAGCTCCATGCTGAAGGCGGTGATATTCTTCTGCCGGTATGCGTCAAAGCTCTTGTGCGGAGCGTAGGGGTCAAGGTACCCAATAATGGTCTGGCCCTCTTTTCCCGGGCCGGGGTCGCTCTCACCATTTGCGGCACCTGCTCGGACCGTCAGCAGGACATCGGCCTGACTGCGAACCTCATCCACAATCGTTGCGCCTTTCTCCTGGTACTGCTTGTCCAGATAGCCGGAAGCCTCACCTGCCCCTCTCTCCACCATCACGTCCAGGCCCGCCTTGGTCAGCACCGGCACGTGCGCCGGAACCAGGGAGACCCGACGCTCGCCAGGAAATAACTCCCTGGGGACGCCAATATTCATACATACCCCTTGTGCTTTGGTGGGAATAACATACAAGCCTGGCCGATCGGCTTCAAGTTGCGGGAGTCAGCTCTTCACCTTATAGGTCGAAACAATGAGCTCATAGAGTTCGGAGAGGTAGGGACTGCGGGCGGAGTTGATGGCCGCGTCAGCGAGCAGATCGCCGCGTTCCTGCTCAAACCAGCGGAAGAGCAGTCGTGCCCCGGCTGCCGGATCCTTTGCCTTGTGACTGATCGCGGTGAGCTCACGCATCTCCTTGAGGTTGAAGAAGACGCGTGCGTCGTCCATCTGGATGATGAAGTAGTCGTCATTGCGCTCAATGGCCACGTTGAAATCGGGTCGGCTCGCCTCCCGACGCGCGTCAGCGGCACGGGTGGCGGCGCTGTTGAGCTGGCGGTTGAAATCTTCAATCTGGCCCTTGTAGCGAACCACCTTCGCCTGCTCGAGCAGCAGCTGCAGTCCCGCGTCATCAAGCCCACGCGCGATCTCCACCACCTCTGAGATGGTCTGCTCGCGCGGGTCGCTTGATGCAGGTGCCGACCGGTTCGCGGCCGGCTTCTGATTCAAGCGCTGTGCTGCGTTGACAAGTGAGGTTTTCTTCTTTGCCATGGTGCCCTCCTCAGGCGGGGATGTCTGCTCGAATCAGGTCTGCGGCAATCTTGCCGGAGAGCATCACCAGGGGCATCCCTCCACCCGGGTGCGCGCTTCCGCCGCAGAAGTAGAGCCCCGCGTAGTCGGGGCTTCTGTTTGGATGACGCGCAAATGCTGCGGTGCGGCTGTTGGATGATATCCCGTAGAGCGCACCACGATAGCTCATGGTCTTGCGCTCTATATCAACCGGGGTCATGACACTCTCGGTCTCAATCAGCGACGCTATGTCGCAGCCGAGCTCTCTGCTTAACCGCTCCACCACAGCCGTGCGAACCTTGCGCGTCTGCGCCTCCCAGTCCTGTCCATCAACGTAGGGGGCATTTATCAGGATAAACCAATTCTCCCCGTTTTTCGGGGCATCCTGGGGAGTAATTTTGGAGGTGATGTTGATATAGATTGTGGGGTCGTCGGGGCAGACATGCTGGTCAAAGATCTGTTCGAACTCTCTCCGGTAGTCGCTGCTGAAGAAAATGTTGTTCACCGCCAGTTCCGGGAACTGCTTACGAATGCCCCAGTAGAACACAAGGCCGGAGCTGCTCGGCTCGAGCTTTTGGTACCGCTTCAGCTCGCGTGCCGTCTCGTTGGCCAGGAGCGTGGGATAGGTCACGCTCACATCCACGTTGGAGACCACCACGTCTGCGTGATGAGCGGTGTCACCAATCTGCACGCCCGTCACCCGTGCTCGCCGGCCTTCACGCTCTGTCAGAATTCGATCTACCCGGGTGTTGTAGGTGATCTCAATCCCAAGCTCGCCGGCAAGCCGCTCCAGCGCTCGCGGGATCGCATGGATGCCACCAACCACCGCATAGCCGCCCTCCACGTACTCCACGTAGGGAATAATGTTCAGCGTTGCCGGTGTCCGGTACGGAGAGCTTCCGTTGTACGTGGCGTAGCGGTTGAAAAGCTGTCGCACACGAGGGTCCTCAAAAAAGTGCTCATGTGCCTGATTCATGGTTCGTAAAGGATCGATTCTGAATATGCGGAGGAGGTTTCGCCAGAACAGCTTGCTCTGATAGGTTCTCCGGTCGTGCAGACTGTTCCAGAGAAAGAGCTCGCTTGCCGTCTCATTGATTCGCCCGCAGTAGCGCAGGTACTTGGCAACGTGCTCTGCAGGCTCACCCAGCTTCTCCTCAACTTCTGCGGCAAACCGGTCGGGCTGTGACCATGCGCTGAGACGCGTTCCATCTTTCCAGAAGTAGTTGCAGATAACCGGAAGGTCAGCGACGGTGAGGTACTCCTTCCAGTCGCGCCCGGCCTCCGAGAAGAGCTGCTCCAGCACGTAGGGCATGGTCAGAAGGGACGGTCCGGTATCAAATCGGTATCCGTCCCGGACCTCAGTGCCCGCCTTCCCGCCGGGAGTTGGCTGCTGCTCGAATACCCGAACGCGCCAGCCGGAGGCGGCAAGCCGGATGGCCGCCGAGAGGCCACCGAGTCCGGCACCAACTACAATCGCCTCACGCGCCCCGGGACCGCGGTGTGCGGAATTATCAGAATGGTTCATGTCCCGCGATCACCTCGCGGTAGTAGTAGTAACTGTCTTTGGGTACGCGGCGCTGATCAACATAGTCACAGTATACTATTCCAAAACGGCGGGTGTATCCCCACGCCCATTCAAAGTTGTCAATGAACGACCAGAGATAGTAGCCCTTCAGGTTCACTCCGTCCTGAACCGCCCTGGCACACGCCTTGAAGTGTGCGCGCAGGTACTCGATCCGCTTGGTGTCGTGAACCCGCGTCCCGTCGTTAGAGAGCTGATCCGGGTAGGCGCAACCGTTTTCCGTTATGTAGAGTGGGGTGCCGTTGGTCGCCTCATGGACCCAGTGAAGCTGACGGTAAAGGCCCTCCGGAGTGACCGCCCAGTCCATGTGCGTCCGCTCATGATAGGACGGAACCGATCGGAACTCCTGTGAAGCGGTGGGATCAAAGGTCACCACGGCCTCGCTGTAGTAGTTCATTCCAACAAAATCGATCTTCTTAGAGATGAGCTCCAGATCCCCGGACTCCACCGGCATGGTCACCTTCTGAGCCGTGAGGTGGCGTTCCGGGTAGCCGCGACCAAAAACCGGGTCAAGGAACATGCGGGTGGTCTGATCGGCGGCACGGTCTGCCGCTCGCCGGTCTTCCTCACGGGAGGTGGCCGGTCGGGGAGTTCCCAGATTCCAGGTTATGCCGATCTCACCCTTCACACCCTTCTGCCGGAATGCGCGGACGGCCAGACCGTGCGCAAGATTGAGGTGGTGGGTGGCCGAGTACGCCTGCTGAGTGTCGGTGATTCCCGGCGCGTGATGTCCGTTGTCGTACCCCAGGAACGCCGAACACCACGGCTCATTCAGGGTGATCCAGCTGTTCACGCGGTCGCCCAGCGCGTCAAAAACTGCGGCGGCATAGCTCTCAAAACGCTTTGCGGTCTCGCGATTGGGCCAACCGCCGGCATCCTGCAGCGGCTGGGGAAGGTCCCAGTGGTAGAGTGTCACCGCAGGGTTGATCCCCTTCTCCAGCAGAGCGTCAATGAGTCGCTGGTAGTAGTCGAAGCCCCGCGGGTTGATGGGGCCGGAACCCTCAGGCTGCACCCGCGGCCAGGCAACTGAAAACCTGTACGACTGTACGCCCAGTTCGTGCATGAGCTCCACGTCCTCTGCGTACCGGTGATACTGATCGGTAGCTATGTCTCCGGTGTGCCCAAAAGCGACCCTGCCGGGCTCCCGGCAGAACGTGTCCCAGATTGATGTTCCGCGGCCATCTTTATTGACCGCGCCCTCAACCTGGAAACTGGCGGTAGCGGTACCCCATACAAAGTCAGAAGGAAAGGTAAAGCCTGTGTTCATATGGGCAGTCTACCCGTTCACGGTCCGAGCGTGTAGATCAGGCCAAGCCGTAGCAGCGAGAAAACTGCGGAAACCGTGACGGCAAAATCAAGCAGACCATCAAGCGCGTTACTCGGAACTATGTTGTTGGCCGGCGGTATCTCCTGGTCCGGCTCCAGGGCAAGAAACACCTCGTAGCCGGTGTCCAGCACCAGGGTGCCACCTGAAAGCTCAAGGAGT
This sequence comes from uncultured Spirochaetaceae bacterium, assembly GCA_964599075.1. GTDB lineage: Bacteria > Spirochaetota > Spirochaetia > DSM-27196 > SLST01 > SLST01. Next base: position 5,653 of record CAZREG010000045.1, on the reverse strand, counting down.
GGCGTTCGTACACCGAACCCGGCGGTGGGACCGGTGTCTACCACCTGATAGCTTGTCGTATGATCAATGAGCTCAAAGATCCAGCCCGTTTGCAGGTAGAACAGCCCCGTCTGCACTAACACCTGCGGCGCAAGATGGACGTCGAACTGGGAGGTCCCGGCAATGAGCCGGGGGACACCAGCCACCGTGAACCCGCCGGACTGCCAGCCGAGTCCCGCCTCCAGAGAGATGTAGCGACCAAAAATTCCAATGCCGCCTACGCTCCCGATCTGACCGTAGAGCCCGCGTTCCTCCTGTGAGAGAATCGGGAGCGTGGTCACGAGCAGAAAGAGTGGCAGCAGAATAGCAGAGCGTCTCACTACTGGTGAGTATAGTTCAACCGCCGGGCGATTGCGATATCCGTTCCGGCAGCTGTTCCGTTCCGGCAGCACACCGGGCTTCAGATAACATCGGTATAAAAGCGATCAGGCTCCCGGTCGGCTCCACGCCAGGCAAGCTTGAACACGATGGGCCCGGTCGGGCGAAACGAACCCGGAATGTTGATTTCCAGATTTCCGTTTGAGATGGTCCAGTCGATCTCCCGGTCGGATCCAAGGATTGTGATCTCGAAGCCAAGCTCGGTTCCTGGTTCCTGCCTGGAGAGCACCTGTGCCGGCGGCAGATCCGGGATCACCAGTTTCAGCAGGGGCGGGGTCTGGAGGGCAATCACGTAGAGTGTGTTCTCCCGACTGGTGAAGCGCAGGGGTACGGCGTCTGTACTTACCGCGTCTGCCTGCTTCCATGGACGTGTTCCAAAGATCGCCTCCCCATGAACGGAGAGCCATGCTCCCAGCTCGGCGAGCGGTCGTTTCTGGACAGCTGGAATGTCGCCGTGTATGTCGGGTCCCACGCTGATCAGGAGATTCCCGTTCCGGCTCACCACGTCGGCGAGAACTTGTATGAGCTCAAGGCCGCTCATGGTTGTCTCTTTGGTCTCTTCCTGATTGTAGCCAAACGAGTACCCAAGGCCCCGGACAAGCTCCCACGGTCTGGACGGAATGCCGGAGACCTGGCCGTACTCAACGGTGGATACGTCTCCATCCCCGCCGCCTTCCCGGCCCGCTGCGACTGCCCGGCGCGCCTTCTCCGCCATGCGCCGCCAGATCACATCGGCTCCCAGAATCCTGCGGGCACCGCCTCTGGTCTGTCGCCAGCGGTCGTTGAGCACTCCCTCGGGAACCACATTCCGATACGTAGAGAAGAGTTTTCGCAGAGAGATCTGCGCCGGCACCCCAATGTCGTTCCACAGCAGGTCCGGCTTGTACCGCTCTATCAGCTCGTAGAAGTGGCGCTCTGCGTGGGCCGCGTACTCGTCGGTGGACGGAGTAAGCAGCAGGTCGGCAAACTCACTGACCGGCGCGCTTGCGAAGCTCCAGTCAAGCTGCCCCGAGTAGGAGACACCAAAGCGAAGATTGCGCGCTCGTACCGCCTCTGCAGTCATTCCTACCAGGTCACGCTCGGCGGTGAAGCTCTCTGCTCGCCGGGTCTGCGAGGGCCACAGCAGGTAGCCGTCGTGATGCTTTGAAACCATGACAACGTAACGGACGCCCATCTCAGCAAAGAACTCAGCCCAGCCGTCAGGACTCCAGTCAGCGGTGGCGTTGGTGAAGCGACGGGCAAAGCGCTCGTAGGCTACATGACGGCCGAAATGTGCGTTGTGGTAGGCCCGTACGTCACTGTCCGCCAGTCGCATACCGTTGGCATACCACTGCGCGTGGGGGGTGTGGCGGAAGTACCACTGCCAGTCGTGCTCACGCAAAATATCCGTTCGGTCACCGTACTGCGTTGGTGCGTAAGCGGGAACCGCGGACGGACCCCAGTTGATCATGATCCCCAGCTTTGCGTCACGGTACCAGTCGGGCGCTCTGTACTTCACTCTCTCTCCCCCAGGATCGCGTCAATGACGGCTCTATGCTCGGGAACGCCCATCGCACCGCCCGGCTGGGATCCGAACGGTCGCAGGATACCGAGCCTGACCTTTGAGCGAAGGACCCGTACAACCGATCGTTCCAGCCGCTCGCGAGAGAGGCGACCGCCTGCCACTGCGGCAACCAGGGCGTCCCGCGCCCCGGCCGGGTCAACGGGCTTGAGGATCATGTCTGCGCCGGCATCGATCGCCCGGACAACAAGGTCCGCCTCCGGGGCGTACTCCGTCATGGCGCGCATATTGAGCGCATCCGTAATGATCAGCCCGTCGTAGTGAAACTGCTCACGAGCGACTCCCGTGAGTATAGGAGCTGATATTGTAGCAGGCGTCAGGGTAGGATCAAGTGCCGGCACCGACAGATGAGCGGTCATGATGGCTTCCGGTTTGGCGGCAAACACGCTCTCAAAGGCGGCAAGGTCACGCTCCACTATGATCTCACGCGCCGCGTCTAGCAACGGTAACCGTTCGTGGCTGTCATCAACCACCGCGCCGTGACCAGGAAAGTGCTTTACCACCGCGGCAACCCCCTGCTCCTGCAGGCCCCGCGTCAGAGCTGCCGCAATTTCACCGACAATCTGCGGGTCACGGCTGAACGTCCGTCCGTGACGGCCAATCGCCCCTGCTCCCTCCATGGGATCGACATCCGCCACCGGGGCGAAGTTCATGTTCGCTCCGACTGCCCGCAGCTCTGCTCCCATCACACGGCCGAGTGCCTCAACCATCTCCACAGTGATCTGGTTCTGCTCATAGCGGAGCCCAATACGTCGGGCGGCCGGGATCACGGTTGCCGGGAGTCCTCCGGTGTCCGTCAGGCGGGATACCAGCCCTCCCTCGTAATCAACGCCCACAAAGGGAGCAACAGAGAGCTCCTCCGCCGCTGCGGCTACCAGCTTGTTTACCTGGTCAAGCGACTGAAAGCTGCCGCCGTACAGGATGAGCCCGCCGGGCTGAAGGGAACGCAGCTGCTCAGCAAACTCCGGGGACAGGGTGGTCAGCGGGACAGCCGTCCGGGTCTCCTCCAGTCCAATGAGCAGCAGCTGACCGGCAAGCTGCTCGACACTCATCTGCCGGGCGGCCTGGAGAAAGACACGTTCGGTGAGTGCGTACGGATCAGGCATGTGTGGCGGGGGCGGCGGCGAACACGCTGCGGTGAGCACTACTGCTGCCAGAACGATAGCAATTTTAGAATATGAGTGTGTAAAAAACCATACGCCAGGCCTTGATGCGGTGGCGCGGGCGCGGGCTCGGATTCGCATATGCCTGTAAGATAACCATTTACATGCGTCAGGTGCATCACGTTTAGTTGGCATGGTAGTTGCAATGAAGAGTAGCAGAGTCAGATCCCATCGGAATAAATCCGCCGGGATGAGCCCATCTGAACGGGCCTCTCTGATCCAGTTAGTGGGAGTATAGAACGACATGGCTGCAGAATCAATCCTTACAAAAGACTCTACGGTAGAGAGCGGTGAAAGGCGAACCGTGATCCAGGGCGAACTGGTTCGAAAGAGTCTGCACATGCTTATTGCCCTTGTGCCCGGCATTGCACTCTCGATCGGTGTATTTCCCACGCTTATGCTTCTTGCCACCGGAGTGCTGTTTTATACCACTGCCGAGCACCTGCGGTTGTCCGGCCAGTACGTTGCGCTGATCAGCACCGTCACCGTCCTTGCCAGTCGCACGCGTGACCAGGGACGTTTTGTAGCCGGACCGGTCACGCTTGGTGTAGGCGCTATGCTCGCGCTGCTGCTCTACCCTGCGCCGGCAGCCTTCCTTGGTATCTACGCCCTTGCATTCGGCGACGGACTGGCAAGTCTGGTAGGCAAGGCGTTCGGCTCGGTGATGATCCTGCCGGACGCATCACTTGAGGGCAGCCTTGCCTGTCTGGTTGCCGTATTCTCAGCAAGCCTTGCACTCTCCGGTCGCTTTGGAGAGTCCCTGGTGATCGCAGTGGCGGCCACCGTGCTCGAGGCACTGCCCACTGATGACCTGGACAACATTATCATCCCGGTGGGTGTGGCGCTTCTGAGCTCATTGCTGCTGTTTTAGTGCAACCGAAATAGTACCACACGGTTAATACCACAGATGGTAGGCGCGATTCAGAAGGATGAATAATGTGGCGCCGGAGAGAATCAGCACTGAGGCAATCATCCCTGCAAACAGGGACGGTACGTAGTGGATGAGAACCGTTCCTGTTACCATCATTGAGACGCTCACGAGGACTGCGCCGCCACGCTCGTGATAGCCCTTTAGCCAGCCGATCGCATAGTTCACGATAGCACCAAGGCCAAGAAAGAGCAGAAGCGCTCCAATGCCTCCATCAGCTCCCGAGAGATGAACAAGCGTGGCCTGCAGCTGCTGCTGATCAACCGGAACCAGGTAGACGATCAGGAGTGAGAGCATCAGGAGTAGCGCAGAGACTGTGCCCACCCGCGGGTATTCCGCGCCCGCGTTGTAGATCCCGGCAGAGAAGAGGGCCAGTCCGCCGAACAGCCGACCGATCAGCAGCACCCGGGTAATCACCATTCCGTAGTAGTTGGAGAGTGAGTAAATCGGAAGGAGAAGCTGACCCAGGCGCAGCACCTCCAGCGTAAGGGTGAGAAAGAATACCGTGAGGAAGTAGATCTCCTGTGAGCTCACCCTTCGAAAGATCCGTGCACTGACCACGGCCGCCAGAAGCCCCACCACTCCCGCCACCCCTACGGCAATAAGGGCGTTAAGAGCCGACTGTGCAGGGACTCGCCAGGAGATGAACAGCCACTGCTGAGTCTCGGAAATCATGGACACCGGAGGCTCGAGCCCTCCGAATGCGATCATATATCCGAATACGGCAAACGCAGCCAGGAGCGCTGAGGCAACCGCAATGCCGGCTGCGAAGAGTGTGTTTCGGACCGCCAGTGTCATAGCCCAGAGTATACCGGAGGCCGGCGTAGTTCGCATCCGGTGGCTATTCACAAAAGCATAAAGGAAGGGGCGCTCCTGATCGATAGTAAAGGAGGAGGCAAGGTAATGACACGACGGCTCACCCTCACCGTAATTCTCTTGACCGTCACCGGTTTTCTGAGTGCGGGTGACATTGCAACGTTCGAGAATCTAGGCTTTAGCAAGGACTCACGGATCTTTCTCTTTGGTCAGTACGGCCTGGAGGCCGATGAAGCCCAGCCGTTCGCAGAGATTTACGCTGTCGACGTTACCGGAAACCGATTCCTGAGCAACGGAGTCTTCTCCCTGAGCTCAGATGAGCCGCTTTCGCTGGGACAGACCGGACGGGGCGCCCTCTACGCGCTTCTTGGGGATGCTCAGCCGCTGATTGCCGGCCGGTCCATAGATCACCTTCAGACCGGTCGTCCTATCTATATCCGCGTCTCCAACAACTCGTCACAGGATCGGGTCACCTTCCGCGACTTCAACACCGATCGCCGCTACGACGTTCGGATCATCCAGGAGCAGAGGGGTGCGCAGGAGACCGTCTCCGCGGCGTTTCACCTGGAAGTGTCAATCACCCAGGCGTCAGGCGCAACCAGAAGCTTTGAGGTGGGTCGTCCCGGCTTCTTCCGCGACGGTGTGGAGCGCTATCAGATCACGCAGATTCTCCTGGGACCGGATGAGAGCGCGCTGGTCATGGTGATCGAGCGAATAGCAGCTGACGGCTCGGTCCGCTACATGGTCGAGACTGCCGGGCTATAGCCC
>CAZREG010000044.1:0-22969 GCA_964599075.1 uncultured Spirochaetaceae bacterium | reverse complement strand
CACGGCCGTGAGCTTACAAGCACCGGTCGCGACGATGCCCAAGAGATCGCGCAGATTCTGCGAAGCTCGGATCTCAGCCCCGATCTGGTTCTCTGCTCGAACAGCAGGCGAACAGTTGAGACAGCATCTGCGGTGGTTGGACCTCAGAATGGCGCGCGCTCAATCATCGAGCTGCCCGACCTGTACCTTGCCGATGCGATGACAATCGTTCGCGCGATTGGTGAGTACGGGGCCGGCGCGAGGCATCTGCTCATTGTGGGCCACAACCCGGCAATCGAGTCCCTTGTTCAAACGATTGATCCGTCGGTTGCCCGCGTCAAGCCCGGAACGGCACTACTCTGCAGCGTTGACCGGGAGATCCCCTGGCACCAGTTTACCCCTTCAGCAGCGACACCATACAAGCTCCTCGCCCCGTCACGCTACGCCATGGACAAGGATCAGGCGTAGGCGCCTGCAATGGATCGAACCGAGCTGAGGTAGCCTGATCCAAAGAGATTCAAGTGGTTGAGCAGGTGGTAGAGGTTGTAGAGGTCTACCCGCTCCTCAAACCCGTCACTCAGTGGCCAACTCTCCTGGTAGCTTGCATAGAACAGGGAAGGGAATCCCCCGAACAGCCGTGTCATGGCCAGATCGGCCTCACGATGCCCGAAATAGGGAGCGGGGTCTATGAGAACCGGGTCGCCATGGTCGTCAACCATCAGGTTGCCACCCCAGAGATCTCCGTGAAGGAGAGATGGTTGCTCGGGCTCCGGAAGAAGCTGCGGCAACCGGTCAATCACCTGCTCAATCTCTCTTTGAACGGCACGGTCAACTCTTTGCTTCTCTGCCGCAAGCGTGAGCTGGAAACGCAGTCTGCGTTCAGCGAAAAACTCTATCCAGCTTGCACGCACGCCGTTCGGCTGTGGCGTGGAGCCGATGTAGTTGTCAAACGCGAATCCGAATTGTCCGTCTCCTGAGAAGCGGTGGAGATCCGCGAGCCTGCGACCCAAACGCTCAGCAAACTGAGGCCCTCGCGTTCCTGTCTCAATCCACTCAAGCAAAAGAAACGGAACTTCCTCCTCGCTGCCGATCGCAAGCGGCTGGGGAACCCGAATTACATCCGGCTCACGAAGAGCTGCGAGTCCCTGCGCCTCTTTGGCAAACATTCCCTCGGGAAGCCCCCGTGCCTGCTTGAGAAAGAGCACGCGACCATCCGGGAACTCAAGCTTCTGACCGTTTGAAATACACCCGCCGCCGACGCTCGTCCTCCTGAGGGGCTCGGGGTATTCAAGTGACGAGAGGGCCTGGGAGAGCGGAAGATCGGAAATCACTACGCGTGCTCCGCTGCGATTACCTCGGCAAGACGGCGCACCGAGCGCTCAACCATGGCGTAGACCTGCTCAAACCCCTCGATCCCCCCGTACCAGGGATCGGGCACATCAGGCGGCCGTTTGCCGGTCGCCTGCGGATCGTACTCGCGAAGCTTCACAATTCGGGGCCCCCCGGGATTCATCCGAGAGAGGTCCCGCAGGTGACCATCATCCATGGCAACAATGAGGTCGTAGGTTTCCAAGTCTTCAGCACTCACTGTCTGTGCCCGGTGGTCAATATGAACCCCGTGCGAAGCGGCTGTACTTCTCATCCGGGAGTCGGCCTGCTCGCCCCTATGATGGGTCACCATACCAGCGCTCTCGACTGCCACGCCCGTTTGCCCCCGGTTCTCAAGCTCCTGTTCGAGCAGCGCGTGTGCCAGGGGGCTGCGACAGATGTTACCCGTACAGACGAACAAGACGCTTGTGATGCTCATTCGCGAGGCTCCACTATCAGGACGACCCCTGCTTCAGGGGCACTGAGCACCAGGTACGGCGGACGGGGGAGGACCACCAGCCGCGTACCGGTATCGATCCCAGCGACGCCCTCTCCAGCGAGCGCAGGATCGAGCGCGAGTTCATAGTCTCCGGGCGGGACAACCGAAGGGAACGCCGTGAGCGCCGGGACAAGCGAGGCCACGACCGGAACTGCAGCAGTTGGTCCGTACACAAGGTAGTTGGTTGATACAAGGTCACTCTGCTCAATCCGGTAGATCAGCTCACCCTCACTCGTTCCACTCGTGGCAGGAAACACCGCTCGAACAAGATAGAGATCACGATCGGAGGACGGCAGCTCTTCCACCCCAATGACGGCAGTCGGAACACCGTCCTGCAGGTAATCGATCTGAAGCTCCGCACCCGGAACCGTGAGCTCGAGCGCGATCAGCACGAGGTAGAGCACCCCGGTTCCTAATCCTGCCATACGGTGACCTCCCGATCATCTCCAACAATAGGCTCAGCGATCGGCACGTTCGGGCTCCCAGGTCGCTTCACCCTCGAACGATCCAATGTAACGCTTCCACTGTTTCTCTCTGATGTCAGCAACTCCTATCAGAATTGCACTTTCAAAGACACCGCCGAAGTGGTCATTTCTCGCCGTACCGAAGCACTTCATTGTTCTCGAAAGCCCGAGATAGGAAATCACCAGCGGCGGCAGTGACTCGCCCCGCCGGGAGACCGCCTCAACCATCCGCTCGTAGTCACGCTCGTACGAGTCACCAACGTATGGAGACTGATAGTCCGGCGCAGTATCGATGAGGAGCCCTTCCTGTGGAAAAACAAGATGATCCGGGTCCGCACAGTAGCGGCGCAGAAAGTCCTGAACCAGAGATCGTGCCACAGGATCACTGGTTGGATACATGGTGAACTTCCCGAACAGGTACCGATACTCCTCATGGGTTCGGATCACGGCTCCCAGCCCCAACCAGACAGCGAAGAGTCCCATAATCGCACGGTGCGCGCTCCGGTTGACCACCGATCGCCCGAGTTCAAGCGAGTATGGCAGTACCTTCTCACGGAACTCGCGTGTAAATGAGAAGAGCCTTGAGGTCGGTAAATCGTAAGTGCCGTCCTCTCTGCGCGCTTTCGCGGCCTCTATGTAGCGATACATCCCAATAAGCTCTTCATGCTCCGGATCCCAGGCTACCAGCTGTTTGAAACACGGAGTACCCGTGTCGTAGAGATCAATGTCAACTGCCGAGCCGGTTCCGCCGCCGTCCTTTCGAAACTCGCTCTCCCGGATTCGACCAATCTCCTGCATCACGTTTGGGGAGGCATGCGCGTCGGTGACATGCACTTCCACGCCCCGGACGGTTCGCACCAGCGTTCGGGAGTTGAGTTCGGCCTTGATACGCTCCGGGTCAACCGGGGCTCGAACCGACTGCACCATACGCGGAGGATAGCAGCCCAGGCACAGGCATAGCAAGCTACGGCATCCGGCGGTAGGCGGCCAGGCGCCGGTTGTGACGCTTCACCGCGGCAACAAGCTCAGCCAGCGTTGGCGGCACCGCACCCCTTCTCCGGTTGAGCCAGGCAATCCGCTCTACCTCCCGCCAGTGACGAAGCAGATCACGATAGGCGCGAACAAGGGTATTGGAAGGGTCGTAGATGTGTGCCGGCTCTGAGTTGACACCGTTTACCTCTATCACGTGGAACTCGCCGGCCTCCAGCGCCTGCAGATCGCGGCAGCGGATATCGAACCTGCCGACAAAAAAACCCTCAATAGAGCGCGCAAGGGGCTCGATCTGCAGGAGCAGCTGTTCACTCGCCCGATCAGTGGCATCAAGGAAGGTGGCACCGCGCGCATGGTTGCCGATCTCCACAAGATAGAGCAGTGCGCCGGCCGGAAGCACCTCGTGCAGCCGATGAGCGTAGAGCTCACGCAGCATGGCCTCGTGGATACGCGTGCGCTTCCCCAACCGGATCAGCTCAGCAAGAGTTGCTGCGCCGTCCCCCTCGACCGCCAGAAGCTCCTTGTGCACGATGGAGGTGATACGACCGCAGCGCGCCGCAGGCCGTCTGACGTACATGACACCGAACTCCTGCGGCTCGTTGATGTATTCCTGCAGGAGAAGCCGCTCCCCATCCGCGTCCAGTCCAGCCTGCTTGAGACGAACTCCAAAATCGGATGCTCGGCGAAGGTACTCGGCGAGCTCAGGGGAGGATTCGAGCTTCTCGACCATGAATCCACGTTCACCCCGGTCCGGCTTGGCGATCAGCGGAAAAGGAATGCCGGCCGCCACGAGCTGTTTCTGTGCCTCTTCAGGGGGAGTCATCAGCGGCACCGCAACGGTTCGGGGGACACGCTGTTGAGGCAACTGTTCGCTGATATCGTGCTTGGAGTACTCGAGCAAGCCACCAAATGGAATGCCGGGATTCGCTACACAGAGCTGGGAGAGAGAGCCCTTACGAACGGTTGCCGCCAACAGGTGAAGATAGACTGGGGTATAGAAGAGCCAGTAAGGCCAGAACTCGAACTGGCTGAGCCTATGGCGAGAAGACGGCATCCGGATCCTCCGACAGACGGTAGACGTGACTCTTCAGCATACGAGCAATCATCCAGGGATCCATGTCGGACGGAAGCTCCCCCGCAGAGACAGGTCGCCCGAAGGTAATGCGAATGGTCCGGCCGCGTTGCCTGAACATCTCATGGACCAGGAAGATCATCTCTATGTTTGCGCGAAGCCCGGTCCAGCGGCGCAGCCGCGCAAGGTTGTAAAAGAACCGCGAGTTCGCCCCCTCTACGTGGGTCGGAACTATGGTTCGCTCGGTCTGCCTCGCCCGCGGAACAAAACTCTTCTGCCAATCCAGATCGCGAATCCGATCACCCTTACGCCTTGAGCAGAGCCCCGCCGGAAAGTGGACCACCGCATCTGCCTCCGCGAATGCGAGGTCAAACTTCTCACGGTAGGCACGGTTACTCCCGTGCTTGTTGATCGGGACAAAAACCGGCCGTAGTTGAGGGATGTTCATCAGCAGATCGTTCACGGGCAGGACCACGAGCTCGTGGTGGCGGCCCACCACATCAATGAGGGCGAGTCCGTCGAGCCCCCCGAGCGGATGGTTTGCGACCACCAGCGGCCGCTTGACGCTTGAAACGTGCTCCTCGCCGATGGTTTCCACCCGGGCGCCGAGCATTAAAAGCGTCTGACGAGCAAACTCCACACCGCTGTAGTCATGAAGCAGTCGAAGCCCACGATTCAGATCACGCGAATGGATGATTCGCTCCAGCAGCCGGATCACCACCGGAGGGAGCACGCGCAGCAAGGCCGGACTCTTGCCTGCAATGATTCGGCGAACATCAATCTGAACGGGCTCGCTCACCTACTCCCCAACCTCCTGCGGTGACACGGTACGCTGACCTGATGGTCGGGCCTCACTGGGCAGTATCGCCGGCTCGGCGCCCTCGACCCTCCGGATATGCTCAAGCAGCTCCGCACGCAGGCGCTCGCGAACCGGCTGATGAGACTCGTGGGAGACGAGATTCTCCAGTTCATACGGATCATGCTTCAGGTCGTAGAGGAATGCCTCGCTGTAGGTGTCGGCAGCCTCAGCTGACGGGGTGCGATCGGGCCCTTCGGTATCTACCACGCGAACCGCATACTTCCAGCGCCGCGTCCGGACCGCACGGCCGGTCTCCGCCTCGCTGATCTGCACAAAGACTGAGTCAGGCCATCCGACCGCCTCCGCGCGCCGCACGCCGCCGGCGTTTCCAGCCCGCAACAGATCAAGAGCAGAGCGCCCTTCCATATAATCCGGCACCGGGATTCCGGCCGCGTCAACCAGGGTTGCCGGTATGTCGACGAGGCTGATAAGCTCGCTCACCGTGCCGCCGCCGTGGAAACCGGGACCGGTCGCAAAACACGGAACGTGGATACTTGCCTCATGACAGCTTCGCTTGTACTCACCGTTTCGCGTCTTGAAATGGTTCCCGTGATCGCTTATGAAGAGTATGACGGTGTCGTCTCGCAGATTCAGGCTTTGCAGGGCGTCATCAACCCTTCCAAGAGCCTCGTCCAGCCGCCTGACCATACCGTAGTAACCCGGAAGGTGCTTCGCAGAAGAGCCACCGAGGGCCCTCAGATCCGGGGGAGTCCACGGGTCGCGGTATGCCTCCTCGTACCCTGGCGGCGCAGGATATGAGTCCACGTGGTTCTGATGGTGCGGTTCCAGAAAAGAACAGAAAAGGAAGAACGATTCATCCTGATGACGGTCAATAAAGCGAATGGCGGCATCCGTCTGCGCATCAACCCTATAGCCCGGGAAGCGCCGCTTGATGCCTTCATTGTCGTAGAGATTCAGATCGTAGGCGTCGGATTCAAACTCAAGAACGTTGGCACCCAACCACTCGTCATACCCGATCTGCTCCTCGCGGGGTACCGGATCGGTCTGAGCGAGGTGCCACTTGCCAATATAGCCGGTGGCGTAACCGGCACCCTTGAACAGGGTCGCAATTCGTGGCTTGTCCGGCGAAAAGTGCTGACCGTTTCGCCAGACCCCGGTGTTTGTCGCGTACAGGCCCGTCTGAAGTGTTGAACGGGCCGGTCCGCAGACCGGTTGGCAGGTGAACGTATTGGCGAAGTGCGTTCCCTCACGCGCCAACCGGTCGAAGTTTGGCGTGAGTCCCATGGGGTTTCCCCCAAGACCGGTGGTGTCCCAGCGCTGCTGATCCGTGAAGAAAACAATGACATTCGGATTGTTCATCAACCCCCCGACGCGGAACGTAGCACGGGCATCACGTTCGCGCAAGAGTTCCGGCCTCTCAAGCAGAACGAGCGATTCGGGCGTAAAGATAGATGTGGATCAACAGATCGATGACGGCGTCACCCGAAGTTCCGATCCGCTGCTTGAAGGTGCCCGGGCGTACGCAGGGGTAGATTATCTCTTTCCGTTCCAGCGCCTCGTGATTGCGAATACGCTTGATGCGGTTTCCACAGGGGAGACAGAGCTGCGGCGGCAGATTGTGGTTCTTCCCACCGGCAGCGGAAAGACCCTCTGCTTCATGCTGCCGGCCTCAATGCTCTCTGGTGTGACGATTGTTGTCTACCCGCTTCTCGCGCTCATGAAGGATCAGGCTCGCAGGGCTGAGCAGGCCCGGCTCCCGCATGCGGTGCTTCGCGGAGGACAGTCGCGGGAAGAGCAGTCGCAGCTACTGCGGCGCGTGCGTGACCGCACGGTGAAGCTTCTGATCACCAATCCGGAGATGCTCTGCATCGACCGGGTTCAAAAAGCCCTCGCGACCGCAGAAATCGATCACCTCGTCATTGATGAGGCTCACTGCGTAAGTGAGTGGGGCGAGAGCTTTCGCCCGTCGTATCTCAAGCTCGGTCCTGCGCTTTCCATGGTTGACCCCACCGTGGTCACCGCGTTCACCGCCACCGCGAGTCCGCGCGTACTGGAGTCCATCGCGCAACATCTCTACGGAAACGAACCGGCCCGGCTTGTGCTCGCAAATCCCGATCGAGCGAACATCAGCTACAGCGTCCTGCACTGCTACTCCAAGCTTCGCGCGCTGCGCGTCATTCTCAGTGACCCGTCGGTTCGCAGACCGGCCATTGTCTTCTGCCGCAGCCGGACGAGGACTGAAGAGATTGGGCGGGCTCTCAGCTCGGTGGTGGACTTTGCCCAGGTAGCATCCTATCACGCAGGCCTTGAGAAGAGAGTTCGCAGTGCGATCGAGTCATGGTTCTTTGACGCAACGGACGGGATTCTGGTCTCCACCTGCGCCTACGGAATGGGGGTCGACAAGGCAAACGTGAGGACGGTTATCCACTACGACCCGCCGGCTTCTGTCGAGGCGTTTCTCCAGGAGTCCGGAAGAGCCGGTCGTGACCGGACACCCGCCGAAAGCATCCTTCTGTTGGACCCTCATGATCACCGTTCCCGCGGAATCAGTGCGCGGGTTGACCAGTTGCTTGACTACGCTATCTCCAGCGACTGCCGAAGAGCTTTCCTCATGCGCTGCATGGGATCAATCTCAGAAAGCTGCTTCGGCTGTGATCGTTGCTCTCCCGAACAGAGGCCCGCAGCGCTGGAAGCCGCACGTGCTGAAGAGCTGGCTGGTGCCAGTCAAATTCTGCGGGCCGTCGGACGACGTCCGAGGACCTTGGGTCCTGACGACCTGATCCACTCAGGCGAGCAGGAGGCTGAGCGGCGGCAACTGGTTGCGAGCCTGATGGAGGCCGGCATGCTCACCGCATGCAGCTGGTGGCCCTGGAAAGGCCTACTCCAGAGCAGCCGGCGCTGAAAGAACTCAGGATCTCGAAAAGGTTTAGTTTGACTCCAATCTCTGAGAGCCATATTCTTTTCCTACTCGTAGAATAGGAAGGAAGGATGTTTTCACTTTCAGCGAAAGGGGTCTACGGTTTGACCGCCCTTATGGAGCTGGGTCTGCAGCGCAACAACGGAGCGGTACAGATCCGTGACATTTCCGAAAGGCACTCGATCCCCCAACACTACCTTGAACAGATACTGGTAGTGATGAAGAAAGCAGGCTTTGTCGAGAGCTTTCGCGGAGCGCAGGGTGGATACGCTCTGGCAAGGGATCCTGACTCGATCGCCGTTCGGGAGGTACTCTCTCGCCTTGAGGGACGAGTGGAGGTCGTTGCCGAGTCCCGAAGAGAGGGTGTACTCGAGTTCTTCTGGACCGATCTTCAGGGTACCATGGAACAGGCGATCGACAGAACGCTCGGTGACCTGATTCGCGAGAAGAGTCACCGCGACAACCAGGTAGATTACGTTATATAGAGCCGCTTACAGCTGTGGCCGGTAGAGCGACATGACCTCTGTGACCATCAGCTCCCCAAGCTCGGCACGCTGCCTCATTGACAGTGAGTTTGGATCAAGAAAGTTCTCCAGGTTGGCTGGAAACGAGTCCGGCACGGTACTCAGTTCACGAACTGCCGTCTCCAATTGACGCGGACTCGGCTCAAAGCGCTCGTTGACTGCGAACAAAAGCGAACAGAGAGCGCTGAGGAACCTGCCTGCGCTGACGGTGAAGTAGAGCGGGTCGTTCCGTACGGCTGCAGCCTTCAGGTCGGCGTATGTGTGCTCCGCGCTGTCCTGCAGCGTCTTTCGAAGCTCAACCCAGAAGCCAGTTGGGAGCCGTTCAAGACGACCCCGCAGTTCCGGCAACCAGTTCGAGCGGGCAAAGAGCGTTTCAGCTTCCAGGAGCCTGAACAACGAGTAGGTGCCCGCGTCCCGAAGACCTGATTGCCCCGTCTCAGCAGCAGAAACCAGATCTGAGAAGCGCTGCACAAGCTTGTACTCAACACGAAACGGCAGCTCGCCGGCCATGAATCGGTCTTTATGGGTTAGTGCGGAGCTCTCAAAGGCAGTCACCGGCCCGTATGCCTGACGACGCGACTCACCGTCGCGCACGGAGATGCTGGTATAGACGTCCAGGCTCAGAAAGAAGTAGGGATCGTACACATCGTCGCCGGAGAGCATAAGCGTTACCGCCTCCACCTCGTTCCAGGTAGAGAGCCCGTCCAGGATGTGTCGCACTGCTGATTCAACTCGTGGCTTCACTGCGTTCCTCTGTCCCCACTCTATCACACGATGCGGTTCGGAGCAGGGGGTGTGTAAGCGCCCGGACGCGATTCTCTACGCACGCAGAACAACGGAGTTCACACCGGACGCAGCTTCTCCTACCGCGCGTTTCACCGCGTCGCGTAGCGGTCCGGGTGCATCAAAGGCGGGGTACCCGGCTGCCCCGGCAACTACTCGCTCGAGAACCGGAAGATCGGCACGCGCGTCTACTTCAGCTTGAATCAAGCCGGTGAGCTCTTCAAGTACTCCTTTTGCCTGCTCTGGCGGGGTGTCCGGGAGAAGCAGGGAGAACTCGCTTGTCCCGGTCCGTCCACAGAGATCGGCCTTTCTCAGACGCGACTCAATGACGGTTGCGGCGACTTGTCTCGCGCCAACTCTCGAGAGCTCTTCCCTTGGGCCCGACTGAGGATCCGGCAGGTCTTTGAACAGCAGCGTCACAATCGCGAGCGTGAGAGGGCGTTCGGTACGAACTGCCTGGGAGGCGACGAGGGCGTACTCCCGGGAGAAAACGCTCCTACCCGGTAGTCCAGTAGCCGGGTCGAGATAAGCCCGAGCGGCAATCCGTCTTACACGAAGCGCCCGGCCGGCGATCTCTTTCTTAAGCTCATCGCCGAAGAGCTCTTCCCGTCGCACTACCCGCTCCACCACCGGAAACGTCTTCACCACTCCTTCGAGAGCCACGACACCGATCGCTCGTATGCTCACGTCTGAAGAAAGGAACTGGACTATCTCGCGGGCGCTCGCTCCTTCAACGTCACCGGTCAGGAACACAAGATCCACCTGCTCAGAGAGGATCGCACCCACGACTGAGTCTACGCTTGTACCAACAAAAATCTCAGCGTCATCACTAACAAGTGCCTTGGTGACCTCACTGTTTTCGCCGGCCTGCCCGCCGACCACAAGAATCCCGTATCGTGTGTCCAGAGCCTGTTCGTAGAGTGACTCAACTGCCAAGACAATCCGCACTGCCGAAGCCGAGGCGGGAAGCACAACCGCATTCGTCACCGAAGCCGGAAGGAGCCGATCCGCACCCGCATCTCCCTGTGCCAGTATGACAAAGTCACAGTTGGCGCCGGAAAGCTCGCGAAAGCGGGTACTCGAAGCAACAACCACCGTCACATGATCTCCAGGAGTGGGGAAACCCTCTCCAGAAGCAGAAATGGTGATTGATCTCACCTTTTGTTCGAGAAGCGAAGCAATCTCTGCCGACAAGGTAAGGTCATCGGTAGAGAGGACAACGTGAAGCTCACGGGATAAGGATGGGGCCGGTGATCGTTCGGGAGGGAAGCCATCTTCCTCGCCCTCCCGGGTTGACGTTGAGACAAGCTCGGCGATCAGACGGTTGATCTGCGTTACCATCGCGGGCTCGAGCGCGTCACCGGCACCCATTGCCCGATCAATCTGATGCTCCGCCTGTTTCGCCCGTCTGGTCAGTGCCTCATGTCCAAACGTAGCAGCTGCACCGGCGAGCTTGTGAACAGACAGCCGCAACGCCTTGAGCGTCTCAGTTGCCGCGGCCCCCTCCCCGATTGAGCGGGAGAGCTTGTGAATCTGCTCGAGACGCTCGGGCACCTCCTGGAGAAACTGCGCCGCAAGAGCCTCGAGTCGCTCGCGTACCGCCGGGGAGAGTCCGCTTACATTCACATTTGGGTCCTGCCGATCATCTAAGCCTCCTCGCTTCAAGTTCCGACTCCAGATCGTGGACGAAGGCGGCGCCGCCCCCGGGGGCAGTTGTGACAAGACTTACCACGATAAAGAGCGCGGTCGTGATACCGGCACCCCAAACGGGAGCCCCCCATCCAAGAGGCGTGAACCCGGTGAGATAGAGGACTCCGGTGACCGCCGCACCACCGATCATGGAGACAAGAGCACCGGCGGCGGTTGCCTGCTTCCAGAAAAACGCACCAATGATGGCTGGAGCCATGACCAGCAGTCCGCCACTGGCCATGCTCGCGAGATTGGCAATAAATCCCAGCTGCAGGGAGGCGAAGCCTATGCAGAGCCCGAGCAGTACGATCATCGCCATCTGAGCGGTAACGCGCTCCGCGCGTTCGGAGAGCCCCGGACGGACGATCTTCACAACATCCTGAGTGAACAGAGAGCTCAATGTGAGAATGATCGAACCAAGCGTGCTCGAGGCGGCGGCGAATATCCCAACAAAGAGCACAAGTGAGAGTGCGGTGGGAAGCCGGGAGAGAAGCTCCGGCATGGCAGTGTCGCTGTTTTCAAGACCCGGAACAATCTCTGCAACGGCAAACCCAAAGATGGTACTTATGATTGTGTAGAGAAAACCGAACACGGCGAAGTAGAGAATCATCCGGCGCATGCTTCGCAATCGATCCGGGATAAACAGTCGCTGGGAAACCTGCGGATTCGTCAGCGCAAAGAACGCCCACGGCAGCGTGAGACCGATGAAGAACTGCGGCGACCAGTCGAATGCGAGCAGATCAGCCTGCGACTGCTCGATTGTCATGAAGAACTCCGCGGTTCCACCAAAGAACCGTTGAAAGACAAAGAACACGGCAATAAGACTGGTCACGATCATGGTCACCGCCTGCACCGCGTCCGTCCAGCTTACCGAGCGCATCCCCGCCCAGATCGCCGTAACCCCTGACAGGAGTGCCATGATCAGTACGCCGGCCATAAATGGAATCTGTCCACCGGTCAGGCCGGAGACCAGGACACCGGCCCCGATCAGCTGGATGGACGAATAAGGAATGAGCATCACAAACGAGATGATGGCCGCGGTAAACGAGACCCACTTGTTTTCATAGCGGAATCCCAGAAGCTCCGGCGGAGTTATATGTCCGTGCTTCTTGCCCACGATCCAGAATCTTGGTCCAAACACGACCAGGAGTATCACCGTGAAAATGAGATAGGTCATCTCAAAGCCGAGCGCGCCCACACCGCGGCGGTAGGTCAACCCAACCAGCCCCACCAGCATAAAGGCGCTGTAGGTGGTCGCCGCGTAGGTCATGCCGGAGATAAAGCCACCGATCCGCCGACCACCAAGAAAAAACTCACTCGCTCCCCGACCCATCCCTCTCCGTGCCGCCAAGGCAATCACGAACGCAATGGCGGTCCACACAATCATAGCTATAACGACCGTTATCGGCTGCACTACTGCTCCCTCCATCTCCGGGTGTAGAGCCCGGCCCCCGCGATAACCACCACGGTGACCACCGACCAGAACAGGAAGCTACCAACAAAGCTCCGGGTCTGCGCCAACAGAGCGTACGGTATCACCACGTCCACAACAGTCACGACCACCAATATAAAAAAGAACAATCTGCCCTTCACAACTCTCTCCTTATCTCGCCAAAGATACCCATTGGCACAGCAGATGCAAGCTACTGACAGGCTTGTTGCCTCCCGACTCCTCAGTTTGCTTTTGGACCGGTCGCCGCTGAGCTTGCCGAGGCGGCTCGCTCACACCTGATCTACTGGATGAACGCTACCGGTCCGGCGAGCCCATGCGGGGCAATCCCAGCGCCGGAGGGTCGGGAGTTTCCCGTGCGCGTTCCGGGAAACCATCTCGTGTTCAGGGGCCCTGAGTTTGTAATGGCAAGCCGGCGTCAGGGCCGTGACCTCACCTTTTATGCACCGCCGGCAGACGACGAACTAGCACTCTTTCTCGCGCCGCTTCGGCATCTCATTTCCCGACGCGTTGATCCGCTTCCCCGGGTGAGTATCGAGCAGGTAAATGGCGTTCCTGTGCGGGAGAGCGAAAACGGGGAGGCGTTGCTGCAGGCAGGCTTTCGCAACAAGTTCAAGAGCTTTCTGCTCTCTGCCTCATACCGATAATCTTACAAGACGGCCGGCACGGTGTATCACAACGCTTCCCGCCACAACCAGGGGCAGCCCGGAAACCAGACCCGCAAGCCATGGTACAAACGGGATAAAAGTGACATCAAGGACCGAAAGCACCGCGCCACCGGCCGCCAGCAGCGCCCCAGGCCAGAGCATTGCAAGCCCCAGAAAGACGTAGCGCCGTCGCTTCTGGTGGTAGTCATCACTTATGTACTGCGCCCATCTGTAGCTCAAGCGCTGATCGACGTCCCAGCGTTCAGCAACCAGTGTGCTGATCTCCAGAGGCTCACGGCCCTCCTGCAGCTGCTTGAGAATAAACGGTCGTGCCTGCTCGGCGATTTCCTGCTCTCGTTTGATTGCCTCTGTCTTACTGCCCATCCGCACTACCCCGCCTTTCTGCTTCCGCCGAATCCAAGAGGGGCAAGGAACCCCACAAGCAGAAACGCGACCGCCATACCGCCCAGAATAATGGGGCTTCCCCAGATTCCGAGCAGCGAGTCGATTCGCGCACCAGCCGGATCGCTTAGGCGCAACAGCACCGTAACCGTGTCACCCGCCTCATAGACGGGACGCTGCCGGCCGGCACGGCCTTCAAACTGCCGCACCACCCCGTCGGGACCCTCGTACTCCACAATTGGATAGTAGATAAGCCCGGTCTCGTCTTCTGCACGCATCAACGGAACTGCGTTCTGCTCGACGCGTAGATCAATCACCCTGCCATCAAGCCGAACCGCATCTGCTGTAAAGCGAAGAGTCCCCACTGTGGCCACCAGTGCGAACCCCAGAAACACCATTCCAATCAGCCGGAACGCGAGGCTCAGCATTTGCCTGCCCTTCACGCGCTCTCCCGAGGCTCGAGCCTAATGGAGGCGATCGACATGATCTGGTCGCCGCGGATGATCTCCGTCTTGGCAAGCGTACCGCTTGTCTGCAGGGTCAGGACGCTCTGCGCCCGTGCGTAGTCAGGATGCTCGACTGCAATTCGTACTTCTGACTCCAGCTCTTCTTCATCATCGTTGACTGCCCGAGGCCAGAAGCTGAAGTGCCCCTGGGTCTTCTCCCGGGTCACGTAGGGGTTGTACCATCCGCCGTTCTCCGGAGGAGCAAGCTTGCCATTCATATAGAGTGCAACGGTGGCCCCGTAGACCGGGTCTCCGGTCCTTGCGTCAACCACCCGGCCAATGAGCTGGGGATAGTTATGCACAAGCGTGAGCTCATCCGAATCGGCCTGTGGGCCCGTCAGGTCCCGCTGTACGTTTCCGTTGGTGCCCGATCGTCGTGAGCGTACAAGCTCAACGCCTCTGTTCACCAGCATCATCATGCCAATTACGTTCGCCATCGACTCGTCGGCAGCCGCATCGTCGTTGTGCTCAAGTGCAAGGCGAAGAAACCCGCGCTCACTCATGACGTAGCGCGGCGGCACCCGGTTCAAGACAAAGGCAGCCACGTCGTTCACAAAGTCGGTGTCGGCCCACATGTCCGGCTGATCCTCCAGAGCAATCTCAATTGCACGGAGTACAATGTCTTCCTGATAGTTTTTTAACTTCATTGTGCATCCTTAAATATAGTTGGCCCGTTGCCGATTGTCATATCGATTTTTTCCGCTCAATGCGTGCCACAAAGCTCCAATCGCTATTATATTGACCTCGAAATGGCTGTAATTCCGTTGTTCCCGCTTAACCTGGTCCTCTTCCCCAGCGTGCCGCTGCCGCTTCACATCTTTGAGGAGCGCTACCGCACTCTCATCAATCACTGCCTCGAGAACGAAATTCCTTTTGGTGTCGTGTACCGAAAAGGTGAATCCATAGAGACGATCGGGTGCTCGGCAATTATCCAGGACGTTATCAAGCGATACGACGACGGGCGCCTTGATATTCTCACGGTTGGGGGAGAACGATTCGAGATTGAGTCTCTCGATGAGAGCGGACTCTATCTGGAGGCACGGGTGCGCTATCTCCCGGACGACCCTCAGGTGCAGGATGAGTCTCTTGCCGGGGAGGCGGTAAACGAGGTCCTCAAGTATGCCTTCTACGCTGAGATATCACTCGACAGGCCGAGCCTGAACGCGCTCACTCCTGCCCAGCTCTCGTTTTTGATCGCCGGGATTGACGTGATTGGCATGGACTCGAAGCAGGAACTACTTGGGCTCGATAATCCGGATGAGCGCCTTCGCCTTGCAATCGAGAAGCTCAGGGCTGCGAACCGGCAGCTCATTGCCGCAGCACAGCTGAAGAAAGTGACCGGCTCGGATATTGACATCACTGGTCTGATGAACTGAGACGCGCTACACTGGGTACAGTGACGCCCCACGTAGAGAAGAGAGTTCGTGAGAGTACCGCATACTTCACCGTCTGGTGGAGTCCGCTTGTCAGACTGGAAAAGGACGTGATCATCCGACGCATCCCCTCTGAGTCCGGAATTTTTGAGATATATCGTGACGATGGCGGGCACCAGCCGGAGCTCCTTGGCCGGTCGCGAGCCTACTACGGAGGGCTGCGGAACACGCTGCGCGGTCTCGTGGATTCAATCAGCCCCTACCCGCTGAACGGTGAGTTGCTTGATCTGAGGCGCACCCACTTTGTGCGCTACGCGCTGTTGCGTAGCTACGACGATATGGATGACATCCTCTTCTTTTTTGCCAATCGTGGCGCTATTGACGAGGACGCAGAGGACTCTCACCGATTCGAGATGATCTACCTCAAGGAGGGGTCCTTGCGCCCCGACGGCCGTCCGCTCAAGAAGGCCGGGACGTAGTACTCGTCTGATCCGGATGGCCGGAGTCGGCCGTTTCAGTTCGGAAGAACTGAATATTCGAGTGTACCTCTGACGCCTGGCTCTCGTTCTGCCGACCGGCTTCCTGCACCGTTTCGACTGTCCCGGCCATTTCAGCGGTTTCTTCGCTCATCTGGGAAACCGCCGAACGGAGGTTTGTGGAGATATCACTCACCGACTCCATGGATCCGGTTATCTCCTGCGCCCCGGTAGTCATCTGGGACGAGGCCGATCTGATCTGATCGGTGATCTCTGTCAGGCGCTGCATTGCCTGCAGTACTTCACCGCTTCCGGCAGCAAGCTCGCTCATGCTGCCGGCAATCTCCGCAAAGCTGGCTGTGGTCTCGTTCACGTCGCCGTTGATCTGCTGGAAGGTCTCGCCGGTTGCGCGGCTCGCCTGCAGGGCGGCCTCTATCCGCGAGACGGTATCCTGAAGCCCGGTAGAAATGGAGCTGGAGCTTTCACTCACCGTCTCTGAGAGCCGACGTATCTCGTCTGCCACAACAGCGAATCCCTTACCGGCCTCCCCGGCATGGGCCGCTTCAATTGCTGCATTCATGGCAAGGAGGTTCGTCTGACTGGCAATCTGATTGATAAGCTCAATCGTCTCGATCATGGAGTCTGTTGACTGGCTGACCTGTCGAATGACGTCATCCGTCGCCGCAAGGTACTCACCGCCCTCGTCGGTGACGGCTCGAAGCTTTTTGCTGTTCTGCGCCCGCTCTTCCGATATGCGGGCAACGTTGTGAACCGCGGCAGTCATCTCCTCGATCGCCGAGGCGCTCTGTCCCACCGCCAGAGACTGCTGCTCAATGAGTCCGCCCAGATTGGTAACGGTCTGCAGAATCTCTTCCACGGCAGCCGTAGCACTGTGAATGCGTTCATCCAGCTGTGAGCTCTCCGTATCAACCCGACCAATTCCCTCTGTCATCCGTGAAACAGCCGATCGGGCCTGGTCAGCGGCCTGGGAAAGCGAGCGACCGGTCTCCACACTTGCTCCGCTGCTATCCTTGAGCACTGCAACAAGCTGGTGAAGCCGCTGGGTGGTAGAGATCATTGCCGCATGGACGCCGCTGCTCCGCGACCGTTCGTCCCGCGATACGCCAAACGCGTGCGTGAGGTCTCCGTCAGCCACTCTGGCTGCCATCTCCTCCACGATGTCCGGTTCGGCCCCCAGCTGTCGCACCGTCTTGCGGTACAGAAGGAGCACAGAGAGCAGCGTAGCCGCAGTCAGAACAATGGCGGCAATAAGGAAACCGGTTCGTGCGTTCGAGGCTGCAATTCGATCCGCCCGAGCAACCCGCATCAACTCTGTTCCCACGCTCTGCTCGAACCGAACAAGCTGTTCAACTGCGTTGGCACTGCTCTGATCCCAGAGACCCGCTTCTACTGTCGAGGTGGCGCCCTGGCGCAGATCCGAGAGCACGCGCCCCTGCAGCGTCAACCACGGTCTCAGAAGCTCACCAGTCCAGATCTCATCGTACACCTGTGACAGTTCCGGCGGAGAGAGCTCGGCGGTGAGACTGCGGTACTCCTGCATCCGGGCCAGCTCCGTCCAGATCCCGAACTGCAGCTCTGAGGAGAAGCTGCCCCTCGCAAGACCGGTGAGAACCAGGACGCGAAGGCGCCCGACTGCCGCATTCGCCTCGAGCAATCGCGCAAATGCGCGTGCCTGTCGCCCTATGGAAGCCCGCGTTGGAATAAGGGCGACACTGGAGACCTGGTCGATAACCAGGCGGTCGAGTCTGCCGAAGAACTCCTGCAAGTCAGTAAGATCAGCCTGCCGGGCATCTACGTCCGAGCGCAACCGGTCGACAGCCTGTCTGTTCAACAACGCGTCAATTCGCTCTGCGGTCGCTGACCCGTAGGAACCCCAATCGTAGGTGGCATCTGAGAGCGCGAGCTTTGTAATTGCTGCGTCAACCGCGGCTCGCTGCTCGTCGAGGTCACCCACGAGCGCACCCCCGGGGACAGAACCCTCTATGCCCAGAATCAGCGTGACCGAGGCGTCGCGTTCTGCCCTCAGGGCAGCGGCAAGCTCCGCGAGGTTCACGGAGAGCAACGACAGATCCTCCACGAGCCGGCACTCCACAACATCGATCTGGCGTTCTGATACCAGAATAGTTGTTGGAACGAGCATGCCGAACAGCGGCACGAGCGCGACAAGCAGAAGCCGTGCGCGAAGAGTCATCCGTCGGCGGGTTGCCATCTCAGGCTGCCGGGTATCCGCCGGCCTTCAGCTCCGCACGAATGATCTCTTCACTCGCCGGATTGTCCGGATCAAGGGTGACCGAAACCGTGCCATTGGAGAGATCGGGATCTGCACCGGAAATACCAGGCACCGATTCAAGGATTACCCGTACTTTCGCCTCACAGTGGCCACAATGCATGCTGGGAACACTAAAAAGCAGATGTGTCTGTTCATTAGCCATATGCTACGCTACCCGGTAACGGCTCTCCAGTCAAGAATAGCGCGCAACGCGCTGGAGAACCAGAAGGCGGGGACGGAGCCCGCCAATTTCAACCTCTCGGTCGCAGAGATCGGTAAGCCTGGGAAAGTGTGCCCGCACATCCTCGAATGCTCCACCTCTTCGCTCCACAAGCAATGCCAGGCGACCGCCGTCGGCAAGCGCGTAGCCGGCGATACTCAGCAGGCTCTGGTAAAGCAGATGGTAATCAATGCCGCGGCCCAGGCGCGCGCCGTACGGTGGATTGGTAATGATATAGTCCAGGCTTGCCGGAGCAAGACGCGGACGCAGCGCGTTCACATCGATCTGCTCTACGCTGAATACTGCTGCGTTGGCGGTTGCATTATTCCGCGCGCCCTCTACCGCCGCCGACTCCCGGTCACTGCCACGCAGCTCAACGGAGTGTCCGCGTTCGGCAGCCACTGAGGCTGCTTCCAGGAGGATGGTACCTGAGCCGCAGCACGGATCGTAGAGGGCGCCGGGACGGTCGACAAAACCGCTGTCGTGAAGCATAAGATAGGCGACCGGCGTACGCAGCGTGATCCGTGGATGGTAACGCCAGTGGTACCGACGATCGAAGCCCTTCCTTCGGGTCAGCCGGTAGCCAAGAAGCGCCCGGTCGTTGCGGACCTCAAGCCCAATGTGAATCGCGTATCCGTCCATTTGACCCGGGGTCCCGTATCGCTGGTGCAGCACCGTGCCAACTGTCCGCTCCACGTCAGGACTGCGAAAGCTGTGAAGCCCGACTCGCTCACAGCTCACGCGGAAGCTCTCTGCCTTCTCGAGCCAGGCCAGATCGTTCTCCTCCACCGCGGCAACAAGTGAATCAAGCGTTCTTCCGTCCCAGTCGAGTGGCCTCGCGTCTGCGTAGGCGTGGTACAGGGTTCGACAGCCTCTTAGTGGCCCGCCTCCAAGCCAGGCGAGCGGAGACCAGCTTCCCTGGTAGCCCCAGCTCACTACCCCCGGCAGATCATCAGGCGCCCGAGAAACCGGAAGGGTATCTGTGTGGCCAAGGAGTCTTATCCCTTCGGCTGCAGCAAGTTCCTCCATGCCGGGCGTCGTGGTCGCGGTGACAAGCATTTATCTGTTCCCGGTGAGCGGTACAAAGCGCACCGGAAGGAGTCGTTGCTCTTTGACTACCCCCAGCTCGTTCTTCTCCACGAGGCGCAGCTCTTGAACCTCGCTGTGCGCCCCAACGGGAATTATCATCCGTCCTCCGGCGATCAGCTGGTCAACAAGTGGCTTTGGTATCTGTTCACCGGCAGCTGTTACTATCACGGCCTGATACGGTGCGTGCTCCGGCCATCCCTCACGGCCATTGCCAACGCGGGTGTGCACGCTCTGATAGCCGAGTCGTGCAAGCGTTCGCGAGGCGCTCTCGGAGAGCTCAGGGATGATCTCTACGGAGTAGACCTCCGCGCCAAGCTCTGCAAGGACGGCGCTCTGATAGCCGCTTCCGGTGCCGATCTCCAGCACCCGGTCACCCGGACGAAGATGAAGCTCCTGAGTCATGTAGGCGACAATGGAGGGTTGGGAGATCGTCTGACGGTGACCAATGGAGAGCGGCCTGTTCTCTGTTACCCGGGAGCGTACACCCGGCGGCACAAACTGTTCACGGGGAACCTTGCCAAGTGCGTCACGAACCCGCGCGTCTGTGATACCGAGTTCACCCAGGTACTCGATACCCATAGTCCCTTTCCTCCCCAACCCACTGATCAATTACCTGTTCGGCAGCCCCATAGTCGTGAGTCTGGTTCAATCGTTCGCGGAGCGATTCGCTGCCGGCAAAGCCGTTGAGATAGATCTTGTAGAATTTTTTCAGGATCTCGTAGTTCCGCCGCTCGCCCCAGTGCTCCCGATAGAGATTCAGATGCTCCAGAAGCATCCCGATCTTCTGTTCCGGTCGCAGCCCTGAGAAGCTCTGGCCGTCTCTGCGAAAGACAAGCGGGTCGCAGAAGACTCCGCGGCCAATCATGACGCCATCAAGCTGGTAGCGCTCGCACCGCTCGGCAGCATCCGCCCGACTGGTCACATCACCATTGCCAAGCACGACCGTTGAAACCCCCATCCGGCGGGCAACCGCTGCCGCTGCCCCTATCTGGTTCCAGTCCGCGACTCCGTCACTCTCCTGCAACGCGGTACGGCCATGAACGGTAAGTGCTGCAATCCCGCAGGACAACAGGTGCGCGCACCACTGTTCGGTCACCACCTTGTCAAACCCCGTTCGTGTCTTCACGCTGACCGGCAGTCCTGCGGTTGATGCGGCGGCAATGAGCTCAGCCGCCAGCGCCGGCTGCCTGATAAGCGCCGAACACGCTCCTTTCTTCCGTATCTTTCGCACCGGACAGCCCATGTTTATGTCTATTCCGTCAAACCCGAGCTCACGAAGCCGCTCCGCCGCCCGAGCATACGCCTGAGGATCGTTCCCCCAGATCTGAGCAATCAGCGGCCGCTCGTTGGGTGTGAACTGGAGTCGGGGCGTGAGGCCCGGCCAGCGTCTGCGGCCGAGCACGATATCCGTATGAATGAACTCAGTAAAGACAAGATCGGGACGTCCCCACCGCTGAATAAGCCGTCTGAACACCGTGTCAGTGACATCCTCCATAGGGGCCAGAGCATAGATGGGCCGGGGGAGGCGCTGCCAGAGATTCTCCATACTCTCTAACCGTAGCGGCAGAACAGCGACAAGGCAAGTGATACAATACCCGATCGAGACGGTTTACCAAGACTCTCTAAACACTCTATACTCGTGGGTAACGTTATGAAGAGTTCAATACAGCTCCGTCTTTCAGCAATCGGCCTTCTGCTGGTCGTGCTCACCGCGGCAGTCGCGGCGGGCGCCTCGCTCTATTTCTTCCGCCAGCAGATTGAGCGTCTCTACTTCCAGGACTATACCGGTCGCATTGACGGGATAGAGTACGAGTACGAGGACGTGGATGCGATCGGTGCGGCGTCCGAAGACGTCTGGGAGCTACAGAACGAGCTTCTTGAACGCCTTGACCGTCGCTTTGCCGGACGCGAGGGAGCACGACCGTTCATCTTTAACGGGACCGGTCAGATCATTCTCTTTCCAGAAACCGTATCGGATCCGCGAACAACGGTCGCGTCGCTCGAGGTTCGCAGAGATGATGAGTTTCCCGAAAGTCGCACCATCACTGTTGAGGGCACGGTGTACTGGGCCGTCATAGACTACTATCCGGCCTGGGACTGGTACACCGGCTACATTGTGGAAGACGCCCGGCGGTTCGAACTGCTGCGGCAGTTTCTGATTACCGTCGGCAGTGCATCCGCCGTGCTCGCCGTGGTTGCGATCCTGCTCTATATCTGGCAGGTTCGCTCCCTGCTTTCACCGCTCGGTGCCGTCTCTCTCGCACTCGAGGCCTACGGATCCGGAGACCTGAGCCGAAGAATTTCCGTCCGACGAAATGATGAGGTAGGAGCTATTGCCAAAGGCGTGAACAGATTCGCCGACCGCCTCTCCTCAATCGTGGCCGAGATGAAGAGCAGTCGTGACACGAATGTCACGGTCCAGAGGCAGGTCCAGGGCTCAAAGGAACAGTCGCAGCAGAAGATCAGTGACATCAGCCTTAGTGCCGGAGAGATAGAAGCCCTTATAGGGGCGCTCGACGAGCACGCGGGTGCGGTCACCCGCGCTTTCGCGCAGATCAAGCAGGAGACTGATCGCCTCACAGCGCGGATTGAGGAGCAGTTTGCAGCGGTCGCACAGACAACCGCCGGCATTGAGCAGATGAATGGCTCTATTTCCAGTGTCGCGTCAATCACCTCCAATAAACGAACGTCAAGCGGAAAGCTAGTTGATCGGGCCCGGGAAGGCGGATCACAACTACGGCAGACCGCCGAATCTATTCGGGCACTTCTTGGCCAGATCGATTCAATCTCCGAGTTTGTTGAGATCATTCAGAACGTGGCGAGTCAGACAAACCTGCTCGCCATGAACGCGGCAATAGAGGCTGCGCATGCCGGTGAGGCCGGCCGGGGATTCGCGGTTGTGGCCGATGAGATTCGAAAGCTTGCAGAACAGGCCTCGAGCAATTCTGCTGCCACTACTGCGACAATCAATCAGATCATAGAGACGATCCGATCAAGTGCCGACTCCAGTCGTGAGACCCAGACGACCTTTGATGAGATTGAACATGAAATAGAAACGGTAGTGAACTCACTTGACGAGATTGCGGCGACGACGACTGAGCTCTCTACAGGAAGTGGTGAGATTCTTGAGGCGATGCAGATTCTTCGTGAGGTTTCCTCGGACGTCAAGGGCACCGCTGTGACCGTGGAGACCGAGACGAGCGGCGCGCGTGACGCGCTCGATGAGCTACTCAGCCGATCGGCTCGGGTCCGTACAAGCTCAGCGGAAATCTCAGCGCGGGCAAACGAAACGGTGGAGGCAATCGAGTCTCTCTCTCGGGCAGCCGACAGCATGGAGAGAGCAACGGCAACACTGAGCGAGCAACTCGAACAGTTCAGGACCAGCTGAGGCACGCGGTTTCTCTCCCCTCC
>CAZREG010000043.1:0-23725 GCA_964599075.1 uncultured Spirochaetaceae bacterium | reverse complement strand
CTATGCGAGACTCGATCTCAGCTTTGCGGTTCCGCAAGGTCCGTGACACTACGGACTGCTTTCGGTGTCTTTGTAGCCGTGATAGTGTAGCGCGATGGAGACCTATTCCCTTCCTGATTGCATCACTGCGGTTTGTTTTGATATAGACAAGACCCTCTATACCCATGCTGAGTATGCTGAAAGTCAGATCAGGGTACTGATGGAACGGCTTCAGGGCGAACTTGGGTTGTCGGAGTCACAGACAGAGGCGAAGGTTGCCCAGGCTCGGGGTGCCATTCGCAGCGCCGGACGCACGGCAAGCCTTGGCAATGCGTTTGTGGAGCTGGGCGTTTCGATTGAGACCAGTGTCTCCTGGAGGAACGAGCTCATCAAGCCATACGACTATCTGCGTCATGATCCTGCACTGCGGAAGGCGCTTCTGTCGATCCGCAAGTGCGGCCCGTTGCTCGCGGCCCTTACGAATAACCCGGTTGGGATCGGGCGGCGGGCGCTGGATGCCCTGGGAGTGGACGATTTGTTCGTGGTGGTAGGGGGCCTTGACTCCACCATGCACTCAAAGCCAGATCTGGAACCTTTTCGCTGGGTGATCAATCAGCTCAATGTTCGGTGCGGTGAGGTTGTTTTTGTTGGCGATCGGTTTGGCATTGACCTGGAACCGGCTCTTGCACTTGGGAGTGGAGGCGTGCTTGTAGAGGGCGTGCAAGAGGTATACGAGCTCCCGTCTCTTCTTGGCGCCGCATCGGAGGAGGGACGTGCATGAGAGGGGTGATTGACTGGACCCCGTTTGAGCAGAGCATTGAATCAGCGCTTTCCGCCGGCTCGATTGCTGAGCTCGGAATCTCGACGGTCACCGTAATCGTGAATCCGTTGGCCGGCTGTTTTTCTTCACCCCGGCGGGCAGCACGTACCTTCGCCGAGCTTGCCGTATCCGTTGACGGCGCAAGCCTGCCTCGACCCTCAACTACACCGACACCTTCTGTAAGGTTCCTGTACACCCATTACGTTGGCCATGCGTTTGAGCTTGCACAGGCGGAGCTGGGTACCCGTCGGAATGGGAAGCTTCTGCTTGTTTCCGCCGGCGGCGATGGTACTCACGGGGAAGTGATGCGGGCCATGCTCCCGGCGGATGGTGAGCACCGGAGCGAGGCGGTTGCCACCAGGCTCCCGCTTGGTACGGGTAACGACGGAGCGGACGCGCCGAGCCTTGCTTCGGCATTGGCCATGTTGCGCGGGTCTGCGCGGATTGGCACTGCCGGCCATCTGGTCGTGGAGTCAGTGGGCCTTCACCCCCACTATGGATTCAATATCGCAAGCATCGGCCTTGATGCTTATATAGCGGCTGTCACGAATAGAATGAAGCGAACCATGGGCGGTGACCTCTACAAGGTAGTAGCAGACCTTGCGACGCTCTTCTATCAGCAGCTGGTTGGAGTTGATCCCATGCGCCTTACGCTAACGGGGCCGCAAGGATCAATTGAGGTGATTGAAGGAAGGTTCATGCTCACCGCCGTCGGCGTCTCCGGTCACCGATTCTACGGTGGCGGCAAGAAGGTGCTGCCGGGAGATGAAAACCTTTGTGCGATCGAGCCCCTCGGTCTTGCTGGAAAGATACGACTGAAGGCGTTGTTTTACGAGGGTAAGCACACCGACGAGCCTACTGTGACCATGCGGAGAGCAACCAGGGTACGGGTCGACTATGCGCGTCGTGTGCCTCTGCAGGTGGATGGAGAGACTCTGTGGCTCTCTGCAGAGTCTTTCCCGGTGACGTTCACAGTCTATCCGCCCAGTGTCCCGGTCCTTTATCCAAAATCGTAGTAGGTTCCCTGCTTGACAAACCCGGCGAAGCGTTTGTTCACGCGCTTGCGAAACTGGCGGTAGTTGTCAGGGTAGTGCATGAGGAACATTTTGCCGGTGATCTCCTGCGAAAACTGCTCCAAGGCATCGAGGTTGCAGTGGATTCCCCCTGGGAAGAACTGAACGTCGTGAAAGATATACTCGAAGGTGAATCGCTTCTCAAAGTCGAATACCAACGCTGGATCGCTCTGGGTGTCACCGGTAAAGAGGATCCGATCGTCAATGACCAGGCCCACGCTGTAGGCACTCTCTTCCCAGGTGTCGGCCTGTTGCGGATAGTGGTTAGTGCGGAACAGCTTGAGGTTGATCGATCCCACCTGGATTTCGTGGGTCTCTCGTGGGTACCCCTGTTGGAGCTCCGGTCGGATGATCTTCCAGAAGTCTTCGAATGCCAGCACTCTCCCATCGATCCGTTCATTGTGGGCGGCCCCACCACGCAGTGACTCCTCCCAGAGCATCTGCTGATACTCTTCTGTGATGATTACCGCGGGTTTCTGTTTGGATACGTAACGACCGAAGAGCATCACCTCTTCAAGTCCGCCAATGTGATCGGCGTGACTGTGGGTGATGAGCCACGTAGTGATATCTGAGACGCTCCTGCCGAGCTCACTGAGAGCCTTCGGGGTTCTCGTTCCACAGTCGACCATCACGTGATCGTTGCCCTTCACGATGAGCCAGTTGTTCTGAAAGAGCTGCTTTGAGAATGCGGCTCCGCAACCCACCGGAAAGAGCGTCAGCCCGCCGTCATTGGAGAGTTCAAGAATCTTTTTCCGCAGTTTGCGCATCTTCATGGCATCTATTGCAAAGGTATCACGTCTTCACCCTGCCGGCCGCTCTATTTTCCCTGAGCTGAATCATGGCCAGTGGCACTATCCGGTGGTGGCCCGAGGTAGCAGACCCCCCGGTAACAGCTCATGCGATGCTCCCCCGACACAACAAGCGAATTGATGGGCATCGCGTTCCACGGATGGCGTTCGGGCGATTCGACGACCCACAGATAGCCTCTGCTGGCCATAGCCGAGATATTGGCAAACGCGCGTCCCTGGGCCGCACCAAACGGAGCAGGTCCGTGCTCCTGATGAGCTGACATGGCCCGGCGCAACAACCCGAACTCTGCCATGGAAATTGAAGAGGGCACCGGCTGGTCGTATGGATCCGCCGGCAACGGCGCGAGATCGGGAGTCCTGTTCTCCACCCAGATACCGTTGTCGATGAACTGGGAAAGCCCCTCCGCGAGGCTCGACTCAACGCCCGAGTAACGGTCAGACAATGTGTTGTTCTGTTCTCTTGCAAAGGTGAGTAGAAGCAGCATAGCTGCGTGATCTGAGAGAAACTGATTTTGGTCTATCGCCCCCTCGAATGAGCCGTGGGCGACGCGGGAACCCTCGACGAACCTGTCCACCAGCAGATCGGTGATCTCGGTTGCACGCGAACCGGCGTTCAAAACTCCCGCGTGGCGATCAGCTGTGAACAGCGCAATGGCTGCAAGTGCGTTCCAGCTCACGACGATTTTGTCGTCTCGTGCAGGCTGGATGCGCCTTCGGCGGGCCTTGAGGAGAATTTCGTGAACGCCGGCGAGCGTGGAGAGATCGCTTCTGTCATTACCCACGAGATGGATTGCTCCCTCAAAGTTGCCTTGCTCCCGGATATCGTAGTGATGCCTCAGGAGCGTGAGCTGTTCGTTGTTCAGGAGCCTCTCGAGCTCTGCCGTGGTCCAGAGATAGGTTTCTCCCTCGTGATGCTCTGTGTCTGCATCGTGCCCGCTCGCGTATAGCCCGTCCACTACAAAGGTATCTTCCAGCGAGCGGAAGATACCGGCCGCAGTCCGCCGGTAGTCCTGGCGTGAAAACCGTTTCGCCGCGAGCGAATAGTTCCACAGGAGAAGTGCCTGGTCGTAGAGCATTTTCTCGAAGTGCGGGACGGTCCAGTTTCGATCCACCGTATAGCGGAAGAATCCGCCCTGCAAATGGTCGTGCAGACCACGCTGCTGCATGATGTCGAGGGTCCTGATCACCGGTTTGTCACACTCGCCATGAAATCCAGCGGCTCCGGCATACTGGAGAAAGAGCAGGGGCGCATGCGGCGGAAACTTTGCCCCGTTTCCAAATCCGGCGTTTGTTTCGTCGAACTGTGTACTGAGCTTACTGATGACCTGCGAGACCTCTCCAGCGTCCTCGTCCCGGATGGGAACCAGAAACGGTTCATCCCGCACGTTCCCGCCGGATGGAATGGTCCAGCTGCGACTCTCCTCCGCGGGAAGCTCAAACGGTTGTATCTCTTGCTCGTGGTCCCTGTAGAACGCAACGACTCGCTCCAGGATCTCTTTGAATCCGGGCAAATTGAAGCGCGGCTCGCTGCCTGCGTAGGTCATGGCGAAAAAGGGGTTGCCTGAAGGGGTGAGGAATGCGTTCAGCGGCCAGCCTCCGCTGCCTGTCGTTGCCACAAGAAACGTCATGAGGTAGTGATCGATATCCGGGCGCTGCTCACGGTCAACCTTGATCGCAATGAAGTGCTCGTTCAGGTATTCAGCACACCGAGAATCTGAGAATGCGTCTCCTGCCATGACGTGGCACCAGTGACAGGTGCTATAGCCAACACTGACAAAGAGGGGACGGTGTGTCTGTCTGGCATGTTGGAGTGTCTGTTCGTTCCACTCCTGCCACCAGACCGGATTGTCCGCATGCTGTCTCAGGTAGGGACTGCGCGAGGAATGGAGATTGTTTCGCTGAAAGCTCACTACGCGGAGGCTCCGTTGCGGTAGAAGTGTGCCTCCAGATCTTCAAGAAGCGCATTGATCTCACGGTAAGCCACCAGGTCTTCCGCCCACCCGTCGGGGATTCCGTCCCGGCCGTGGAAGGCGCCCAGCACCATGCCGGTAAGCATGCCCCGGGCCGCACTGTCACCGCCGGTACCGGTATTGGCGACAAGAGCGCTGCGCAGTGAGCCCTCATACTTCGCGATCAGGTGTACCGTGAGGGGCAGGGCGGCCGAGGCGGGGCAGTGTTGTCCAAACCGCACAGCCGCGTCGCGGGTCTCTATCGAAGTGCTTGCCAGCCCCTGATCGACCAGTTCCCGTACCTCTACCGAGCTGATCTGTTCAGCGGCGGCCTTCAGCGCTGCCGTGGGTGTCTTCCGGTTGAGAACATGCCAGACGACCCAGGCGAAGTACTCTGCCGAATCAAGCACCACGGGGGAGTTGTGGGTGACTGCCGCCTGCTCACGGGCAAAACGGGCAAGATCCTCGTGTTCGTCCCGGTAGAGGTAGGCGAGCGGGGCAATTCGTCCGGCGGCTGAAAGGTCCATGCTGCTGCTTCCGGCTTTGGTAACCGGTGAAGATTCCATGGACGTGAGTGTCTCTCGCGTCGCGTGGTCACGGTACCCGGTGTACTCGGTCATTGCCTCTTGCCAGGCCCTCGCGAATTCGACCTGACTGAATGAATTGTGCCGAGTGAGGGTGCGCAGCAGGATCAGGGCCTGGTCACCGTAGTGGGTGAACTGCCCGCGCGACTTGCCGGCGTGAAAACTGTCCGACGGTGGTGGGAGCAGTTCGTCAATCGTGCCGAATCTCCGCTCAATCTCGTCAATATCGTAGATCCAGTGGGCCCCGAGTGCGTGGGAATCTGCCACAAAGGAAGCGAGGACCATGGCCTCTGCCCGTTCTCTCATGCTGCCTCCAGTCTCCCCGAAAGGGAAAAAAAAGCCGACCCTATAGGTCGGCTTGGAATAGCAGGGGCAGGACTCGAACCTGCGACCTCCGGGTTATGAGCCCGACGAGCTGCCAACTGCTCTACCCTGCGGCGTTGGACGGTAAATATACGGGCGTGAATTCAAGTCGTCAAGGCTTTGACCGAGCTCGGGAATCCATGAGCAGGACGGTGGTTACACCCGCGGCGACAAGCGGGAGGGTGATCCCATTAAGGGGTGCATTGAGACGCAACAGCAAATTGTAGCTGCCGTGAAGAGCCACCGCGATCGCGAGCCCGGCAGGAATTAGAACCAGCGGGTTCTTACTCTTTCTATGGTGGAGAGAGCTTACCGCAAGACCGGCAACGCCCCCCAGCACGGCGTGCATCGGAAGCGTTGTTGCTGCCCGCAGCATCAGCACCGTAGATGACCGACCGAGGACAAGTAGTGATTCGGTGATCGCGAATCCGCAACCTACCAGAACTCCGCAGCGCAGTCCGATCACCCTCGCGGAGCCGCGTACCTGTGTCTGAGCAACGGTGACGGCCGCAAGACGCGCAAGTTCTTCCACAAGCGCTGTCACGACGAACGAGCGCAGCAGGAGAGCTCTAACGGTGGCACCGCGACCCACGCCGGCGGGTAGCAGCAGTCCAAGGCCGAGGGCCAGGACGACAGCACCGGCTCCGAGCGCCAGGGAGATCAAGGCCTCTCGAACGCCTAACGTGCGTCGACAGGCCCACAGGACAATGATAAGAGCTGGCCCGATGGTAAAAAGTAGATTACGCGTGAACACCGGCATGCTCGGTGAGGGCAGCCGCCATGGCGCTATAGAACGCCTGCATCTCCTGTTGTGTGCCCACGCTGATGCGGACGTGCTCAGGCAATCCAAACGAGGCCAGTGGCCGTATGGATATCCGGCGTTCGGCGAGTGCTCGCACAAGGTGTTCGGTCGCCGGCCCGGTCTGCGCACAGACGAAGTTTGCCTCGCTCTGGAGGAAGGGGATCCCGTGGGTTGTCAGGAACTCACAGAGCTCCTTCTTACCCGAACGGTTATTCTCAAGAGTCTCGGTTGCGTGGGAGATGTCTGAGAGCGCGGCAACCGCTGCCGCCTGAGCTGCCGAGCCCACGTTGAACGGCTGTCTAAGGCAGCTCACCGCGTCAATGACTCCTGACGGGGCAATTCCATAGCCGACGCGGAGGGCAGCCAGACCGTAGATCTTGCTGAAAGTCCGCAGGCGTATCATGTTGGGGTATCGGTCCATGAGCTCGAGAGTGCGCGGGTAGTCTTCGTGCTCCGCGAACTCGGCGTATGCCTCGTCCATCACAACAAGCGGGTGATGCGGGAGCTCTCCGAGAAACCGGTCGAGCTCTTCATGGGAAAATGACGTTCCGGTAGGATTGTTGGGGTTGCAGAGCCAGACAAGGCGCGTGCTCTCGTCAACGATTCCTGCAATCGCCTGGAGATCAAACCGGTAGTCGCACATAGAGGCAGTCCGATACTCGCCTCCGTAGATACGGGAAGCGAACTCGTACTGGCTGAACGTATGCGCCGCGCTCACCGCGTTGCATCCTGGCTCCATGGTGGCACCAGCGATCATCACCATGATCTCATCGCTCCCGTTCCCTACCACGATCTGCCGGTCTGAAACCGCCTCTTTCTCTGCAATCGCCGCTTTCAGCAGATGCATTCCTCCATCGGGGTAGCGATGCACCTGCCCAAGCGCCTCCTGTGCCGCACGAATGGCGGCGGGCGCGGGCCCGAAAGGATTCTCGTTCGAGCTGAGTTTAATGCCCCCCTCAATCTTTTTTCCCGGGACATAGGGGCGAAGGTGGTCGAGAATCGGCCGTCTTATCATGATCTGTCTCCGTTGCCGGGGCTGGGTTCTCTCTGCGGAGGGTTGTTCTTCAGATACGCGTGATCGCCGCTCATGTCTACGATCAGGTCTACGAGCTTCATGTTCACCGAGTTCTCCGTTGTCTTTGCAAAGATGAGGTCCTGCGTGCTCACACGCTGAGTCTCCGGAACCTGCTTGCCGGCCCCAACTACGCGCAGGAGCCGGCGGGCAAAGTCGGTCATATCGGGATGATTCTCGACACTCGTGTAGAACTGACTGAACGCTTCCAGCGATTCGTCGGCGTAGAGTGCCTTTACTATGTTCATGATTGCGATGATTTCCTGATCGCTGAAGCCATTGAGAATAACAACGCGATTGTCCAGCTCTTTGGGTCGTTCTGCCATACCAGAAGTCTACGGCCGGCGTCCGTGCCTGACAACTGGTTTGAGGCGACGTTGATACGACCCGCGTGCGATCGTATCTTTTTTTCGAGGAGTTCCCATGGATTACGAGAGACTCACAGTTAAGGCACAGGGCGTGCTCCAGGACGCAGTTTCACTCGTACACCGCGGCGATAACCCGACGCTTGACATGGAGCATCTACTGCTCGCGATGGTGGAACAGGAAGAGGGTGTGATTCCGCCGCTGCTCGACCGGCTCGGAGTGCGCCCCGCTGACCTGGCAAAGAGAGTGGAGGCGGATATAGCTCGAAAGCCCCGGGTCCAGGGAAGTGGCCAGCAGCCCCAGATGAATGCCCAGGTTTCCCGTCTCTTTGTGAAGGCTGAGGACGAGGCTCAGGCGCTCAAGGATGAGTACATCAGTACCGAACACCTGTTTCTTGCCATGCTGCGCAAGGACTCCGGCATTGACGGGCTGCTTGCATCGGTAGGCATACGGCGGGACGACGTGCTCAACGCGCTTACGCAGATTCGTGGAAACCAGCGAGTCACGGATCAGAATCCGGAGAACCGCTATCGCGTGCTTGAGAAGTATTGCCGTGATCTTACAAAGTTGGCCCGCCAGGAGAAGCTGGACCCGGTGATCGGCCGTGATGAGGAGATCCGGCGAGTCATGCAGGTCCTCAGCCGCAGAACCAAGAACAACCCAGTGCTGATCGGGGAGCCCGGGGTTGGAAAGACTGCAATTGCCGAGGGGCTTGCCAGGCGCGTTGTCTCAGGCGACGTACCGGAGAGCCTTCGCAACAAACGCATACTTGCGCTCGATCTTGGATCACTACTCGCCGGCACCAAGTTCCGTGGAGAGTTTGAGGAGCGTCTCAAAGCAGTCATTCATGAGATCAGCGAGAGTGGTGGTTCAATCATTCTGTTCATTGACGAGCTGCACACGCTTGTGGGTGCAGGAAGCGCTGAGGGGGCCATGGACGCGAGCAACCTGCTCAAGCCGGCCCTGGCTCGTGGAGAGCTTCGAACCATTGGTGCCACAACGCTTGACGAGTATCGAAAGCACATTGAAAAGGACGCCGCGCTCGAGCGCCGCTTTCAGCCGGTGCTGACCAAAGAGCCGTCGGTAGAGAACAGTATTGCCATCCTGCGCGGATTGAAGGAGCGCTATGAAGTCCATCACGGCGTGCGAATCCGTGACGAGGCGCTGATTGCAGCGGCCACGCTGAGTGACCGGTATATCACCAGCCGGTTCCTTCCCGACAAGGCGATCGACCTGGTGGATGAGGCGGCCAGTCGTCTCAAAATGGAGATAGAGAGTCAGCCGGTAGAGCTCGATCAGCTTCAGCGGCGCATTCTGCAGCTCGATATCGAGAAGCAGGCGCTCAGCAAGGAGGATGACGAGGCCAGTATTGATCGGCGGGCGAAGCTTGAGAAGGAGCTCTCCAATCTTCGGGGAGAGCGGGACGTCATGCAGCTGCAGTGGCAGAATGAGAAAAAGGTGATCGACCAGATCCGTGATCTCAAGCAGCAGATAGAGCAGTTTGCCATTGAGGAGGTACAGCTCGAGCGGGACGGAGATCTCTCCCGGGCGGCAGAGATCAAGCACGGTGAGATTCCCCGTCTGGAGAAAGAGCTGGTAGACCTGGACGAGACGCTTGCCGAGCTTCAGGGAACAAGTCAACTGCTGCGTGAGGAGGTAAGTGAGGAGGACATCGCGAAGGTCGTAAGCACCTGGACCGGCATCCCGGTCACCAAGATGATGACCAGCGAGATGGATAAGCTGCTGAAGCTTGAGACCATACTCGGACAGCGGGTGATCGGGCAGGAGCGAGCCATTCGCGCCGTTGCAGACGCCATCCGTCGCAATAAGAGCGGACTTGCGGACATCAACAGGCCCACCGGTACGTTTATGTTTATTGGTCCCACCGGTGTAGGAAAGACAGAGCTTGCCAAGACCCTTGCAGAGTTTCTCTTCAGCGATGAGCGTGCTCTCACGCGGATCGACATGAGCGAGTATATGGAGAAACACTCGGTGAGTCGGCTGATCGGCGCGCCTCCCGGCTACGTGGGCTACGACCAGGGTGGCCAGCTTACTGAGGTGGTCCGGCGCAGACCGTACTCAGTTGTTCTCTTTGATGAGATTGAAAAGGCACATCCTGACGTGTTCAACGTGCTGCTCCAGCTTCTTGACGAGGGGCGGCTGACCGACGGGCAGGGCCGGCTGGTAGACTTTCGCAACACGATCGTCATCATGACCAGCAACGTCGGAAGTGATCTGATCCTTCAGGCGGACGACCTGGAGGCGATCACAGATACCATCCGTGACATCCTTCGCGCCACATTCAAGCCGGAGTTCCTGAATCGGCTTGATGAGGTGATTACCTTTCATCGTCTTGACAAGGGCCAGATAGAGAAGATCGTGGACATTGAGCTGCGCAAGGTGCAGCGTCGACTTGAAGGCCGCAAGATCGTGCTCGAGGTCAGCGAGGAGGCGAAGAAGCTGCTGGCAGACGCCGGCTTTGATCCTGCCTTTGGAGCCCGCCCGCTCAAGCGTGCCATTCAGAACGAGCTTCAGAATCCACTGGCGAAGCAGCTGCTTGCCGGAACCTTTAAAGACGGCGACACTGTGCGGGTGGGGTCGGGCAAGAAGGGCCTCTCGTTCAGAAACGGGTAGGAAGAAGGGGCAGAAGTGGCAAAGATCTGGGACAAGGGCTACTCGGTGGACACACTGATCGAACAGTTCACCGTTGGCGATGACTATATTCTTGACCGGAGGCTGCTTGCCTCTGACGCCGTGGCAAGCCTTGCCCACGCGCTGATGCTCGGGGAGTGTGGAATTCTCAGTGAGACCGATGTTGACTCGCTCGCCGGCGAGTTGAGGAGCATGGTCGGGCAGGCGTTGTCGGAGGGAGTTGAGATCCGGCGCGAGCAGGAGGACAGCCACACTGCCATTGAGGCTCGACTGATCGAGCGGCTTGGTGAGACCGGCAAGCGTATCCATACCGGACGCTCACGAAACGATCAGGTGTTGGGAAGCACCCGTCTGTTTGCCCGCGAAGGCGTGCTGGCAGTTCGGGAGGCCCTTGCACGAAGCGCTTCTGCGCTGCTCTCCCTTGCCGAGCGCGAGGAGCAGACACCCATGGTGGGGCGGACCCATCTGCAGCCGGCAATGCCGTCGACCGTGGGGCTGTGGGCGGCAAGTCATGCAGAGCTCCTGTTGGATGCCGAACGCATGCTATCGGCGGCATACAAGCTTGTGGACCGCGGTCCGCTTGGTGCGGCTGCCGGCTACGGTGTTCCGCTCCCGCTGGATCGGGAGCGGGTGAGTGAGCTTCTGGGCTTCCAGTCGCTTCAGAACAACGTTCTCGCCACGGTGGGTTCGCGCGGACAGGTGGAGCTTGCCGTGCTCGATGCGCTTGATGGCATCGGTATAGAGGTCAGCAGGCTGGCCACTGATCTCATCCTGTTCAGCATGCCGGAGTTTGGATACTTCACGCTGCCGGATTCCTTGACCACAGGGAGCAGTATCATGCCGCAGAAGAAGAACCCGGATGGGCTCGAGCTCCTGCGCGGTAAGTCAGGAGTGCTTTCCAGCTATGCAGACAGAGTCCGTGCTATTGTTCGCAGTCTGCCGGCCGGATACAACCGGGATACCCAGGAGACGAAGGAACCGCTCATCCGGGGAATTGACCTGATGCTGTTGATGCTAAAGGTGGTGGCGCTGAGTGTGGACTCGCTGGAGGTGCACCGCGACCGACTGCTCGCCGCTTTCAAACGCGGCGTGCTTGCCACCGACCGTGCCCTTGAGCTGGTGGGTGAGGGCAGGAGCTTTCGTGACGCGTATCAGCAGGTTGCCGCAGAGCTTGCAGCTTCGGACACGGGCCAGGTAGCCGTCGTCTCGGAGGCGGAGGTTGCGGCGGTGCTCTCCAGGCGAACGGCGAGCGGCACCCCGGGGAATCTCGGGCTCTCCGGGCAGCGCGCTCGCGTAGATGCGCTTGCGACCGAATGCTCCAACGATCGCCGCAG
This sequence comes from uncultured Spirochaetaceae bacterium, assembly GCA_964599075.1. Lineage (GTDB taxonomy): Bacteria > Spirochaetota > Spirochaetia > DSM-27196 > SLST01 > SLST01. The sequence goes on along the minus strand of CAZREG010000043.1, from coordinate 11,922 downwards.
GATTGAGCTGGCGATAGTCGGCTTACTCGGGGAGAGTGTCCCGCTCTACCCGGGCACGCCGACCGATAGTTGAGTAGACTACCATAGCCACAACGGTAACCAGATAGGGCAGACCGAGCAGAAGTGTTCCCGACACCTCCATAAATCCCTGAGCCGCCCCGGCAAATGCCTCGAAGAGTGCGAACAGAAATGCCGCTCCAATGACTCCCACCGGGTTTCGCAGTCCAAGGAAAATTGCCACCAGTGCAATCCAGCCGCGCCCGGCGCTAATATTGGGCAGATAAACGCCAAGCCGCAGCGCAATCTCCGCGCCCGCAAGCCCGGCAAAGATGCCGGAGAGCAGCGTAGCGGCACGCCGGTAGCGATCGGAGCTCAAGCCCCGTCCCACCAGCGAATCGACCGGGCCTCCGGCAGCTCGAATGCGCATGCCCCACGGTGTCTGGTAGAGGGCTAGTGCCGAAAGCAGGGCAAGCGCAACTGCGACCGGCAGCATGGCTGATACGCCGGCGATACGGGGCAGACGAGTGAGGGTTGCAAGACGGACGACTCCACGGGTGCCAAAGAAGAGCTCAGAGAGGAACGGGACCACCCCTGCAGCAAGCAGGTTCACCGCAAGGCCGGCCACAAAGATGTTTGCCCGAAGCTCAATACAGGTGAGGCTGAACAGGAGAGCAAGCAGAAGACCGCCGGCGGCGCCCCCAAGCAGGCCGAGCAGAATGCTGCCGGTTGCCTGGGCGACTGCTACTGCGGAGAACGCCCCGGTGAGAATGAGGCCCTCGAGCCCTATGTTGAGCATGCCGGCGCGCTCGGTGAGTACGCCGCCGGTCGCAGCAAGGAGTATAGGGACCATAAGCGAGAGTGTGTTCAGTATCATGGTATCTCCGGTCCTGCGGCGGCTCGCTTTAAGCGTTCGCGAAGACGTGGAAAACTGAACTGAGCGGTGACCAGGAGCAGGATCACCGCTTGAATGATGGCACCAAGCTCAAAGGTAAACGGTGACTGAAGCATGGCGCTCTGGGCACCGGCACTCAGAAAACTGAACACCAGCGCCGAGCCGATCGCCGCGAGCGGGTGCAGGCGGGCGACCAGGGCCACCGCTATTGCATTCCATCCCACCCCAAAGCTGAAGCCGCTGATCGCCGCATGGTAGGTGCCAAGAACCATGAGCCCGCCAGTCAGACCGTGCAGAGCGCCTGAGGCTGTCATTGCACCAATGGTCAGTGCAGCTGCCGGCATACCCGCGTACACAGCGAACTCCCGGTTTGTTCCGAACGTCCGAAGCTCGTAGCCGCGTACCGTGCGAAAGAGGAAGAGCGACAGACCTGCCGCAAGGACGATCGCCCAGAGAATGCTCGTATTGAGCTCCGAGGGCGGGAGAAACCGGGACAGCCGGTAGCTCTCAGCAACGGCTCTGGTTGCCAGGAGATTTCCCGCTCTGTCTCGCCCGGGGCCGGTGATGTACCAGGTGGCAGTGGTGGCAAGCGCCGCGGAGAGAAGATAGCTGGTGATCAGCTCAGGTGCATCAAACAGGTGCTTGAGAACACCTGCAATAGCGGAGAGAAGCGCGGATGTGACCGCAGCCACAAGGAGCACGAGTGCTGCGCCCACAATACCCGGCAGGCCCGGAACGGCGAGTCCCACAATAGTTCCGGCAAGCGCGCCAATGTAGATCTGACCGTCGCCACCCAGATTGAACAGTCCGGCGCGAAAGGCGACAATCACGCCTAAAGCGGCGATGAGAAGGTAGCCGGCAGAGCTCAGCATGTTCCCCAGAAAGTAGCTGTTGGAGAACGGCTGGAGGAAGAAGGCGCGAAGCATTCGTCCCGGCCGGGGAGTGCTGATCACAATGAGAAGCACCGCAACCAGTAGGCCGGCAGCAAGAGCGAAGAGGCTTGCCCGCACCTCCGCCTTTACTTTGCTACTCATCCGGTGCTCCTGCCGGCTCGAGTGAACTCCTGGAACGGGTGCGTGAGAACGAGCTTCCCAGAAGTCCGGCGATTCTGCTGCGTGAAATTTGGGGACCGGTGAGGTCGGCAGCCACTGCGCCGTTTGAGAACACCAGGATTCGTGAGCAGAACTCCAGGACCTCGTCCACGTCTGTGGATATGATAAGGATACCGGACCCGTGCTCGGCTGCAGCGGTGAGCTCCAGTTTCAGGCGTGCACGAGTCTTGATATCGAGTCCCCAGCCCGGCTCGCAGATTAACAGCAGGGGCGAGCGCAGGGTAACCTCCCGGGCCAGAATGGTCTTCTGGACATTGCCCCCACTGAGATGGCGTAACGGTGCAGTGGGCTCGCCGTCAATCCCCAACCGGTTTAATGACTCCCGTGTCTGGCGCTCCACCCAGCGGCCCACGAAGAGTCCGGAGCGCTGCAGGCACTGCCGGGAACGCGCGATCAGGTTTTCGCCAAGAGTTGATAAGAGACTTGCCCCGCGCTCAAAGCGTGCCGTGGGGACGTAGCCCAGGCCTGCACGGCGCAACGCCCGGATTCTGCGTCCAATTGAGTGCTCGGTACACCACTTCCCGGCGATCGCCATTCGTCCTGCGCTCGGAATCAGCCAGCCGGCAACCAGGTCCTCAAGCGCCTCAAGCCCGTTCTCGCGTACTCCAACGCAACCGAGAATCTCCCCCGGTGCAACGCTGAAGCTCACCTCGCTCAGTCGCCATCGCCCACGCTCAACGACGCTTACTCCGTCCAGGATCAGGGCAGGGGCGGTCCCGGTGGACCGATCGGCCGGAGGCCGATCGTTCGTCGGTTGGGCGGACGGATCCGCAGCGGAAGCTCCAGGACCGTCGAAGCGTGTGCCGCCGATCAGTCCGCCGAGTGCCTGCGTGAGTCGGTCGGTAGAGATGGGGCGGTTGAACTGTTCAACAATTCGGCCCGCCTGCATGAGAAACGCGGTATCAGCGGCGAGGGTGACTTCCGGTAGCTTATGGGTGATCAGGATCACGCCATGACCGTGAGAGGCAGAACGCCGAACAATCTCAAAGACGCGTTCGCTCTCATGAGGCGTAGTTGCCTCGGTGGGCTCATCAAGGATAAGCACACCTTCGCGTCCCTGTGGCAGGCGTAGCAGAGCTCCCACGAGAGAGACGATCCTGCGCTGACCCGAGCTAAGGGCGGAAACTCTTTGCGAGAGAAGGACGGGGTCAAAGTCGGGTGCCGCTCGGTAGACTCTGAGCCGGGCTTTGTCGCGGTCAAAGAAGAACCCCAGTCGCCGCGGTTCCTCTCCAAGAAAGAGGTTCTCCAGGACAGTGAGGTCCGGGTCCAGGCGGGGCTGCTGGAACGACATGACAATTCCGTTGTCTGCGGCACCATGATGCTCCGGCTCGAACGGCCGGCCGTTGAACTCGAGCATGCCGTGATCTCTGCCGATGGTTCCAGCAACGATGTGCATCAGGGTCGACTTTCCGGCGCCGTTCTCCCCAATGATCGCGGCAACCGCACCTCGCTCAATCTCCAGTGAGGCGCGGTCCACCGCAAGGACATCATTTTCTGAGAATCGTTTCGAGATCTCTCGAAGTCTCAGAAGTGGAGTCATTGCCCCTGCATCTGCAGCGTGAGGTCGCCGCTTTCCATTCGTTCAATGACGGCTCGCTGGCGCTCACGGACCTCCTCAGTGACATGGCGGCGATAGAGGGGATCATCCTCCACAAAGCCGACGTATCCATCGGCTACACCGACGATCTCTGCCTCGCCGAACGCCAGCTCCCCGTTGATTGCGGCGAGGGTGCGCTCGTATGCTGCCCGGTCAAGGGCTACAAACGTGCTGCCCACCACAACGCCCGGGGCCTCATCCAGCCCGTTTGTATCGTACCAGAGCACGTACCGCTCTCGCTCGCGTGCGCTTGAAATGACTCCCTGATTTCCGCCTCCGGAGATGGACAGTATGATATGGGAGCCGGTCGCGTACATGGAGTTAGCAAGCTCGGCAGCCGCGGCGGCATCGTACCAGTTTCCCAGCACGCGAAAGTCAACCTCTCCATCGGGATCGACTGCCCGCAAGCCCAGCTCATAGCTCGGGAGGATCACCTCATTCATGATGGGATACTCCTGGCCGGCAAGCAGTCCCGCGCGCAGCGGTGTGGCCCCTGAGGCCATTGCACTCTGTCCAACGAGACCGGCAAAGTAGCCGGCCAGAAACGCCTGCTCCCGCTGGTTGAACAGCACAGTATGCACCTGTGGGTTGCCCTGAAGATACGCATCCATAATGAGGAACTGCTGCTGTGGAAAGGATTCGAGCACCCGTTCCACAATGTCGGGCATCTCAGGATTACTGCTGACGATCAGCTGGTACTCTCCGCCGGCAGCCATTGCCGTGATCCGCTGACCCCATTCTGCCTGGTTGAACCCGCCCTCGACAACGGTGAACCGGGCGCTTCCGCTCTCCTGCACCGCCTGCTCAACGCCTGCAACGAGCAGCTCGTAGGTAGGACTGCCTTCGACCACACCGGGCACAAAGACACCAATTGAGTACTGATCGGACTGTGGTGGTTCCTGCTGGCCTGCGGCCCAAACGGACGCAACTGCCAGAGTCATGACAACCACCGCCAATAGAGTTCGCTTCATATGAAGCCTCCGTTGACGGATGGGTAAGTAGCGGGCGAATTCCGGATGTGACCCGGTCTCCTGGCTCGCCAACCTTCTCCCATCCAGACTTGCACTGTCGGTACCGGAATTGCACCGGTTCCCCCCTGCTGCGCAGAGATCGCGGACTGTACCGCCGGTCGGGACACCGTCCCTCCCCCGAAGATTCGGCTATTTAATAAATGATTATCGATTGCGGAGGCACTTGTCAACCTGATGAGTGCATGGTACACAGCGATGTGTCACCAAGAGTGCTGACGTTTGATATTGGAACGAGCTCGGTGAAGGCGGGCCTTTTTGATCGCGAGAGCTATGAGCCTGTCTGGACCCATCGCGAGCGCCTGGAAGAAGATGGCCGCTGGGTCACCGAGCGCTGGGTGAGCGCAATCCAGGCCGTCATTGATCAGGCACCGCAGCCGCTGGAGTTGAGTGCCATTGCGCTCAGTGGCAATGGCCCAACGGTGGTTCCAGTGGGAAGCGACGGAAGACCGCTGGCGGATGCCCTGCTCTGGAGTGACACCCGGGAGATCCGACTGGCGGACACAAGCTCGTTCTTCCTCCAGAAGGTAAAGTGGATTACCCACAACCTTCCGCAGATTGCCAAGACGTGCTGGCAGTTCATGACCTGTCCCGAGTACCTGACCTATCTGCTGGGAGGGGCGCCGCACACCACTTCACCTTCACCGGCTTTCGATCAGTACGTCTGGACACCGGAGGAAGCTTCCCGGTACGAGATTCCTTCGGCCACACTTCCTCCCATAGTTCGTCCAGGAGAGCCGGTTGGTACCACCAGCGGTCAGGCTCATGCGCTCTTTGGGCTTCCTGTCGGCGTGCCGCTCTATGCCGCCGGGCCTGATTTCCTCATGAGTCTCCTGGGAACCGCGACGGTGAGCCCGGGGACTACCTGTGATCGTGCCGGGACCAGTGAAGGGATCAATCATTGCTCCTCCGAGGCCATTTTGGCTGACGGTGTACGGACGCTGCCTCATGTGGTTCCGCAGCTATGGAACATTGCCGGAATCCTCAGCTCGACTGGTCGAATTTTCGAGTGGTTCCGTTCGATCTCCCGTCAACAGGCGGTCAGCTATGACAGAATGCTCGCCGAGATAGAGGGCGCAGGCTTTGAACAGTATCCGTTCTTCTTTCCTTCCATGCATCAGGGAGCGGCCTGGGAGTTCTCTCAGGGAATGTTCGTGGGGTTGCGATCCGACCACGGAACACCGGAGATGGGACGGGGGGTGGTCCATGCGATCGGCTATGCAGTTCGGCAGTCGGTGGAGCGGCTTGGTCTTGTCGGGGCCCAGGTGACGGAGTTGCGTGCGTGCGGCGGGCAGGCAAAAAACGCTGTATGGAATCAGATGAAGGCGGACATCATTGGTATGCCGGTGATATGTCCAGCCACCCTCGATGCAGAACTTGTTGGCAATCTCTGCTGCGCTCTTGCTGGAGCTGGGGATGAATCCTCTCCCTGGTCCGCAGCACGGCGGGCAGTTCGTTTTGCCAACAGGTTCGAACCGCGACCTGACCACCATGAACGCTTCTCTGAGGGGTACGAACGCTACCTCAAAACCTACGGGGCGTTCCTCGACGCGCTGCATTCGCTTTGAATAATTGGCGGTTGGAGCGGTATATTAGAGGTGAGGTACACGATGTTTGGGTTCGGGTTTTTCCCGTTTATGTTCATAGGGCCACTTATCTTCTTCTTTGTCATCGCCAGGGTGATAGGAGGTTTCATCCGCGGCTTTCACCGGAGTCGCTACCTTGAAGATGAGTCACACTACACCGCATTTCCATCCCGGCCACGCCCTTCGGCTTCGTCCAGACCAACTCAGAGCCAGGTCTTCAAGCTTGCCTATCGGCTCAAAGGACGTATTACGATCAGTGACCTTGTGGTAGAGACCGGGCTTGAGATTGCGGAGGCCGAACAGCTTATTGAATCGATGGTGGACGGGACCCGGGTCCGTATGGAGGTCGATGACCACGGCATGGTCACCTACGAGTTCCCGGAGATTCTGCGCAGGTTCGAAGAGTAGGGCTACCCTTCCAGCGGTCGCCCGGCTATGTAGGCCTCGTACCGTTCGCGTGTCCGTTGTTCAACCCGCGTCACTTCCTCCAGGAAGGTTGCCCCCTCTATTTTCCTTCCATACACCCGGCGGCCGAGCTGTCCGGCCGCTTGCTTGTCCTCCGGCAGTATATGAATCTGTTGGTCCTCGAACAGCTGGAGCGTATGTTCAACGCGCCTGAGAAACTCGTAGTCTTCCTGCATGAGGGAACAGAGGTGGGGGCTCAGGATGCCGGCGCTTGCGAGCGCCTCGAGCGCTTCAAGTGAGTTCGGTTGCTGGAGCGTTGCGTGCTCGTGGAGGTTCTCGAGCTGCAAGCCCTGGACCACGAACTCGATGTCTCTGATTCCCCCGGGTCCGTTCTTTATGTCGTGTCCACGCCGTGCCGCCAGCTTCATGGCTTGCGAGCGCAGGCGTGAGATGGTCCCGCGGACGGTTTTGGGGTCCACCCGCCGACGGCAATGGGCGCCAACTGTTGAGAGCAGCTTCCGAGCCAGCCCGGGGTCACCAGCAACGTGTGAGAGCTTGATTGCCGCCTGGAGCTCCCACAACGCTGCGCTGCCGGCGTAGTATCGATCCACCGCCTCTGTGGTGGTGGCAAGCGGGCCCGCGGTGCCAAACGGTCTGAGCCTGAAGTCAACGCGGTAAGCGTAGCCGTCTGCCGTGTGCTCGGCCAGATCGGCCCGCAACTGTCTCAGGACGCCGCCGTACCGCTCCTGCTCGTCCTCCCGGCTCTCGGCCGGATCCGGCTCATAGACCCCCATCAGATCGATGTCAGAGCTGTAGTTGAGCTCATTCCCGCCGAGCTTCCCGAAGGCAAGCAGGGTGAATCGGCGGCGTACCGCGCGGGGCGTCTGCCGGTCGGTAAATGCTGCGTCCACGGTTGCCGCAAGGCAGGCACGTGCCAACGCCGAGATCTCACGAGTAACAGCTGCCAGAGGTACCCCAAGACAGATGTCCCGGGTGCCTATGCGGAGAATTTCCCGCCTGCGGAATCGCCGAAGTGCTTCCCGGCGCTGCTGTTCGCTGCGGTGCTCAACGTGCGGAAACAGATCGCCAAGGATCTCCTGCTCGGTTCGCTCGTTGTTTATTCGCACCGGATCGAGCGCCCACTCCATGAACTCAGGCTGCTGGATCAAGACGTTGGCCAGAAACTGGCTGGTTGCAAACACCTGCAACATAAGCTCGAGTAGTCGCGGCTGACGAAGCAGGCGCGTAAAGTGATCGGCTCGATCCGGAAGCACAGCTACAAAGCGGGACCAGTTGTTCAGGGCCAGATCGGGGTCTGCGTTCGTGCGAAGGACGTTCCATGCAAGCACTACCAGCTCGGAGAATATCTCTCGGGACGTTCCGTGGCCGGCTATCTCCTTTACATTGACCGGGGCGCGAGCAGAGTTCAACAATCCTGCACGGCTGCAGATCTCAGATACCCGCGCTTCATCCATCTCATCAAGTAGCACAAGATCAGCAGCGTTTCCCACAACCGATCCGGGAAGAGACTCTCGTCCAAGGTAGCGCTCTACAAAGGCCCTGACCGCAGCCGTCCGGCTGTCGAACTCAATCTGAAGCTGCTGTGCTGCACTGAGCGCGCCACCGTCTTCGTACCCGGCCCGTCGGGCAAGATGCACGTACTCAAGGCTGTCTACCGGAGGCAGGAAGAGGTCCTTGGCGTTGCCGCGAAGCATGCGCAGGCTGTTGATAAGCGTTCTGAGAAACTGGTAGGCGCGCTTGAGTCGCACTGCTTCCTGTGGATCGAGCAGCTTCGCCTCTGCGAAGGCATCAAGGGCGGCGTGGATACTCGCGGTTCGAAGCGCCTGGTTCTCTCGACCATGGGTGACAAGCAGTATCTGCATGCCGTACTCCAGGTCCACCAGACCCCCGGGGCTGAACTTTGCATTCATGGCGTCCGGCTTCGTTTTCTGTGAGAGTTGCTTCGCCCTTAGCTCGCGAAGCTCTGCAAGGTCGATGGAGTCTGCCGAGTAGATGAGCTCATCCCGCAGGGCTTCAACCTGTGCCGCGAACTCTCTATCTCCGGCAACGCCCCGAAGGCGGGTGAGTGCAAGGCGCTCGTAGCTGTGCGCATCACCGTCGCGGCCGTAGTACCGGTTGAAGCTCTCAAGGCTTACCGCGTGAGGGCCGTCGGCTCCGTAGGGCCTGAGACGCAGATCCATTGCGAAGATGCCCTCACGTTTGGTGCGGATGGAGCCGGTTGCCGCCATAAAGAATCGCTCAAAGAACTCGGCGTTTTGAACCGACCGCTCACCATCGGTGGTACCGCCGTCACTGTATACAAACAGGAGCTCCAGATCGCTTGCGTAGCCGAGTGCCCGACCCCCGAGCTTGCCAAGACCAAACACCGCCCACCGGGCCGGCAGCCCGGCCACGGTTCGCGGAACGCCGTAGGTCTCCACAGCTTCCTCCCACGCAATGGAGAGGGCGGCCCGAACGGTGGCCTCCGCGAGAGCCGTGAGCCGATCGCTGAGAAAGAAGAAATCAAGGCTCGGCTGCAGAATGTGGTCCAGATCGATCTTGAAGTTCTCACCATCCTTGAACTCGTTGAGTCGCGCTCTTCCGGCTTCCCGGTCCGTCTCTGATGCGATCTGAATGCGCAGGCGCTCTTCCACCTCCTCAGGTGGCGTACTGACAATCCTCTGCCCGGTTGAAAGAAGGGGAATGAGATTCTCGTACTGGAGTCGAATGAAGTCTTCCCAGAGATACTCGCTTGCACCAAGCAATCTTGACAGCTCTTTGAGGACCAGCGGCTGGCTGATCATATTCTCGAGGTCTCCATCCGCTCGCGAGACAAGCTCGGTACACAGGGACTCGAATCGGCTAAGGGCAGCATACGGGTCCGGCGCGCTGCCAAGAAAGTAGGTGAACTGCTTGGTCAGCAACACCAGAAATCGAAGCCGATCAAGATTGCGACTGGTACTCCGGTCGCCCGGAACAGTGAGCTCGAACCGGTCCTGCACCACGTGGCGCTCGGTAATGATCGAAACCGATTCAATGCTGACGCGCTGGAGCGTGAGCGCTACGCCAAGAGAGTAGAGGAAGAACGGTGTATCCTCTCCCCGCACGCTCATGCCAAGCCGGTTCTCGTGCTGATGCTGGTCAAACTCTATCTCCATGGGAAAGAGACCACTGTTCGCCGGTCCAGCCTCTCCTCGCAGTTGTTCTGCAACAGCCTCGTTCACAGTTCTGCGTGCGGTGGACGGTTCGTTTCCCGGAAGCAAATGGGGAACAACCATGTCCAGCAGCCGTGTAAGCTCCAGAACGAACTGCTCGGTGCTCCGTCCGCCAATCAGGACGCCTTCGAACTCGTCCACGATTCTACGCGTGGGGAGCATTGCTGGCGTCCCAAAGCCGGGGCGGCGGATGCGCCGCTTTCGCGCGCCAGAAGAAATGAGCGCAGAACCGAGCGAGCTCCCTGGCGCGCTGCCGCCGGGCCGGCCATCGGTCATGGTGAACACCGAACCGTGCTGAATGTCGTACCCTGCCGAGCCGAGGATGCCGGCAAGTACGCTAAGCAGGCCCGGGCTGTCTATCGTGACGATTGTTATACCAAGGCGATCCTCCCGCTGATGAGCATCCACCGCGTACGGCTCCTCAACAGAGAGGGATGCCACAAGCTCTACATGGCGGGCGGCTCGCACCGCATCAGTCTGTGCAAAGTACGCAACAGGAAGACGGGTAATCACCTCATCCGGGGGCACCGTCCACCGTGATTGGTCTGAGATGAGAAGAGCGGGGATGTGATCGGCCAGCGACTCGATCGAGGGGCGCGACTGTTCCACACGCTGATGGTACCGGCCTGAGTCGGTGAGAGCAACGGCGTAAAAAAAAGGGTCACCCGTGGGTGACCCTCTGTCAGTTCGGGGAATCGCACCACAGCGCGACTCCTGGCATCGGCCTTACCCGATTGCCTCCTTGCCTTTCTCACCACTTCGAATCCGGACGACGTCTTCGAGCGGAAGAACAAAGATCTTGCCATCACCAATCTCGCCGGAGCGCGCGCCCCGCACAATGGCGTCAACGGTCGCCTGAACGAACTCATCGTTCACGGCAATCTCGAGGCGAACCTTCTTCAAAAGGTTCACTTCAATGTCAACACCACGATAGCTCTCGTGATAACCCTTTTGCTGACCACACCCGAGAGAGTTGGTAGCAGACAGTTTGTAGATCTCGCTCTTATAGAGCTCTTCCTTCACGTCGTTCAGCTTATGCGGCTGGATGTAAGCAACTATCAGTTTCATTTTTCATCCCCCTTACATGTTGCTGAAGATCTGGAAGCCGCTGTACGACTCCGCGCCATGCTCGCTGAGATCGAGTCCCTCGAGCTCTTCCTTCTCACTTACCCGCAACAGACCAAGTGCCTTCAGGATACCGAACAGAATAAGCGCTGTCACGACAACCCAGGCGAACACCGCAAGAATGCCGACCGCCTGCACACCGATCTGACCGCCTCGAGTAAGTCCCGATCCGATCTTCTCTAGATCGCCAAAGATACCCACTGCAATCGTACCCCAGACTCCACAGATGCCGTGCACACTGATTGCACCAACGGGGTCGTCAATGTGAAACACTTTGTCAAACAGCTCTACGCTGAACACAACAATCACACCGGCAATTGCTCCAACGATAATGGAACCGGCCGGGTCAATGACCCAGGTGCCTGCAGTGATTCCCACAAGCCCAGCAAGGGCACCGTTGAGAGAGAACGACGGGTCGGGCTTCTTGAACCAGATCCAGCTTGTAAACATGGCTGCGATCGCACCAGCGCCCGCCGCTAAGGTAGTAGTGGTCGCCACCCACGCAATGTCGGTGTCAGTACCGCTGAGGGTCGAACCGGCGTTGAAGCCGTACCAGCCGAACCAGAGAATAAAGACGCCAAGCGCGGCCAGCGGCATGTTGTGTCCGGGGATAGCCTTGACCTTCACCTGCCCGTTGACTTTGACGTACTTCCCCTTCCGCGCGCCAAGCATGATTGCGCCAATCATCGCCGCCCAGGCACCAACGCTGTGTACAACGGTCGAGCCGGCAAAGTCATGGAAGCCCATCGCAGCTAGCCAACCACCGTTCCAGATCCAGTGACCGCTTATGGGGTAGATCAGCCCTGAAATAAAGACGCTGTAGAGCAGATACCCGGTGAACTTGGTGCGCTCTGCCATAGCTCCAGAGACAATGGTCGCCGCAGTGGCTGCAAAGACAACCTGGAAGAACCAGTCACGGTAGGTTGCCGACTCAGCACCTGCCAGGAAGAACTGATCAGTTC
>CAZREG010000042.1:0-24074 GCA_964599075.1 uncultured Spirochaetaceae bacterium | reverse complement strand
TACGCCACAATTGTTCTCCCTGCTTCACATCAGCACGGTTCGTGACACTTCAGAACCGCGCCCGGATTTCAGGAACAGGACCGCCACCACAGAGCCGAGCGCGCAGAGGCCCACGATGACCAGGAAAATGGGCCGGTAGGATCCAAAGAGGTTGTACAGAGCGCTGGAGGCGAAGCCTCCGGCGAGTGCACCAACACCGTAAGCGGTGTACATTATGCCGTAGTTGGGCGTGTAGTAGGCGGGGCCAAAGAGTCTCACCGTGGCGGCGGGCGCTATAGCGAGCCAGCCGCCAAGCATGAGCCAGAGAATCCCGAATCCAAAATAGAAAAGGATCACCCGGTCACTGTCCGCCAGAAAGGCGATGGTCGCACCCAGGGTCACAAGCGCGAAAGCGATGAGTATAGCAACATAGGTTTTCTGGCGATCGTGCAGGAACCCGAACAACGGCCTGCCTACTCCATTGCAGATACCAAACGCGGAGACTGCAATTGCGGCTGCTGCGGAAGAGAGACCGAGCCCCTCCTGCGCGTAACTCGCCGTCATCCCGATCGCAGTCAGACCGGCGAGTGTTCCAATGGCGTACGTGGACCACAGCGCATAGAAGCGGCCGGTGCGCAGCATTCTAAATGTTGGGACATCACCGCTGGTCTCTGCCGCCCCGCGTCCTTCACCGCTCGCGGTTTCGAATAGCCACCACAGCGCCCCGATAATCACCAGAAAACCGACGCCGAGCCAGACCATTGCCGGCTGCACCCCTCTGGTGGAGATAAGCATCTCGGCAAGGGGCGCGGTCACAAAGGGCGAGACCCCAAAGCCACCAAGAGTCAAACCCATTGCCAGACCGCGTCTGTGGGGAAACCAGCTCGCTGAAACTGAAAGTGGGACCCCGTAGGCAAGGCCAACGCCTGCACCACCAACAACACCGTAGAAGAGAGTCAACAGGAGATAGCTGTCGGCGAGACCGGCGGCGATCCAGCCGGTGCCCACGAGTATGCCGCCGAACAGAAGCGTAAGACGGGATCCAAGACGCAGGATGAGAAAACCACCAACCGGCATGGAGAACGCAAACGCACCAAGAAAGACGGAGTATGGCACCCCGCTCTGTCCTGCACTCATTCCCAGAACCAGCTCCAGCGGGGTACGAAACACGGACCAGGAGTAGACAGTTCCAAGGCAGGCGTTGACGACGATCCCAAGAGCAATAAGCTCCCACCGCCTGTTGAGTCGATCTTCCCTCATCAGCCGACAGCTTGCCGGAAAAGACAACCTATTGTCAAACTCACTGTCAAACCGCGGCTCGGCGCCGATCACCAGAGCCCGCCCGTTGCGGCACCCACTCGTAGACCGTAGTGAGCGAGCGCAGCGCCGGCGCCTCTGCCAGGGGACAGCGGCGACACGTAGTGCCGCAGCCGCTGTCGCTGACCGAGCACTCCACCGCGTTTCCTCTGTGGATCCAGTATTCAAGCGCAGCATCCACCATGCCGCGGTCCGCGCCCACCTCTGCCGCAAGCTCAGATGCGCTGGCGACCTTCAGGCGGGCGAGTGCCTCGCCGGTACTGCGAATGATCACGCGCGCGGTTCCCTGGAGACAGCCACATCCTGGGCCACCCGCGCAAGGCGGGTATTCCCCAGAATCCGGAAGGTGATAATCAGGAGCAATATGAGTCCCACCGCCACGGCGACCGGAGTCACCTGCGGTGTTGTTGCAAGCTGATAGAACAGCGTGGCCACAGACCAGGCGAGCACTGTCGAGTAGACGCCGAGTACAATCCCAAGGGGCGCTCCCATCTCACGGATTGCAGCGGCCATCGCTGCAACACATGGAAAGTAAAGCAGGACAAAGAGCAGGTACGCGTACGCACCGGCGGGAGAGAAGTTTTGCCTGAGAACGGCAAATATGGTCTGCTCGGTGCCTATCTCCTCTGCCAGCTCAGCCTCTTCGGTCCCGACAACGCCCAGGCCAAGGGGATCGGAGAGTCCTCCGAAGACGCCGGAGAGATTCGCCGGAATGGTTGAGACGGCTTCAAGAAGGCCCGCTCCAATATCGACATCCTGCTCACCATCATCACCTGCTCCCTGGATATAGAGTGAGCTAAGCGTTCCAACGACGGCCTCTTTTGCAAAGATACCCGTGAAGATCCCGACTGTCGCCGGCCAGTTGTCCTGTTCCACTCCCATGGGAGTGAACACAGGCGTGATGGCCCGGCCCACCGCCGAGAGCACCGAGCCTGGACTGTCCTCGTTCCCAATGGTGCCGTCCGTACCCAGGGTATTCATAGCAGAGAGAATGGTAACGATGACTGTGATCGTGATTCCGGCGCGAATCACGAACAGGCGCAGCCGATCCCACGCCTGACCAAGTACAAACCTCACCCGTGGTGCGTGGTAGGGCGGTAGCTCCATCACGAAGTGGCTCGCCTCCCCGCGAAACATGGTGAGCTTGAGAAGCAGCCCCGTCAGTACAGCGACAACAATCCCAGCCACGTAGAGACTGAGAACGATCGCTCCCGAGCGACCGGCGAAGAAGGCAGCTGCAAACAAAGCATACACCGGAAGTCGCGCGCCGCATGACATATTTGGCGACATAAAGATCGTTGTGAATCGGTCTCGCTTGCTGTCAAGGGTCCGCGTTCCCATGATTGCCGGAACGGTACACCCAAAACCGACCATCATTGGTACAAAGCTCTTTCCGGGAAGTCCTATCGAGCGCATAAAGCGGTCCATCACGTACGCTGCACGCGCCATATAGCCGGAGTCCTCAAGCAGAGCAAGGGCGAGGAACATTGCAAAGATGATCGGCACAAAGGTGGCCACCGTCTGGATGCCGGCACCTATCCCGCCGGCGAGTATACCTATGAGCCACTGCGGTGCGCCTATGGTCCCCAGGAGGCTTGCGAATCCATCCACGAACACGGTGCCAAAGGCGATATCAAAGAAGTCGATGAAGGCCCCGCCAATGCTCATGGTAAACCAGAACACCGCGTACATAGCGGCAAGGAAAATGGGGATGGCCGCAAACCGATTCATGACCACACGGTCAATCCGCTCGGTAATGCTCTGGCGGTCCACTTTCCGGCGCGTGATGTGCCGTGACAGTCCGTGAATGAAACCGTACTTCGCGTCAGCGAGCACTATGTCCAGCTCTTCGCCCAGTTCACGGGTCAGCCGTTCGGTGATTTCATCAATTGCGTCGTAGCTGAGCTGCGAGTTTTCTGCAACGCGGCTGGTCACCCAGGGATCTCCCTCGAGCAGCTTCAGCGCCAGCCAGCGCGGCGTGGCCCGCGTAAGCTCGCTCAGATGCTCGAGCTGGGGCACAATCTGTTCGAGAACCCGCTCAACAGCGGCTGGATAGTGGATGCGGTCACCCGACCACTCAGATCGCCCGGCGTGCTCGCGGGCATTCCGGTGGGCAGCGACCGCGCGTTGGTGCACCTCACCCCGGAGCGCGGAAAGTTCCCGGTCACGAATTGCCGTGCAGGCGATAACCGGGCACCCAAGGTGGCTCGATACGTGATCAACATCGATCTCAATCCCTTTCTTCCCGGCCATATCCATCATGTTGAGCACAACAATGACCGGTAGCCCCATCTCCAGGAGTTGGAGTGTGAGGAAAAGGTTTCGTTGAAGGTTGGACGCATCCACCACGTTGACCACCAGATCTGCATCTGCGCTGAGGAGGTAGTTGCGGGCAACTGCCTCGTCTTCAGAGCTTGCCGCCAGCGAGTAGATCCCGGGCAGGTCGACAACACGGTATTGGGTGGATTCGGCGTCACTCGCAGTGCCGGTTCCCGTAGCGACGTGGACGGACGCAGCCGGGCCTTCCTGCTGGGGCAGGAACGGATCGGCAAGGATCCGCTCCATGGGATTCGGAATAAACCGACCCTCTTTGCGCTCAACGGTGACACCCGGCCAGTTCCCGATTCGCTGATGGCTTCCGGTCAGCGCATTGAATATAGTTGTCTTTCCGCTGTTGGGGTTGCCCGCGAGCGCAATGGTAATCTGCTCAGACATGTCAGTTGCTCGCTGTTCCCTCTGCCTGCCGATCATGACGCCGACCACGACGCCGGTGCCGGCGCCGGCCCTGAGTTCGTGTCACTTCATTAAGAAGGAGCCCCTCCGCCTCATCTGCCCGCAGCGTCAGCTCGAAATCCCGTACCCCAATCACTACCGGATCACCGAGTGGAGCGCGGTTGCGAACCACCAGCGGCGTTCCACGAGTGAGTCCCATTGATAAAAGCTTTGATCGGTAGCCGCGATGCGTGGCACGATATCCAGCGATAACGGCGGAATCGCCGACCGCAAGCTCCTTTAGTGTATATGAAGACTCATTGCCGGTCGCAGCGGCACTGTCTACACGATCATGTTGCATAGGATCCTTCCATTGTTAGTCTTACCAAACAATGGCGTAAGACACCAAACTTGTCAAGGCTCTTCCTGCTTATCCCGGGCATGTTTTTCAAGAGCGTGAAGCAGATCTGCCGAAGAACATGGCTTGGTGAGAATGTCGTTTACCCCGGCCTCATAGAAAATTTCCTGATCGTCCCGGGAGGCGTAGGCGGTCATAGCGACAATGGGAACGCGGTCAGCCGGCGCTTCCTGGGTACGGATACGCCTGATCGCATCAAGCCCGCTGAGAACCGGCATCTGGATATCCATATAGATGAGGTCAACGCGGTGGCGCAGAGCAATGTCCACCGCCTCCTGCCCGTTGCCGGCAAGGTATACCTGACAACCGGCTCTGGCAAGTTGTGTCTGGACGGTGAGCTGCACTATCCGGTTATCCTCAGCCAAAAGAACCGTCCTGTCCTGCCCCTCTGTACTGGTTGGCGACGTTTCAGCAGCGCTGCCGGGGGAATCGCTCGCCACTTTCCTGGATTCAGCGGCCGGTGCCGGGATGGAAACGGTGAACGTGGTGCCGTCACCGAGCCTGGAAGAAACGTCAAGCGTACCTCCCATGAGATCCACAAGGCTTTTCACCAGCGGCAGCCCCAGTCCGGTGCCCTCGATCGTCTGAGTGTACCCCTCATTGAGACGCCGAAACGGCTCGAACGCCAGCGAGAGCTGGCCCTCGGTCATACCGGCGCCGGTATCCTCGACCACCAGCACGATACGCCCGGCCCCGGCCGCATGGGGCTCGAGGTAGGAAAGATGCACACGGATCGTTCCTTCTTCCGTGTATTTGACTGCGTTGCTCACCAGATTGGAGGCAAGTTGCTGAAGGCGTACGCGGTCGACTGAGCAGAACAACGGGACGGAATCCGCACTCACAAACTCCAGGGTGACATTCCGTTCGGTGGCTCTTGGACGCATCAGGGCGACCACAGAGTGAAGCGCCTGGCGGACATCGGTCTCTGTGGGGACAATGGAGAGCCTGTTCTGCTCTATGCGCGAGAGGTCAAGCACGTCCTCGAGCATGCGCACAAGCGAACCGGCAGCGTCCCGCATGAGCTCCCGGTAGGTTCGCTGGGTCTCTTCCGGCTCGTTTTCCATGAGATCGAGCAGACCCAGAATACCGGCCACAGGAGTCCGGATCTCGTGGCTCAGATTGGCAAGGAATGCACTCTTTGCGCGGTTCGCCTGATCCGCGTCCCGGGTCTTCTCCCGCAACCGGTCGGCGACTTCAACGGTGTCGGTGATGTCTGCTGACAGAGAGAGCGCTCGTGGGGGATGCCCGCCAAGCGGAAAGACACGCGACCAGATCCACCGGACATCGCCGCCGGCGGTACGGATACGAAACTGCCGGGAAATCACCGGTGCGCTGGTCTTGTGCTCGAGCGCCCCGTAGAGTGCCCGCACCTTGTGCTTCTCCTCAGGAAGAGCCCACTCGGCAACCGGATGCTCGATGGTACGAAACTCATCAACGGGGTGACCGAACACGTGCTCTACCGCTCTATTTGCAAACTCAAGCGCTCCACCACGTCTGATTGTCACCGCTTCGGGAATGAGGTTCATCACCTCATCAAAACGCTCCTCACTGCGATCGAGCTCTTCCACGAGCTTCTGAGCATTGGTCACATCGACATGCCAGGAGACCGATCCCCCGCCAACACCCTGCTGCACGCCGAGCGGGAGAGTCTTCACCCGGTGCCAGACGGTCTCCCCGGCGCGGTTACGGAAGGCGATGACTCCTTCATAGCCGTGCCCCCTCGCCAGGGCCTGCTGAATCTCCTCCAGATCGCCGGGCTCAACAACCAGCGCAGCCAGCCCGCCAAGTTGGTTGATCTCCTCGGCCGTGTATCCAAACAGCTCTTCCATGGTCCGGTTCAGGACAACAAGCCCTTCCCCGTCAACAACGGCGCCTATCCCCACTGGGTTCTCAGAGAGGATATATTCAAGTATGCCGGCTGGAATTGAGCCCGATATAGTTGGTGTCACCTAGGGGTGATGTTACCATGCACAAAAAAGAGTGTCACCAATTGCCACAACAGTTTTCACAACGGTGGGTGCTGATCAGTCGTGCAGGGCAGCGGATGTGATACTATCCAGGTAGTGTCGGAGAACCCGTTCCTGGAATACCTCATCTCACATCCCCGAGCAGACGCCGGGGCCCTGAAGGAGCTCTACCGGATCCTCGCCAAACGAACCCACCCGGACACCAGTAGCAAGACAGATGACGCGTTCGCCCGACTTCAAGACGCGTACCACCAGGCACTCGCACATCTTGTGGAGCAGAACGCCACCCATCTCAATGGAGGTCATGCCCCGCGAGGGGAATCTGCAGCAGCGGCTCCCCGAACGCGCACCCTGCAGGCTCTCTACCGCTACGTTGCATGCATTCCAAGACGAGAGATCGATGTAAAGCCGGTTCACCCGCGCTGTGCCTCCATACTGTCACTGGCCATTACGGCAGCCGGCAGTTACCGCGAACAGGCACAGCTGGCGCTTGAGGCGTATAAGCAGCAGTTCCACCGGCTGCGGGCAGCGACCGCCCGCTATCCGGACGTGCGGACGAAGTATGCCTGCCTCATGGACGGATTGCGCGCCTTTTTTGAGTATCAGCTGTTTGAGTCGCCGCTGACCCTGCGGATTGCCCGCTCGTACCTGAATGAGATCAGACCTGTGAGCGACTACGACCCTTCCGGGGACCCCGCACTGAGGACGAACAGAAGCGCCGCGGCTCGCGCGGCGCTCTTCCTGATGAGAGCCTGGATAGAGGCGGAACTCGAGCTTCCACCGGCGTCACTGTTGTGAGCTCTGCTCGGCTTGCAGGTCAGGCGGTGACGAGCTCGACCGCTGTGTCTGAAGCACTCGCCGCATCCGGTGTATAGGCATCGGCCCCTATCTGATCGCAGAACTCCTGCGTCACCGGCGCCCCTCCGACCATGATCTTCACCGTGTCACGCATTCCGGCACTCTTGACCGCCTCAACGATCCCCTTCATCTCTGTCATGGTTGTCGTGAGGAGAGCCGAACAGCAGATAATGTGGGCTTTGTGCTCCTTGGCGGCGGCAACGAATGCTTCAGCGGAAACGTCTGAACCCAGGTCAATCACGTTGAAGCCCTTGCCTTCCATCATCATCTTGACGAGATTCTTCCCGATATCGTGGAGGTCTCCTTTCACCGTACCAATGACGACGGTTCCCACCGGCTGTACGTCTTCATCCACGAGCAGCGGCCGCAGGATTGCGATTCCCGCATTCATGGCTCGGGCGGCAATCAGAACCTCAGGAACGTATATCTCGTTGTTCTTGAACTTCGTTCCCACAACGTTCATGCCGGCCATCATGCCCTCTTCCAGAACTGAGCGAGCTGTTACTCCCTCGTCAATCGCGGCCTGAACCATCGATTCGACGTCCGCCTTCTTTCCTTTCTGAAGCGCTTCTGAGATTGCCTTGAGATCTGCCATGCGTAGCTACCCCTTCTGTTGGTTGAACCCTGATTGTGGACGGACTCCGTTGTTTCGTCAAGCTCATCCGCAGAGCTCATCAGTAAAGCCAGTCAGTGTGCGGGAGCTCTCGTGCAAAGATAGCGTCAAGTGTCTGGGCAAGAGGCTCCGGGCAGGTGATTCGGCCGAGACCACGAAGCGAGCTCGCTGGAAGTACTCCGCTCCACAGTCGGGTGAAGTCCCCCACCCCACAGACAAGATCTGGCTCGCCGGAGACCCCGGGTTCGGATCGTTGGACGCTGCTCGGACTGCCAAGGGTGATCTCATACTCACCGCCACACCCGCGCCATGAGGAACTGGAGAGATAGCGCTCCACCGGATCGGTGAGACGGAGCCGGAAACTCAGCTTGGTCTCCGTCTGCACGGCCGCTATTGCCGGCTCGACTGCGAGCAGGCGGTACTGGAAGTTTGCAACGGCGGTACTGTAGGTCTCGAAGCTGCCTCCCTTCGCCTCTGCGTGGCGGCGGAAGGGTCTATCAAGCAAGTCCTGCAGCTGTACGCCACCAGGTTCGATCACCCGGCAGAGGTAGATCTGATCGCCCAGATTGCGAAGCAGCCCCATGAGCTCGATAAACTGTTCCAGCGTGTCGTAGGTCATCCAGAGGACCTTGTACGGTCCACTCGCCGGGCGGTCAGGATTGATCCAGAGATGGTGGGTGAGATGACCACTGGAGTCGCGGAACCCAAGACCAAAGCTGGCATCACTGCGGCGGGCCATGTAATGGGTCATGCCGGGAGAGTGAAGCGTTACTGCACCGTGCCAGGTCTTCCGCTCCAGACGTGCGGTGTGCATCTCCTGATAGTCGTCGGCGGTGAGGCGATCGGGCTTCCGCCTGCAGTACGGTACATTCAGCAGTGCCGGATCAAACATGGCATAGTGATCGTATCCACCGTTTCCGTATCCAAGCTTGTCGTAGAATCCCTGGTCGAACATCCCGAGTCCAGAGATCACCGCACCCTCGCCTGCAGCGTGCTCTATGAGCCTGGCGGTAGCCGTACTTGCCAGGCCCTGCTTCCGTGCAACTCTACTTGTGATGACTGAGGTAACCGCACTGAACTGGAGCTTTCTGCCATGGAAGTCGAACGTCCCCGGCAGAGAGGCCGCATAGCATTCGGGGGTTCCCGCAAGGTCAGCGACGAAAGCTGCTCCATCGCGAATGAACTGCTCCCGGGCCTGTGCCCGAGCGGCGGGCATGGAACTGCCTATCCAGCCTGCCTCCCGGCAGATCCGGTCGACCGACTCCCGGTCAGATTCCTCATATGGACGAATTACGCGTTCGGACATGAGCGCACTATAGAGAATGTGTGGGTTCGCGCCAAGCCGGAAGGCTCAGAGCAGCCGGCGAAGCTGAGTCTTCAGGTCTTCAAGCTCACGGATCCAGAAGGCACGGGAGCCCCAATCAGGGTTATGCCGGAGAAACTGGCTGTCCGATCGCTGGATTGCGTTCCAGGCAAGGTAGTAGAGCATCCGCATGAAGCGCAGCGGTTCAATCAACTCCAGCCAGCGTTCATCAAACGGCGCAAACTGTCTGTAGCCCTCAAGGATGTGGGTGAGCTCCCTCCCCACTTCCTCCACGTAGCCGGGAAGCAGCAACCAGAGATCCTGAACCACCGGCCCGAGCATAGTGTCATCAAAGTCAATAAGCAGCAGCCCCTCATCTCCGCGTTCGAGCACGTTCCCTCGATGAAAATCGCCGTGGATCCGCTGCATGGGGACATCTTTGAACAGAGGCTCAATAGCCGCCAACCCCTCTTCTGCCGCAGCAAAGAACTCCGGGGCGACCTCAGGGTGAACCACGCCGGCCTCTCGTATCTCCCCAACGAACCGGGCGGTGGATTGCGACGGCAGACAGATGATCCGCTCGGTAAAGGTCCCGGCCGCCCCAACGGTGTGGACCCGACCGGCAAGTGCACCGAGCCGGAACCAGTCTTCGTCCCGCTCAGCATCAAACCCGCGGCCTCCCCGCTTGGGATAGAGTGCGCAAGCGTACTCCTGCTCACCGGCATCAATCAGCTCGAGCGTATAGCCCTCTGAGTCGGTCAGTGGTGCCACTACCGGCAGTTCACCGCGAGCGCAGTCGAGCACGAACTCGTGCTCCTCTGCCACTGCCTCAGGGTTCCAGCGGCCGGGACGGTAGAACTTCACCACGTACTCATCTCCGTCAGTCGAGCGGATCCCGTACACACGGTTCACGTAGCTCGAAAACGGTGTGATTGTTCCATCGAGCCTGAGGCTGTACACCTGCTCAACGACCTGGAGAACGAGCTGCGGGGCAAGCGGGGCGAACGGACCAAGGGCCGAATCCGGATCACTCACCCCGCGGTTACTCCGCAGATGACCGACAGCCTGGTCAGGTCGTCGCTGCGACCTATGGCAAGCAGGCGATCACCGGGAGCAAAGGTTGCGTTAGGTCCCGGGTTGTAGAGCAGTTGCTCCTGCCCCCGGCGAATCGCAACAATAATTACGTTGAGCTCACTACGGATACTTGTGTCTTTCAGCTTCACGCCGAGCAGCGTACTCGCGGTGGTAACCGTGATCTCTTCCATAGTGATCTCTTCGGACTTTGAGCGTGCGATGGTCTCCACGAACTCCACCATTGCCGGACGGATGACAAGCTGGGCGATTCTGCGCCCAACCATTTCGTACGGCTTGATCACCCGATCGGCACCCGCTTTGCGGAGCTTGGGCTCACTCTCGTCGGTGAGTGCTCGTGCTACGATGGTAACCTTGGGGTTGAGCGACTTGGCGGTGAGCGTGGTGTAGACGTTCTCCGCGTCAGTGGAGACTACTGCAATCAAGCCGCGGGCGGTCTCAACTCCTGCCTCCTTCAGCAGATCGTCAGCGCTTGCGTCTCCCACAATGTAGAGATAGCCCATCTCTTCGAGCGGTTTGGCAAGCTCCTCATTGCTCTCGATAACTACGAACGGGACGTGTGCTTCAGACAGGTCCTCTGCAATGTGTCGACCCATGCGGCCAAATCCGCAGAGAATGACGTGATCATGCAGCCTATGGATCTTCCGGTCCATCTTTCCCCTCCGTAACAGATACTGCTCTACGGCAAGCTGCAGCGCCCGACCAGCTACGTAAGCCAATGATGCTATGCCGGCAAGAATAACAAAGACGGTCAGCGCTCGACCGGCCGGGGAGAGCTCTCTGATCTCCTGAAATCCCGTCGTGGTAACAGAGATTACCGTCATGTAGAGTGCGTCTCCGAGCGGCCACCCCTCAATGACCATATAGCCAATGGTCCCTGTGGCAAGGGCAACGGCAAGAACGCCAAGCGGCAGCAGGAGATGCCGCCCCGCACGTTCGTGGGGACGGAGGCGCTTGGATTTTTGCTTTGAAGTAGGTACCGGCATACGCGAGTCTCAGTGTGAGACTCGCGCCTTTACCACTTCAAGTCAAGCGAGCAGGTTTACTGCCTGCGTCAGAAGTCGAGTACGAACTTGCCGGAGAAGTAAAGAATGTAGGGGAACGCCTGCATTTCAGCTTCGAGACCCAAGATGGATGCAACACCGGCACCAATCCGGAAGCTTTCACCAACCTTTAAGTATCCGCTGAGGTCGGGGATCACCACGCCTGAACTGGCAACTCCATTGACGATACCAAAGTACGGGAACAGCAGTCCGCCCATGCTGAACTGGCCGACAACAGGACCAAGCTCCATCTCTGCGTAGAGATACGGAAAACCGAATGACTGGATCAGGAACGTGAATCCTCGGATCCCGCCTCCAAGCGTCACCGGTCCAAGCGAGCCAGTGTAGGAAAACGAGGCTTCCGGAAGGAGAATGGTGATAGCGTCGAGAATGCTGGTGCTCTCGTTAAAGCTTTCACCGGTCGTAACATCCCTGGCCGAGATGCCGATCGATGCCGGAATATTCAGGCCCAGATCTACACGCCACTGAGCAACCGCAGGCGTAACGGAGAAGACAACCAATACCAACAGAAATAAAATGATGCGCTTCATAGAGCACCTCCTCACTAATTCTGAGTTCAGTATATCCCAGTTAAGAGAAGTATGCTTAGTAAAACACTCCTTTACTTGAGAACTCTGCCTGCCTTCTCTATAAGGCGAGTAAGGGACGCCTCGGTCGAATAGTCGGAGAGGCGGTCAACAGCGACCCAGGCAAGATCATGGGACTCCTCGCTGACTGTGAGCACTGCGTCCGGGCTGGCGATAAAAAGAAACCGAACATCGAAGTGCTCGTGTGGCGGCTCACTGCCGTGGGCCGGAATCGGGTGAATGTCCATGTCTACAATCCGCTTTGATCCAAGCTCCAGCTCGGCTATCCCTGACTCCTCAATGGCCTCTTTCTCCGCGGCCCGTATAAGATCCGGATCCCCATCTGCGTGTCCCCCAAGCTGAATCCAGATATCGAGCTTCCGGTGGTGAGTAAGAAGTACTCGTTTGCGGTCCGGACTCATAACGACGGCGGACGCGGTAAAGTGAGCGCCCGCATGGTCGCGATAAAAGGCGGCGGGCCCCTGCTCAAGAAGCGTGAGGAATCGCGAGACGGTTTGTCCCTCATTCGGATAGTCCGCCCGGTACGTTTCCATGGCCGAACGGAGGGCCGACAGCGCTTGCGAACGGGCTCCGAATGCGCCGCCGGAGAAGCCCATCAGCCTTCTCACAACTCGGACCACCGCGCGCCGGGGCATAAGACGATTGAGCGAGACGGCAACCTTGTTGGCAAGTCCGGGCACCACGCTTGCTCGTCTCTTGAGCAGTGCCCGCAGCCCCACCCGTACCACCCGCTCGCTCTCCATGATGGTGAGGCGGTGGAACAGCGTCATCCGCTGGCCGGCAACTTCCAGAAACTCAGTCTTTGTGACGCCGGGGCTAAGAACGGTGCAACTGACTCCTGAACCGCGCAACTCCTCGTTAATCGCCTCACCGTAGTGCAGCACGTAGCTCTTTGCTGCTGCGTAGCCGGCGTAGCTCGGGGAGCTCTGGTAGGCAGCTATGCTTGCAACCTGCAGGATGTAGCCTCTGCCGCGCGCGATCATTTGTGTGGCGAACGCCCGGGTCAGCTCTACCAGAGCGAGTATGTTCAGCTCAAGCATGGAGCGCTCCTGGGGCCACGAGTACTCCAGGAATCCGCCGTGAAGCCCGAATCCCGCGTTGTTGATGAGTACCTCGGGGTCAATCTGCGCGCTGTCGAGCGCCTGGAGAAGCGTTGTCACTGCAGCGGAAGCCGTGAGATCAAGAGCAACGGGAAGTGCGTTCTTCCGGTACCGCTGGTCAATCTCACGGGCGAGCTCCTCCAGGCGATCGGCACGGCGGGCAACAAGGACCAGGTTGTAGCCGCGTTGTGCAAGCTGGAGACTGAAATCCCGACCGAGTCCGCTGGACGCTCCGGTTACCACCGCCCAGGCGTGTTGCTCATCCGTACGCATACCGGGAAGGTAGCTCACCGACTGCAACTGGTCAAAAAGAGGCGAATCATATTGACATCGGAATCTCTGTGTATTACTATATCAGTGTCTTAATGTTGTAAGACACTATGGAGGATATCATGATTGAGATGAACAAGGTTTCGTTCTCCTACGGGAGGACGGCCGCGCTGTTCGACGAACTGGACTGGAATCTGAAACCGGGGACCATCTACGGACTGCTTGGACGAAACGGTGCCGGCAAGACAACACTCCTGAAACTGATCAGTGGCCTGCTCTTCCGTACCGGCGGAACGATCAGCGTACTCGGAACCGATCCGGAGGAGCGGAAGCCGGCGGTTCAGGAAGAGATGCTCTTTATTCCTGAAGAGTTACCAAGCCCACCCATGACCATCGGCGCCTACGAGTCAGTCTACAGAGGGCTCTACCCGCGGTTCGACGGTACGGAGTTCACCCGCTACCTGGCGGAGTTTGAGCTGGACCGGAGCGCAAAACTGGGGGAGATAAGCTTTGGGCAGCGCAAGAAGGCGCTCCTTGCGTTTGGCCTGGCCGCCGGCACCCGGGTGCTTATCCTGGACGAGCCAACGAACGCACTGGACATTCCGTCCAAAGGCCAGCTGCGCCGGATCCTTGCCGGTGCGGTTACCGACGAACGGGTGATAGTTGTCTCCACCCACCAGGTGCGAGATATGGAGCAGATCATTGACCCCATCGTCATTCTGGAAAAGGGGAAGATTGTCTTTGACCATTCGATGGATCGAGTGAGCCGTGCTCTTCGCGTGGAGCTCTCAGCAGAGGAGTCTCCAGAAGCGATCTACTGCGAGCGCGCAATGGGAGGCTTTGCGAATATTGTACCGAACAGAGGTGACTCGGACTCGCGAGTAGATCTCGAGCTCCTGTTCAACGCAGTAACCAATGCCCCTGAGGGCATTGCCGCACAACTCACTGAGGAGGTGGAAGCATGAACGTATCATTGAATCCACGTCGCATAGGGATTCTTATGCGCCACGACATCCAGACCAACGTGAAGAATCTCCTGAGTGCGGCTGGTAGCATCGCAACCATTGTCATTGTCCTGTTCCTGCTGACGAGCTGGACGAGTGATCCCGGTGATACTATGTCAACGTTTCACGATTCGCTCTTCCTCAACTTCCTTCTCATAGGTGGCTTTATAGTTTCTAGCGCCGTGTTTGCGCCCATGCATGAGCCGACAAAGGGCATCCACTATATGATGCTTCCAGGCAGCACTGAAGAGAAGTACCTGGCCCGCCTCCTGCTCACAAGCGTCGGATGGACTATCCTGATACTTGTTGTCTACACGGCTGCAACGGTAGTGGCAACAGCCATCGCAACACCCATCTTCCGCAGTACGCCGGGGGTATTCCTTCCAATCGGCCGGGATATATGGCTTGGTGTGGCAGGATACCTGGTGAGTCAGTCACTCTTCCTGTTCGGCTCGATCTACTTCAAAAAGGCCGCGTTCTTCAAGACAGTACTGGTCGCCTGGCTGACGGTGATGGTGCTTGGCATCGTTTATCTGGTCACGGCACGCATCGCGTTTGCAGAGGCTTTTGTGGGCCTTTTTGAAGCGGTGAACTTCGAAGAGGTCTTTACGGTCACCCCGCAAGCCGAATCTCTTGTTTACGGGCTGCAGACGGTCGGCCGCATACTCGGATGGGTAGTCATGCCGGTCTTCTTTTGGACTGTGGGACTCCTGAGACTCCGGGAAACGGAGGTTTAGCATGGAGTTCTATGAGTCGCAGGCCATCTATCAGCAGGTTGCCGACCATGTCTGCGAGATGATTCTGCGCAGACGGTGGCCGGAGGGGGAGCGAATACCTTCAGTGCGAGAGATGGCGATGGACCTGCAGGTAAATCCGAACACGGTGAACAAGGGCTACGCGTACCTGCAGGACCGGGGCCTGATTCACAACCAGCGAGGGATCGGTTACTTCGTGTCGGATGACGCCTTCGCGAAGACACGGGAAATCCGGCGGGAAGAGTTCTTTTCTTCCGAGCTCCCGCGGCTGTTCAAGACCATGAGTCTGCTGGGGGTGTCGGCAGCACAGATAGCCGATCGTTACGAGACGTACAGAAAGGAGAACGAGGTATGAAGAAGCGAACAAATGCAATAGTTCTTGCAGGAATAGGGGTGATGGCGATCGTTGGGATAGTTGTGGTGATTCTGCTGCGAAGTGCGGTAACTCTCTGACCAGCAACGCGATAGCGCCCTTTAATCCGCAAGCTGCGTGACACCATAGGATGAGACATGGCCAGAGGGGCGGGCGGCTACGTATATTCCTTTCCAGATGATGGCGTTTACAATCACCATGCTTGTGGCTGCCGTACTGGGCGGGCTTCTTTTGCTGCGTCCGATTGCCGGCTCGGGTCTGGCAGAGCGGATGAAGAGCCACCTTTTCAAGGAGCCAACGAGTGCCCAGCGGCCTGCACTCTCGGTAGTGATTCCAGCCAGAGACGAGGAGCGTTCGCTTCCAACGCTGCTGGCGAGCATTCAGAGCCAGACGGTGCAGCCGGCTGAGGTTGTGGTTGTTGACGATCAGTCGCAGGACCGGACGGCTGATATAGCCCGCGAGTTCGGGGCGCGGGTCATTACCCCTGATGACCGACCGTCGGACTGGCTTGGGAAACCGTGGGCTGCGGCTGCGGGGGCCGGCGCGGCGATTGGGGACGTACTGCTCTTCCTGGATGCAGACGTGAAGCTTGAGCCAAATGCGATTGCCCTCCTGCTGGCTGCCTACGATCGTCTTGATGCGCCCCCTGACCACCGACCTGTGGTCTCCGTGCAGCCGTACCACCGTACGCCGCGACTCTACGAGCGCCTGTCGCTGTTATTCAACATACAGGTGTTTGCCGGTGCCGCCCGCCGGGTCCGCGGGCTGAAGCTGCAGCTGGAGGGCAGCTGTTGCTATGGCCCTTGTATCCTGTGCAGCACGGAGGCATATAGTGCGATAGGCGGACACGAGTCGGTGAAGGCGTGTGTCCTTGAGGATATTGAGCTTGGAAGCCGCTTCCGTGATGCGGGCGTCCCGGTTTACGGTTTCAGCGGCCGCGGGGCGGTTGAGTTTCGTATGTACCCCGACGGTCTGGCTTCCATGATAGACGGGTTCAGCAAAAACATGCTTCTGGGAGTGCTTCGAGCCAACCCGCTGTTCTTCTTTTTAGACGTTTTCTGGATGTGTGGACTGGTCGCCGCGCCGTTTCATGTGGCCATCTACTTCGCGAGCGGACTCCTTCTGGAGGCGATCGTCTCACTTCTGTTCTACACGCTCTTGGCGGGAGAGGTAGCGCTGGCAGGCTCCCGGCTCGGGAGCTTTGGGCTTCTCAGTGCCCTGTTGTATCCGGGCTCTCTTCTGTTGTTTCTGCTGGTTCTGGTTCGGGTAGCCGTTCTTGCGGCTACCGGACGGTCGGTCTCCTGGAAGGGTCGTCCGGTGAGTCCGGCAGCGATACGCCCGAACACGGGCACTCGTAGCACCCGGATTCAGCCGTGACGGTCCTGCTGAGGCTCGTGCTTATCTCACTCTCCTGGATCGTGATAGAGATTGGCGCGGGGTTTCTGGTTCATCGGTTTCCTCGGGCCTGGTTCGAGCGTGACGGCTCACTCACGAGAGTCCGCCGCTGGGAGGCTGGGGGCAGGGTATACCAACGGTTGTTCCGCATCCGGCGCTGGAAAGACTCGCTTCCGGAGGCAGGGAACTGGTTCGCCGGCGGGATGCGGAAGTCACTTGATTCAGGCTCCAACAGCGATCAGCTCCGGCGGCTCGCCGCGGAGACCCGCCGAGCTGAACTCACACACTGGCTTCCAGTGCCGCTATCACTGACATTTTTCCTCTGGAACCCGCTTCCTATTGCCATCTGGATGCCACTTGTCGCACTTCTGGGGAACGCCCCGTTTATAGCGGTCCAGCGCTACAACCGACCCCGCATTGTTCGAGCTATGAGCCGTACAATATCTGAGCCGTAGAATAGGCGACGGCGACCGGTGTGACGAGATGACGTAAAACCAGTATGATTCCATGAGTATTTTCTTCAGGAGGAGATAGTGAGTAAGACACCGATTACGGTTGCATACGGAGACGGGATTGGCCCGGAGATAATGACCGCGAGCCTTCGTATTCTCGAAGCCGGCGGCGCAAAGTTTGACATTGATGAGGTCTCGGTTGGTGAGAAGGTCTATCTGTCGGGAAACACGTCAGGAATTGAGCCCCGGTTCTGGGATTCCATCCGAGAGACCAAGGTCTTCTTCAAGGCGCCGCTGACCACGCCGCAGGGTGGGGGATTCAAGAGTATTAACGTTACCACACGCAAGACGCTCAGCCTCTATGCGAACGTCCGCCCTACCCGTTCGCTGCATCCGTTTGTTTCCACAAAGCATCCGAAACAGGACCTTGTCATTGTTCGTGAGAACGAGGAAGACCTCTATGCCGGTATTGAACACCGCCAGACCGAAGAGGTGTTTCAGTGCCTGAAGCTGATCAGCCGCCCGGGAAGTGAGCGAATTGTTCGCTACGCGTTCGAGTACGCGAAGGCAAATAAGCGCAAAAAGGTGACCTGCTTTACCAAAGACAACATCATGAAGCTCACCGACGGGCTCTTTCACAAGGTCTTTGACGAGGTTGCCAAAGAGTACCCGGAGATTGAGAACGAGCACTGGATTGTAGACATTGGGGCGGCCAAGATGGCTGACACGCCGGAGAACTTTGATGTGATTGTGCTTCCCAACCTCTACGGCGATGTTCTCTCCGACGTTGCCGCACAGATTGCGGGATCGGTAGGCCTGGCTGGAAGCGCGAACGTAGGCGAACACGGAGCGATGTTCGAGGCCATTCACGGTAGTGCCCCACGTCGTGCGAACCAGAACCTTGCCAATCCGAGTGGCCTGCTCCTTGGTGGAATCATGATGATGGTTCACATTGGGCAGCCCGATGTTGCCGAGACGGTACACAATGCGTGGCTTCGCACCATAGAGGACGGCATCCATACCTACGACATCTTTCGCGACGGAGTCAGCAAAAAGAAAGTTGGCACCAAGGAGTTTGCGGACGCGGTCATTGAGCGCATGGGCAAGAAGCCGGAGACGCTGGAGCCGGTGAGCTACGCCGGCGGCGCGGGCATCCCTTCGGCAGGCGATATTGCCGTCCGTACGCCGGCGAAGAAAGAACTTCAAGGCGTGGACGTGTTCCTGGACTGGGTGGAGGACAACCGAGACCCAAACGTACTGGGAGAGAAGCTCTCGAAGGCTGGAAATGGCGACGTTGAGCTCACCATGATCACCAATCGTGGCCTGAAGGTCTGGCCCAAGGGTGCTCCCGAAACCTTCTGCACGGACCACTGGCGCTGCCGGTTCATGAGCACAACCAGTGGCAAGCAAGTAACGCAACAGCAGATTATTGACCTGCTTCAGCGGGTACACGACCACAGCTTCAATATCATCAAGACGGAGCAGCTCTACACCTTTGACGGTGAACCGGGCTTCTCTCTCGGTCAGGGTCAGTAGCCCTGGCTGTGTCGGCGGTAGGCGCGGCTTCCCGCGCCGCCGTCGCTTGAGTCTGCTACCGCTCGCCGTTGAACTCGTGCACCGCTTCGATCATGGCCACCACGTTCTCAATCGGTGAGCGGGCCTGCACGTTGTGCACGGCGTTAAACACAAAGCCACCATCTTTGCCAAGGACCTCACAGGCGTGCAGCACCTCAGCACGTACTTCTGCCGCTGACCCGAAGGCCATGGTCTTCTGCGTGTCTACCCCGCCACCCCAGAACACAATTCTGTCGCCAAACTCACGCTTGAGCTGATCCGGCTCCATCCCGGCGGCAGAGATCTGCACAGGGTTCAGGATATCAATGCCGGCAGCTATGAAAGACTCAATGAGCGGTCGGACCGCGCCACAGCTGTGCTTGAACACCTTCCATCCGGTGTTCTCATGAATCCAGTCGGTCATCTCGCGGTAAAAAGGCAGATAGAGCGACTGAAAGGTCTCCACTGAGCAGAACGTGGAACTCTGCGTCCCAAAGTCCGTTCCACAGAGAAACACTGCCTGAACCGCATCTCCAACTGTCTTATAAATCCGGGAGAGATTGGAGAGCGCCAGGTCGACCTGACGGCGGAAGATCTGCTCCACGTAGTCGCGTCGAGCAACCGTTGAGACGTACCACTCCTCAATATCTCGAATGCCCTTTGGATGCTTGAGCATGGGCGCCGGGACAAGCGCGATATCACCAAGCGCGGTGCCACCAAAGTTGGCCATGATTCCCAGCCCCCGCTTCTGGTGCGCGGTCACCTCCCCGAGGAAGTAGTCCAGATCGGACTGAGAAAGGGGCCCAAACTCTTCAAGGTTGTCTTCAACGGTGAGGTTCTCGTCATCCACCGGCGGCTGACGCACAATGGTGTCAAAAAAGAAGCTGTTGGTCGGCATCCGGCCGCTTGGCGGGACCGATGTATCGCCCTCCGGGTAGACAAGCTGGTCCCCGTTGGCGTCAGTGGTAACCACGAACTGCCCGGGAACAAGCACCTCCTGTCCCCACGGCGTACGCCACTCTTTCCAGCCGGTATTTGCAAAACCGAACATGGTTTTTGCGGGATAGATTCCCTGCACCGAGACACCGATCGCCTCCTGAAGGTCCGGCTCAATCTCCCCGAGCATCTGATAGGGCTCGTTGATGCGCACCGGTCTGTTCTCCAGACCATAGTAGGCGCGTAACTCAGCCACCACGCTGGCGTGAATACCGGTCACCGCGTTACTTCCAAGGTCTATGGGGATGGGCCCCGCCTGATGATGAAGTGCTCGCTCGAGCTTCTCTCTGCCGTTCATGGTACCTCCAGCTTGCATTCTGCACGTCTGAGCACTATCATTTTATCGTGCTCGAACACGGCACGCAACGACGGATGGAGGACCCATGACCACAATGCCGAGCATCAAATGGTATCGTACACCGATCGAGAAGGAGACGCTTCGCGAACTCACAAAGAAGAGTGACCTGCGCGGTCTTCTTCACGCAGGAAGCTTCCTGCTCATCTACCTCGCAACCACAGGCGTCACCCTTTACTTCTTTCTCAATCAGATGTGGATCGCAATGGTGATTGCCGCCTACATCCACTCCCTGTTTCACGGGTTTGTCGGCATGGGAGCGGCGGTGCACGAGCTCTCCCACGGCACCGCGTTCAAAACTCGCCGGCTCAATGATTTCTTCTACCGACTGTTCGCGTTTCTCACCTGGAACAGCCACTTCCACTTCAAGGAGAGTCACAGTCGCCACCACATGGTGACCGGCTTCATGGACCGTGACAAAGAGATCCAGCCGGAGCCCATGCCTATCAGCAAGCTGCAGATCCTTGGATGGTTCACATTCGACTGGATGCACTTCAAGAACATCATGGGCACCAACCTGGCGCACGCCTTTGGAAATACCGATGTCGACTTCTTCTTCTGGTGCCCACTGCTCTCGAAGGACAATATCAAGACCCAAAAGTTGATCAGCTGGGCCCGCACGCTCTTCCTTGGTCACATCCTCCTTGCTGCGCTCTTTATCTACTTCGAGCTCTATATCCTCATCTACACCGTCACCTTCGGCTACTTCTTTGCAACCTGGCTGGTCCACGGTTGCGAGCTTCAGCAGCATCTGGGCCTCTCACGCGACGTGCCCGACTGGCGCCTTGTTGCCTACACCGCAGACTTTGGACCAGTCATGTCGTTCCTCTACTGGAACATGAATTACCATGCAGAGCACCACATGTATGCCGGCGTGCCGTTCTACAATCTGCCACGGCTGCACCGGGAGCTCGCCCACGACTTTCCCAGGCCGATCAAGGGCTACTGGAGAGGGTTGCGGCATGTGATTCAAGTCCGCCGCCGCCAGCGCACCGAACCCCGCTACCGTTACATGCCGGAGTTTCCTGAAACGGCGAATCCTCCTAAACTGACATAAGTGAACGGCACAGAGAAGAGCCCTACAATCAAGACGATCGCGGAGGCAGCAGGCGTCTCTCGTGGCACCGTTGATCGCGCTCTGAACAACCGCGGAGAGGTTGCTCAGGATGTTGCAAGACGCATCCAGACCATAGCAGACGAGCTGGGCTACGTGCCGAACAAAGCGGCCAAAGCGCTGCGGTTCAACCTCACGCCCCGAACCATCGGCGTCCTGCTTCCTGCGACCAGCGATGGCTTCTTTGCTTCAGTGACCGAGGGAGTGGTGGCAGCCGAGCTGTCGCTCGCGGGTATGGGAATCAACACCCGCGTTGAGCGGTTTGAGCCAAGCAGATCGGAATCTTTCGAGCAGGAGCTCTCGGCGCTCCTGGCGACCGGTGTCGCAGGCCTTGTGGTGACCGGTCCGGACACGGAGGCAACCCGGGCCGCGGTGGAGCAGGCGACCGGCACTGTACCGGTGGTCACCGTGAACTCAGATATTCGGGCGCCCGGCAGACTCTGCTTTGTCGGGCAGGACCTGGTGCAGAGCGGCAGAGTGGCGGGAGAGCTCATGGCAAAGATGCTCCGGGGGCCAGGCAGCGTCATTGCGGTGACCGGCAACCTGGAGTTTCAGGCGCACCAGGATCGGGTGCTCGGCTTCCAGGCCGCCCTCTCACAGTGGCAACCGGCAGCCACGGTAGAGGTGCTCGAGGGGTTTGACAGCTACGAGGGAACTACACCGGCGCTCAGTCGTGCTCTGGCACAGACACCGCGTCCGTCAGGCCTGTTTATGGCAACCGGAAGCGTTGAAGCGGCGTTGGAACAGCTGCAGCGCTCCGGTCTTGCTGGTTCACTACCCGTCATCACCAACGACATGGTCCCTGCGGTCAGACGCGGTCTCAATAACCGGATCATCGACTTCACCATCCTCCAGGACCCGTTCCACCAGGGCGAGCGACCGATACGTATACTCGCGGACATGCTGTTAAGCGGGCGCAAACCGGCTGAGCTGTGGCACCGCTCGCCTATTGTGATTGCGGGGGCCGAAGCGCCCTGAGCTCTCCGGCGGGGATCAGCCGAGCTGGTCGGAGAGCCCCGGTACCTCGTCCGCGCCGGCCGGGACGGTGATGCTTGAACCGGCAAAGTCTGAGCCTATCGCCTGAACTGCACCACCGAGATGTCTGGCGAAAAAGTGCTCCGCTACCGCGAAGAAGGACAACCTGTTCTCAGGCCGGGCGAATCCGTGGCCCTCATCCGGGTAGAGAACATAAGTGACCGGGATCGATTTTTCCTGCATCGCACTCACTATCTGGTCACTCTCCGCCTGTTTTACTCGCGGATCGTTGGCACCCTGACCAATAAGAAGCGGTTTTCTGATCTGATCGGCTGCCGTGAGCGGAGAGTGCTTTCTGAGCAAGGCACGCCCCTCCTCAGTGTTGTAGTCACCCACCCGGTTGGTGAGCAAGGAGAGCATCGGCTTCCAGTACTCTGGAACAGACTCGAGCAGCGTAATGAGGCTCGATGGGCCAACAATGTCAACGCCGCAGGCGTAGACATCCGGATGGAATGCAAGCCCGGCCAAGGTGGAGTACCCGCCAAAGCTGCCGCCCATAATCGCCACCAGGTCGGGGTCCGCTATTCCCGCCTCAACTGCCCAGTGAACCGCGTCCAGCTGGTCCTCGAGGATCTTGCCTCCCCACTCGTTGTCGCCGGCATTTGTAAACGCCTTGCCAAATCCGGTGGAGGAGCGGAAGTTGACCGCCAGCACCGCGTATCCGCGATTCGCAAGCCACTGATGGACAGGATCGTAGCCCCAGAAGTCGCGTGCCCACGGTCCACCATGCGGGAAGATCACCATCGGAAGCGGTGCGTCGGGGATGCCGTCACCGTCTGCATCCACGTCTGCCGGAAGTGAGTAATAGATGACCATATCCAGCCCATCGCGACTCTTGATGGTCTTTGAGTGCATCTCTACAAGGGGAAGATCTTCCAGCGCAGCCCGATTGGTGAACAGGAATGTAGGGAGTCTACGCGCGGTGTCGTAGAGGTAGAAGCTCACCGGACCGTTGTCGCGCTCGTAGGCTACCGTCCAGTAGCTGTCATCGAGTGAACGGCTGATGATCTGAACCTCGCCCCGTGCCGCATTCTTCAGGACCGTCAGATGCTCGGCGATCCCCGGGTCAAGAATCTGCCACTCCTGCCGCTCGTAAACGGACGCTGCCGCCTGAACGGTGCGCGAGACCGGGTCACGAATGACGTTCGCAATATCCGCCCGCGCATCCTCAGCGAGCAGAGAGCGCGCGCCACTGTTCCAGTCAACCGCGAAGAGTGCGGCGGTATTGCGACCACGACTGTCGATCATGTAGAGGGTAGAACCCTCAGAGTCAAACCCCAGGGAGCTGGTTGTGAATGCATCCTCGGCAGCGACATTGCCGTGTTCCATCCAGCCGGCCCCAGTGTCTGTCCGACGGTAAATAGTTATTCCGCCGTCCGGGTTCGACTGGAATGCCTCCCGAAGCTCAAACTGCTCGTCGGTGAGGATCTCCACGAAACGGTCATTCTGATAGACCAGTTCCATCTCACCGGTCGTGATGTCAAGCCGGTGGATATCGTGCCACTGAGGGTTCCGGTTGTTGAGGGCCACCAGGATGATTGAAGGGTGGTGGCGACTGGTCTGCTGAATCCGTGCCTGAATACCCTCCATGGGGGTCAGATCACGGGTATGGTTGTCCTCAAGGCTTGTTCCGTAAAGGCGCCAGTTCTCGTCACCGGCCTTGTCCTGCACGTGCAGAATGTGGGTTCCCGTGTACGCCCAGGTAAAAAAATGGATACCGCGTTTGTCGTCATGAGTAATAACCCGAGCCTCTTGCAGTTT
>CAZREG010000041.1:0-24230 GCA_964599075.1 uncultured Spirochaetaceae bacterium | reverse complement strand
GCCTCGGTTCGCTATTGCGGATAAACGCCGCTGCTACCAACACGGTTGTTGATACAGATAGGATGTCACAGGAGTGGCCGCACTCGCGAGAAATTCCCCCGCTGCACCACATACACTACCACATCAAACACAAACAGGAATCCACCCTGCAGAATGAGTGAGTATCCAAAGCCTTCGAACAAATCCGCATCAGATCCCCCGCTGTTTGCGCGCTCGAGCAACCACGCTCCAGCTGCCATATAGGCCAGGTCAAGTCCTGCATTGAAAAGCAGAATGTCCTCCAGGGAGTTCTGCGCCTGAAGCGACTCCGCGAGAGTTAGATCAGGCGGACTGTCGAGCCGACCGAGTGCAGAAACAAGCGACGGGACCGCAAGGAGAGCGTTGACCACGTTCCAGCCTGCGTTCATCTGATGGAAACTGCGAGCAACCGGATCAGGGCTCACAATACTCAGAGTGGTTCCGGCGGCAAGGTTGATCGCGCTCCAACCGGCAAGAACACTCATGGCAGTCAGCGTGATCTCATCCCGGCCACGATTGAACTCCTCCAGAGACTGTGCACCGGCAGGCGCAGCGAAAAGAACCAGCAAAAGCAAGAGACCTGTAGATCGAGCAGACATCTTCATTCTCGGAAAGTACTATGGAAGAGGAGGTATCGGCAGATGGACGCACTTGTTGGTCCCTACGGTGAGCACAGCCCCTTCATTCCGGAGTCCTGTTTCATTGCACCGGGCGCAGTTGTGCTTGGTCAGGTCAGGCTGGAGGATGACGTGAGCATCTGGTTCAACTCGACACTTCGCGGTGATGTACATTCGATAAGCATAGGCACCCAGACCAATATCCAGGACAACAGTGTGCTTCACGTTACTCACGACACGCATCCGCTGGTGATAGGCGCCCGAGTCACTTGTGGGCATGCCGTGCGTCTTCACGGCTGCACCATAGAGGATGAGACGCTCATCGGGATCGGGGCAATCGTCCTGGATGGGGCTACGGTTCACACTGGAGCAATGGTGGCGGCCGGGGCACTCGTTCCGCCGGGAATGACGGTACCTTCGGGGGTCCTTGTCGCCGGGGTACCGGCCCGTGTGATCAGGGAGCTTCGGCCGGATGAAATCGCCGGTCTGGCCACATCGGCAGCACGCTACGTTGAATACGCTCGCTCGATGCGGGAGACCCTGCGTAACGCCCATTGAAGTGACGCGTTGGAGGCTTTAGTATCACCGACAGACAGTCATGAGTAAAGACGGAGAAGCAATGTACGACCTGATCATTGTTGGAGCAGGACCTGCCGGACTCGCCGCAGCACTCTACGCGACTCGCAAGCGGATGAGCTTTATGCTGGTGAGCAAGGACCTTGGGGGAAAGAGCAACTACAGCATCACCATTCCTGATGCCGATGAAAACCAGATCATTCAGGCACGTGAGCTGGTAACCGTCTACCGGAGTCGCATCGAAAGTCTCCGGCACAGTTACACGCTGAAGGCCGTTGATGCGGTAAGCCGATCGCGAACGGGTTTTGTTGTGACACTTGGCGATGGGAGCGAGTTGGAAGCGCACGCAGTCCTCATTGCCACCGGAACCACGTCGAGACCGCTCGGAGTGACAGGGGAACGAGAGCACCTTGGAAAAGCCCTTGGCTACAGCGCAATCAGCTACTCCCACGTGCTCGCCGGCAGGCACGTCTTTCTCTGCGGGGATTCGAGCCGGGTCCTGAACTCTGCTCTTGAGCTCTCTCTCCATGCAGAGAAAGTGACGGTGGCAATCACTGCGGAGAGCTCTCCGGATGAGAGATTACTCAATCGTGTTTCCGCCCTGCCGGCAGTCACGATCCACCACCCGGCGACGATTCACGAGTTTACCGGAGATGAGTTTGCTACCGGGGTACGGCTGACCGCAGATGGGGCAGAAAGAACCGTCGAGGCAGACGCCTTCTTTGTGGAAACCGATCCCGTCGCGAACAGTGCGCTGGTAAGCTCGGTGGTGTCTCTCGGTAGTGACGGAGCGATCCTTGTGGATACGCAGAATATGACGGCGGAGGCAGGGCTCTTCGCGGCCGGCGACGTGACGGGGAATGGATTCGAGCAGGTACTGGTAGCATTGGGAGAGGGCACAAAGGCTATACTCTCGATCTACCACTATCTACTGGAGGCCAATAAGCTGGCCGGTCGCTCCTGATCGGCAGGCGATCACGCTGAGGCAAGTCCTACTGGTCTTTCGCCGACTCGAGGGTAGTGATTAGCGCCCGGATTGCTGTCTCGTTGAGTCGGTCAACATCGGTCTCAATTCCGGCTACTTTCTTCATGATGAGGCGTTCGAAGAAGCCAAGGGTTGAGATCTTCACCTGGCCGCCGACGAAGAACGTTTCCTTGCTGTGGGCCACGAGCCAGGCCGGCACGCCGTCAGCGAGCTGCTGCTCTGCCTTTGCTCCTTCGCTGAGGCAGACGACAAAGAGGTAGACGGAGCAGGATAGGAGTTTCTCCCGCATCTGTTCGAGCCATGAGACGGCCGGGCGTGGTGCGGTACCTGCATAGATGGGCACGCCAATGGCAACAGTTTTGGCTTCTGGGAAACTGGCTCCACGCGCAACTTCGGTCACCGTCGCATCGACCGTTGCAGCCACCCGTTCGGCAATGGTCCGGGTTGCTCCATGCTTTGTGTAGTAGAGAAGGGCTACGCTCAATCTGATACTCCTTGTGCGCTCTCCCGGATATGGTATGCCCTGTTTCTCAGGTAGAGCGCAATATCTATCGAGACCATTGTTCCGTTCACCGCATAGAGAATAATCACGAGATCAAAGTAGAAGAAGAGTTTGTGAAGGATGCCTGCGACGTAGCCCAGAAGCAGTGCAATCAGGAAGACAAGGCTCTTCGAGCCCACCTGCCGCGTGGTCGCACTCTTGTAAATGGAAAACGGCCATGCGATACCAAAACAGACGAGCATGATCACTTCAAACGGACTCATGCACTCACCCTACGCTGCGCGCAGCTCAGTGTAAAGTGACGACTGCAGCTCGATCTGATAGAGTTGGGTGGATGCTCCCTGCTTGCGTCCCGAAGCTGCCCATACTCACCCTTCTTGGAGCCGCTACTCTGCTGACCACAGGGTGCCCGCCGGAACCGTCGCCCACCCAAGCTGCGATTCAACCGGCGGTGCGACTCTCTGGCAATGCAGCAACGGACGCACTGAACGATCTCTCCCTGATGCTTCAACACGCATTTTATCTGTCGGTCACCTTGACCGGTGTGGCGGAGGCGGAAGAACACCACATTGACACACCAGATGGCCGACTGTCCATTGTGTGGTCGCAGGAGGGGAACCTTGCATCCGGATCGGGACGCCTTGTAGTGGAGCTCAACAGCTTTACCATCCCTGAAACAAGCCCCTTCGTCTCCCGATACAACGGATACGTGGTCTCCGGAACTTTAATCGTGAACTCGATGTTGAGCGAAAACAGGTTCGCAATCATACGCGCAGAGCTTGCACACGCAGAACCCGACCTGTTTCCGGTTCACACGATCAAGAGCGAGATCCATCGAGGGCCGCAGGGATTGGTCCCCTCTCGCATATATGTTTCCGTCAATGGCACGACCTTTGATGCAGACCGGGTCTACCCGGAGCAGTAGCGGTCGTTACTGGTCATGGGGAAGCTCGCCCCAGGGTATCTCCACTCCAATGGAGGCTGCGAGTGCATTCAGCGACTCGTTGTCGTGGTAGAGCTCTTCGGCAGACTCAATAGCAACCGTTCCTTCCGTTTGCCGAAAGAAATAGGCACTGTGCTCGGCAGCCGACTCGATAAACGGGTTGGCGTTTGTCGGTGTGATCTCAAGAATTCCGTTACAGGTACAGACGTAGGTCGTTGCCCGATCGACTACGCGCATAAAGAACGATGTTCCGCGTACACCTGCTACAGTGGTCTGCGACTGAATGTCAAAGGTTCCACGTCCGGAGAGTGTTCGAACGCGATCAAAGACGGCTGAAAAGGTGCCGAATCGCAGATCAACCTGCTGGCGGCTCTCACCGAGGTTCAGAACGGCGACCGTGCTCTCGCCGAGGCGAAAGATATTGCGCCCGTCAAAGACAATGTCCACAGAGGAATCGGTGCCGGTCTCGACCCAGTCACCCAATGACACCTCCTGGCCCAAAACAGCCTGGCGTCCATTAATGCGGACGTCTCCGTCCAGGAACTGCACTTCTCCCACGCCCGGTGAACTCTGAGCGAAAAGGAGTGAGCAGGTAAACAGAAAGAACAGCACCGTGACAGACGAGCGACACTTCATACCGGCAGCGTATCGCCAAATCGGAACCTCCGCAAGGTTTGACTCCAAGTCGAGCAGGGAGCTCTACGCCTTGATGCTCTCAAACACCGTCAGGGCATTGTCAAACGCCTGGTCCATGTTGAAGTACTTGTATTGAGCCAGGCGTCCCACGAAGTAAACACCCCGTTTCTCTGCATCCGCCGCAAGCTCCTGGTACCTCGCAAAGATCTCGATGTTTCGGGGATTAAACACGGGATAGTAGGGTTCGCCTTCGGCGGTGGGGAACTCTTTCACAATGGTTGTTCTGGGGTTCTCCTCGCCGGTGGCATGCTTGGGCTCGGTGATGCGGGTGAACGGCACCGCCTCATCCGGGTAGTTGATCGTTGTGGACTCCTGGAAGTACTCAGTGTCGTGTGTCTCGAACTCGAATCTCAGAGATCGATACTGAAGAGCCTGATCAACTTGCCCCTCAAAGAACTGGTCAATGCGCCCGGTGAAGAAGGTCCGGATCGCATCAGGGAACTCGTGCTTGATGAGAAAATAATCGGTATTGGTTCGCACCTCGATCAGAGGGTTGTCGAGCAAGCGCTCAAAGAGTCTTGTATAACCCTCCGTAGGCATTCCCTGATACGGATCGGTGAAGTATCGATCTTCAAAGTCGGTCCGAACCGGGATTCGACTCATCACCAGGGGATCCATCTCAGAGGGATCCATCTCCCACTGTTTTCGTGTGTAGTTACGAAACATCTTCTCATAGAGAACCCTGCCTACCCGGTTCAACGCCGTCTCCTCAGAGTTCTTCGGATCAGGGAAGTCTTCTGTGTTGGCCTTGAGCCATGCCTCCATCCCGGCCTCATCCTGGATGTCCTCATTGAAAACACGATTGACAGTCGTGATGTTCACCGGGATCGGAACGAGCTTGTCATCGACCTTGCTGAGGACTCTATGATTGTAGTCATTCCATTCAGAGAAACGGTGCACATAGTTCCACACGCGCTCATTCTTGGTGTGAAAAAAGTGAGGTCCATAGAGGGGGACAAGGAGACCGGCCTGATTCACAAAGTCGTAGCAGTTTCCGCCTATGTGGTGACGCCGGTCAACAACTACGACCCTCTCCCGAAGGTTCTCCGCAATTTCATGGGCTATCGTGGCGCCGCTGATACCGGCACCCACTATGAGATTAACTGGACGCTTTCCTGGACTCACAAACTCCTCTCTTTCCCAGAATGGTACAGAAAAGGGATTTCGCTGTCGATCGCCCGCATCCGCAAGCTTCGTGACACCCCTGAGGTTGCCCTGGTTTTAGCAGGGGGCATATATTACAGGAACGATCAAGCAATAATTATCGATTCTAATAGATTGATTTTTCATCAACGCGTGGTGTCGGATCCAAGATGACTCTGGTAGAATGAGCGCGAAAGGAGCAAGAATTGACAAGGCATGAGTACGACGCAGTAATCGTTGGGGCCGGCGGGTCTGGCCTCTACGCGGCGCTGGAAGCCAGCAAGGGCGCAAAGACCGCCGTTGTAAGCAAGCTCTACCCCAGCCGCAGCCACACCGGAGCAGCTCAGGGTGGCATTGGCGCTGCATTGGGAAACGTGGAAGAGGATAAACCGGAGTGGCACGCATTTGACACCGTAAAGGGCGGAGACTACCTGGTCGACCAGCAGGCAGCGAAGACTCTGGCAGAAGAGGCGGTCCAGGCTGTGTACGACCTGGAGAATCGTGGTTTGCCGTTCAGCCGAACGGAAGAGGGCAAGATTGCCCAGCGGCGCTTTGGTGGCCATACGCGGAACTTTGGTGAGGCAGCGGTGCACCGCAGCTGTTACGCAGCAGACCGAACCGGTCACATGATCCTGCAGACTCTCTATCAGCAGTGCATTAAAAACGATGTCAGCTTTTTCGACGAGTTTCAGGCTATCGATATCCTTATGGAAGGCACGAAGGTAACCGGGATTGTGGCGCTCGAGCTCGCCACCGGGGAGATTCACGTGTTCGCCTCGAAGGTCGTCCTCTTTGCGACGGGTGGATTTGGCCGCATGTTCAAGATCACCTCCAACGCGTACGCGAACACCGGCGACGGTCCGGCGATTCTCGCACGTGCCGGAATCCCGCTGATGGACATGGAGTTCTTTCAGTTCCATCCGACCGGCATCAAAGGCATGGGCATTCTTATCACGGAGGGCGTCCGCGGCGAGGGCGGCATTCTCCGCAACAGCAAGGGTGACAGGTTTATGGAGACTTACGCGCCCACCCTCCTCGATCTTGCACCACGCGATATGGTAAGTCGCGCCATCATGACGGAAATCGCGGCCGGACGGGGCGTGCGAGGCGACAAGAAGATCGATGACTACGTCATGCTTGACGCCACTCACCTCGGGCGGGAGACGGTCTACAAGAAAATCCCGGACATCGCCGACTTCTGCAAGACCTACCTTGCGGTAGATCCGGCGGAGCAGCCCATGCCGGTCCAGCCGACTGCACATTACGCCATGGGCGGTATTCCAACGAACGTGAATGGCCAGGTGACCACCGGCAGCGTCACCTATGAGGGTCTGTACGCAGTTGGTGAGTGTGCCTGCGTGAGCGTCCATGGAGCGAACCGCCTGGGTACCAACAGTCTGGTTGACCTGGTAGTCTTTGGTCGCCGCGCCGGAATGCACATTGCCGACTACGTAAAGAACGC
Source organism: uncultured Spirochaetaceae bacterium (assembly GCA_964599075.1). Classification (GTDB taxonomy): domain Bacteria; phylum Spirochaetota; class Spirochaetia; order DSM-27196; family SLST01; genus SLST01. Next base: position 17,288 of record CAZREG010000041.1, on the reverse strand, counting down.
AGACGCTACGAAGGTGGCCTCCGGCGCTGAGGAACCGGCAGTTGCCAGGATAGAGCGGCTGCGCGACGGCTCGAAAGGCCCGCACGTTGGACCATTCTACACCGAGATGCAGGAAGCCATGATGGCAAAGGTCGGCGTCTATAGAAACGAAAAGCCGATGGCAGAGGCTGTGGATGAAGTCCAGAAGCTCAGAGAGAGGTACAAGGACGTTCGCACAGAGGACACGGCTAAGGCGTTCAACTCTGATATCCTGGGCATCCTTGAGCTGGAAAATCTGCTTGACCTCTCGCTCATCACGGCGGCAAGCGCGCTCAACCGGAAGGAGAGTCGCGGTGCCCACAGCCGGGAGGACTACCCTGACCGCGACGACCCGAACTGGCTGAAGCATACCCTGGCGACTCTTGACGGGGACACGGTTACGGTAGACTACAAGGACGTCGACACCTCTATCTGGGAACCGAAGCCAAGAAAGTACTAAGGAGCGAGTATGAAGATTAATCTCGAGATACAACGGTATAACCCTGAGACCGATTCTGCACCACGCGAAGAGACCTTTGAGGTCAGCGTGGAGCCCACCGACCGCGTACTTGATGCACTGATGGACATCAAGCGCAATGTGGACGGTTCGCTGGCATTTCGCCGAAGCTGCGCCCATGGGGTCTGCGGCTCCGACGCAATGGTTATCAACGGAACTGAGGCGCTCGCCTGCAAGACGCTGATTCAGGATGTGACCACAGAAGAGGGAGCAACCATCCGCATAGAACCGGCTCGCCACATGGAGGTCCAGCGTGACCTCATGGTGAAGCAGGACAACTTTTTCAAGAACTACAAGGCAGTGACGCCGTTCTTTGTAGCCGATGAGAGCAAGCCGGCACCGGAGAAAGAGTACATCCAGAGCATTGATGAGCGTGAGAAGTTTGACGACCCCACGAAGTGCATCCTCTGCGGCGCCTGCTACTCTGCCTGTCCGATCCTGGACAAGAATCCAAACTTCATTGGCCCTGCCGCGATTGTGCAGGCAAGCCGGTTCGTGTTTGACAGTCGCGAGAAGGGCCTGGATGCCCGTCTGGATATCCTCGATCAGCCGGATGGTGTGTGGGCGTGCGAGAACCACTTCCAGTGCACAAGGGTCTGTCCGCGGGATATCAAAGTCACTAAGATGATCAACTTCACCAAGCGTGAGATCAAGAAACTGCGCGAGGAGCGCGGCGAGACAGTAAATGATGGGGGAAAGGCGTGAATATTCACGAGTATCAGGGCAAGGAGATCTTCCAGTCGTACGGGATTCCCGTAAACGATCAGGAGATCGTGAGGACGCCGGAGGCTGCAAAGGCCGCGGCACAGAAGATGGGAACCACCGTCGTCGTGAAGGCGCAGGTCCTTGTTGGTGGTCGCGGCAAAGCGGGCGGCGTGAAGCTCGCCAAGACTCCTGAAGAAGCTGAGGAAAAGGCTCGTGACATCCTGGGTCTCACGATCAAGGGCATACCGGTAGAAAAGGTGATGATCACGCCGGCAAGTGAAATTCTCCAGGAGTTTTACGTCTCCATCACGGTCAACCGCAACGGCAACGACCTGCTGCTCATGATGAGCAAGGCCGGGGGTGTTGACATTGAGGATCTTGCGGTAAATCGTCCGCAGGAGATCGTCCGCTTCCCTATCCATCCTGCAGACGGTATTGAAGACAGCAGCCTGACATCAGTCCTCAGCGAAGTCTTTGAGAAGCCGGCCCTTGTTGAGCAGGCGAAGGACGTGGTTCACAAGCTGTTCAGGGTCTTCATGGAGAAAGACTGCTCCCTCGTTGAGATCAATCCCTACGCGCTCACCGAGGGTGAAAAGCTCGTCGCGCTCGACGCGAAGGTAAACTTTGACGACAACGCACTCTTCAAGCATGACGACGTTGAGCAGATGCGCAACCCGGAGGAGCTCTCCGCTGATGAGACTGCCGCAAAGGCTGCCAGTCTCAGTTTTGTCAGCATGGACGGCTACATTGGCTGCATGGTCAATGGCGCCGGGCTTGCCATGGCAACCATGGATATCATCAAGCTATACGGCGGTGATCCCGCCAACTTTCTGGATGTCGGGGGAAGTTCGAATCCGGAGAAGGTTGTAAACGCGCTGAAGATCATCACGGGTAACCCCAACGTAAAAGCGATTCTCATCAACATCTTTGGTGGCATCACCCGGTGTGACGACATTGCAAATGGCATCCTTGAGGCGCTGAAGCAGATCGACATCAAGCTGCCCATGGTGATCCGCCTCATCGGCACGAATGATGAAGAAGGGCGCAGGATCCTCAAGGGCGCAGGCCTTGAATCCTACCAGGCGCTTGGCGAGGCGGTTGAGAAGGTCGTTGAGGCAGCTGGCGCTGCCTCCGCATGACGAAACAGGGAGCAAGCAATGAGCATACTGATTGATGAGAACACAAACGTCATTGTCCAGGGAGTGACCGGCCGCGACGGCTCGTTTCACACCCGACAGATGGTTGGTGACGGCACGAAGATCGTAGCCGGGGTGACCCCGGGGAAAGGCGGCCAGAAACTTGATGAGGTTCCGGTCTACAACAGCGTGGCTGATGCACAGAAAGAGCACCAAGTGGATGCGACCGTCATCTTTGTGCCGCCTAAGTTCGCGACCGGCGCCGTCAGGGAAGCCGCTGATGCAGGCGTGCCGCTGATCATCTGCATCACTGAGGGAGTACCCGTCCTGGAAATGGTAGACGCCTACCGGTACGTGAAAGAGAGGGGGTTTCGCCTCATTGGCCCGAACTGTCCAGGCCTGATCAGCCCGGGAAAGTGCAAGATCGGCATCATGCCGTACAAGATCCACAAGCAGGGTGATATAGGCGTGATCAGCCGTTCCGGAACCCTCACCTACGAGGTTGTCTACAATCTCACCACAAGCGGGCTCGGCCAGTCCACCTGTATCGGTATTGGTGGCGACCCCATCATTGGAACAACCTTTACAGATCTGCTCGAGCTCTTTGAGAACGATCCCGGAACGGCTGCCGTTGTCGTGATTGGCGAGATAGGCGGCGAAGATGAGGAGAAGGCGGCGGAGTTTATCAAGACAAGGATGTCCAAACCGGTCGCTGCGTTTATCTCCGGGCGCACTGCACCTGCAGGGAAGCGGATGGGACACGCCGGTGCCATCATTTCCGGTGGTAAGGGTACCCCGCAGGCGAAGGTGGCCGCGTTTCAGGATGCCGGCGTTGAAGTGGCGGACAAACCTGATGAGATCCCCGGTCTCATCAAGAAGGCGCTCGGACGCTGACCGCAGCTCGGGCAGTCTCACAGGAGGCGTTGCAACGGGTACGCCTCCAGCCATAGGAGAGGTTCCGATACCGATTTCGGACCTCTGTCCGGTGGTACTGGAAAATCGGCTGCGATTTTTCCAGTCCCGGGGTCTATAATTGAAGTCTATGGCAGACTCCTCGAATGTGTTCGAGCTCGGTCCGATCGACTCAGACGACGACACGTTTGTCGACCAGCGTCACGCACCTCAGGGACTCGATCTTGATCCCACACCGCCAAAGCGCAACGCAGACGGGGTTCTTGCTACAATTCTCCAACTCAATCGCATTCGGGATCTGGATACCCTCCTGGAAACGGTCCTGTTAAAGGCGCGACAGCTTGTATCAGCTGATGCCGGAACGATCTACCTCAAGGCAAAGGATCGGCTCTTTTTCAGCTTTGTGCAGAACGACTCGCTCTTTGCCGGCCAGACCCCCGACTCACGATACGTCTACAGCGAGCAGAGCCTTCCGATCAACAAGCGATCCCTGGCCGGCCACGTTGCGGCGTCCCGGGAACCACTGATCATTGACGATGTATATGATATTCAGAGTACGGTCAGCTACTCATTCAACCCGGAGTTCGATGCCAGATCGAACTACCGCACCCGCAGCATGCTCATTGTGCCGCTTCTCACACGAGACGAAGGGCTGGTTGGGGTTCTGCAGCTTATCAACTCCATTCGCGAGTCGGGTGACGTGGGCTCGTTCAGCTACAGCGACACACTCATAGCAAGTCAGTTCGCCCAGAATGCAGCGGACGCGATCGAACGGGCGAAAATGGCACGGGAGATGGTCCTTCGCATGGTGGAGCTCAGTGGGCTGCGTGACCCGTTTGAAACCGCCCAGCACGCCAAGCGCGTGGGCGCCTACTCGGTTGAGCTCTACGAGAAATGGGCAATAGCCAACGGCGTTGCGCGCGCGGAGATGCTTCAGAAGCGCGAGATCATCCGTACTGCGGCCATGCTCCACGATGTGGGAAAGATCGCAATCAGCGACACGATCCTGCGCAAGGGGAATAAGCTTACCCCTGAGGAGACTCGCCGCATGCAGCTGCACACCATATACGGTGCGAGACTGTTCAAGCGAGACGACAGCCCCTGGGACATGATGGCCCGCGAGGTATCGCTCAACCACCATGAGCGCTGGGACGGGACCGGCTATCCCGGCCATACCGACAACATCTTTGGACGCAAGGTCCGGGTCGGGCGCCCCAAGAGAGGTGCCGAGATCCCGGTGAGTGCCCGGATTGTGCAGATTGCGGATGTCTACGACGCACTGGCGACCAAACGCGCCTACAAGGATCCGTGGCCGGTTGAAGACTGCCAGAAGTACCTCAAAGCGAACTCCGGCAGGCGCTTCGACCCCGAACTTGTCAACCTGTTCCTGGACATGCAGGACGTCATTGACTCAATTGCCCGCAAGTACTCCTACTGATTCTTGTGTATCCCCAAGCTGCGTGACACCTTGGACTAAGCAAGACCTTCTCTGACGAGAAGCGCCTCTGTATCCGGCTCCCTGCCCATAAAGGATTCAAACAGTTCGTGCGGCGGTCGTGAGTTTCCTTTGCTGAGGATATGCTCACGAAACTCGCGACCTGTCCTGGTGTTGAGCACCCCTTCTCTCTCGAACCGGCTGAAGGCATCTGCCTCCAGCACTTCTGCCCATTTATAGCTGTAGTAGCCCGCGGCGTAGCCGGTAGGTCCGCTAAACAGGTGGCTGAACTGCCGTACGTTCGTCCGGTGCGTTGTTGGCGTGGGTGCGTGGTAGGTTGCCAGGATATCCTCAAGCAGCTCGTCCAGATCACGCCCACCAAGGTCGGGGTAGTTGACGTGGAGTTCCAGGTCCAGCTTGCCAAACGACAGCTGCCGCATCATCAGAGACGCCGCACGGAACGTGCGGGCTCGACTCATACGCGCAAAGAGCTCCTCAGGGATCTTATCACCGGTCTCATAGTGTTGTGCGAACAGATCCAGACTCTCACGCTTCCATGTCCAGTTCTCCATGATCTGGCTTGGCAGCTCAACAAAATCCCAGGCAACGTTCACGCCGTTCAGCGCCTTGACAGAAACGTCTCCGAGCAGATGATGCAGCAGATGCCCAAACTCATGAAAGACAGTCTGGACTTCCCGATGGGTGAGCAACGCAGACTTACCGTCCACCGGCGCGGTGAGGTTACCGCAGATCAGACCCAGATGTGGCTCACGAACATCACCATCGCGGGCACCGGTGGAGAGGTAGTTGAACCAGGCACCTGCGCGTTTGCTCTCACGCGGGTGCCAGTCAGCATAGAAAGAGCCCAGGTGCTCGCCACTTGCTCGGTCGTGCAACTGATAGAAGCGCACCTCCGGATGCCAGACTGACGGCTTCTCGGGCCCGGAGAGCTCGTTCACCCGAACTCCAAAAACCGTCTCAACCAACGCGAACAGTCCGGAAATCACCCGGTCAATGGAGAAGTAGGGGCGAAGCTCTTCAGCGTCCAGATCGAACTTCTTCTTGCGCAGCTTCTCCGTATAGTAGCTCGCATCCCACGGTTCGAGAGCCGCCGGCTCAGGAAGACCCCGCTCGGCGGCGGCGAACGCTTCAAGCTCCGCGGTCTCTTCCGTGAAGGAGCGCAGGATTCGGTCGTGGAGGTTGCCAACGAATGAGAGGGCACGTGCGCCGCTTCCAGCCATACGCCGCTGGAGGACAACGTCTGCGAAGGAGGCCTTTCCCAGGAGCTCTGCAAGCTCCTGCCGGAGGGCGAGAATGCTGCTTACAAGAGCAGAGTTGTCGTATTCACCGCTTGCGGCAATCGCGTTCCTCGCCTCGTAGAGCTCTCGCCGCAGAGGCTCGTTCTCCGCGTACTGAAGAACCGGGAGGAGCGAGGGTATCTGCAGGGTGAACCGCCAGACTGGGTTTGCCTGGTCACCGAGCCCCTTACTCCGTGCGCTCGCCCGGGCGGCGGCCTTTGCGCTTTCGGGAAGCCCCTTGAGCAGTGACTCCTGCTCGACAAGCTTCTCGTATGCATTGGTTGCATCAAGCACGTTCTCTTTGAACTTCTGGGTTGCCTCGGCAAGTTCCTGCTTGACCTGCATGAGCCGCGCCTTCCGTTCGGCGGGCAGATCCGCACCTTCCTGCACAAAATCAGCGAGCGTCTCCTCTACGTACCGTTGTCTGGTCTTGTCGAGCAGCCTGGTCTCAGAACGATCAGCCGCACGCTTGAGCGCGGCATAGAGTTCTTCAGTCAGTGGAACGGAGGCGATGAACTGACTCACGCGCGGGAGCATCTCGTTGATCGCCGCCCGAAGCTGTGGACCGTTGTGTACCGAATCCAGGTGCTGTACAAGCGACCACGCCTTCTCGAACCGCTCGAGCGTCTGCTCAAGACGGGCGAATGTTCTCTCATACGTGCACTCGGCGGCCGGAAGCGCACCTATTGCTCGTATCTCTGTCTCAGCGTCAACAATCGCCTTCTCAATGTCAGGCTTCACGTTCTCAGGGCTCAGCGTCTGCCAGTCGGGTTGAAATGCCGGGGTAAGAAACGGGTGGGTCATGAGAGGGAGTATACACATGCACCGGCGCACGGGCACCCCGCAGACCGGCGACGGCAGGTTTTTCGGCATTCAGACAGCGTCTCCAAGGAAGATTCAGTCAGACTCCCTATGGACGAAACAGTCGCTCAGAAGCTGCGGCGATCAGCCGCGAGGGAAGCAGCCGTGCGGCAATTGCAGCAAGCTTGTTGCCAATCCCGGGCACGGTTCGAAGCCGGCCCCGCTTCCAGGCGTTTATAGCAGCGTGAGCAACGCGATCGGCTGAGGCGAGGGAGGAGCCGGAGAACTTGTGGTGGAGGCCGGCCAGTTCAATCATCTCCGTCTGAATCCCGCCGGGAGCCACAGCGGTCACCACGATCTTCCGGCTCCGCAGCTCAGCGGCAATACTCTCGCTGAACGCCTGGAGCGCGTGCTTGCTCGCGGCGTAGACGCTCTGGTAGGGAACCGGAACAAACGCGCCCAGACTGGTGATGGTGAGAATTGCCGCCTGCGCCGTAGAACCGGCTTGATCTGCTTTGTTCCCGTCGCCGTGGTGAGTCACCGCACCAACCTGTCGGACGAATGCAGAGGTCAGGCGTATGCTTACCGACAGGTTGAGCCTGATAATACGCTCTATCTGCTCAACCGGCATCTGTTCAAACCTGCCGTACCAGGTCACCCCGGCGTTGTTCACCAGCCCAAAGAGCTCTCCCCCGGCAAGTGCGCTCGCACGCTCGACAACCTGCTCTGCGGCCCCCTCCTCCAGAAGATCCGCGGGGAGCACCTGCGCCGGCGCGCCTCCGGCCTGCACAATCTCAGCACACAGCTGCTGGAGTTGCGGCTCCCGCCGGGCAACGGCGACAACACGCGCGCCCTCGTTGACGGCAAGGGCAAAGGCTACTGCGCGACCGAGCCCGCTCGACGCACCGGTGACCAGTATACATCGGTCTGTGAGATCCAGACGCTTCATCCTGGCAGCTGCTGCTCATAGACCCGGTAGGTCTTGTAGACGGATGCACCCATCTTCTCCAGGGCGGCACGCATGGGCTGGTTGTCCTCAAGGATCCAACTGCACTCGCCACGCTGCATGCCCTTTGACTCGGCGTACCGAAACGTCCGCTCATAAAACAGAGCATCTACACCCAGGCCCCGAAACGCGTGCCGGATGCCCATGGCAAGGACGCGAACCTGAGATATGTCGGACCGGTGGCGCAGAAGCGTAAAGATCCCAAAGGGAAAGAGCCTGCCGGAGCGAAGATGGATCAACGCCTGGTTCATATCGGGCAGACTGAGGGAGAAACCAACCGGCGTCTCGTTCTGGTAGGCAAACATCACCAGCTGCGGATCGGCTACCGGCTTCAGTTCGCGCCCAAGGTGCTCGATCTCTGCGTCCGTCCAGGGAACGAATCCCCAGTTCTTCTCCCAGGCGTCGTTGTATATCTCCTTGATGAGCGCAATCTCTTCATCCAGCCGCTTGAGATCGAGCGGCCGCAGACGCAGGCTGTAGCGCCTCTTCAGAAGCTCCACGGTTCGCTGCAGGCGGCCAATTCGCATGTGATCCTCATCCAGCCAGTAGGCGAGCAGATCCTTTGCCGGTACCAGCCCGGCAGCCTCCATCAGAGTGGGATAGTAGGAAGGGTTGTACGGCATCATAACCACGGGAGAACGGTCGAAGGCATCTACAAGCGTCCCCAGTACATCGTTCGTACCAGGGTTCGCCGGACCGTAGAGGCGCTCAAGACCACGAGGAGCCAGCCAGTCGCGGGCGGCTCGCAGGAGCGCGTTGGCAACCTGCTGATCGTTGATACATTCAAAAAAGCCAAAGAAGCCGGCGTTTTCGTTCTGAAAATCGATGTAGTTCCGATCGTGAACCGCAGCTATCCGGCCGACCACAGCGCCATCACGCCAGGCCAGGAAGTACTCCACCTCCGCGTGCGCAAAGAAGGGATTCTTCACTCTGCTGAGAAGCGTCTTCTGATCCATGATGAGGGGAGGCACCCAGCGTGGATCGTGTTGATAGATTGTCCAGGGAAGACGAATAAAGCGCATGAGATCCTTGCGTGAGCGCACCGGTCGAACGTCAGGTGCCATCTCTCAGCACCGGGCCTCTGGGCGCTTCTTCCCGATCGCCCCGCGGGCCTCTATCTTCTCAATGTACGGCTTGATGAGCGGAACCTTACAGGCAGTCTCTCCCATGTCCACCCGGACCTTGCCGATTCGCTCACCAATCTGCTTACACCGTTCGGTGAGCTCCGGGACTGCGGCGCCCACGCTTATCACGAACTGGTTCATGACGTAGCGGACTCTGTTCCGTTCTCCATGGATTGATCGCTCAACCGTGTCCAGAAGCTGTTCAAGCTCCGACCGGTCGAACTGGTCGTTACTCCTGATCTGAAGGAGCGATGAGAAGGTAGACCAGCCGGCACAGGCGATCATCTCTTCGTCGGCAGCCATCCATTCGCGGGCCAGCTGGAAGCCGTACGGAGATTCGGCGGCCAGCCAGGCGACGGTACACTCGCTGAGCATGTACCAGTACGCGCGCCTCACCCAGTGCTGAAGCTGCTCCTCTGTCACTTCTGTCTCGTCTGCTATGAGCCCCGCGAAGTACATGGCATCAGTGTTGCCCGTCTCGTAGAGCTCAAGCGCAAGCTCATGATCGCGCCGGATCTTCTTCACAAGCGGCTTCATGTCACCAATGCGGGTGCCAAAGAACGGTTCGCGTGCACCGTGCTTTACCAACGTTTTCTTCGCGGTCTCACTGCCGTGTTCTTCAAGGAATGCAAGGACCTGGTCGCGGCTCATCCGAACCGGTGTCTGTTTAGCCATAGATCTCTCCCTGTTCGCTCACGGCCGCACCCGGCATGAATATCTCATGTGTCTGCGGTGTGCCGTACTCGTTCAGCTGCTGCCTGCGAAGCTCGCCGCTTCCCTGTTCACCCTCAAGCGCCGCCTGGACGATTCTCCGGTTGAACTGGTGCGTATGCTCGTGGGCAAGATACTCCTCCACCGGCATCCAGCGACACTCGGCAATCTCAAAAGGATCAAGCTGGATCTCATGATTCAGCGGCTCCAGGCGTGATACGAAGTAGATATCAGACTTGCCATGCCGGTAGCCATGCCAGTGTCGGAAGCAGACCAGCGAGAGGTAGCGAGTATCAATGCCGGTCTCTTCCTTCACCTCCCGCACCACCGCATCCGCAATATGCTCACCCGGATGGAGCGCGCCGCCGGGGAGCTTCAGGTGGGGGCGGCGGTGATGCCGCTCCTGTATGACCAGAAGATTGCGATCGGCGTCAAGAACAACCCCTCCGGCTCCTATGTAGTGCGTGGCAAACGGCGGGACGTAAGAACCTTCACGGAGCGTCAGGGTGAGCTGAAGCCACTGCTCTGTGGCGTGATGGTAGACAAACCCGGCGGCCACCGCTACCGGGACAAGCGCCGCCGCAGCGATAGGAATCTGCAGCCAGACCACATGAAGCCCATCAGAGCGCCACTGTTGAATGCTCGACGCAAGGGTTTCAGCAAACGCGTCGGGATCCTCGGGGAGTTTATCCGGACCAACATGGATGCCGTTGAACGGGTTTGATTCACCTACCAGAACTGCCATCGCCATAGTATGCGCAGGAGCAGCAAATCTTGCAAACCCACTCCTTTTTTGTTGCCGGAAAGTGACGACCAGACGTATGTTTCGAAAATCGAAATGAACGGTAGTCGAAATACATCCATCCCGGATCAGCTTGATCGGCTGCTTAGAGACGTGCATTACAACCTCCTGCGTCTCTCCCGACATGAGCTGCGCGAAAGCGGACTGACTCCTCCGCGTTACCACGTTCTCTCACACATTGTGCGCCACGGCGAGATGGACATGGGAACACTTCACAAGAGCATGCCGGTTACCCGCAGCACGGTGACCTCCCTCGTAGACGGCCTTGTGGAGGAGCAGCTGCTCGAGCGCCACCGCAGCGAGGAGGACCGGCGACGGGTCGTGCTGCGACCCACTGCGAAGGGAGCCGAACTGCTCGAGGTGCTTCGCCTTGCCCGCTGCGCTCACCTCAGAGAGGCGCTCGAAGACGTTGACGCCCACAACCAGACTGTTACCCGTGACACGCTGAAAGCGGTCACCGACTACCTCACCCGGAAAGGAGAATCTGATGACTGCACTCGTCCGACTGTTTAGGTTCCTGCGCACCTACTGGCTGCAGGCTGCAAGCGCCATCGTTCTTATGGCAATCGCGGCGGGCGCGAACCTGATCCAGCCTATCCTCACTCAACGAGCGATTGACCTGGGAGTCTCCGCCGGTGACGTGGGACAATTGATTCAGTGGTCACTGATTCTGGTTCTTGCGGCGGTACTCTCCGGTGGAATTCACCTGATTGGCGGGGTGCTTCTCGCCCGAGCCTCTCAGGGAATGGCATTCGAGCTTCGAAACAAGATGTTCCGCCACATAATGGGCTTCAGTTTCGCAAATCTGGACAAGTGGCGAACAGGTGAGCTGCTGGTGCGGACCAACTCAGACGTAGAGACGGTGCGCGGGTTCGTTCGCATGGGGCTCTTTCTCATGCTTCAGTCCATCATCACGCTGACCGGCAGCCTCATCCTTATGTACCGCCTCAATGCTGATCTGAGTGTGGTCATGTTTATTGTGCTGCCGTCCACGCTGGCGCTCTTCTTTGTACTGGCATTTATCATTCGGCCTCTGTGGGCAAAGGTGAGAACCAAACTTGATGCGCTCAACAACGTCATTCAGGAGAATCTCAGCGGCGCAAAGGTGGTTCGTGCGTTCGCCCGGCAGGATCACGAACAGAAACGCTTCAAGACGCGGAATCAGGACTTTCTCAAGCTCTCCCTTCGGGTAGGCTACGTGGTGGCAATGGCATTCCCCTTCCTCTTCCTGCTCGGACGTCTGGCAGTGGTTCTGGTGAGCTGGTTCGGTGGCGTGGCAGTCATTGAGAACGCGCTGAGCGGAACCGCCGGCGGGCTGACGCTGGGAGAGCTTGTAGCGTTCAATGAGTACGCGCTGCTTGCCGTCTTCCCCATCCTGGCACTCGGATTTACTCTCTCCATGATCTCCCGGGCAGCGGCCTCCGCAACACGGATTGAAGAGCTTCTGGCTGAGGAGCCGGCCATCACGGAGGCCGGCGCACCCGTTGTGAAGGAGCGAATCAACGGTCGGATAGAGATCAAGGATGTCTGCTTTGCCTACGGAGGCGCGCAGAATGCGATTGATCAGATCAATCTGGTCATAGAGCCGGGAGAGAAGGTCGGCGTGCTCGGACGAACCGGCAGCGGCAAGAGTAGTCTTGCCGCCCTTATTCCCCGCCTCTACGACGTGGACTGCGGCGTGATAGCGATAGACGGAGAGGACGTGCAGGACTACTCCCTGGATACCCTCAGGAGCCGGGTCAACCTGATCCTGCAGGAAACCATTCTGCTCTCTGGAACAATTCTTGAAAACGTCACCTACGCCTACAACCGGAACTCGGACGAACCAATTGCCGAGCCGGATGAACGGGTCCGCCGGGCAGCAGAGCTTGCGTGCGCACTGGAGTTCATTGAGGAGAAGGAGCACGGCTGGCAGGAGCACGTAGGTGAGCGCGGCTCCGGCCTCAGTGGCGGGCAGCGGCAGCGCATAGCGATTGCCCGCGCCCTGCTCGCTGATCCTGACGTACTCATTTTGGATGACGTCACCTCCGCGCTGGATGCGAGCACCGAACGGCGGATCGTAGGCAACCTCTACCGGGAGCTCACCGACAAAACCGTCATTGTCATCAGCCAGAAGATCAACAGCCTCATGCGCACAGATCGCATTGTAGTCATGGAAGAGGGACGGATCGCGGGGGTAGGCACCCATGACGAGCTCCTGAAGACGAACGACACGTATCGTGAGATTTACGAGACACAGAGTGCGGAGATTCGAGTATGAGTAACCGATCGTCACAGAACGGCAAACAGAGTCAGAGCAGCGGCCGGGCGACCGGCGCAGGACGCGGGCCCGGCCGCGGAGGCGCACCCATAGAGAAACCACGAAACTTCAAGGAGGCGATCGGACGGCTCCTGGTATACTTTGGAAAGGAGTGGCCCTCACTCATCGTGGTCAGCATCGCCATCATCACCGGCTCAGTGCTGCAGGCAATCGCCCCGGCAACCCTTGGAAATGCGATCACCGAGCACGTGGAGAGAAATCCCAACGCAGCGCTCTTTGTGTCGCAGATGCTCGTTGTGGTGGGCATCTACGTTGCCAGCTGGCTCACGGAGGCGGTGAACGGCGGATTCATGAATCGCGTGGGCAATCGGCTTGTCTACCGGCTTCGCGAAGACAGCTTCTCACACCTGCAGAAGCTCAGCATGTCATACTTTGAGAGCCGCGGGGTCGGTGACATTATCTCCAGAGTTACGAACGACATTGAGATGATTTACAACGCGCTGACCAATGGATTCGCGAATCTGCTCGGTGGACTGGTATCCGTTGTGGGGATCCTCATTGCAATGATTGCGCTCGATGTTCCGCTCAGTCTGGTGATCATTGGGCTGCTGCCTATCCTCCTGTTGACAACCGGCTACATCGGCAAAATTGTTCGTCAGGCGTTTCGTGCCAATCAGGCGCTCGTGGGGGCAATGAGTGCCACTATCAATGAGTCGGTGAGCTCCACCCGACTGATCAAGTCCTTCCGTCGCGAGGAAGCGACCAATCAGAAGTTCCGGGTAGTAAGCGACAAGGCGCGACTGGCGGGGGCAAAGGCGGATATTGCCGGTCTCGCAATTCATCCAGTCATGCGCATCATAAACGGGCTCGCCGGTGCTCTGGTGGTTGGCGTCGGCGGTTACCTGGCCATCACCCGGGGCGGTCACTACTCCATCGGCCTTATCACGGCGTTCGTCCTCTACGGACGGCGCTTCTTTGAGCCGCTTCGCCAGATCACGGAAGTCTACAACCTCATCCAGTCGGCGCTCGCCGGCGCGGAGCGCGTCTTCGCCATCCTGGACGAAAAGCCGGAGATTGTGGACAAGGCCGATGCGGTGCACATCAATGACATCCGCGGCGACGTCTCATTCGAGAGCGTAACCTTTGGCTATCTCCCGGAACAGACGGTTATCCGTGACGTTACTATTGAGGCGAAGAGCGGCCAGGTTGTTGCGATTGTTGGACCAACCGGCGCCGGCAAGACAACGCTGGTCAATCTCCTCTCCCGCTTCTACGACGTTCGCTCAGGCGCTATCACCGTTGACGGCACCGACATCCGCGATCTTGAGCTCGACAGCCTGCGAACCCGGATGGGCGTGGTGCTCCAGGAGCCCTACTTCTTTGCAGACACCATCATGGCAAACATCAAGTACGGCAACCCAAAGGCGACGGATGAGCAGGCGGTAGAGGCTGCCGTCACCGCTGACGCTGATCACTTCATCCGCCGGCTGCCCGACGGCTACCAGACAGTGCTGGCGGAGCGGGGTGAGAACATCTCCGAAGGAGAGCGTCAGCTGCTCGCGATTGCAAGAGCGGTGCTTGCCGACCCCCGAATTCTCATCCTGGATGAGGCCACATCCAATGTGGACAGCCTCACCGAGGCAACTATCCAGAAGGGGCTGCTCACGCTTATGGAAGGCCGCACCAGTTTTATCATTGCCCACCGCCTCTCTACGATCAAGAATGCTGACCAGGTGATTGTGCTTCACAACAGGGGGGTTGTTGAGCACGGCACCCACGATCAGCTCATGGCACAGAACGGCTTCTACGCCCGTCTCTACCGCATGCAGTTTGAGAAGAACGAGATCACTGAGGAGATGACCATTTAGTCTGTAGATCGATGTCGGAAATGCCGTAGCCACTTGCCGCCACGACGGGCCGCCCGTACTTTTCTGCTATGGAATGGAAGGCAAGTCACATCCTGGTCTCTGATCGCGCCCTCGCCCAGAAGATCCGCCAGGAGATACAGCAGGGCGCCCGCTTCGAGGATCTCGCGCAGCGCCACTCTACCTGCCCGAGCAAGAGCAAAGGCGGCGACCTGGGCTGGTTCGGCGAAGGCAAGATGGTTAAAGAGTTCGAAGCCGCCTGCCGTAAGCTGGGCGTCGGCTCACTCTCAGACCCAGTACGGACGCAGTTCGGGTATCATGTGATCAAGGTGACTGGGAAAAAATGACGTCCAGTTGAGATGATCTGATGGGTGATGCGATAGATGACCCGGAAGTTGTCGCACAACACTTCCCTCAACTTCGGGTCGTCGTACTCAGGCACCCGTCGGCCGGAAACGCCCGGCGAACGGCGGATCTCATCAGCAGTCCTGGGCGCTTCTTCTCCTGCTGATTTGATCCCCTTCTCAATCTTCTGCCGGACGTATATGCGGTACATCAGATCGTCCCACGATGTGTCTTCAGGCAACTCGTCCAGGATGCTCTGAGTCCGGCTCCGCAATTCTGCCTTGTCCATCCTTCGTCTCCCAGGTACAGAGTACTTTCTGAGCGGGTATTTGCCCAGCATGTCGATCAGTTCGAGTTGAATCGGGTTGTGACTGGAAAGAGATGATCGGTTATTCGCTGGTCGCTTGGAGCAGGCTTGAGCCTCGCGTTCGTCTGTATGAACTCACGATAACCTCACGCAGCCTTAGTTCAACTCCAGATCGGCAGCCAGGCTGTGAAGCCATTCCTCCACATTGGTGTATCCATCGGCATCGTCGTCACCGTGTGGGTTCTCGGGAATGGACAGCGAGATCGATGTAGGAGTGGACGCCGGGTGGCCGCCGACATCGTTCTGGCTGTCGATTATCATCCCGGTTCCGTTCCGCACGCTCTCTACAATCCGTTCATCTACCAGATCCCTGCTCACAGGCCTGGCACCGGCCATGCTGAGGACGACGCCTTCCAGCTGCGAAACGGTAACGGGCTCGAACGGTTCCACCCAGACCGGAGCGCTATTGACGAGTACACTCGCGATCGACGGAGGTGCGACAAACTCTACAAGGGTGCCGTTGCGGACCGTGTTCCCGGCAAGGAATATCTCGATGCCACTACTTGTACCAATGCCCCGCCGGACGAACTCGCTGCCGGCCGTGTCGGGTCCGGGGATAAAGAGATTATCAACAATCGTTGCAATAGATCGGCCCGACCATTCCGGGTCGGAGAATCCGATTGCCTCAGTCCCAGGGTTGTAGATGACGTTATTGGCCACCAAGCTGGACGTATCACCCTTCAGCAAAGGATTCCGCCGCATGTTGTGGGCGAAGAGATTTCCAATCACACTGATGCGCCGCGAATGATCGCCGATCAGCAGCCCTTTCGAGTGTTCACCTTTCGGGTGTCGTGATTCGCTCAGATTCTCCGCGATGATGTTGTAGGAGAAAGTCACATCACGAACACCGTCATACCAGGTGCTTACTCCCTCGTCGATCGCCCAGCTGATCGAACAGTGATCGACGACCACGTTGTATACATCCGTCAAGCCGTCCGGGGAGCCAACTACGCTGATCCCGTCGCGGTTTTCAGGCGCTGTCCCGACGGTCCCGTCACCGGGCCGAGACCGAATGTGTTGCACCAGTACGTCATGGGTAGAGATGACGATCCCGCTTCCGATCAGGGTGATTCCTGGATCTGGAGCGGTCTGCCCTGCGACGGTAAGGAACGGATGGTGAACGGTGATTGGGGAGTCCAGCTCAATGGTCCCACCCACTTCGAACACGACGATGCGCGCCCCTTCTTGCTGCAGGGCGGCTCGGAGTGATCCCGCACCTCTACCGGACAGGTTCGTGACGCGGATGATCTCTCCGCCCCGGCCCGCGCGGGTCGATGACCCGAAGCCCTCAGCTTCAGGGTAGACCGCAAGGCTGCCCGACAGATCCCTGACCGCATCGAACGCCGTCTGGTGCGGTGGGAACAGGCGACAGCCGGCAACAAGCGGTACCACCAACGCGATTGTGATGATAGAGCGAACAAGCGTGGCCCGACGGTGGTTCATAGCTTCAAACGTAGCCCACCCCCGATCGAGGTTCCAGAAAACTGCCAACAGCTCTATTGAAGAGGTCGAGCTCAAGGCGCGTGAGCGTAGGCGATGATCCGGACGGAGCCGGCATGAGTGGTACTTCCGCAGCTTGTGATTCGGGAGCGCCGTATACCGGTTTGGATCGGTTGGATGGGTTTGGTCGCCGGTATTGCGCTCATTTCTCCCGTGGTCGAGCTACTGGGAATGGAGATTGACGGGCTGGTAACCGTGACCGTCGGCTCGGATACCGAGCTTGAGCGTATTGTGACCCAGATTCGAGCCCGGTGGCCGAAGACGAGGATCATCGTTCGCGGCTCGCTCTCACAGTCCTTTACCACGGCGATCGCAATCTTCTGTTCGTCGACGTCCATCCCAACATGCGCTATCCCTTCCATGTCCGCCTCCATCCGGATACCTACCACGCGGCCCCAGGAATTGATGACGTAGTTGAGCGCGGACGTGCAACACCTGTGAAAACGGTCGCGCTCGTTGGGCCGCCCGGCACCGGGAAGACGGTCC
>CAZREG010000040.1:0-24563 GCA_964599075.1 uncultured Spirochaetaceae bacterium | reverse complement strand
GGTTCGCTATTGCGGATAAACGCCGCTGCTACCAACACGGTTGTTGATACTGCAGATTTTGTCTTGCGGGCGTATGTAGAGTTGCCCCAGATAGATCCTGGCATCAAGCGACTCGTCGGTAAAAGGCATGCCGGACGGATTGTAGAGCGATATCTTGCCGCGAGGATTTCGATAGTAGAGCTCGACCTCGTCGTAATACTTGAGATTCGACCGGCGTACGGCAATCCACTCTCGCTCCTCAATGATCTCCATTGCTCGCTGCAGTCAGCTGCGGGTGTGCCCGGCCTTGCAATGGCGCGGTGGTTCAGGCGGGAGAGTCGCCCCGTGCGTCCGATGGTATCTGCGTTACCAGTTTTCCACCACTTACATCAATCAGGGTCCCGGTAATGTAGCTGGCCTTCTCTGAGGCCAGAAAGCAGATAAGATCTGCAACATCTTCGGCTCGCTCCCACCTTCTAATTGTCAGCAGGTCGAGCAAACGCTCCTGCTCGGCGGCGGGACGTCCGGCGAATCCGTTCATCTCGGTAGGGACCATCCCGGGGGCGTAGGCGTTCACGGTAATACCCCAGGGGCCCAGTTCACCGGCGAGTACCCGGGTGAAGGAGACAACGGCGGCCTTGGATGCCGCATAGGCGGCAGAGAACAGTGAGGGTACAATTGCGGCAAAGCTTGCCGCGTTGATGATGCGCCCACTCCCTTGGCGTTTCATGATGGAGAGCACCGCCCGGCACATAAGGAACGTGCCGGTGGCGTTTACCTGGAAAGAGAGTTCCCATGCTTTCTGATTAAGGGACTCCACGGCTCCGCCCCGGAAGATGCCGGCATTGTTGACCAGGACATCGATGTGCCCTCGTTCGCGGCCCAGGCGAGACACCAGCTGCGCTATCTGGGACTCGTCTGTGATATCACAGAGCGCGGTTTCTCCGGGAAGGCTCTGATCCCGAAGCTCCTGCTCAAGCGTCTGCAGAGGTTCCGCAGCTATGTCGATGGCGACAGGGTAAGCTCCTTCGCGAGCAAGTCTCATCGCAATCTCACGTCCGATCCCCTGCGCAGCCCCGGTAACGATAGCAACTTTTCCAGACAGATCAATCAGCATGGCTCTATCCTACAGGAGCGGGACCAAAGCGAGAAGGATGCCTGCGGCGACTGCGGATCCTATCACGCCGGCTACGTTTGGGCCCATGGCATGCATGAGCAGATGATTGTCCGGATTCGCGTCCTGACCAAGCTTGTTTGCAACACGGGCGGCCATAGGGACCGCGCTTACCCCGGCGGCTCCGATGAGCGGGTTGATTGGCTGGCGACTGAATCTGTTCATCAGCTTCGCAAGCAGTACCCCTGAGGCCGTGCCGATTGCAAATGCGACGAGGCCCAGCACCAGGATACCAAGGGTTTCGACGGTCAGGAACTGATCCGCCTGCAATCGTGAGCCGACTGACAGACCCAGTAGAATGGTCACAATGTTCATGAGCTCATTCTGCGCTGCTCGGGAAAGGCGATCAGTCACAGCCGACTCTTTGAGGAGGTTTCCGAACATCAGTGATCCAATCAGGGGGGTCGCTGTGGGCAGAAGTAGCGCACAGATGACCAGAACTATGAGCGGGAAAAGGATTCGCTCAAGCTTGGACACCTCGCGTAGCTGCTCCATCCGAATGGAACGCTCGGCCTTTGTCGTCAGAAGCTTTGCGATCGGCGGCTGAATGATGGGGACGAGCGCCATGTAGCTATAGGCAGCAATCGCGATCGACCCCAGAAGCTCCGGTGCCAATCGGCTCGCGAGAAAGATGGCCGTAGGCCCATCGGCCCCGCCTATGATACCGATGGCTGCGGCATCCGCGATTGTAAACCCGATCGACTCAAGCCGGCCCAGCCCGATTGCTCCAAGAAGCGTCGCGAAGATCCCGAACTGCGCGGCCGCTCCCAGCAGTGCGGTCCGTGGGTTGGCCAAAAGCGGTCCAAAGTCTGTCAGTGCGCCGACTCCCATGAATATGAGCAAGGGGAAGACACCCGTAGAGATGCCAACCGCATAGATCTGCCCCACGAATCCCCCCGCCTCTGCAATCCCGATAAACGGAATGTTCGCCAGTATCCCCCCAAACCCAATGGGCAGGAGTAGCAGGGGTTCAAATCTCCGAGCGATGGCGAGATAGATGAGAAACAGGCCCACCGCTATCATGACACCCTGGCCCCAGGTCAGGCCCGCAAGCCCGGTGGTCTGCCAGAGTTCGGCCAGTGCTCTACCCACGCTCATGAGGGCTCCACCCGCGCGAGCTCCTGCCCGCTGGCAACTTGATCGCCGGAAGCGCACAGCACGGAACTCACCGTTCCGGAGACTGGCGATGAGAGCACGGTCTCCATCTTCATGCTCTCAATCACCACCACTGGGTCGCCCTTTGAAACCCGGGCTCCCTGCTCGGTCACGATGCGAAGGACAAGCCCGGCAAACGGTGCGGTTACCGGAGCCGAACTGCCGGGAGAAGCAGGCGTGTCCGGTGCGCGCGCGACACCGGCGCCCGATTCTGCAGAAGCCTCTGCAGCAACCGAGACCGGATAACGCTTTCCATCCACCACAACATCGTCTCCGTCGAACGTAACCCGGTAGTCGCGTCCGGACACGCGAACCATGACCGGGCCGGTGAACGAGACCGCCGAACCAGATCCTGACGCTTGAACGTCGGGCCTGGGACCTTCTTCGTTGGACCCTGCGGACTCAACCTTTCGAACTGAAACCCGAGCCTCTCCTTTCAGGAACTGCAGACCCTTCTCTTTGCAGGTGGCGGCAATGAAGATGTTCTCCTCGCTCTGTTCAAGGCCTTCGGATACAAGCATAGAGGCAGCTGCCTCAACGCCCTTTGACGGGTCAGCGTCGTTCAGGTCTATAGGGTCTTCGGTAGTAGGCTCGAGACCCAAGAGTTCAGAAGCGCGGCGTACAATCTCGGGATCCGGCGGCATCGGGGTCTTCCCGAAATAGCCAAGGACCATTTTTCCGTACCCCTCAGCCATCCTCTCCCATGGTCCAAACATGACGTTGTTGAACGCCTGCTGGAAGTAGAACTGACTCACCGGCGTGACAGAGGTACCAAACCCACCGCGCTCCACGACCTCACGCATGGCCGCGATCACCTCCGCGTACCGGTCGAGTATTCCGTTGTCCCGCATCATCTGCGTGTTGGCGGTAAGCGCACCTCCCGGCATTGGTGAGAAATGAATGGTAGGCGCCACGGCGAGCGCCTCAGGCGGTGTGAAGTAATCGCTCATGCACTCGGTAAAGACTCGCTCTACCTCGCGCACCTTCTCTACATCGATCCCAAGGTCGTATTCGGTGCCGCGTAGTGCCGCCCAGAGAGTGAGGATATCCGGCTGGCAGGTGCCTCCCGAGACTGGTGCAAGTGAACAGTCAACCTGTGAGGCTCCCGCTTCGATCGCGGCCAGATACTGCTGAATACTCAGTCCCGCAGTCTCGTGGCTGTGAAACACAATGTGAGCGTCCTCTCCAAGCAGCGCTCGCGCCTGGCGAATCGTCTCGTGCACAATGGCCGGGGTTGATGTGCCCGATGCGTCTTTGAAGCAGACCGACGCAAACGGAATATCGGCTTCCAGGATGCGACGCAGAACGCCGACGTAAAAGTCCGGGTCGTGTGCCCCCGTGAGTCCCGGCGGTAAACCCATCATTGTGACGCTCACTTCGTGCTTCAGTCCGGCTTCGTGGATACGCTGTCCGCTGTAGACAAGATTGTTCACGTCGTTCAATGCATCAAAGTTCCGTATGGTCGTGATCCCGTGCTTGCGGAACATCCGGGCGTGCAGGTCAATGATGTCCCGACTCTGAGAATCGAGCCCCACCACGTTGATCCCGCGAGCGAGCGTCTGGAAATCCGAATCAGGACCTGCAACGTCTCGCAGGCTATCCATCATGTCGAAGGCGTTTTCATTGCAGTAGAAATAGAGCGATTGAAAACGTGCCCCGCCCCCAACCTCCAGTTTTTGCAAACCCGCGTCCACCGCTGCTTCGAACGCAGGCAGAAAGTCTGCGGTGAGAACACGAGCTCCGTAGAAACTCTGAAATCCATCTCGAAACCCGGTCACCATGCAATCGATATGTTTCACCGTTACTTCCTTCCGTTCTTTGATGAGGGCGACAGCTCGAACAGCTGGGACCGCCGCGCACGAACCGCGGCCGCAATCGCGGCGACAGCCTCACCGGTTGGTGCCTCGGCGGATGCAACTCTGCCGGCGAGGTAGCGAAGGAGCACCATTGCCAGAACGAGCACGGCGAGAAAGGCACCTACAAACAGCATTCCAACAAGGGTCAGTGTCAATCCATCAATCACCGTAGTTCTCCATCATGTTATGAGAGGACACATTCTTCAAAAGGCCAAAAAAACCGCGCTTGCGTGGGGAGCTGACCGTCCAGTCGATCGGTGGATTCTGGTATCCATCAGAGAACCCTTCGCCATTCCTACGCCAGTCGAAGAATCCCCAGCTTGCATGCCGATCGAGTGCGGCAAGCATATTGTTGTCTGCCTCCTCGAACGCAAAGTGATCATCCTCGTTGAAAGCGATCGGCTGACCCGTATAGGAATCGAGAGTCCGGGTCTGATCGACCATGGTGCGGATTCGCTCGGGCTCCTCAACTCCATTGCCGTGAAGCAGAATGATGTCGCTCGCTGCGACGATCCGCTCAGAAGGTATGGTGCCGCCACCCCAACTGGTCCCGACCAGGAATCTGTTGTCGCCATGCTCCCGCACGAGCGCGATCAGCTCATCACACCGCTCAGGCCGAATGATCTCATGCTCGTACCGGGGCACATCTATCTCATTCGCAATCTCCACGAGCACGTGAGACCAATTGCCGGACTTCAGCCAGTCCATGGTGTTGATCACCGCACTACGGATCGCGTTTTCATCCTCCAGATGCTCGTCCTGACCGAAGTAAAAAAGGCCCAGTATCACAACCATTCCAATGGCGTCAGCAGCGGTCAGAACCTGAGTGAGGCGCTCCATGTAGGCCGGCCGAAGCGTTCCGTTCGGAGCAAAGGCACTGTTGACCCAGGGCTGCTCCTGCGAGTATCCCTCCGGACTGCCACCCTGCATGTTCACCGTGACAGCGAGCAGCCCGTGCTGGTAGTAAATCGGCAGGGCGGCACAGAACTCATCGACGTTCCGTTGCGGATCCCAGGGAGCATCCGGGTAGTCAAAACGACTGCGGGTCTCAGGATTCAGGTCATCGAAAACCGCCTGCACCATACGGGAGTTCATGAGAAGCCCTTCGATCCGGCGGCCGCCATACTCCCGACCGGGATAGGTTATCTTCCCGTTCACGTAGAAGTCTCCGTCCTTCACCGAAACTGCAGTCCGGCTCATGAACCATGCTCCATCTCTCGCCGGGCAACTCCAAAAGGCTGGTTGATCAACCGTCCACCGGTGACAACCACGATGTGAACCATGAGACGCTCCTGCATACCATGGTGCACCAGAGGCGTCTGACGCACAAGAGCCCCGCCGGCCGTCACGACCCGTCTTGCCGTAAAACAAGGGACCAGGCACAGCGTTGCCAAAATTGATATGATGGTTGTGGAGGTTCTATGCCGGTCTACGAAAGCTACACCGCAGATGCTCACCTGTACGTTCCGGGCGCCGCGCTGCTCGAGAGGCTCTACACTGGTACAAAGTGGGCCGAGGGTCCGGTCTTTTTTATGGATGCTCAGATGCTTCTCTGGAGCGACATCCCGAACAACCGGATGCTTCGATGGGCCGCCGGAAGCGTCACCGAATTTCGTGCACCGGCGAACAACGCGAACGGCAATACGCGTGACCTACGGGGAAGACTGGTGACCTGTGAGCACGGCAGCCGCGCAGTCACGCGCACGGAGTATGACGGTTCAATAACGGTGCTCGCAAGCGAATACCGGCGGAAGCGACTCAACTCGCCGAATGATCTGGCAGTCAAGAGTGACGGCACCATCTGGTTCACCGATCCAACCTACGGCATCCAGACGGACTACGAGGGGCATAAGTCCGAACAGGAGCTCGACGGCTGCTACGTGTTCTGCCTGGATCCGGAGGCCGGAACGCTCACCGTTGTGGCGGATGACTTCCTCATGCCGAACGGAATTGCCTTCTCGCCTGACGGGTCGCTGCTCTATGTCTCAGATACTGGTCGGACCTCAGCACACGCAGACGGTCCACCCCACATCCGTGTCTTCAACGTCAGCAGGGACAACACTCTGACCGGAGGGCGTATCTTTGCAGACATGCGCCAGGCCGGCGCGAGCGACGGTTTCCGCCTTGATACCGATGGGAACGTCTGGACGAGCGCGGGAACCGGTGTCAATTGTTACAACCCGGAGGGCGACCTTCTCCTTCGGGTCCCGGTGGGAGAGTCGGTTGCGAACCTTACGTTCGGCGGACCAAAGCGGAACACGCTGTTCATTACCGCGCACACTTCGCTCTACTCGCTGGATACTGCGCGCATCGGTGCCCAGTGGCCATGAGCCTCAGATCCCCTGGAAGCGCAACCAGACCGAGACAATACTCATAATGCTCAGAACACCGACGAGCTGGAGGGTCGCAAGCAAGGCAAGCACGATCCCCGCGATCGCTGAGCCCATGGCGGTTCCCTCGGATGAGTCATGCTCTTTCGACTTCTTGCGAGAACGCCCGACGCGAACAAAAAACGGGGTGGCAAGAAGGAGCAGAACCACCGCCGGAACGATCCGGGCAGCAAGCGGATTTCCCTCCGTCCAGCGACCGACCGCAGTAGCCGCCTGAAAGAGAACAATGTTCAGGTTCTGGAACCTTCCCACAGCAATGAGCAGCCCGATCAGGATCAGCAGTCCGCCACTGACAATCCGAATAAGACGGAAATGGCGCCTGAGCCGGCTGAACAGCCCCGTCGCCCGGCTGAAGAAGGCCGCGGTGAGCAGAAAGGGAATGGCGAGCCCCAGTGAATAGACCGAGAGGTAGAGAACCCCAGTTCCCACCGTCCCGGAGCGTCCTGCCAGAAGCAGAATACCGGTCAGGATAGGCCCGATGCAGGGTGTCCAACCGGCTGCAAAAGCAAGTCCAACCAAAAAGGAACCAATCTTTCCCTTCGGCCGGCGGGTAACGTGAACCTTTCGCTCGAAGTTCAGGATGGAGATAAAATCAAAGATGATGTTGAGCCCAAGCACGATGACGATGCCCCCGGCGACAACGTTGATCACTCGGGCAGCACCGGGCGCAAAAAGAGCCGATCCGGCAAATACCACGCCCAGCGTGACGAAAACCACTGAAAACCCGACGACGAAGAATACCGTGTTGATCAGAAGCGCTCTGCGGATTGCCCGATCGTCCTTCAACTCCGTGAGAGTCACGCCTCCTACGAATGAGAGGTAGGAGGGCAGAAGCGGCAGAACACAGGGGGAGAGGAACGAGAGTAGACCAGCCAAAAGGCTGAGGCCCAGGGTTGGTGCGTTCATGGTGTCCTCCTGTCTGCGCGGGCTCCCTGGAGCATGGAAACGGTGTAGAGGCCCAGGGCCAACCAGATCAGACCAAAGCTGATGGCATGTGCAGTTGTGAACGACTCACCGTACAGTAAAGTGCCAAGCAACAGCATCAGGGTGGGTGCAACGTACTGCAGAATCCCAACCCGCGAAAGCGGGATCCGACGCGCTGCAACCCCGAATAGAAGCAACGGTGCGATGGTCACCAGACCCGCCCCAGCAAGGAGCAGGGTATACAGCCACTCCCCGGAGCCGAAGGCTCCGCCGGAAACGGACGCCTGCCCCACGACCAGCTCCACCAGGAGGCTCACACTCGAGTTGAGCCTTCCCACCTTCTTTACCAATCCGTAGAATCCAAAACTGGCGGCAAGTGTAAGGCTGATCCAGGGAACGCGCCCTACCCGCAGACTCAGTACCATGAGAATAGCCGCGGACCAGACAATACGGTGGGCCAATATCTCCCCTGCCGCTATTCCGTGAAGCTGTCTCCAGTAGATTGGCGTAAGCCCCCACATGAGAAAGGCCAACAGCGCAGAGAGAGTCCCAAGTTTCAGCGTGCGATCACGAGCCATCGCCCTTGATGATACCGACAGAAGTGTGACACGTCACGAACCATGAAGCGCGTCAGACTGATCGGTGGCATGAGCTGGGAATCAACGATTGCCAACGCGTTGGAGGAAGATACATGAGAGAGCAGAGGCCAAACATCGTCTTTATCATCAGCCACGACCTTGGGCAACATCTCGGTTGCTACGGAGCCCTCGGGGTGCGCACACCCCACATTGACAGCCTGGCAGGCGGAGGAACCCGCTTTGTGCGAAGTTTCTGCACGGCGCCCCAGTGCAGCCCGTCACGTGCCGCTCTGTGGACCGGCAGGTACCCGCATGCCAACGGAGTAGTGGGATTGACGCACGGAGAGTTCGCGAATGATCTCAACGAGAACGAAGTGCACCTGGCAGAGATGCTGACTGACAGCGGGTACGAGACGCACCTCTTTGGGGTGCAGCACGAAAGCCCGGTTCCCGAACGGCTTGGCTATCAGCACATCCATCCGACAGGGCGGGCCGACTCTGTCGGCCGGGAGGCTGCGGAGTTCCTGCAAAACCGAAGCGAGCTGGGAAAACCCTTCTTCACTTCCGTAGGCTTCTTTGAACCGCACCGTCCGTTTCACCACGAGGGTGTGGTTCCGTCGTCGTTAGAATCAGTTTCGGTTCCTCCCTTCCATCTTTGAGTCAGCGCCCTACCAGGAGAGTTCGGTAGACTACTTGAACAACGCCCGGGACTATCCGGAGATACTTCTGGCAAACGAGGAGCAGCGGGCTGCCTTCTACCATCCGCCGCTCGAGCTCTACGATCTGGACGCCGATCCAAGCGAGCTAAGCAACCTGGCTGAGGATCCCGTACACCGGGACACGCTGCACCGACTGGCTGGGGCTCTTCGAGAGTGGATGGAACAGACAGGTGACCCGTTGCTCGACGGCCCAATTCCGCAGGGGGCGTATGTGCAAAGAATAAAACGGTTCAAAACGATGTAGGTCTACCCGTGTTATAGTCACGTAGCATGAAACACAAGACACTGCGCTTCCGACAGGTTCACTTAGACTTTCACACCGGCCCGGCTATTCCTGAGATCGGCGCCCGCTTCAATAAAAAACAGTTTCAGGAGGCGCTCACAGTCGGTCATGTAGACTCCATCACGTGCTTCAGCTCCGGGCACCACGGCTGGAGCTACCATCCCACAGAGGTGGGCAGGATGCATCCGAATCTGGAGTTCGATCTGCTTGCGGCCCAGATGGAGGCGTGCCGGGAGATTGATGTGAAGGTACCGGTCTATCTCACGGCCGGCGTGGATAATGTTGCAGCGGAGGCTCATCCAGAGTGGCGCGAGATCAGTCCGGAAGGCGGATACCAGGGATGGACGAATAGTCCGCTCAAGCCCGGCTTCAAGACGCTCTGTTTCAACACCCCGTACCTGGATTACCTGATCGCCAAGACGCAGGAGGCAGTCACACGCTACCCGGATGCTGACGGGGTTTTCCTGGACATCATCCATCAGGGACCATGCTGCTGCCGGTACTGCTTGAAACGGATGCAGGAGCGAGGGCTTGATCCCACCGCGGCCGCGGACCGACGGGCGAATGCAGACGAAGTCACCATGGAGTACTTCAAGCGCATCACGGCGGCGTGCAAGGTGAAGGATCCTGACATGCCGGTCTTTCATAACTCCGGCCACGTGAGCCCCGGCAATCGGAACGTGCTTCCCTGGTTCAGTCACCTGGAGCTCGAGAGCCTTCCCACCGGCGGATGGGGCTACGACCACTTCCCCTTCTCAGCGAAGTACGTCTCTAACCTGGGAATGGATTTTCTCGGCATGACCGGAAAGTTTCACACCACGTGGGGAGAGTTTGGTGGGTATAAGCACCCGAACGCGCTGCGCTACGAATGTGCGGCAATGCTCGCCTTTGGCTCAAAGTGCAGTGTAGGTGATCAGCTCCACCCGAGCGGACAGGCGGATCTGTCCACATATCGGGTGATCGGCGCCGCCTATGCAGAGGTTGAGGCAAAGGAAGCGTGGTGCCGCGACGTGGCGAACGTCGCGGACATCGGTCTATTGTCGAGTGCCGCGAACCACGTGGCAGATCCAGGTCACGCGTCGAGGCGCGAGAGCAAGGCGGACACGGGCGCATCACGGATCCTGCTCGAGGGCCACTATCTGTTCGACGTTTTGGACGAGGAGATGGAGTTTGGTGCCTACCGAATGGTCATCCTTCCAGATGAGATCGATGTTGGACCAAGACTCAGGGAGAAGCTCAACCACTACCTCGCCGGGGGTGGCACGCTGCTGTTGAGCGGATCAAGCGGACTCGACAGTGAGGGCCAACCGCTCTTTGATCTGGGTGCTTCGGTGGGCGAAGAGAACCCCTACTCGCCTGACTTTATCCTTCCCGAAGCGGGGCTGCGTCCGACGGGTGTTGACTCACCCATTGTGGCCTACCTCCGGAGCCGAAGACTCAGCGTCACCAACGGGATCTCACTCGGCGATGTCTACGACCCGTACTTCAATCGCAGCTGGGATCGTTTCTGCAGCCACCAGCATACACCGTACCGCCCGGAACCCTCAGGCTACGCGGCAGGAGTGAAGCACGGCAACATAGTCTACCTTGCTCACCCGGTGTTCACACTCTATTACGCCTACGGAGCGGTGGCATACAAGAGCTTTGTATCCGGCGCAATCGATCTCCTCCTTGGCGGGCAGAAACGGCTGACAACGAACATGCCATCTACAGCACGGGTAAGTCTCATGGATCAGCCCGGGAAGAACCGCTACGTGCTCCACCTTCTCTACGCGAATACCATAACCCGCGGGGCGGCGATGCAACTGTCGGGAGGAAACAACCAGAACAACGGAGCGCGCGACACGAAGGCGATTGAAGTCATCGAGGATCTGGTGCCGCTTCACGACGTTGAGGTCACGCTCAGGCTTCCGGAGATCCAGAGTGCCACACTCGAACCTCTCGGTCGGTCAGCTGCACTGGAACGTACGGAGGACGGGGTGAGCATTCTGATAGACCGATTCACCTGCCATGAGATGGTGGTGTTGGCAAGGGCGTAGCGTCATCCGACAGGCGACTGAGGATAACGCGCCAGGTTAGCCCCTGTGAAACATGCTCCCGGAGTACCGGCAGAGCGAACAGCTCGTGCAGCACCATGCGGGCCGCACCTTCGGAGACAGAGTACTCGCCCGGACCCGCTACCTGAAGCACTCCCGACTGGTAGAAACCGGCGGCAGCAGTAGCCGACAGATCCCCTTCGAGTACCTTGTGGATGACCGGTGTATGATTACTGAGGTCCCCCCCAAGTACAATCCGTGACGGATCAAGAGCACTCGCAATCACTCCAAGGTTCTGAAGAAGCTCGCGGATGACCGACTCGACGGTTATGGCGGCGTTTGGCCCCATCCCCAGCTGATCATGATGGTCGCCGGTCCAGCGGTATCCCTTGAGCTCGCCCGCGGCATGGCTGCTTCCGTAGTACACCCGACCATCCATCACAAAAGAGAGCCCCACGCCGGCAACCGATTCCCCGAATCCGCCATCGGCCTGGCAATGCAGTTTGAGTTGCACAAAAATGGTGGTTCCAGCTGTGCCGCCGGAGTCTGCAATGTTCCAGGCGCAGCAGTTCGCATCATTATCAATGAGTGGGTCGAGCGGACCATCCGCGGAGAACTGAAGCCCGCCAAGGTTGACGTTCCGGCACCCGAGGACGACCGACTCCCGCAGGGTGCGGTTCGACGGATCGTAGAGACCCGGGATCCCCACACCCACGCCGGCAAGGACGGGAGGTGCTCCTGCCCGCGATGAACACCATACGCGAATCTCTGACTCGGACTCTTCCACAGCTCGACCGATCCACTGCGCCGGATCAGTTTTCGTGCGCCTGACGGTGCCGGTTGCGCTCACCTCTCCGGCAAGGGTGCAAAGCGTCCAGAGTGCGCGTTCGTGATCAATGTCTATGCCCGCGGTGAGGACTCGCCCGCTGGCAAGGGAGAGGATCTGGCGCCTGCGCCCACCCCTGCGTCCCGGCGGCTCTCCCTGCACCTCGAAGATCAGCCCGGCGGCGATCAGCTCTGAGGCAATCGATGTCATGGTAGAACGATCTATCCCGATCGCCTCCGCGAGTTCGCTCCGGCTTGCCGGTCCCTCCTCTCTGAGTGCTCGCAGCACGAGTCCAATGTTCGTCTCCCGTTGAAACTGCTGTGGCGTGTTTCGTCGGGTGGTCCGACTGTTCATACGTTTTCCGCGCGGCGACGCAAATCCCGGGAAAAACTGTAGAACTCTTCGAGTGACATAAGGCGAACAAACGCGAACCCGCGCGTGGCGCGAATGAGCGCGCTCTCGTGCTCATAGAACCAGTCGCGACCCAGAGCTGTCACGAGCGCATCGTACTGATGGACCTGTATCTGCTGGGCGAGTTCACTGAACGGGCCCTTGTGCTCATAGCTCGGAAAGCTCGCTTCCCGCTGCGAGATGTAGGTGTTCATAAACGAGTAGTGCTGCAGCGTAAGCATGTTCAGAGAGACAGGCACAAAGTGCGTTGCCTCCGAGGGGTGGAAACGATACCAGACGTTGCGGTATCCAAGCACTTTGATATCCGAGCGACCGCTCTCCTTCTCGTAGAGGCGAAGCGCCTCGCTCACCGCCTGAAGCACCTTGTAGTGCGTATCCGGGCCACTCGCCTCCGGATCGAACGCAACCGACACAATGTCCGGCTTGACCTGCCGAATCAGTTCGAGCACTGGAACTACATCACGGCGGTGCTCCGGTTCCTCGGTAAAGATCTCACCCTGATAGAAGCCGAGCCGAAGGTCTGAGACCGACTTGGAGTCCCACCCAAAGTATGCCCACAGACAGGCGCTCTCCCACTCTCTCATCATACCCTTCAGCTTCTGGATGTGCGGGAGATCCTTTTTCCCCGGGTACTGAGTCTGGAAGTAATTGACCAGCTCGGCCACGCGATCGCGGATTTCCGACAGGTCACTCTCTTCGAATACCAGGATGAGGTTACGGAGCAGACGACGCATGGTGCCTTCGCGTGTCAGCTCGTCATCCCGCGAGGCAATCCCATCGAGATAGCGCAACACGTCGTAGTCAAGGTATTCGGTCGCATCCGGAGCAAAGTAGCCCTCATCCCGCAGGCGGGAGAACTCGTAACGATCGGTTTCAAGAACAACAGCCATCTCTTGACAGAGGGAGAGCATGTAGGTGTTCGTCACACTGGTAAAGCCGCTGGTGAGTGTCGCAAAGTGATGCGTGTTCGAATGGTCCCGGATGGTGCGGACCACGTAGGGCATGTAGCCGAGCATGATATCGTCATGATGCGGCTCAGTGTGTAGAAAGACACTGCCGGTGGGTAAATCCATGCCGGCGGAGATCCGGCTGGTGAGTGCCTCTGCTGCGTGGGTGGCAAGCTCACTCGCGCTCTTGCTGCACTTGTTCAGCAGAACCTTGCCCTCCGGATGCGCCTTGAAATCCGCACTCTTAAGATCCACCAGGCGCTTCCCACAGGCAAGTGAGACGTCCAGTGTGATGCGCTCGGCCTCCTCATCGCTGACTGTGTCACGCGCCTTCAGGCCGGCGATCCGTCGCGCTCCAAGCTGTTTCGCAGCTCCCTCGGTAAGGTAGAAGCGTGCCTTGTCCAGTCTTCGCAACGCTGAAGCCGGATAGAGCACGTGAGCATGCTGCTGAACGGCATCCGCTACAACACCTGCCTTAGCCTCCCCCGCAGCCATAATCAGAGCGACCGCATCCGGGTTGGTCGTGATCGTCTCAAGCCCAATGGTGATGACCAGACGCTTGTCGGCAACTTCAATGCCGCCCAGGTCACTGGCAGCGGCCGCCTTTGTCTCGTAGTTTATCTCAGAGAGACGGGTAGTCGAATGCATGTCGGCCCCCCGCACGTTGAAACCAACGTGACCGTCAGGGCCGATCCCACCAAGGAAAAAACCGATGCCGCCCATCTTCCGGATGGCGTCTTCGTACTCGACGCACCACTGATCCACCTCCCGAAGGACGTGTTGCTGCAGCGACTCCCGTCGGGAGGCGGGGAGCCTATACCGGAGAGTAAGATCCACGGGCTCATCCGACCAGACCGACTCCACGCTCTCACCATCCGGAATCCCGATCTCGTCTGCACGTATGAACAGCCCCCGTTCAGGATCGAGTCCAAATCCATCCACGTAGTACTTCTGCACGTAGTAGTAAAAACTGTTCTGATGTCGCGGGTTGATCGGGTAGAACTCATCAATCTGGACGAACCGCAATCCGCCCATCTCAGGCGTGCGCCCGGGGTCGACGCCAAGCGACTCCAGCTCTGCCTGCACTTCCGTGTTTTGCCAGCCGGAAAGAAGCCGGTGGGTCTCTTTGATGAAGAACTCTGGAGTCTTGCCGGTCGGAAGCGAGACGACCCCTTCCGGGTTGGATTGAACCCACTCCAGGAATCGGGCGGCGGTCAGCGTCCCAAGCCGCGGAAAGTTACCCACCACGAGCACACCGATCTTTTCATCCGGCCCGTAGGAGAGCTCTGCGCCGCGCTCGGCAAGAAACGCAGCCTCCACCCCGGACGAAACACCTTTTTTCCGACTCACAACTGCCTCCTGGGAAGAAGAACCCCACGCTCCTTGAGTTGATTGAGTTGATTGACTCAATCAACTCAAAGGGTAATACATGGAGAACAACGGGTCAACAATCGGAGGCGCGTCTTCCCCAAGCTGCGTGACACCTGTCAATCAAAAACAGTTGACCATTTCATCGATATCGTGTATTGTGCATATGCACACAATGCCACGACCGATAAAACGCCGACAGTGCGCACAGTACAACGGAGATCTGGTATTCAAGCCCAGAAGCATTCCCATGATGGAGCTGGAAACCGTGCAGCTCAGCCGCAGCGAGTTAGAAACCCTCAGGCTCTGTGACCTGAACGGATTTGATCAGGAGCAGGCGGGAACGAACATGGGGATCAGCCGAGGGACGGTACAGCGCCTGCTCAAGAGTGCTCGGGCGAAAGTTGTCGAGGCGATCGTCGGGTCGAAGGCACTTGTAATTGCAAAAGGAGAATCGTATGAAGATCTGTCTTCCAACTGAATTGCCCGGAGGCCCAACAGCAGCACTCGCGGGTCATTTTGGCTCGGCCGCAACGTTTACCATTCTGGACACTGACACCGCTGAGGTGGAGATTATTCAAAATGAGCATGAACATGAGCACGAGCACCACGGGAAAGGTGGCTGTCGGTCGGCTCAGGCGGTGGCGGGACGCGGCATTCAAGCGGTCATCTGCAAGAGCATCGGACGGAACGCAATGAGCTCCCTGGGTGCGAAGGTCTATTCCGCGAGCGAGGGAACCGTGCGCGAACTGGTGGCGCAGCTGCAGGCGGGCACCCTCACAGAATGCACGGACGGATGCGCAGGCGGGCATCACGCCGGCGGGCACGGCCATCATCACCACTAGTTGGGAATTGTCCCGGCTGCTCGTTAGTAGTCCCAGTCGGGGTGAGGCGTCGGCAACCGAACACTCTCATCAAGCGCGCGGAGCAGACTCTCCGGTGCCCGAAACGAGTGGAAGGCGGCGAGCACTATCGCTGTTCCCGAGCCCATCCAGAACCGGGTGAAGTCATTCACCGTGGCGTGCAACACCGGTAGTCCGGTCTCACGTCCGCGCTTGGCGGTCGAATGGGGACCAAGCTCAACTACGTAGCTTCCTCCGCAACCTTCCCAGCGGCTTGAGCCCGGGAGCAGCTCCGCGAGGGGATCACTCAGCTCCAGGACAAAGCGCACCGTTCGCGTCGCCGCAAGCGCGTGAACGCATCGCTCCACGTCCAGCATGCGCAGCTGCCAGTACGCCTCTCCGGAGAGACGGCTTTCGAACTTGCCCCGGTAGGATATGGACAGAAGCTGGAACGGCTTCTCAATGATGGTCTGCAGCTGAAATCCTGGTCGCTCGCGCATCCTGACGCTGCGGACCTGGTCACCCAGGCCTCGAATGAGACCAAGGAGCTCCCGCAGTTGATCGTATGTCTGATAGACAACCCACTCAATGAAGTATGGGCCCTGCTCAACGTCGCTCGTATGCGCAACGAAGAAGTGCGTGAGCTTACCACCCTTACGGTAGCCCAACCCAAACGGGTTCTTGACCCACGCAAGCTCAGAGCGTGAGATCTCTGCAGGCAGAAGGTCGACTGCCCCGTGGAGCTTCTCCCGTTTCAGCCGCGCGGCATGGATTGCCTTCCAGTCCTTTGAACTCAGTCTGACCGGTGGTCTGGGCTTCTCAAAAGCTTTGAGCCAGGCCGGATCAAACCGATAGAAGAGATCGTAGGGACCGTTGCCAAACCCGAACCGGTTGTAAAACCCCTGCTCGAACATCCCCAGGCCGGCAAGCGCGTAGTTCTGTTCCGCCGCCTCACCGAGCGCGCGAGCAAGAGTACCGGAGGCCGCGCCCTGCCCACGTGCAACCCGACTGGTGGTGACCGCGGTGATGGCGGCCATAGGAAGCTCCGTGTCTGTGTGACGAAACTGCGCAGGGGTGGCAATCGTCATCGACTCGGCCGATCCGTTTACCTCCCACACCCAGGCAGAGGAGACATCCACAAGGGCATCGACTGCTGCCTTTTCTTCCTTTTCGCCGTCAATCCAGCCGCACTCTTCCCAGATGCGGTGGGTTGCTTTTCTGTCTTTCGCCGGATCGTACTTTCGGAACGTGCCTGCCATGAGAGAAGCATACGTGGCCTCGTCGAAGTAATCCACCCCGCTGGTGAGTCAGCCGCTACCCGCCACCAGAGCGCCACTCGCGAGGCGAGAGGCCGGTATACTCCTTGAACGATCGGGAGAGGTGGAAAGCATCACTGAATCCCAGACGCTCAGCAATCGCCGCGAGGGCCAGGCTTGAATGAGCCAGCTCCATCTTTGCCCGGTTGATCCGTAGCGTCATGTAGTAGTGGTACGGAGGCATGCCAATCTCACGGGCGAACCGCCGGCGGAACGCGCTCTCACTCAGGCCGGCGTTCTTCGCAAGTCGAGCGATGGCGAGCGAGCCATCAAGCGCTTTCTGCATCCGGGCCACCGCTTCGGAGATCTCAGGGGAGTAGGCAAGGCTTCTCCCCCGTCCAACCCAGCTGCCGAGTGCCCCAATGAAGCGAAGGATGAGCGCCACCATGCTCACGTGGCTTGATGAATCGTTGGTTCGAGCAAGCATCAGGAGCTCCTGATACAGCTCCATCACCAGCTTCCTGTCCCGACAGGTGACAACCGAGGTTCCTGGCTCCAGCCCGACGGCTGCCAGTGCCTGATCAAAGGTGACCCCGGTGAATCCCACCCACCGCTCGGTCCAACCTGAGTCGCGGTCCGGTGCGTAGCGGTGCCATTCCCCGGGCCGGATCACCATCACATGACCATGAGAGATAGGGCTGCGGGCGCCATGCTCATCGTAGACCCAGCCGTACCCGGACTCGAGGAACACAAACTGCCACTCATTGAGAACGCGACCCCGGTCGCCCACCGCTCGGTACGCACGCGGATGCGAGAGCGCGTCAGCCGGGTACCGTTGCCCCGGCTCGATAGTGGCGCAGCCCACAGTGACGCACGCAGCGCCCAGGGGCCGCAGGCCGGCCGGGGCGGTGAGATAGAAGAGCTCGTCTCCGTGATGCACGCTCGAAATCTACATGCTCGCGCCCCCTTGGTCCATGGGCCAAAGGATCGAAACCGTGCGAACATGAATTATGGAGGAAGCATGAACGAGGCACAAAGCAATCAGATGTATACAATTGCAACAGAACGATACGCAGAGTTCGGGGTAGATACTGAAGAGGCTATCCGGAAACTTGATGGAGTTGAAATATCCATCCACTGCTGGCAGGGTGATGATGTAGCAGGCTTCGAACGCACCGGTCCTCTCTCCGGTGGAATCATGGCCACCGGAAACTATCCGGGCAAGGCGCATACGGCGCAGGAGCTTCGTGGGGATTTCGAGATGGCTTACTCCCTCATTCCCGGATCTCATCGGTTCAACCTGCACGCGATGTACCTGGAGAATGGAGGCAAGAACGTCGACCGCGACCAGATAGAACCCCTCCACTTCACCGGCTGGATTGAGTGGGCAAAGAGTCTGGGCCTGAGGCTGGACTTCAATCCAACGTTCTTCTCGCACCCAAAGGCGAATGACGGGTTTACCCTCTCGCACAGGGACAGGGGAATTCGGGAGTTCTGGATCGAGCACGGAAAGCGCTGCCGCACCATTGCTGCGGAGATGGGGCGCCGGCTCGGCAGTCCCGCTATGGACAACTTCTGGATTCCTGACGGCAGCAAGGATCAGCCGGCAAACAGGCTTGCCCACCGTGAACTGCTGGTCAGTTCGCTTGATGCCTGTTTCCAGGAGTCACTGGATCCCGGCCATACGCTCGATGCAGTGGAGAGCAAACTCTTTGGAATTGGTGTGGAGAGCTACACGGTGGGCTCTCATGAGTTCTATCTGGCCTATGCCCAGTCGCGGCAGCTGGTCCTGTGCATGGACGCCGGCCACTACCATCCCACAGAATCGATCGCCGAAAAGGTGAGTGCGCTCCTGCCCTTCTTCCCGAGGCTGCTGCTCCACGTCTCACGGCCGGTGCGCTGGGACTCTGACCACGTCGTCCTCTTTGATGACGAGACACGAGCGATCATGCGGGAAATCACCCGAGCAGATGCCTGGAACCGAATTGCCGTTGCACTCGATTTCTTTGATGCAAGCATCAACCGGCTCGAGGCCTGGATCACCGGTACTCGCGCCGCAATAAAATCCGCGCTCTACTCATTCCTCGAGCCAACGAAACTGATGGAGGAGGCGGAGATGGCAGGCAAACTGGGTGATCGACTGGCCATCAGTGAAGAGGCGCGGTCGCTCCCCTTCGGCGCGGTCTGGGATGAATACTGCAGGCGGAAGGAAGTACCGGTCGGCAAGGTATGGATCGATGAGGTAGCGCGCTATGAGCAAGAGGTGCTCAGCAGGCGCGAATAGTCTTGGCGGCGATTACGGCTCGATTCCGCAAGCTTCGTGACACCATACGGGCTTTTCCGGACCGCCGCCCGAGAGTACCCTTACGTCCATGTTTCGAATCGATGAGAAGAACCTGTTCGAAGAGCTGGGTCTTGAGAAGATCAAACAGCTCTCTCGAACATTCTATACAAAAGTTTACGCAGACAAGGATCCCGGTTTCAGGTCGATGTTTCCAGATGACATGGAGATGGCGATCCAGAACCAGTACGAGTTCTTTGCGCAGCGACTCGGCGGCCCACCACTGTACAGCGAGCGAAAGGGTCATCCCGCCCTGCGCGCTCGCCACGCAAGATTCACCATAACCCGGCAGCACGCGGAGCGATGGCTCGGATACATGCGTCAGGCAATGGTAGAGGTGGAGATCCCCCAGGACGCACGGGAGCGGATGGACGAGTTCTTCACGGACACCGCCTCGTTTATGCAGAACGTTGATGACGAGGGGAACCGGATCTACTGAACGCGATACCGATCTACTAAACGCATTGCCGGCCCGACGGCACCGACCGATCCGATGCGGTGATCATCGGACTTCAGATAAAGCCGTGGATTCTGTACTACTTCTCCAGTACAATTTCCTACACACCTCATGGCTATAGAGAAGCAGGACACGCTTGAACTTTCCCTTGATCCCCGCGGTGGCGTTCCGTTCTACCGGCAGATCATCCTGCAGGTAGAGATGGCCATTGCCGACGGAAGACTCAAGGCAGGCACCCAGCTTCCGACGGTGCGGGGTCTCGCGGTTGACTTGCAGATCAATCCAAACACTGTTGCCAGAGCGTACAGCGAGCTCGAGATACGCGGGGTGGTGAATACGCAGCAGGGCACCGGAACGTTTATTAGCGAACAGAAGATTACCCTCTCGCCTGCCGAGCGTCGTGAGGTGCTTGAGCGGGTGGTCCAGAGTCTGATGTCCAACGCAGCACAGTACGGTTTTTCCGTAGATGAGATCATCACGTTCCTGCAGGAACGAAAGGAGTCACAGTGAGTGATACAGAACGTGTCGTTCAGGGTGAAAGACAAGGGGTCCTTGAGCGGCTGGCCGGCCGCAAGCGACATTCGGCAAGCTCACCGGTACGGCTTCATCGGGGTGACTTCAGATTCAGTACCCTGTCGGTCCTGGTCCTGCTCTTCTTCTTTGGCCTGGGTGTGGCGGCGCAGATTGCGGGGACCGGCATGCCGGCTGAGACCCATCTTGCCCTTGCCGCAGGCGGCGTCTTTGTTGCGGCAGGAGTTCTCTTTGTTGTCCCCTACTGGGCCGCGGCCATTGTGCTGGCCGGCGCAGCATGGGCAACACTGCCGGTACTCCTCTCCGAGGATCTTTCGCTGGTAGCAGCCGGGGTCACAATCGGTCTGCTGATATCCCCGAGTATCGAGATCATTCGAGAGTGGGACAAGATTGTGGTGCTTCGCCTCGGCAGGTTTCACCGGGTGCGGGGCCCCGGGCCGGTTATGCTCCTCCCTCTGCTCGACGCAGTGGCCGGCTATGTCGACACGCGAATCCGGGTGACCGATTTTTCAGCGGAGAAGTCCCTCACCTCAGACACGGTCCCGGTGCACATTGACGCACTCTGTTTCTGGATGATCTGGGACGCCGGGAAGGCCGTTCTGGAGGTTCAACAGTTCGAGCAGGCCGTGATCCTCAGCGCGCAGACGGCACTTCGAGACATTATTGGCGCGAATGACCTGACCACGCTGTTGAGCGAGCGGGAGCGGTTGGGACAGGAGATTCAGACAATCGTCGACCGGAAAACGAATCCGTGGGGGATAACCATTCTCTCTGTCGAGTTCAAGGAGATCCTCATACCTGAGGCGCTCGAGGATGTGCTTTCCAGAGAGGCACAGGCAACTCGAGAGCGAAACGCGCGCGTGATCCTCAGTCGCACTGAAGCGGATGTCGCCGACAGCTACCGCGAGGCTGCAGATACGTACCGTGATGATCCGGTGGCGCTGCAGCTCCGCGCCATGAACATGGTGTACGAGGGGATACGGACAAAGGGAGGACTCGTGCTCGTTCCGTCAGACGCTCTGAAAGGCATGAATCTGGGTACCGTGATGGGAGCCCGTGCCTATGCCGCCAATGCGGAATCCACCGGCAGCGAAGGCCCACGGGTTTCAGAATAGTCGTGCATCCAGATCGGAAAGACGCTACAAATAAGAGGAAGGAAGCAGACCAGTGAGCAGCGAACAGGAACTTTCGTTTCTTGACCAGAGAGTGGAAACCGTCGACGAGTCTCAGGAGACCCGCAAGAACATTCAGCTCATTGTTCGCATTCGCTACATTGTCAGCCCCTCTGTGTTTCTGATATTGACGCTCGCCTCATTCGCCGGCTTCAGTCGTCAGGGATCGTTCAGTGAGAATCAGCTTATCGTCAACGGGGTCAATCTTGTAGTTCTGCTTGTGCTCAACGTAATCTACCTGGCCCTCTCACGGAAGCTGAAGAATCTGCAGCCACTGGTGCTCTTTCAACTCCTCATTGACGTGATTCACATCACCCTCACGATCTACAAGACCGGGGGTGTCTCAAGCCCATTCGGCTTTCTCTTTTTCTTCGTAATCTTTGAAGCGGCGATCCTCAAAGGGGGGCGTTCAACCTTTCTCGTTGCCGCACTTTCGGCGGCTCTCTACTCGCTCACGACCCTCCTCGAGCGCCTGGGCTGGCTCCCATCCCAGGAGTTCTTCAGTCCGCTCTCCGGCCTCAACCAGAGTGACCCGTTTATCATTCTCTCGTGGGCCTTCGCGATCGCGAGCTACTTTGGTTTTGCCGCGCTTGCCGGCTACCTCACCTCTCTGCTTGCCCGGCGTCAGCGGAGGCTGAGCACCGCGTACGCAATCATGACCAGGCGGCATGAAACTCTTCAGCTCCTGCACCGTACCAGCAAGGCATTAAACTCATTCGAGACAGCTGCTCAGATATCTGATGCCATACTCGGCGAACTGCTCGAACACCTGACTCTTGATCGGGCGCTGCTCTACCGAGTCACGGGCGGGGAGCTAACGCTCTATATGGTCAAGGAACGCAGCCCGGATGGAGAGGCTCGGGACGTTTATGCGGCCGACAGAGATGTACAAAAAGCAGTGGGGGGGCTCCAGGTAACCATTCCGCTGCGTGAAGACTCCGGACTGACAGCCATGGCTGCCGTTCGCCAGGAGGCGTACAACGTCACTGACCCGGAGAACTCTCCCTACATCAACCAGGAGCTCGCTCGAAGGATCGGACTGAATCCGTTCGCGGTCGCGCCTCTCGTGGTTCGGGGTCGCACAATCGGGGTCGTAGGAATAGACCGCGGAAGCGCCAACGGCGGCATACAGAATGAGGAGTTCCGGATCTTCCAGGTGTTTGCCAACCAGGCGGCCATCACACTGTTCAGTGTGGAGCCGAACTGTGACGGCTTTTTGCCGACGCACTCAGTCTGATTTGCAGTTGCCGACGTGGGTATTTCACTGTCACTTTCAAACCGATGTCAAAGCCGTACCAACGAGTCATCTGGTGGATAAAGCGTGATCTTCGCCTTCACGACAACGCGGCGCTCACCTGGGCGATAGCCAACGGGTCGGAGGTCCTTCCTCTCTATATCATTGAGCCGCTGGTGACTGAGCATCCGGACTGGTCCGGGTTTCACGGTCAGGCCGTCGCTGAGGGACTGAGCGCCCTGCGCAGTTCCCTGCAGGAGACAGGGGCTGAGCTTGTCGTCCTCCAGGGCGAGGCGCCTCAGGTGTTCTTGCACCTGCTGCGCAGCCCTGGCTACGACGCGCTTGTGAGCTACCAGGAGACCGGTCCGCTGCATACGTTCGGGCGGGACCAGGAGATCAGACAGCTCTGCGGGAAGCACGGCGTGCATCTGGAGGAACCCCCTACCAACGGCGTCATACGTGGTCTGCACAGCCGTGAGGTCCGGATGAAAGAGTGGCGCCGGCGTATGGAGATAGACCCGCTTCCTGCCCCGACCGTGATTCCTCAGTCCCGGGCAACACTCGCGTCCTTTGGATCAACGCCGGAACATATTGTTACGCTGTTTGACGTGCGAGCAGGCGAGTGTCGCGGGACGATTGTGCAGCCGGTGAGTGAAGAGGCCGGCCGGGAGCTTCTTTCAAGCTTCCTCAACGACCGCGCCCGCAGCTACAAGGCGGACATCAGCGCTGTGGAACGGGCCGCACACAGCTGTTCAAGGTTGAGCATTCACCTCGCCTGGGGCACCGTATCGATCCGCCAGGTCGTCCACGCCCTCGAGCAGCGCCGTGAGCAACTGGAGACAACAGAGCCGTCGTACGCCCGACAGTTCCGGGCCAATCTCTCTGCATTTCGCAGCCGCATCTTCTGGCACGATCACTTTATCCAGCGCCTGGAGGACGAACCGGAGATGGAACACACACCGCTGAACCGGGCCTTTCTTGATCTGCCATACATCACAGACGGCAGCACTGAGAACGAGCGGCTTGGCGCCTGGCTCTCGGGAACCACCGGATTCCCGATGGTGGACGCGTGCATGCGCAGCTTCGCCCAGACCGGCTGGCTCAACTTTCGTATGCGCGCCATGGTAGTCTCGTTCGCCTGCCATGTGCTCCACCTTGATTGGCGGTCTATACTCTGGCCAATGGCCCGGCTGATGGCGGACTACAT
The DNA here is from genome assembly GCA_964599075.1 of uncultured Spirochaetaceae bacterium. GTDB lineage: Bacteria > Spirochaetota > Spirochaetia > DSM-27196 > SLST01 > SLST01. Next base: position 877 of record CAZREG010000040.1, on the reverse strand, counting down.
CCCCGGGATTCATCTCTCCCAGACCCAGATGCAGGCCGGCGTCATTGGTATCAACACCTTCCGCATCTACAAGCCGGCGAAGCAGCTCACCGATCACGACCCTGAATGCACGTTCGTGAAAAGCTGGATACCTGAGCTCAGGGACGCAAGCCCGGAACAGATCACAGTACACGAACAGACACCGGTGAGCGGCTACCGCCCCCCAATAGTGGACTACGCAACCGAGAGCAAAGCTATGCGCAGCGCGCTCTGGGCGATCAAAAAATCCCCCGCGGGCCGCGCGGAGTCAGCCCGCGTGCTGGAGAAGCACGGGTCACGGTTGCGGGGGAGGCGGTCGTGACGCGCACCGGTGAGCGTAGCAGACATGCATGACTGGCCCAGCAGCCGGTGGGTCAGTACCATCTGCGTATGACGAGTGAAGAGCTCCAGGAAGTCGATCTACCCGTTCACGGAATGGACTGCGCTGAGTGCGCCGCTCATGTACAGAAATCGCTCCGGCAGGTCGACGGAGTGGTTACCGCGCAGGTGCTGCTGGGGGCGGAACGCGCGCGGCTTACGGTGAGCCGATCTGTTGAAACAGCCACACTGCGACAGGCCATCGAGCGGGCTGGATACCGCTCGCCGGATGAGTCGGGTGATAGCGGTCAGAGCCGGAGTGGCGCCGGTCGGAAAAATGGGCCGGTGGACTTTGCGCGGACCATGCTGACTGTTCTGGGCCTGGTCTTTGCGGTGGTACTGCTTGTCGTTGTGGCCGGGGAGTGGCTTGGTCTGCTTGACCGCGTCAGCTCACGCATCCCGTGGTGGGCAGGTCTGGCAGCGGTACTCGCCGGCGGGTACCCCGTGTTCGTGAACGTAGTGCGAAACGCCCTGCGCGGAC
>CAZREG010000039.1:0-24570 GCA_964599075.1 uncultured Spirochaetaceae bacterium | reverse complement strand
CTCATGAGAGCTCCTCAACGGTCATCTGCGAGTTCGTGTATATACAGATCTTTGCGGCAATACCCAGGCTCTTCTCTGCGACCTCCCGGGCCGACAGCTCACCGGCGTCCAGATACGCCAGCGCGGCCGACAGAGCAAAGTTGCCGCCGCTACCGATCGCAATCGCGCCGCTCTCCGGCTCCACGACGTCTCCAGTGCCGGAGACCAGAAACGTCTTTCGCATATCTGCAACAAGCAACAGCGCCTCAAGGCGACGAAGCATGCGGTCAGTGCGCCACTCCTTCGCAAGCTCCACCGCTGCCCGGGTGAGATCTCCTGAGTACTCGTTCAGCTTGCCCTCGAACCGCTCGAACAGCGTAAACGCGTCGGCAGTCGCGCCGGCGAATCCGGCGAGAATGCGATCGCTGTACATACGACGCACTTTCCGGGCGTTTCCCTTCATCACCGTCTGGCCCATTGTCACCTGACCATCGCCGGCCATCGCAACCGCTCCGTCCTTACGAACGCAGAGAATCGTTGTGCCGTGCATCTTACTCATCAGTTACTCCTTCTGCTCCCCGCCGGTACCTACGCTCGCGTGTGGATGCGCCTGCTCGTAGATGCGTTTCAAGGCACCAAGACCCAGGTGCGTGTAGATCTGGGTCGTAGACAGCGAGCTGTGTCCAAGCATCTCCTGGACAACGCGAATATCTGCCCCACGATCGAGGATGTGGGTTGCAAAGGTGTGCCGAAACGTGTGCGGGCTCACTTTCTTCGCAATTCCCTTCTCCATAATCCGCTTCTGGATGATCCCCGCGACACCACGCTGCGTGATGCGCTGTCCGTTGGCGTTTACAATCAACGCCTTCTCGTCACGGATGCCGAGCCGCACCAGGCGTTCCCGACGACACGGAAGAAACGCGGAGAGCACCTCGCCGGCCGCCGCGCCGACAAAGACGAACCGGTCCTTGCGCCCCTTTCCATGCACCAGAATACGACCGCGTTTAAAATCGATGTCGTCCAGATCGATCATCACCAGCTCACTGATCCGACAACCGGTGGAGTACAACAGCTCCAAGATAAGCCGATCCCGGAGCGTGGTGAAGTCCGCCCCCTCGAGCTCGAGAAGCTGTGAGATCTCGTCCTCAAACATAAATGATGGAAGTGTGGCCGGCCGCTTGAGGCCCCGGATGCCCTCCATGGGATTGTGATCCGTACGCTGGGTTCGCAGCAGGAAGCGATAGTACCCCTTGATACTGCTGATCATACGGTTGATCGTACTGACTGCGCAGTTCTGCCGCGACAGGTGGCCAACGTAGCGGCGAATGAGCGCGGCCTCCAGCGTGAGCGGGTCGTAGTCATGTTCACCCGTCCAGGCAGCAAAGAGGGAAAGGTCGTTCGTGTACGCGCGCACGCTCGCCAGAGCCAGATTTCTCACACTCAGCAGGTAACCGAGATACTCTTCTGCGTGCGGCAGAGCCGGCGTGACCGGCATTGGGGTATCGTTCACAGGCGTTCCCCGGCTTCATCAAGCATCGATCTCATCCGCGCCACCTGTCCTGCGGCAGCCTGGGAGACCGTCTGAGAGGTCTCCTGCACCGTTTCCCTGGAAACCCGCCGCAGCGGAGCAACAGAGATACCCCACTCTTCAAGCAGATCGGCAGCGCCCCGGATGATGAGCGCCCCGTCCGCCGCAAGATCTGCCGTCCCGGCACCTGCAATCCCTTCAAGCCCGGCCTGATGCACCACAAGATCACGACCGTGATCAAGCGCGTAATCGGCGGTGATAAGCGCCCCGCTCCTCGCCGGCGCCTGTACCACAACAACGCTGCGGACAAGGCCGCTGATGATGCGATTGCGCGCGGGGAAGTGGTACTTCACCGGAGCAACTCCCGGGGCGTACTCACTGACAAGAAAGCCGCCGTGCTCGAGTATATCCGCGGCAACACGGCGGTGACCACGCGGATAGACGCTCTCGACTCCACAGGCGAGAACCGCACCGGTTGTGCCGGCACGCACAGCTCCAAGGTGGGCGGCAACGTCTATCCCCCGGGCGAGACCGGAGACAACGGGCAACCCCGCCGCCGCGAGCTCCTCACCCAACCGCCGCGCGGCCGCCGAGGCGGGGGCAGACGGCTCCCGTGTGCCGACAACGGCAACCATGGGGAGCATCGGGTCAGGAAGCGTGCCCCGGACGTAGAGCAGATACGGCGGATCATATATCTCACGCAGCTGCTGCGGATAGGAAGCGTCGCGGATGTGCAACGGCCTGATGCCGCGTTCCCTCATGGTCACCAGATCGCGTTCGGCAAGCCGCAGCAGCTCCTGCGGCGACCGGGAGAGAGGGCTGACTGATCGCCCCACAATCTGGCTCAGCAGCGGCGCGCCAAGCGCAAGGAAAAAAGCCTCAGAGTCAATGATCTCCTCCACCTGCAACCGTTCGTGCGGTCGCAGGACTGAGATCCGGTTCAGCGCAAGCCGAAGCGTGAGATCGGTCACGAGTCACCCCCGAGTAGAAGCTGCCGATTGCGCCGCGCTCGCTCACGATCGGCTTCGTCGGCGGCTCCGCGGATGATCCGCTCGTAGGCGCTGATTGCGTCATCCAGATTTCCAAGCTGCACGTGTGCCCGCGCAAGCACAAAGAGCGCCGGAACGTGTGTATCGTTGATGGCAAGAATGGCTTCCAGATGCGGGAGAGCGGCGACCGGTTGCGCGAGCTCGAAGACGTGGAGGATTGCAAGACCGTATCGGGCTTCAATGAATGAGGGATCGAGGTCGATCGCCCGCTCGTAGTGGTACACGGAGGCGCTATAGTATTCGTCCCGGACTCTCTGATTCGACTGTGATTTTGCTGCGAATCCGGCAGCTGCCGCGGCAAGCTGGTGGAGCGTCTGATTCTGTGGCTGGATGACCAGAACCTCCTGCAGCGTCTCGAACGCGGGTCCGAAAAGCTGCTGTTGCAGATACGCCTGGGCAAGCAGCTTCATGGCATCCGCCTGGCGGGATATGAGCTGAACCTGGTCCTGCACGGCTTGCGCGTACTCCTGCACGACCTGCTCGAGCTGCTCAATCCGAGCAGGACCGGGAGGTGCATCAGGGTCCTCCATCGCAATCAGACGGGAGAGACGATTGTCCTGCTGTTCGCATCCGAGCAGGAGGACACAGGCTGTAAGCACTACGGCAACGTTTCTCACCGTCTCCCTCTTATACCGCCGCAGAGTCCGCGCTGCATCAGGAGCGCCCCCGCGGATGAAACTCTGCGTGGTAGGTTCCGAGCTCTTCCTTGTCTATGTGCGTGTAGATCTGGGTAGTCGAGATGTCGGCGTGGCCAAGAAGCTCCTGCACGGCCCGCAGGTCGGCACCGCCTTCCAGCAGGTGGGTGGCGAACGAGTGTCGAAGCGTATGCACCTTCGCCTCCACACCGGCCCGTTCGGCAATCTCACGAAACCGCTTCCACATCCCCTTTCTGGAGAGCTGTCCACCACGATTGTTCAGAAAGAGCGCGTTTCCCGGACGCCGGGCCAGCTGTGGCCTCGCCTCGTCAAGATATCGGCGAAGCCAGAGAAGCGCGTGCTCACCCATTGGTACCAGCCGCTCCTTCCCACCCTTTCCGGCAACCCGCAGGAGCCGCTCGCTGAGATAGACCCGGTCGAGTGAGAGTTCGACTGCCTCGGAAATGCGCAGCCCGCAGCTGTAGATGAGCTCAAAGAGCGCGCGGTCGCGCAGCCCGAGCGGAGAGTCGATCTCGATCGCCTCAAGCAAGGTTTCGATCTCACTGAGATCGAGTACACCAGGGATGCGGTGAGTGACTCGTGGCAGCTCCACCGATGACGCCGGGTTGTCACCCCGCACGCCTTCGAGCACGAGAAACTGGAAGAGGGAGCGCAGCGCACTGATGGTCTTGGCAATGGTCCGCTGATCAATTCCTCCCTCCTGCTGACGCATGATGAGGAACTCAATCATCTCTGCGGTCGTTACTTCCGCAAGACCGTGCTCGTGTTCGCGCAACCAGTCAAGGAACCCGCGGCAGTCCCGAACATAGGTACTGACCGTCTGGCGGCTCAGCCTGAGTCCGGCGCTCAGATAGTCCTCGAACTGGAGCAGGGTCGAGTCAGCTGCCATGATTCCCGCCGGCCTGCTGATACCGGAGCACCGCCGGGATGCCGAGCTCGTCCATGGGCCCCTCGCTCTTGAGCACCTGATCACGGCTGCGGCTGAGCCGGGCCCTGGTCATCTCAGACCACTGACTGAGCGGTATGTACTCCTCCTGCTTCTCTTCACTCCTGACTGTCGGTCGCTCAACGGGCGAGTCCGAGTCAAAGCCCGTGGCAATGACGCTTACCTTGACCTCATTCTCCATCATCTCATCAACAGCTGTTCCGGCGATGATCAACGCGTCCTCGTCCGCGTTGGATGTGATGATGGTGAGAATCTCCTCGTACTCCGAGAGCGTGAAATCGATCCCGCCTGAAACATTCACCAGGATTCCTTTGGCGCCCTCAATGCGGGCGTCCTCAAGGAGGGGGTTGTTTATCGCGCTCGTTGCCGCGTCGACTGCGCGGTTCTCTCCGTCACCAACACCGATACCCATCAATGCGTCACCGCGGCCACTCATGATTGTGCGCACATCAGCGAAGTCAATATTGATCTCACCCGGCTTGGTGATGAGGTCGCTTATTCCCTGTACCGCCTGTCGCAGTACATCGTCTGCAATAAGAAACGCCTGTGTGATCGGTGTTTTCTTGTCGACGATCTTGAGAAGGTGCTGGTTCGGGATCACGATCAGCGTATCCACCGCCTCACGAAGGCGGGATATCCCCTCCTCTGCAAGGCGCATCTTGTGGCGGCGTTCGAAATCAAACGGCTTGGTTACTACACCAACGGTCAGAATGCCCATCTCCCGGGCAATCTGGGCAATCACCGGAGCTGCGCCGGTTCCCGTGCCACCGCCCATGCCGGCGGTAATAAACACCATATCCGCGCCCTGGACGACCCGCTGGACCTCCGCCTTATCCTCGAGTGCAGCCTTCTCGCCAACCTCCGGGCGGCCCCCTGCTCCCAGTCCGCCGGTCAGCTCACTGCCAAGCGGCAGCCGAGTCTCCGCATTAGAGCGCTGCAGCGCCTGAAGATCGGTGTTTACCGCACAGAACTCCACGTTCTGCAGTCCGGCTGCTATCATACGGTTGACCGCATTGCTGCCACCGCCCCCGACACCAACCACCTTGATTACCGTAGGGCTTCCGTACGCCTCTCCAAAGACCCGTCCATCGTCCTCTATTTCGATTCTCATATCCCCTCCCAGTGGATAATTCCCTTTCTATCTACTCAAAAAAGTTCCGCAACCAACGTCCAAAACCCGCCATGAATCCGCCCCGACTCCGCTCGGCAGCGACCTGATCAGGCGCTGCCCGGGCTGCTGCATGCAGCGCCAGCCCGATCACCGTCGCGAACTCAGGGCTCTGATAGACCGAGCCTATCCCGCCAAGGTTCCCGGGCTGACCGATCCGTGCGCTCGTTCCAAAGATATCCTGTGCCAGCTCAACCACCCCGGGGAGCAACGCCCCTCCGCCGGTCAGGACGACCCCCGCCCCAAGATGGCGCAGGTAGTTCTTGGTCTCAATCCGATCCCGCACCATTTCAAGGGTCTCCGCCACGCGGGGCTCAATAATACGACAGATCTCTTCACGATTAATGGATGCCGGCGGACGCCCCCCAACGCCGGGAATGATCACCGGTTCGCCGGGCTCAACGAGCGCCTGGTAGCAACAGCCGGCCTCTCGCTTGATAGTCTCAGCGCTCTCGGTAGGCGTCTTCAGCATGATCGACAGATCGCCGGTCACCTGTGCGCCACCAACCGGCAGCACGTTTGTGTAGTACGGCGCACCCTCGCGAAAGAGCAGCATGTCGGTGGTTCCGCCTCCCATGTCAACGAGCAGAACCCCCAGATCCTTCTCGTCTTCGGTGAGAGCCGCCCGGGCGGCAGCGAGCGACTCGAGCACTATGTCCTGCGCCTTGAAGCCGGCGCGGTTCACACATTTTACCAGATTCTGAGCCGTAGTGACGGAACCGGTGATGATGTGGACCTCCGCCTCCAGACGGACACCAATCATATCGAGCGGGTTCTTGATACCCCCCTGCTCGTCGACAACGAACTCCTGGGGAATGACGTGAATGACCTCCCGATCCATCGGGATCACAACCGCCTTCGCCGCATCTATTACGCGCGCCACGTCGTCACTCGTAATCTCCCGGCCCCGGCCACTGACAGCCACAACCCCACGGCTGTTGATGCCCTCTATGTGGCCACCGGCAATTCCGGTCACCACCGAGTCGATCTCCCGACCCGCCATCTGCTCTGCCGCCTCAACCGCCAGAGCAATGCTGCGAAGGGTTGCTTCAATGTTGATCACCACTCCTCTGCGCAGGCCGCTCGAAGGCGCCATTCCAAGACCGGTGATCTCAAGCCGATTGTTCTCGTCATACTCGGCAATTACCGCAGTAACGGTAGTGGTGCCGATATCTAGCGCAGCAATCGTTCGCTCGTCAGCCATCGAGTCGCTCCCGATAGCGAATCACCGCGTCACCACTACGCATGTCGAGCTCTTCAACTCTGGCGAGCTCCCCTTCACTGCGCAGCACATCGAGCATCATCATGACGTACTGTACCATCTCCGCGTTGATCTCTGCACCTATGCGGACCGGAACAGGAAAGTGCATGGGATAGAGCACTACCTCGTAGCTGTAGTCGTTTCGAGGAACTATGCGAAACTCACTGAACAACGCGTAGAGTTCCGGGTCATTGAGCTGCAGCGACCGCAGCTGCCGCAGAAACTCTACAACCAGCGACGGAAGCTCAAGGCCCACCCTCGCCTCTGGAAACCGAAGACCTGAGACCACCGGAAGCGCAGCGCCTGTTGCATCCGCACCGACCTGGAAGACAACGCCGGCGTCATCGAACAGCACCGTACGTGATCCATTGTTCGTTGCGACCACGGCCGCGGCGAGCGGCATTCGGCGGCGGACGGTGATGATCAGCTTGTCCGGGAACACTCGCTCAACACCGGCAGTCCGAACCTCGGCAAAAGACTCGAGCCGGGCCGCAATTGCCTGCGGATCAGCCTGAAAGAAGAGCATGCCCACCTGCACATGTGCGGCTCGCAGAAGCTCCTCTTCTCGTATGCCTACTTCACTGTGCACGGTTATCTGTGAGATCGACAGCTGCGGTGCCACAACAAGGTGGTAGACGATCTGCCCCGATATGACGAGCAGAAGCAGGACAATGACAAACAGCAGAGCCCGCTGCGCCCGTCTTTCACGCGCGGGATCACGCTCGCTGGTCACAAATCGCTCTCCGGCCACTATGTCAGCCATGGCGCGCCCCTCCATCGGTCTCTTCCAGTTCTTCGCGCGCCACGTTCAACAGCAGACCTGCCATCACCAGGCTCATGAACACCGCAGTGCCGCCGTGAGAGAAGAAGGGGAGCGGGATGCCGGTCGCCGGGACCAGACCACTGACTACAGCCATGTTCAGCAGCGCCTGAAACAGAATAAGCGAGGTAATCCCGAACGCGAGCAGGGATCGAAAGCTATCCCGACACCGTAAAGCAAGCTGGTAGCCCTTGAAGGCAAACAGAAGAAAGAGCCCGATCACGCTCATCACACCAACGAGCCCGAGCTCCTCGCCAAACACCGCGAATACGAAGTCGGAGTGCGGCTCCGGAAGGGCTCCATACTTCTGAACACTCTCGCCAATCCCCCTGCCGAGCAGGCCTCCATTGGTCAGCCCGCGCTGTGCGGCGAGTATCTGATACCCGGATCCGAATCGGTCGAGCTCCGGATCAATAAAGGCAAGGATACGGAGCACCCGATGCTCCCGTGTGAGGAGGAGGATCAGTGCAAGCGGAAACGCCGTCACCGCAAGACCTACGAAAAAGCGAATCCGGACCCCGGCGACAAAGAACACCATCAACGCCACGCTCAGCAGGAACAAGGAGGTCGAAAAATCATTTTGAATGTACACAAGTCCCGCAAAAAACAGCACCACAATAAACGGCGGAACAACAGAGTTGAACGTGTCGTCCAGCTGATCCCTCTTCCGGCTCAAAATGTGGGCCAGGTAGAAGACAATGACAAACTTTACGAACTCAGAGGGCTGGAAGCTTGTTCCAAACACGAAGATCCAGCGCCGTGCGCCCAGATACTCCTCGCTCAGGCCGGGAATGAAGGTCAGTAACATCAGGGCCGCAGCCCCTATCAGCATGGCGGGCACCAGCGCACGGAACAGACGCAGTGGGATCCGGTACATCACAAATGACACGACGGCCCCCAGTCCAATCCAGAAAACCTGCCGACGGACCAGGCGAAACGGGTCTCCATAGAGGTTCTCCGCCCAGTTGTAACTGGCAGAGAAAAGCGCGGAGAGTCCAACGCCTACGATCAGAAAGAGCAGAATCGCAAGCGACCCGTCTGATCGCTGAGGCACTCGCTCCAGGGTGAACCGATCGGCCATCACACAGCCTCCGGTTGAGTGAGAAACGGCGTCAGCCGCTCAAGGGCAACTGACCGCGAACCCTTGAGAAGCACCACGTCGCCGGCGGCCACCCGCTTCACGCGCCCGACAACCTGGTCCCACTGGTCGTACCGGTGCATGGTCGCCCTGGGCACACCGTCGCCACCAAGAGCGGTAAAAAACTCATCTCCCACAAGGACAATCTCATCAATAGGGAGATCCGTCGCAATCTCGGCGAGCTGCCGGTGTGCCTGCCGCTCCATCTCGCCGAGCTCTTTCATCGCCCCAAGGACCGCTATACGGCGCCCCTCGGTGGGAGTCTCTGCAAGAAGCTCCAGCGCCGCGCTCATAGACTCCGGATTTGCGTTGTAGCAATCCTGAATCACCGTGACCGATCCACGCAGCACTTCAGCACGACCAAAGACCGGAGTAACCTGCTCCACACCTTCCTTGAGAGCCGCGAACGGAACTTCGAGCTTGCGCGCAACGCTCAACGCAGCGATCGCATTCTCGACCATCTGACGTCCTGGGATCAGCAGGTGGATATCACCCTCCGGACAGTGAAGGATCGTTCCGTCCACACCTCTCCCGCTCACCGCTTCCACGCCGGCACTCTGGCGCCCGTAGCGCACAACGGTCCCCTGAACCCCCTCGGCAAGAAAGTCGGCGTAGTCACTGTTCGCTGGAATAAACGCCGTCTCTCCACCGCGAAACGCACTGAAGATCTCGCGTTTCTCCGTTGCAATCCCATCCCGGCTTCCAATCATTCCAATGTGGGCAGTACCGATGTTGGTGATTACAGCAATCCCCGGCTCAACAAGCTCTGCAAGCTCGTGGATCTCACCGGGCCGATTCATGCCCAACTCGAACACCCCAAACTGATGCTCCGATCGGATGCGCAACACCTCCATCGGAAGTCCGATATCGGAATTGTAGTTTCCTCGTGAATGAATCGTAACGGCAACCTGGGAGAGTACTGCTGCCAGAAGTTCCTTTGCGGTGGTCTTTCCGTTACTCCCGGTAATACCGATGCGAACAAGTTCGGAGTGAAGCGAGCGCCACCTGCGGGCTATCTCGTGGAAGGCGCGCAGCGTATCGTGCACCGGGAACAGAACAGTGCTCCCGTATACCTTCCGTCGCAATTCCTCAAGCCGATCACGCAGGACGAGCGCGGCAACCGCACCACCCTGAGCGGCATGGTCAACGTATTCGTGACCGTCGGTACGTTCACCCGGGAGCGCAACAAAGAGCGATCCGGGCGCAGCCCGGCGTGAGTCTACGCATGCACCGACTACTTCTGTTATCATTGGAGCACCGATGGTCACCGGCTCAAAGGCCAGCATGCCGGCCTCGTGTAACCAGAGGCGAAGGTCTCTCATCGGCAGGCCGTTCATCATTGCTCCCTCGACTGCGGGGTTTCGAGGATGATCAGATCCTGCGGTGAGAGCCGCTGGAGCCCGAGCTCCTGCTCAGCGAGTGCCCCAATTCGGTCAGGGCTTGTGAGAACAGAGATCGACAGAATTGCCCGTTTGTTCTGTTCAATGAGCTCATGCTGTTTCCGCTCGAGTGCGCTCACCTCTCGCTCGAGCCGGCTGTAGCGGTACGCCTGGAAAACGTTTGCGAACAGCAGCACCGGTATCAGCACGATCAGCAGCGCGAGAATTGCTTTCCTCATGCCGCCTCCAGGCGTTCAATCACCCGCAGCTTCGCGCTCCGGGAGGCCGGGTTCCCCGCCCGTTCAACTTCCGATGCCATCAGCGGCTTTTTTGTGAGTACGGAGAATGAAGCCTCTGATGCCACCTCCCGGAATCGGTGCTTGACTATCCGGTCTTCAAGACTGTGAAAAGAAATGATTCCAAGGCGTCCGCGTGGGGCAAGGCACTCGAGCGCGGAATCAATACCGCGGGACAGTCTGCCAAGCTCGTCATTTACGGCTATCCGCAAGGCCTGGAATGTTCGGGTCGCTGGATGGAGGCGCCCATGCCGGTACCCGGGCGGGGAGAGCTTCCAGATGAGATCCGCAAGTTGTCCGGTTGTCGTGAACGGACGGGATTCTACAATGCCGCGGGCAAAGCGTCGGCTCAATCGCTCCTCACCGTAGCTGTAGATTGTATCCGCAAGCTCCCGCTCGTCTGCGCTGTTCACCAGATCTGCGGCGGAGGACTCAGTTGTCGCAGAGAGCCGCATGTCCAGCGGCTCATCGGCTGAAAAGGTGAACCCTCTGCCCGACTGACGGTAGTGAACCATGGATATACCCAGGTCAAGCAGGATACGATCGGGACGCAGGCTCGTGCTTTTGAGAAACTCGTCAAACCATGCATTCACGAACGTGACTCTCCCCCCATATTCGGCCAGTCGAGAGCGCGCACGCGCAAGCATCGACTGATCGGTGTCTACGCCCACAACTGTAAGCGTGGAAGACAACTGCAGGAGAGCGGCCGAATGCCCGCCCTCTCCAAGGGTTCCATCAATGAGCAGTGCGCCGTCGCCATGAGGGCCCATATACTCCAGCACCTCATCAAGAAGCACCGGTTGATGCACTACTTCCATGAATTCCCCTCAGAAAGAGACGAGCCCTCCCAGTTCTTCGGCCGCCTCCTGCAGATCCTCTTCGCTCTCCGACTCGTACTGCTGGTACGCACCCGCGTCCCAGACTTCCATGTAGCGCTCCATGACCAGGAGCGTGGTCTCACGGCTGAGATCAGCCGACTCCTGCAGGGATTTTGGGACATTGAGCCTTCCGGCCTTGTCCAGCTCGACCTCCTGCGCCGGCGCAATGATCCGCCGCTGAAGCAGTCTCCCTCGTTTGGACAGCGGCGAACTTGCGCTCATCAGCTTGGCTGAGAACTCACGCCACTGCTCTGGAGAGAAGAGCCACAGACAGCGGTCTATACCTCTGGTCACCACGATTGCGTTTCCGCGTACCTCGTTGCGAATCCGGGCAGGAATGAGCAATCGCCCCTTCTCGTCGAGCGAGATATGAAATTCGCCGGTATTCATACCAGATTCACCACTGTATTGCCTGTTCTCCCACTTTTTCCCACTCCAAGACACATTGTACGGCGTTACGGTTCAGTGTCAACGAGAGTAGACAGAATAGTCCGGTAGGATTTATCGGTATGAGAAGAGTTACTACAAATCTGTTAAGCAGTTATGGGAAAACAGCGCTCAGGTGATGATTGCAGGCACACTGATCGTGCTTGTGCCGGTGCCGGCGTTCCATCCAAGAGTTCGGTAGTCAATCTGTGGAAAGAGGTTGTGCTGTCGCTCCACCCGGGTCAACCATTCGGTGCCAACGGTCCCGCGACCCAGTGAATCGTACACGTGAGATACGTTTGCCACGTGGTCCTTCACTCGACGGACCGCGTAGGGGACCGCCGTTCCGGCTCGCATGATAAAGGGCCAGTCGGAGGCCTGGGCAAGCAGGACCTCTCGTGCAGCCTGGTTGAGCGCGCGCTGTTTGAGCCCCGACTCGTTCGGGAAACGGCTTACGAGCTCACTCATTCGCTCTATGGCCTTGTGCACATGGCGATAGATCCAGTCGTTGCTGCCGTCCAACCACACCTCTGAGTACCCCTTGGTGCCCCAACTGGAGAACGCCGGGTTACTGACCTGCTCTGCAGGGTGACTCTTCAGGTACTCGGACGGGGTCGTGAGATCGAGGCTCTCGCTTGCGGCCACCGTTCTCGCAACTGCGTCTATCCACTGCGGACCCTCAAACCACCAGTGACCAAAGAGCTCGGCGTCAAACGGGCAGGAAATCACCGGCTCACCGTCCATGAGACGACTGAGGTGACTCACCCGCTTGCGCAGGTTGTAGACGAAATTCTCAGCATGCTCGAGAACTGTCTTGGCCGCAGCGTCCGGATTGTAGGGGAGCTTCTGCTCGGTGCGACCGGTGACCGCGTGGTATTTGAAGCCGGTGTTCATCCGGATTGAACCCTCGGGAAGGAACTCACCTATGTAGTCCAGCGACAGATCGTGTCCGATGTCGCGATAGAAGTCGCGATAGCGGATGTCACTTGGGTATCCCTCGTCTGCACTCCAGACGGCATTTGTGGACGCGTAGTCACGGCCAAAGACCGCCACCCTGTTGTCACACAGGGTGGGAGCGTAGACCCCTGCCTCCGGCGGGTGATCCCCAAAGACCATTCCATGTGTCGCAACATAGAAGTAGTCTATCCCCTGATCCTTGAGGTACTCCTCGAGCCCCGGAGCGTATCCACACTCCGGCAGCCAGAACCCGCGCGGCGCCTTTCCAAAGACCCTCGTGTGCTCCTCCACCCCAACCTGCACCTGCGCCCGGACCGCGGGCGGATGGTGCATATAGAGCGGGAGGTACGCATGAGTCGCTGCGGTTGCAAGCAGTTCCAGTTTCCCCCGCTTATAGAAGAAATCAAACCCTCGGGTAATGTCGCGCTCGTACGACTCCTGGAAGTCACGGAGATTGGTCTCGTGGAGTGCAAGATACATCTGCGCAACCCGAGAGAAAGAGTCGTCACCCCGGGTCCGATGGAGTTCCCGACCTGCAAGATCGATCATTCGCCGGCAGTAGGTCATGTATCTGGTCTGCAGCAGCTCGTCCTGGAGCATCGCCGTCAGGGTCGGGGAGAGCGAGATTGCAAACTTGAACGGCACCTCGTCCCGTTCGAGCCCGTTCAGGACTCGCAGGAGCGGCAGATATGTCTCTGAGATCGCTTCAAAGAGCCAGTTCTCCTCGAGAAATGAGTCCACCTCCGGGTGGCGTACAAAGGGGAGATGAGCGTGCAGCAGGAGTATCAGTTTTCCGTTGCTCATGAGTATTCCATGGAGAAGTTAGTTAAAGAGCAGCTCGTCGTCGATCAGGTCAAGAATACGCTGGGGGATACGCCTGCCGCTGGTTACCACGTCAAGTTGCTGAATCCCGGTGTGTGCAAGAATCTCCTCTGTCTGCCGTCCCTCCTCTTCGCCGGCAAACTCGTCCGCAACCATGCCGCGAGGAACGATAATCACATTCGACAAAGCGAGCGTCTCCTCTTTGCCGCTCTCGCTGGCCACCAGCGCGAGTCTGTAGAACGTCTGCTGATCGGGCAGATTGAAGTACCATCTGCTGTCCATGAGTGTTACCGGAATCTCGAACTGAGACCGGGAGCTGCGGACGGGGGCCTGTGCAGTGTCAAGACTGAACACCCGAAGCATGAGCCCGTCAAACTCCTCACTCCTGTCAAAGCGGACCCGATCTGCCTTCTTCAGGTCCCAGTAGGCGAACGCCCAGCTCGGGTCCCGCAGCATGAGCACTACTCGCGTCTCGTTGTAGCTGTCGGGAAGCTCAATTTCCTCCTCGGTCTCCCTCGCGACCGCCATCTCGAGCTGGATATCGTATTTGGTCTCTTCCACCCGAACGGAGTGCGCGTTCTGTTCTCGATGTTCGAGCTTCCACTCGTCGATGGCCTCGGCCACCAACTCCTCGAGCTCATCTCTGGTAACGTTCTCAGGAACGTCCGATCCGTACGTGTCCGCAAGTCTCAGCAGAGCTTCGAAAGATGCATCTTTCAGGGAATGACGCTGCATGCACTTGCACAATAGAAAGAGCGCTCTTGCATGTCAAGAATAGCTCAGGGGCCGGTGACCCGACAGAGATAGAGCATTACGTCTCCGAATCCCAGCTTCTTTGCAAGTGCATCGACCGGCCGTTTGACGATTGGCGGAGCAACGCCCTTTCCCAGACCACCCCAGGTTTTCCGATCCACGACCGCAAATCCTTCCTCACGGATGATTCGGGCCAGGTTTTTGCTGGAGAACAGATGGACGTGATCGGCAATGGCGCTGCGCCAGTTCGCGCCAAACAGCCGCGCCTGAAGCCCTGCGGTGTTCGGGGTCACCACCACCATGAAGCCACCGGGGGCAAGAAGAGAGCGAACCTGGCGCAGGAATACCCGGGGATGAGGAACGTGCTCAATGACATGGGAGAAGTGCGCCGCGCCGTAGGGCCGCCCCTCAAGCCGAACCTCATCAAGCGTACCAACGGCGATAGGAACCCCACGCTCTGTTTGTCCATAGCGAGCGGCCGGCTCACACACTTCAACACCCTGGACACGATATCCGCGACCCGCAGCGTACTGGAGAAGCGCTCCGGTGGCGCACCCGATATCGAGAAGCGAGTGCTCAACCGAAGAATCCTCGAGCCGGGTGAAGAAGTTGACGTCCGACAGTCCCTTCACCATCAGATCTAGAAAGTTTGTACTGTTCTCGATCTCGTACTGGGAGTATTCCTCATCGTACCGTGCTACAAGTGCCTCCGGGTCAGGCTGGGGGTTCTGATAGATGTGCCCACAGACAGAGCAGCGAACGAAGGCGAACTCTCCGCACTCCCAGTGATCGCGGCAGGAATCGGCCCCACACACCTCACACGAAATCCACCGCGCCTGCTCGCCGGCTGCCGGTCGCTTACTGAAAGTCTTCATCTCCAGCCCTCCCTTGCAGGCGGACGGTCCGCACCGTCTGATTGCCGGCGAAATCCCGGGCAACAATCTCTATCGTCACGCTGCCCGACGGTACGGTAACGCTGCCAAGATTCCAACTCCCATCGGTCCCGTAGACCGACGCATCATTTCCGTGGGGAGCAAGCTCAACTCTTCCGTCAGTCACCGAGAGTCCGTCGGCCGCCACCTCGAAGCGCTGCTGCCCGTCCTCAAACACGGCTATGGAGTAGGGAGCCGCCTGCCCCCGCCCCCCGCGGGCGCCCACGGCATCCACAATGGTGGCGGACAGGTTGTAGACACCCGGCGGCAGCTCAGAGACCTCGTTGAGATTGTAGACACCAAACTCACCGCCGGCGAACAGCGCCTCCACCCTTGGCGGGGAGGCATCAGGCAGATCGGGCAGCAGAAGCATGGGATTCACGTACGACCCGATCCTGCTGTCGTAGAGGTACAGACGAAGCGTCCGCTGCCGAACGAATCCGGAGTCCCCCACCACAGCAATCTGGATCTCGGGAGTTACCTCACGCCCCACGGGAGGGAGGGACTCTGCGCTCAGATGGGCATATATGGAGCGAAACGCCTGCTCGTGCTCAACTACCACGAACGAGCCGAACGGATGGGAGAACGTTCCGTTGTCGGCGTGAACATAGACGATAACCCCGCGTTCAACCGGAAATACCGGCTGGGCGCCGCCCCCAAGCTCGACCCCCCGCAGTATCGCACCGTCCACCGGGGACCCAAACGTCCGCTCGACCACCGGCACTGGTACCGGCCACTGCCACGCAACTGCAGGCAGGGCACTCACACAGAGCATGAGCAGAACAAGCCCGTATCTCATTGAAGCTCCAGCTTCAATGCAAGAACGCGGTCGTCTATGGTCAGAACCAACAGTTCGTTCAGATACCTCATAGATACCGCATCGGCGGCAAACCGGGTGGAGAGCAGGCGGCGACCGGTGACGGTATGGAGCTCCACCGTTGCGGGAGTCCGGAATCCAAGGGCCGGGTCCGGACGACCAGCACGACTGAGCATCCAGACCGTTGATTCATCTTCCCGTAGCGCGAACTGTTCGGCAGGATACAATAGAGAGATCGCTGTCTCGTTGCCCCGCTCAAGGTCGATCACGCGAACCGCCCCACCGGGGTTAACTCCCACGCTGTACAGGAGATATCTACCGGACGGGCTGAGGAAAAGTTGCGGAGTTCGTGACGCTTCCCGGGCGAACTCCCGTCGAAGGACCGGCGCCGCGCGCGTCTGTTCCACGTTGTAGAGTGTTACGATCGATGAAAGCGCCTGCTCGCCGGAGATGATACGCTCAGATCCGGTGACCGCGGCGAACGCGCCTCCGTCCTTCCGAACGGTAACCGCTCCAGTCACACCGGCCAGACCCACCGCTGCCGCATCCACCGGCAGGAGAGCGCCGCTGGGGCGGACCGCCGTCAGGCCTCCACCCACAAGTCCTGCCACAGTGACTGAGGGGCTTGTATCCACCGCGCTCACCGTCGACTCCAGGACGCGGCTCCACTGCAGACGTCCTTCGGTATCGTATCGCGAGAGCGTGACTCCGTCCGGCGCGATTATCAACGCACCCTCGGTGAACAACAGCGGATAACCGGCGGCATCGATCACGTGCAGCAGTGAACCGTCGAGCGCCTGAACGACCAAACGCTCACTGCGATCGACGTAGGAGACAAAGCGATCCGGCGCCAGGGCAACCCGTCCGGAACTGACGGCCGAGTACACCACCCTACCCTGAGAATCCACGTATCCAAACCGGTCGCCCAATGCATAGGGGATCAGGTCATCCTCGGTTGTTAGTTGCGAGGTACGTGCAGCACCATCGCCCGGTCGAAAGGCCCAGATTGCCTGCAGTGTGAGTTCGCGGCCGGTCTGAAGGGGAAAAAACAGGACGTAGAGCAGAAGCAGCAGAAAAAACAGCATCCCCCGTCTGAGACCTCTTCTCATATCACCTGTTCCCCGCAGTTCCGCAAATCGGGGGAATGCTATACCATCGCTGCAAGCGATGTCAACGAAGCGACAACAGCAGAGGATTGAGATGGATCAAGAGAAGCTTATTAGAGAGGCTCAGAGGGCCGCTGAGAACAGTTACGCCCCCTATTCAGAGTTTCACGTGGGTGCAGCGCTGCTTAGCGAAGACGGTACCGTTTTTCGAGGTGCCAACGTAGAGAACAGATCGTACGGACTATCCATCTGTGCCGAACGAAGCGCGCTTGTATCAGCTGTGAGCGCCGGACATACCCGATTCAACGCCATCGCAATATTCTCGCCCGACAGCCCGTACCCCATCTCGCCGTGCGGTGCGTGTCGCCAGGTACTCAGTGAGTTCCTTTCGCCTGACACACCGCTTCACTTTGTCTCACAGTCAGGCGAGGTATCGACTCACCTGATGGGAGAGGTATTCCCCTTTGATGCCCTGCACGAGCTAAAGGACCGTCAGCCCCGCGGCTGAGCGCGCGCCGACTCCAGGCGCTTCTCCTCGTCCTCCATTCGTGATTTCCAGACCTCTGCACGGCGCTTGATCTCGTCGGCGAGCTGAGGCTCTCCGAGCAGAGTATGCAGTCGCTTCAACGCGTTCAGGAAGTCTATACCCTTCTTGATGTCGTCTGCTCGATTGGTAGAGAGCTCGAAACGCTCTCTGTACCGCTCTCCGGAGTGCTTGAGTCTGTCCTTGACCAGTCGCACGTGAGCAAGACGCTGCTCGTAGCCATCCACCCGAGGATCGAGCCCGGCGATAACTGAACGAAGATCAAGAATGTTCTTTGCCACCACGGCAAACCGGCCCTCGAGCTCCACAAACGACCACCGCCACTTGTTGTTATCGCCAAAGCCGTCCTTTACCGAATCAATGGTGAACCCGAGCTTCTGGATGAGCTCGTAGCGCTTCGCCATCGACAGACTCGCGATCTGCTCGAGTGACTCAGCGTAGTCGCTGAATGGAGCATCAAGATGGTCGGTAACAACCTGCTCAAGGTAGATAATGCTTGAGTAGCACGACTTTCTCGCGGAGTTGAGGAACTCATCGTTTTTGATGGAGAGCATGCTCTGGGAGATGCGGTTGAGAAGGAGATAGATCGATGCCAGATTGAGCCGCTCGTCTGAGAGAGCCAGACGTTTGTAGGCTGCGCCCTGCGGGCTCTGCTCAATGGTGGCAAGCACGGCCTTCTCCCGACGGTGAAAGCTCTCGATCTGACTCTTGTACTCTTTCACCCGCTCGTTGTACTTGCGTTTTGCTTCTTCGGAGATTCTACCCATACGAGTTCTCCAGTGAAGCGTACTTACGAAGCAGTTCTACCGCATGGTTCCGTGATGCCGATCCGGTCTTGTCCCCGGCCAGCATCCGGGCGATCTCATCCACCCGTGGTTCACCTTTTACCGTCAAGATCTCAGTAACTGTTCGTCCACTTCGTTCGCGCTTGGCCACGGTGATATGAGTATCCGCGCGAGCGGCGATTGATGCAAGGTGGGTGATACACAAAACCTGCTTCTGCCGGCTCAATTGATGCAGGTGATCTCCCACCGCCACCGCAATCTCTCCACCAATCCCGGTATCGATCTCATCAAACACCATGGCATCAATGTGATCGTTCTCTGCGAGTGCCCGCTTCAGCGCGAGCATGACGCGTGAGACCTCACCACCACTGGCGATCTCACTGAGCGGTTTCATGGGTTCCCCCGGGTTCGGAGAGATCCTGAATGAGACTACGTCCAGTCCGTGCGGCCCGCAGGAGGCGCGGCCGCTTTCTCCTACACGCGGCTCGACCGCCACCTCGAAGGTGGTCTTTGGCATCCCGAGCTCGCGCAGACTCTCGAGGATCTTGGCTCCCAGCCTCAGCGCCGCCGCCTTGCGCTTGGACGAAAGCTCTCCGGCAAGACGCAGAACCTGTTGCTCCCGGTCTCTGATCTCGGCGCGCAGGCGATCCTTGTCGTGCTCCCAGGTTTCAAAGCCCTCGAGCTGAGCCTTCGCCTCTTGATAGTAATCCAGCACCTCTGCGATTGTATTGCCGTACTTCTTCTCCAGCCGATGGATCTGCGCAAGGCGAGATTCGATCTGCTCAAGACGCTCAGGGCTGAACTCGACACTCCCGCGGTAGTCACGAACAATCTCGCCCACGTCCTCGAGCTCAAAGAAAAGGTCATCAAGCCGGCGGGCGGTATCCACGAGCCCTTCATCAATGGCGGTGACCTGCTCCATCGCGCTGCGTGCAGAGCGCAGCTGTGATAGCGCCCCTGAGCGGTTCTCTGCAACTGAATCGTAGAGCTCATCAAGCGCGGAAAAAAGCTTTTCGTGCTGACTCAGCACGCGCCGTTCGTTGTCCAGCTCTTCTTCCTCACCGTTTTTGAGCGCTGCCTCCTCGATCTCACTGACGGCAAACTGAAGAATGTCCATCTCCCGCACACGCTGGCGTTCGTTTGACTCCATGGTCTCGAACCGTTTTCGTAACGAGCTCAGCTCCGTGAACTGGTTGTAGAGCCCTCGCGCCTCATCCTCGAATCCACCAAACCGGTCAAGCACTCGCCGGTGGTTCTCTTCACTGAGCAGACTCTGGTGCTCATGCTGGCCGTGGATATCAAACAGGTAACCGGTGAGCTCAACGAGGTCTTTCCGTGTCACCGGCGAGCTCTGCACATAGATCGTCCCGCGACCCGTACTCTTGACAGTCCTGCGGATGATGACCGCCCCGTCCTCCGGTTCGATTGCTCGATCCTCGAGCCATGCCAGGGCTTCCGCGTTATTCTCTACGGTGAAGGTTCCGGCTACCCGAGCCTCCTCAGTGCCGGTTCGGATCACGCCGGTATCACCACGGGCCCCATGGAGCAAAGATAGCGATCCGACAAGAATGGACTTGCCTGCCCCCGTCTCTCCAGAGAGCACATTCATTCCATCGGTGAAGCGGACAGTGAGGCGGTCAATCAGAGCATAATTCTGGATGGAGAGCTCTTCGAGCACTACTGTTCCTCCCCGGCCACGGCCTCAGGTCCGCCCGACCACTTCAGCTTGTTCCTCAGCACGTCGTAGAAGCTTCGTGACCGTGCCCGGACAATCCTCGCGCACCCTTCTGATCGTACCACATGGATCTTGTCACCCGCCTTGAGCGGCAGGACGATCTGCCCGTCAACCGTCATGAGGACCTCCGTCCGCTGCTGCTGGTCCACATGAACCGTTATCCGCTCTGAGCCTGGCACCACGATCGGTCTGTGAGAAAGAGTAAACGGACAGATAGGATTTATCACCATGGCGTCCATCCGCGGATCAAGGATGGGCCCTCCTGCAGCCGCACTGTGGGCCGTGGAGCCGGTGGGCGTTGCCACAATGATGCCGTCGGCACGATAGTGGCCAAGCGACATCTCACGAAGATCAACATTGAGCCGGATGATCTTCGCAATCCCTGCAGCGGATATTACCGCATCGTTGAGCGCGGGAAACGATTCCATGATCTCTTCCCGCCGCTCAACGTGAACATCAAGGACGATTCGCTCGGCAATCTGGAGACGGCCGGTTCGATAGTCGTCGAATGCCGCCATCCACTCGCTTTCGGTGATCTCCGTGAGAAATCCGAAGTCGCCAAGATTGACGCCAATAATGGGAGTCCGCCGGTCGCTGAGAATACGTGAGGTGTAGAGTACCGTGCCATCACCACCAAGGGAAAACGCCACGTCATAGTCCCCGGCAGGAGGGGTATCCGGTCTGCCGCTGAACTTGAACACGGTAACCGAGAGCCCCATTCCACGCAACTGAGCAGCCACATGATCAGCGAAGTGCCCGGCTCGTGGTTTATGGAGATTCGCGATGATGAGAACATTCTGGACGTTTCGGTCCAAGCTGGGCACCCTTGCTCCTTACTATACTTACGCCCTGCGGGGGTGTAAAGCTTGACCTACGGAAGAGAAAGTATGACTCGTTCGACCGCTTCCACCTCTTTTCCACTGAGCGACGGGTAAAGCGGGAGGACAACACAACGCAGAAGCAGTTCGGTGGCGTTCGGAAACTCGACGATCGGTACTGTCTTGATGCTCGGTGCATGCCGCACCTTCACATCGCCGGCGTCAGAGGCCTCATCGTTGTCGATCGAGGCTGAAGAAAGCTCGGTTTCAGCTCCCACGCCGTAGCGGCTGAGAACAGAGTCTGCAAATGGGCGCCCGGTCTCTACCCCTTTGCTCCTTGCGTACGTCTGGACCTCTCCCGAGCTTCCGGCAACAACCACGGGGAACGAAAACCAGACCGACTCCGCATCCCCGGGCTGATTGATCGTTCGATGCTTGCCGCGCATAAGTGCTCTGGAGTAGATCGATGCTATCTCTGCACGCCGCGCAATGTAGCGCTCGATCTCCTTGATCTGCGTGGTTCCCAGCGCCGCGTTCATGTCTGGTAGCAGCGCATCAGATTGCAGCTCGGTGGCGAGCCGGCGCAGCGCGGCGCGCTCCTTCTTGATACGGCTGAGCACCAGCGTCCCCCCGCCGGCGGTGATAATGCTCTCCGGCTCCATGGCCAGAAGCGCGAACCGACCGTAACGGCCCGCCCGTTGTTCACCCGTGTGCGAGCCCATACCCTGAGAAATGTCTTCTATGACCGCAAGCCCGGTGGCAGCAACCCGATCCATGTCCGGCACGAACCCCAGATGGGTGGAGGTTATCACTGCAGCTGCGTCGCCGGCTTCGCGCTCGACGGCCGCCGGATCGATCGTTGCGCCACCGGAGATCGTATCAACGTACCGCGGCTCCAGCCCCATAGAGAGGATGAGCTCGTGGTAGCTCCTGGGAACCAGCGGGTCAAGGAGAATCACCGATTCCGGCTCCAGATCGAGCTGGCTGAGCGCAATACCCAGCGCTCGAGAGCGCTCACGCAGGGCGATACCTCCCGGAACACCGAGATAGGTGGATACGGCCGTTACCAGATCATCTCCGATCGTGCCAGGGCCAAGGCGGTCACTGACCATGCAACTGAGAACCGCATCCATGTCTTTGCGACGGATGCTTGGACGAGAAAGTGCAATCATGGGCTTACCGCTGAATGCGCTCCAGCTGCTTGAGTTCTTTCGGATCGAAGAGCCGGTCTACATCAAGGATGATGAGGTATCCCTCATCCTGATTCACCACGCCCTGGATGTACTCCGCACCGATACCCGAGATAACCTGTGGCGGTGGTTGGATCTGGTTCGTATCCACAGGAACTACGCGCGAGACCTTATCTATCACGATTGCGAGGTGTCTTCCGTCAATGTTGATGATCACGAAACCGCTGAGTAGCTTGTCCTCTTCTGAAAGGTCAGCCGGCTTGAGATGGAAGCGACGGTGCAGATTTATGACCGGTATGATCTCCCCTCTCAGGTTGAAGATTCCCTCTACGTAGTCAGGAGCGTTGGGAATGGGCCGGATCTCCTCAATCGTGACAATGCCCTCAACATCCATGATATCGAGTCCATACTGTTCTTCGCCAAGCTGAAACGTTACCAACTGCAGCGAGTCTGAGACTTCGGCCATATGGCTATGGTAGACGACACGCGGCGTTCCTGCAAGCTCGCGCGCCTCTGTTCGTACTCGTATGTGGGAGCCGGGAGCGAACCGGGAGTTGGTTGACACTCCCGCGTTCACCCCGTACCGTCACGGTAGCCGTGAAACACGTCCTGTTACTGCTGCTGCTGCTCCTCCTCATTCCGGCGCTGGCCGGAGCAACCACCGGTGATGGGAGCGTTGAGAGCGGTGCCCTCATTCAGCGGGATCTCCCGTGGTGGGGATGGGCAGCGCTTCTGTTTGGCTTCACTGCGCTTCTCGGCGTGATCGCCGTCATTGGTGGTGTAGGAGGAGGCGTGCTCTTCGTTCCAATCGTGAGCGCCGTCTTCCCGTTTCATTTCGATTTTATCCGGGGTGCCGGTCTTATGGTGGCCCTCTGTGGTGCACTGAGCGCAGGTCCACGCCTGCTCAAGGGTGGTCTGGCAAATATGCGGTTAGGTCTGCCTATGGCACTGCTCGGCTCTCTTGGATCGATCGCAGGCGCGACGCTCGGCCTGGCGCTTCCGACGGCGGTGGTTCAGGCACTACTCGGGGTGGCCATTGTCGGCATTGTGATCCTTATGCTCCTCTCCAAGCGCAGCGAGTTTCCGGACGTCCCGGCGCCTGATCCGCTGGCGGCCAGGCTTGGCATTGCCGGAACGTTCTTTGATCAAAGTACCGGGAAGAACATCCGCTGGACGGTAAAACGAACTCCGCTCGCCCTGCTCACCTTTGTCCTGATTGGCATGCTTGCCGGCATGTTCGGGCTTGGTGCGGGCTGGGCGAACGTTCCGGCGCTGAATCTCCTGCTTGGGGCGCCCATCAAAGTATCTGTGGCGACCAGTGGTTTTATCCTCAGCTTGAACGACACTGCCGCCGCCTGGGTCTATCTCAATGGGGGAGCCGTCCTGCCGTTGATCGCAGTACCCTCCGTGGCTGGAATGATGGTCGGAACACGGGTGGGCGCACAGCTACTTCCCCGGGTGAAGGCCGCCAGCATCCGATGGATTGTGATCGGAATCCTGGCGCTTTCGGGAGTGAGGTCACTCGTCGCCGGGCTCATGGAGATTGTATGAGAGACACAGAACAGCCAGTGATTGAACCGGTACAGGCAGCCTACGCAAAAGCACTTGGCGTTGCCGTGCTCATCGGTTTTGTCCTTCTCTTCGCAGGTTTTGCTCTCTATGCATCCGGAGCACTGCCTTCAGTGACATCCATAGGTGAGGTTCCTGAGCTCTGGCATCTGAGTGCAGGCGAGTTTGCTGCTCAAACCTCGCAAGAGCTCGGCTGGGCCTGGGTAAGGGGGCTCGGTCAGGGAGACCAACTCGCGTTCGCCACGCTTATCTACTTTCCGGCAGCAACCCTCATCCTTGTCGTCCTCGCCGGAATACTCTACGCCCGGCACCGGATCAGGAGCTACGCAATCATCGCCCTCCTTGAGGGTCTGGTCCTCCTTGTGGCGGCAACCGGTCTGTTCAGCGCAGGTCATTGATCCGGTACGTTCTGGACAAGTCGCTGCAGCACCACAGGGGCGACGAGCGCCGTCATGAGACTCACGACCGTAACCGCCGCGTACGAGCGTTCGTCTGCCGCCCAGGGTCCGAGCTCCCGTGCGCGCTCCATGATCACCATGGTGATCTCCGCTCGAGGCACCATACTTACCCCGATCGCCAGTGCGGACACCCCACCCACGGTACGCCACGCCGGTAGACCGTTGGCTAAGAGCTTTCCAATCACCGCCGGTATCAGCAACGCCAGCCCCAGACCTGTTGCCCCAAGCGCGACTGAGAGATTGATCGAAAGTCCGATACCTATAAAGAAGAATGGCACGAACAGGTCGTGGACAAGATCAAACGCCGTCTCCTGCCGGATCGCTTCCGGGTCTCTGCTGAAAGCTAGTCCGGCGAAAAACGCACCAATTGCCACTGAAAACCCCATCAATCCCGCTATGGAAGCGATGACAATAGAGATAGAGACAATCGTGAGCAGCCCAGCTGCCGGGTTCTCGAGCGCGTAGACCCCTTTTCGCAGCCGATGTTCCAGGAATCGGCTGAACAGATAGCATCCGGTGGAGAACAGTGTGATCTTCAGCAGTGTCCAGCCAAAGCGCAG
>CAZREG010000038.1:0-24695 GCA_964599075.1 uncultured Spirochaetaceae bacterium | reverse complement strand
TCAGCACGGTCGGTGACACTACACATCGTTTGCGTGTATCAGCTGTGTTCGGATATAATCGTGCAAAGATTACCCATTGACATGTTCAGGAGCAGAGATGAAATCGACCAAACTTGCGAGTCTGCCCACCATAAAACGACTCCCATCCTACCTCCACGTGATTGAGAACGCGCAACGTGAAGGCAGAGAGTTTATTTCTGGAACCGTGATTGCAGACGAGCTTGACCTCGAACCCATTCAGGTACGCAAAGACCTCGCAATCACCGGGATCGTCGGGAAACCAAGAATCGGTTTTCCGGTTCAAGAGCTCATAGACGCCATCTACAGCTTTCTCCACTGGAACCAGAACCACCGCGCAATCATTGTCGGCGCCGGAAGCCTTGCAACCGCCCTGCTTGGCTACGGGGAGTTTCCCCGGCGTGGATTGAGCATAGTTGCGGCGTTCGACGTCCTGGAGGAGAAGGTGGGCCGCTTTGTCAACGGAAAGCCGGTCTACCATATTGATGAACTGCAGGAACGGGTTCCCTCGCTCGAGGCTTCAATCGCAATCCTCACCGTTCCTTCGAACCGAGCGCAGGATGTAGCGGAAAAGGTAATCGACAGCGGTATCCGGGCAATCTGGAACTTCACCAACGTCAAGCTCAAGGTGCCGGACGGCGTGCTCGTACAGAAGGAAGACCTCTCCTCCGGCTATGCGGTGCTCTCCGTCAAGATCAGAACTGTGAATGACGAATGACCTGGCGAGCCAGCGACAGCTCTTCTCCAACCGCTTAAGAAAGCGCTACCGCCACCTGAGAAAGTGGGCAAGACGCAACGGAGTTGTCTGCTACAGGCTCTACGACCGGGACATCCCGGAGGTGCCCCTTGTGGTGGACCTATACGATCAGTGGCTCCATGTGGGAGAGTATTACAGTCCCCACAAGAGTCTTCCGGGACCACCTGAACTCTACCAGCGGGAGATGACCGCCGAGGCGGCCGCAGCGGTTGAGCTTCCGCTCGATCATGTGTTCTACAAGCAGCGGCGAAGAATGGCAGCCACCGAACACTACGGGAAACAGAGTGAACAGTCGGTCACTGCCGTTGTTCCGGAGGCAGGTCTCTCGTTTGAGATAAACCTCAGTGACTATGTCGATGTTGGACTCTTTCTTGATCATCGGATAACCCGCTCGCGCGTACACGACCTGGTGCACGAACTTGGCGAGAGCGGTCGGGTTCACATGCTGAATCTCTTCAGTTATACCGCGAGTTTCTCCGTCTACGCCGCAGACGCGGGAGCAACCACCACCAGCGTAGACCTCAGCAGGACCTATACCCGTTGGGCGCAGACCAACTTTCAGCTCAACGAGATTCCGCTCTTGGAACACACCTTCCTCTCAACCGACGTCATGAGCTTCCTCGCGAGCGCTGCGCACAAGGAACAGCGCTACCAGATCATTGTTGCCGATCCACCAACCTTCTCGGCGAGCAAGCGAACCGAAAACACGTTCAGCGTGCAACGGGATCATGGGAAGCTGCTCGCCGGCTGCGCGGACATCCTTGCCCCCGGTGGGAAACTGCTCTTTTCTACCAACCATCGTGAGTTCAGATTGAATGACCTGCCGGGATCCCTGAGTGCCCAGGACATAAGCGCTGAGACGATCCCCGAGGACTTCAGGAACCAGCGCATCCATCACGCCTGGCTGTGCACCAGAAGCAACGAGTAGAGCTGCGCCGCCGCCTGTTGAAAGGCGGGTGAGCGAGGGTCACGATCGGCAGACCGCAGTTCCACGCGCTGCTGTGCCACTATAGATGCCGGACGGGCTGAAAGCAAAAGTACGGTGTCCGCGAGAAGCAGCGCCTCGGTGACGTCGTGGGTCACCGCGACGGTGGTCCGCTGCTCTGCGGTACTCAATCGCCGGACCTGCTGTGCGAGCTGCATCGTACTCGCGAGGTCGAGGCTCTGCAGCGGCTCGTCGAGCAGGAGAACCGGTCGCCGGACGCTGAACGCGCGGGCAAGATTCACCCGCTGCTCCATACCACCGCTGAACTGACGGGTGTCGGTGTCCTGCCAGCCGGAAAGACCGCAGGCAGCGAGCAGCTTCGCCGCGCTCTCGTAGCGTTCATTGTGCACGAACCGTACGTTTTCCCGTGCCGAGCCACCCGGAAGCAGCCTCGGCTCCTGAAAGGCTACCGACGTCTCCCGCCCCGTGGGCCGGACAGATCCGGATTCTGGAGTGAGGAGGCCACAGATGGTCTGGATGAGCGTGCTCTTTCCACACCCTGAGGGACCAAAGATCACCGTCACCGTTCCCGGAACAACGGTAAGAGAAAGATCCGCGATTACCGGGCTCCCCCCCCGTTTCACACAGAGGCCTTCAAGAACGAGAGGCCGTGAGGAAAAGGGCGCCTCACCGGTGAGGCCTGTCAGTCCGGGAGGAATCGGCTCAGGACCGGAGGCGTCGCGGAGATCACCACTTTTCAGGTGACCAGAGGTGATCCGGGCCACGTGCTCGATCAGATGCAACACCAACTCGCTGAATGCACTGAGAAGAACCACCGTGACGGTGAGTGCCAGGATCCGTGGCGTATCCAGAAAGAAGCGTGCCTCCTGCATCTGACCACCAATGGCCCACGGGGGCTGGACAAGTACCTCCGCGGCGACCGTGACTTTGAACGCCATTCCCAGCCCTGCATGGGCAGAAGCGCTGAGAGCCGGCAGAAGCGCAGGAATCACAATCCGTCGCACCACCCGGGCCCGTCCGACCCCAAAGACGAGCGCCATTTCCAGCAGACGTGCGGCGGATGCGCCCACGCCGGCGGCGATGCTCTCGGTGACCACGGGAAGCACCATCAACACGGTGACAAAGAGGGGGGCAAACGAGGAATCAAACCAGATGAGGGCAAGGAGTATAACTGCTATGACCGGTGTGGCTCTCATAACCAGAAGGGCCGGCCTGAGCACAGCGTCGGTCGCCACGGAGAGTCCGGAGGCGAGCCCCCAGGCAATACCAATGAGATAGGCAATTGCAAACCCGGCGAGTGCGCGGGCAAAGGTAGTAACGAGGTGCCGATAGAACGGCGCCTGCCCAAGAGAAGAGATAAACTGCTCAAGCGTCTGCGATGGTCCAGGGAGTATGATCGACGCGTCAACATACCGGGCGGCGGCTTCCCAGGCGAGCACCAGCACCGCTGTCCCCACAGCCCAGAGCCCGGCTCGTTGTATGCGCGTCATGAGGATCACTCCATCAGTACACGGAAGTAACGCTTCTTGCCTGCGCGAAGCAGGAAGACTCCACTGTCGGCATCCTCAGCGGTGACAACATAGTCTACGTCCGTGATCTGCACATCGTTTACGCGAGCCCCGCCCTGCTGGACAAGCCGTCGGGCCTCTCCCCGGGAGCTGCACAGCGCTGTACGGGCAAACAGGTCGAGCACCCCCACCCCCTTCTCAAACTCCGCTGCGGGAATGGTGAGGTCAGGGATCGCATCATGGGCCGCACCGGAACCAAAAACGCTCTTTGCCGCAGAGTGCGCCTGCTCTGCCGCCTCACGACCGTGGATGATCGCCGTAGCCTCTATTGCAAGCCGCTCTTTGGCCGCGTTGATCTGTTCACCTGGACGCGAAGCGAGCTCGCGGCACTCCTGCGCCGGCAGGAAGGTGTAGGTCAGCAGAAACGACTCAACGTTTGCATCCGGCACGTTTCTCCAGTACTGGTACATCTCGTATGGCGTGATAAGTGCCGGATCAAGGAAGATTGCCCCCTCCTCGGTTTTCCCCATCTTCTTTCCATCCGCGCGGGTGACGAGCGGGAACGTGAGGCCATACACCTCGTCACCGGTTACCCGGCGGGTCAGGTCTACACCGGCGACAATGTTACCCCACTGATCGTCACCACCGATCTGCAGATCGACACCGTGTTCCCGATGGAGCTGAAGGAAGTCAAAACTCTGAAGCAGCTGATAGTTAAACTCTATAAAGCTCAAACCGCTCTCCAGACGCATCTTGTACGTCTCAAAACTGAGCATGCGGTTCACGGAGAAGTGCTTCCCTATGTCTCTGAGAAAATCGATGTAGTTCAACTCGGCAAGCCAGTCGGCGTTATTGACCACCGTTGGCTCGGTGAGTACCACGCTGAGGAACTTCCGCACCTGTGCTTCAATGGAGCGCACATTCTCGTCTATCTGGTCCACACTCTGGAGCTTTCGTGCCTCAGTCTTTCCGGAAGGATCGCCAATGCGAGCGGTCCCGCCACCAATGACGGCCACCGCCTTGTGACCTGATCGGGCGAGGTGAGCCATGGCGTAGAGGGGAACAAGATGCCCGATGTGAAGACTTGCAGCGGTAGGATCAATGCCCACATAGAAGCTTACCGGACCGGAATCCATAAGCGCACTCAGTGCGTCAACATCGGTACACTGTGCAAAAAATCCTCGTTCCTTGAGCTGTTCGAGTGCCTTATTCATTCCCTGCTCGCCTGTACTCTCTGTTTGACTGCTTTATGTGCGCGGCGATCTGGTTCACCGGTATGCGAACCTGCTCCATGCTGTCCCGGTAGCGGAGTGTCACCGTCTCCTGTTCCTTTGTCTCGTAGTCCACCGTAACGCAGTAGGGCGTCCCAATCTCATCCTGGCGACGGTAGCGCCTGCCAATGGCACCGCCCTGATCATAGAAGCTCGAGAAGTCCTCACGAAGCTCGCGCTCGATCTTCTGCGCGAGCTCGGCAAGGCCGTCCTTTTTCACCAGCGGGAAGACCCCCACGGTGATCGGGGCGATTTCCGGATGGAATCTGAGCACCGTGCGGGTGTCGTTCTCACCGACCTCTTCATCCTCATAGGCATCGGCGAGAATCATGAGAACACTTCGGGTGAGCCCGGCGCTGGTCTCAATAATAAAGGGAAGGTAGCGCTCATTGTTCCGTGAGTCGTCGAGGTAGGCCAGATCCTTCCCAGAAAACTCCGAGTGGCGTGAGAGATCGTAGTCGGTTCGGTTGTGCACGCCTTCAAGCTCACTCCAACCGAATGGAAACTGATACTCTATGTCGTAGGCGGCCTTCGCGTAGTGCGCCAGCTCGTCGGGGCCGTGCTCCTTCCAGCGAAGGCGGTCCATCCGGATTCCGAGCTTGCGATAGTACTCCATCCGTTCGGTCCTCCAGAACTCGAACCAGTGGTCGTCCTCAGACGGATGGATGAAGTACTGCATCTCCATCTGCTCGAACTCGCAGGTTCGGAAAATGAAGTTCTTGGTGACGATCTCATTGCGAAACGCTTTGCCCACCTGCGCAATCCCGAACGGCACCCGAACTCGAGAGCTCTGGACCACATTCTTGAAGTTGACGTAGATGCCCTGGGCCGTCTCCGGTCGCAGGAATATGATCTGTGAGCTCTCTTCTACTGCTCCCATGCTGGTCTTGAACATCAGGTTGAACTTCCGGGGCGCAGAGAGCGGATTGCCGGCGGGGCTTGTCATGGTGTTGCGCTGCTCCTGCGACAGATGATCAAAACGGAACCGCTCATTGGTGACCGTGTCCTCGACCAGCAGATCATCAAAGTTTTCCACGTGGCCACTTGCCTCCCAGACACGTGGATGCATCATGATCGCCGCGTCCAGTCCCACAATGTTGTCGTGCAGCTGCGTCATCTCCCTCCACCAGAAGCGCTGCACACGGTTCTTGAGCTCCGAGCCGAGAGGACCATAATCCCAGGCTGAGGAGAGACCACCGTAGATCTCAGAGCTGGGGAAGATAAACCCCCGGCGCTTACAGAGCGATACAATCTTGTCCATTACCTTCGGGTCTACCGTTGCTTCAGCCATACCTTCTCCTGCGCGGTCTACGCGGTTTGTCCATCTTCCTTCAGTCTGGAAAGCGCCCGATTCACCCGTCGGGTCGCTTCCTGCGCACCAAGAAGCCTGAGCGAGCCAAAGAGCGGCGGAGAGACTCTGCTGCCGGTCACTGCCACTCGCAGCGGCATCAGGATATTCCCGAGCTTTGTCTCCAGTTCTTCAGCTTTCTCCCGGAAGATCGCTTCATTCTCTTCATCCGAGCGACCCATGACTTCCGCTACCATGGGCGCGATCTGCTCGAGCAGCCCGGCAGTCTGTGTGCGGTCGAGCTTCTTGGGCACCATCTCATCCAGATCGAACGCTCCCGGGTCCTCGAACAGGAAGCGAATCAGATCAGGCGCATCGGCGAGGTACTTCAGTCGCTCCTGGATGAGCGGCACGGCGCCGTGGAGCGTGGACTCCTGTTCTGCGGTGGGAGGATCTCCCACGAGTCCAGCCCGTTGCACAAAGGGCAGGATCTCCGCGTAGAGCGACTGGGCACTGCGCTCCCGGATGTAATGACCATTAAGCCACTCGAGCTTCTTGTAGTCAAAGACCGCCGGCGCCTTGTGTATCTTGTCCAGAGTGAAGATACGCTCGAGTTCCTCACGGGAAAAGATCTCCTGCTTGTCGTCAAAGCTCCAGCCAACTCTTGCAAGGTAGTTTATCAGAGCCTCCGGCAGATATCCGCGCTCGCGGAACTCAAGAACCCGCGTGGACCCGTGACGTTTACTCAGTTTTTTCCCGTCCTCACCTACTACGAGCGGTAGATGCACAAACTCCGGTGGTTGCCAGTTGAATGCGCGGTAGAGCAGCAGGTGCAGCGGGGTGGAAGGAAGCCACTCCGGGCCGCGCATCACGTGGGTAATTTCCATGAGGTGGTCATCAACGACTGCGGCAAGATGGTAGGTTGGAAGGCCGTCGGACTTCATGAGCACCGGATCGGCGATGATATCGGCGTTCTCCCAGGTGGTCTGCCCGAAGACTCTATCGTGAAGCGTCGTCGTTCCTTCCAGCGGCACCTTGAACCGAACAACAGGCTTGATACCGGTTTTCCGGTAGGTATCCAGTTCGGCTTCGCTCAGATCTCGGAACTTCCGGTCGTACCCCCCCTTGCCGTCGCTCGCCTCCCGCTGCGCCTGGAGATCTTCAGCCGTATCGTAGGCGTAGTACGCCTTGCCCTCGTCAAGCAGTTGCTGTGCGTAGCGAGTATAGAGCTCCTGCCGCTCGGTCTGAACGTAGGGTCCGTACTCACCTCCCTTGTCCGGGCCCTCATCCCAGGAGAGACCAAGCCAGGCAAAGGTCTCATAGATGTCCTGAAGCGACTCCTCGTTGTAGCGCTCCTGGTCTGTGTCTTCAATGCGAAGCACCCAGGTTCCACCCTGAGAGCGTGCGTAGAGGTAATCAAAGAGAGCCGTGCGCACACTACCAATGTGCTGGAGGCCGGTGGGCGAAGGCGCGTATCGTACTCGTACTGTCATCGAGGCGATTATAGCAAACCAGCGCTCACGTTCAAGGCAGGGGATCGGGCGCCGTCGGCCGGCGCCGCTCCACTACTGACGGTACCAGCTCAGGAAGTCGGCGATCTCGGTCAGCGCCTCATCGAGTATGTCGACAGCAGGGAGGAAGACCATCCGGAAGTGGTCGGGGGTGGGCCAGTTGAAGCCGGTACCCTGCACGATCAGAATCTTCTTCTCGCGAAGCAGGTCAAGCGCGAACTGGGCATCGTTCTGAATGTGGAATACTTGCGGATCAAGGCGGGGAAAGAGGTAAAGCGCCCCTTTTGGCTTGCGGCAGCTGAGTCCCGGGATCTCATTGATCCGCTTCCAGGCGTAGTCCCGTTGTTCCTTCAGCCGCCCTCCATCCGTTACCAGGTCGTTGATACTCTGGTAGCCGCCAAGTGCGGTCTGAATAGCGAACTGGGAGGGGACGTTACTGCACAGCCGCATATTGGCGAGCATGTCCAGTCCCTCCCGGTAGTCTTTGGCCTGGAGCTTGCGCCCGGAAAGGAGCATCCACCCGGCCCTGAACCCGGGGGCGCGGTAGTTCTTTGACAGCCCTCCGAAGCTCAGACAGACCAGATCGTCACAGATACTGGCCATGGTCAGATGCTCTGTTTCGTCGTAGGTGATCTTGTCGTAGATCTCGTCAGCAAAGAGAATCAACTGGTTCTCAGCAGCTATGTCGTGGATCTGTCTGAGGGTATCAGCATCGTACACCGCACCGGTAGGGTTGTTCGGGTTGATGATGACGATTCCCCGGGTCCGATCAGTGATCCTGCTTCGAATGTCGTCAAGATCCGGCTGCCAGTCCGACTGCTCGTCGCAGATATAGTGGACCGCGCGCCCGCCTGAGAGGTTTACGGCGGCAGTCCAGAGAGGATAGTCGGGTGCGGGCACCAGAACCTCGTCACCGTTGTCGAGCAGCCCCTGCATGGCCATCACAATGAGCTCGCTCACCCCGTTCCCAATGTAGATGTCTTCAATCTCCACATCAGGAACGTTTCGCTGCTGGTAGTACTGCATGACTGCCTTTCGCGCTGAGAACAGCCCCTTGCTGTCACAGTAGCCCTGACTCTCCCGAAGATTCAGGATCACATCGTGAAACAGCTCATCCGGCGCATTGAGCCCGAACGGAGCGGTGTTGCCAATGTTGAGCTTGAGAATCCGGTACCCTTCTTCCTCGAGTCGCTTCGCCTCCGTGAGGACGGGACCGCGGATATCGTAACAGACCTCTGCGAGTTTCTTGGACTTCGGTATCGATTTCATACGGCCCTCATGCGAACAGCCAGGAATGAGCGTCTTCAATCCGCGACGCTATAACAAGCACATGCAACTGCTGCCTGCCGCGCTCAAGCTCCTTCGCAAAGCGGTCACGCGAGTACTTCGCCACGAGTCTCTGCCGCGTTTCCCGCACCTTGATCGCGGTCTCCTCGTCACGGGACCCAAACGGCTCGAGCATGTGCGCGGTAAGCGGCTGCAGCAGCAGGTCGTCCGACTCTTCGAGTACAACCATGAACTGCGTGCGAGCCTCCTCAAGCTTCGTCTGACTCATCAGGCCAAAGCCGTAGCCCCATCTGACCCACAACGGTTCGGATGCACGCTGCCCCACAAGCGGCTCAAAGTAATCGACCATACTCTCGGCGTCTCGAGAGAGAAGATGGGGTACCCCGAGTTCCATTGATAGTCTGGGCACAAGCTGAGGTCTGTGTTCACGCAGGAACTTTTCGAACTCGGTGATCCTGTCAATGCGGCCGCTGACCACGTACGCATTGATCAGGATCCGTGCACGGGCGCGCGAGATACTCCCGCTCGCCTCCATACGGCGCTCGAGATAGTCGGTCAACTCTTCCCACGACTCGCTCTCAAGGAGTGTGAACACCCGCCAGTTCAGCACAAAGTAGAGATTCAGTGAGAGCAGCACGACCAGAAAAATCGCACCGACCGGCCAGTTCGATCTCCAGAAAACCGCAGAGTACTCCCAGCCCAACACGAACGCCGGCATAAGAAAGATGAGCAGAAAGGAAATCAGCAGAACAACGTTGAACGCGACGAATAACACTCTGAATCTCATGGATGCTCCCTGCTGAAGAATAACAAAATCGCACCGCGGGTGAAACGGTCGCAATTACCGGGTATTGTGCTATAGTGGAGAGAAAATGAAAACGTTTGCCATTACCGAGTTGGAACCGGGTGTCTATTTCACCAGGCCGGCCTACCTCGACGAAAAGTACATCCTCCTGACTCCCGAAACACAGTACGACGAGGGCCTTCACGGCCGCCTGACCGAATGGGGCTACGAGTCAATCCGATCGGACGGGGGTACCGTAAAGAGCCCCCTCGCAGCGACGGATGACGATGACGAGGAAGGCGTGTCGCTCTCAGTGGATAAGGACGTCAAAGAGAAGGCGCTGTTCAAGGAGGCCCAGGAGTTCATCAACGAGAGCCTGAGCTTTGTTGAGCGACTGTTCGCCCAGTTCATGACAAAGAACGAGCTCTCAGAGCGACCGGTGAGTGAGTTTGTCAAACGGATCATCGACATGGTTCGCAGTCATCGCCGCTATTTGTTGCGCTTCAGTGAGATGGAGCTCAAGAAGAAGAACTACGTAGTCACCCATAGCTCCAAGACTGCCGTAATTGCGGTCATTATTGGAGTCACGCTGCGCCTGCCGAACCACAAGCTCATAGAGCTCGGAACAAGCGCGCTGCTGCATGAAATAGGAATGATTCGGCTGCCGGCCCATCTTTATATGTCGGACAAACGTCTGACCGACCGGGAACGACAGCAGATCACTGCTCACACAGTGCTCGGCTTCAAGATTCTGCAGGCCGCATCATTTCCGGTCAGTGTCCGCCTTGGCGTCCTAGAATGCCGCGAGCATCAGGACGGCACCGGTTATCCGCGCAAGCTCACGGGAGACAAGATCAGCCTCTACGGGAAGATCATCATGGTGGCAGGCAGCTTCGCGGCCATGACCAGCCGACGACCGTTCCGTGAGCCGGTCCCCGGCCATGCAGCCATCCTCGAGATGCTACAGCAGAGCAACAAGCGATACGACGAACAGGTTCTCAAGGCACTCGTACAAAACGTCTCCATCTATCCCATTGGCACCTATGTCCAGCTCGCCAACGGTCAGCGGGGAATGGTGGTTGACACCAACATGGAGAGCCCGCGTGCACCTCGAGTGAAGGTCGTTGCCGGACCGAAAGGAGAACGCTACGCGGAACAGGTGGTCGTTGATACCGGGATAGAGACCGATACCAAGGTGGTTCGCGCGATCACCCAGGAGTCCCTGCGATCAGCAGAGCCGGACGCAGCAACCAGATGAGCAGTTGCACGGTCACGCTCCCTGACGGAAGCAGTGTGTCGACAGATCCCTCGACAACCCTCGGCGAGCTTCTCAAACCGTGGGACAACCCGGAAGACCCCATTGTTGCCGCACGGGCGAACAACGAGGTGCTCGACCTCGAGCTCGCGGTTGAAATTGACCTGGACCTTGAGCCGGTACATCTGAGGTCCCCTGACGGCGTGCGATGCTACCGGCAGTCGCTGTGCTTTCTGCTCTCGCTCGCGGTAGCCCGGACCAACAGCTCACTCCGACTCGTGATCGGACACAGTCTGGGCAACGGTTACTACTACAGCTTTGCAAACGGCGAGGCGACCGACGAGCTCCTTGAGGAGATAGATGCGAGTATGCGGTCGCTCGTGAAAGAGGACCGGAGAGTTCACCTGCGTCGTCTCTCCTACCGGCAGGCAGTCGAGTATTTCAGCCGTCACAAGATGGATGAGACTGCCGCGCTGTTTGAGCACCGCAACGAGTCCCGTTTCACAGCCCACAGCTGTGGCTCTTTTATCGACATCTCTCACGGACCACTCGTGCCATCTACCGGAGTGCTTCGAACCTTCGCTCTCAAGCGACTCGACACCGGATTCGTGCTCCGTTTCCCGCCTAGCCGGACCCCGCTCGAGCTCGCCGAGTATCGTCATAGCCCCCTTCTCTACTCCATCTACCAGGAGTACAAGGAGTGGGGACGGATTCTTGGTGTGTCGTCGGTTGGTCGGCTAAACGGGAAAATAGTAGACGGTTCGATCGGATCATTCGTGCGGATAAACGAAACGCTCCACGAGAAAAAGATTGCCGACATTGCTCGACAGATTGTGGAACGCGGTGACGCAACACGCATCGTGCTTGTCGCGGGTCCCTCGAGCTCAGGAAAGACGACCTTTACAAAGCGGCTGGCGCTTCAGCTCAGCGCTCAGGGGATGCGTCCGGTCATGCTCTCTGTTGACGACTACTTCGTCAACCGTTCAAAGACTCCGCTCGACGAGAACGGGGAGTATGACTTTGAAAACATCAAGGCGATTGACATCAAGCTGCTGAACGATCATCTCCTGCGGCTCGCACGCGGAGAAGAGGTAGAACTCCCGGAGTTCGATTTCCGCACCGGAACCCGCGAATACAACGGAAGGCGAATCACCCTCCCACCCGGAGGAATCCTCATTGCCGAGGGGATTCACTGCTTGAATGAGGAACTCACACAGCGGGTACCGGGGGACGAGAAGTTCAAGATCTACATCTCCGCGCTTACCCAGCTCAATCTGGACGACCGCAGTCGCATCTCAACCACGGATAATCGATTCATTCGGCGACTCGTTCGCGACGCAAAGTTCCGGGGTCACTCGGCACTCGACACGCTCTCCAGGTGGCCAAGTGTACAACGAGGTGAGCGCCGGAACATCTTCCCCTACCAGGACTCTGCCGATGCGGCGTTCAACTCCGCACTCGACTACGAACTGGGGGTGTTGAAATCACACGCTGAACCGCTGCTGCGCCGGATCCATCCAGATTCAGCTCTCTACGGGGAGGCTGTTCGGATGCTCGCGTTCCTGAGCAACTTCACCACTATCCCGGACAAGCTGGTGCCGGAGTACTCAATTCTGCGCGAGTTTGTGGGCGACAGCGGCTTCCACTACTGAACCTTCGTCGAACTGCTGCGGCCAATCGTAAAGGGGCAGCAAATTGGTATCCCGCTCAACGATCTTGAGAAATCGCTCTCTCGGAATATCGATACCGCCCAGACGGGCGACATGAGCGGTCCGCACCTGGGAATCCATGACGGTGAACGAGTGCTGACGGAGAAACGTGGTGAGGGCGTGGAAGGCAGCTTTGCTCGCGTCCGTGACATGGCTGAACATACTTTCGCCAAAGAACAGGCGCCCGACAGCAACTCCGTAGATCCCTCCCACGAGCTCTTCCTGCAGCCATGCCTCACAGCTGTGGGCGTAGCCAAGCTGGTGAAGCGTACGGTACGCCTGGAGCATCTCCGTGGTGATCCAGGTGCCTTGCTGACCCGGACGCGGGGTCTGCGCACACCGCTCGATCACCCCCGCAAAGTCCTCGTCAATTGAGAGCCGGAACACCCCACGGCGCAACGTCCGCGCCATTGAGCGCGAGAGATGAATCTTCTCCAGAGGAACCACAAACCGGGGATCCGGACACCACCAGAGAATGGGATCTCCCTCACTGTACCAGGGAAAGACCCCCTGGCGGTATGCGGAGAGAAGCATCCCGGGGCTGAGATTTCCGCCCATGCCCACGATTCCCTCGGGCGTCGCTCGCGACGGGTGGGGAAACTCGTACTGTTCTTCAGGCTCGAGCCATGGGAAGGCGACTGCTACTCCTCCGAGTCTGCCGAGTCATCGCCGGAGGAAGAATCACTGCCGTCCTGCCCCGCCTCCTGGTCCTTGTTCTCTACCCGTGGACTTCCCGGTGTGATGATTACCTCATCTGCGAGCACATCCGCAGTGGCGTGTCCGCCGTCCTGCAGCTCTCCAAAGAGCACCGCGTCTACAAAGTAACCCTTGATCTTCTCCTCAACGAGCCGTGCTATGTTACGGGCACCAAACTCATCGGAGAATCCTCGCTTTGCGAGCCAGCTGATACACCGATCGGTGACCTCGAGGGTGATATCCTTCTCGGCAAGCTGCCGGGCAAACTCACCGATCTCCTTACGAACAATGTTCTCAATCACCTCATCACCGAGCTTGTTGAATACGACCACCTTGTCAAGTCGGTTTCGAAACTCCGGTGCAAAGAACTTCTCCACCGCGCTATCTACAGCTTCACTGGATACCAGCCCCCCGCCAAAACCAATCTTCGGCTTTCCGATGTCGCGGGCGCCGGCATTCGAGGTCATGATAAGGATGACGTTTCGAAAGTCGGCCTTGCGGCCCTGGTTGTCCGTGAGTGTGGCGTAATCCATCACCTGGAGCAGGACGTTGAAAACCTCCGGGTGAGCCTTCTCAACCTCGTCGAGCAGTAGCACAGCGTGCGGTGTCTTTCGAACAACGTCAACAAGCTGTGCACCGTCGTCATACCCTACGTAACCCGGAGGTGCACCAATGAGTCGAGAGACCGCGTAGCGCTCCTGATACTCACTCATATCGAACCGGTGCATGGCAACGCCGAGCGTCTGAGCAAGCTGACGCGCGAGCTCAGTTTTTCCTACACCGGTTGGTCCCACAAAGAGGAAGTTCGCTACCGGTTTGTTCGGATTTCTGAACCCGGCACGACTGCGCTTCACTGCTTGAACGACCGCATCAACCGCCTGATCCTGGCCGTAAATCGCCTGCTTGAGTGCCGGTTCAAGCTCTTTCAGACGGTCCTTCTCGTTGCCCGAAACGCTTCGTTCGGGAATATTCGCGATCCTTGAAACGACCCGTTCAATGTCGAGCGCACCAATCTCCACCGGTTCAGGGGCCTCCTCCGCCTCCTCCGTGCTGCGGCCATCGGAAGTCTGGGCTGCTTCTGGAAGGGGCGCATCTGGCGCCTGCGCGTCTGCGTCCGCCTCGTTGAGCGGCTCGTTTGGAACCTGCTGCTCTTTCTGAAGGCTGAACGTTCTCATCCGCACGTAGGCGCCGCACTCGTCAATCACGTCGATCGCCTTGTCAGGAAGGTGACGATCCTTGATGTACTGGTCACTCAGTTGAGCGGCAAGTTCAAGAGCGTCGTCACTGTAGGTGACGTTGTGAAACGATTCGTATCGACTCTTCAGACCCTTGAGGATCTCAACGGTGTCTGCGACGCTCGGTTCGGGAACATCGATCTTCTGGAAGCGACGACTGAGAGCCCTGTCACGCTCGAAGTAGCGACGATACTCGTCATGCGTAGTTGCTCCAATGCAGCGCAACCGACCGGCGGCAAGAGCCGGCTTCAGCAGATTGGAGGCCTCAATGGACCCCCCTCCGGCCGTAGCCCCGGCGCCGACAATAGTGTGAATCTCATCTATGAA
Organism: uncultured Spirochaetaceae bacterium; assembly: GCA_964599075.1. GTDB lineage: Bacteria > Spirochaetota > Spirochaetia > DSM-27196 > SLST01 > SLST01. The sequence goes on along the minus strand of CAZREG010000038.1, from coordinate 10,103 downwards.
GAGAATGCACTTCTCTTCGCTCTCGAGGCGCTTCATCACGCCCTTCATACGCTCTTCAAAGTCACCACGGTAGCGGGTGCCCGCCATGAGCGAGCCCATGTCAAGGGCAAAGACCCGATACCCCTTCAGTACGTCCGGCACATCACCAGTGGCAATGCGCTGCGCAAGACCCTCCGTGATGGCGGTCTTTCCCACTCCCGGCTCACCGAGGTGAACGGGATTGTTCTTCAGGCGCCGACAGAGCACCTGGATGGTTCGCTCAAGAATGTCCTTTCTGCCGACAAGCGGCTCCAGCCTTCCCTTCTTTGCCTCTTCGGTGAGCTCTGTGGCGAACTGTTCGAGCGGGTCGTTCTTGCGCCGACGGCGCTTCTGACCACCATCGGCCTGCTCTCCGGCCTCAGCTGCCTCTTCGAACATACCGGAGTCTTCACCCGGTTCGGCACCAAAGGTGTCGGGCTCGTCGGAGAAACCGGAGGTCCCGTGGGAGATCACCTCGAGCAGCGCAAGCCGCTTGATCCCGGATTTCTTCAGGAAATAGGCACCAAAGCTCTGCTCTTCGTCAAAGAGACTGACGAGGATCTCACCGGCATCCACCTCAGACTTGCCGGCACTTTCTGAGTGGAACACTGCGCGCTCCACGACATTCTGAAAGCCGAGTGACTGCTGGGGATCCTCACGATTCACGGTTGGAACATTTTCGCGAAGATGCTCGTCGAGCTGGGAGCGTATCGAGTCCGCGTCGGCGCCACACTCATTGACCACCTCCCGGGCGTACTCGTAGTGCAGCGCTGCATAGAGCACATGCTCCGGGGTCAGGTATTCGTGCTTTCTCTGCCGCGCCTCCTGATAGGCCGCGTTCAGAATTTCATTCACTTCCTGGCTGAGATTCATTCATCCTCCTCGACAAAGATCACAGTACAGACGGGACAAGGCAACTGAATCAGACAGGCTCCATGGTGCACTTGAGAGGAAACTCCCGCTCCTGCGCCATCCGTCGTACGGTCGTAACTTTGGTCTCGGCAATGTCGCGGGTGTATCGACCTACCTCTCCTCGACCTTTCCGGTGGACGTCAAGCATGATCTTCATTGCGCTGATCAGGTTTTTTTGAAATATCTTCACGAGGACCTCAACCACAAAGTCCATAGTGGTATAGTCGTCGTTATGGAGTACAACGAGGTACATCGGTGGCTCCTCCACCTTCTCCTCGTCCCTCTCGAGCAGGTCCGGAGCGACTCCCGGTTCCGGCCTGTCTGTCATCTGTAACGGCGGTACCTGCGGACATAGCCACACGTCAGTGGCATTCGTCTCCCGAACAGGGCATGAATCAAGTTCACTTTGCTGCAGGCGGCGCCCACTCTGAATCGTCTCGAATAGACCGTACATTGCCTTGTCGTTCGCTCAAGATAGGGGCAGGGTCGCGACAGGTCAATGCGCACACCACCGGCAATCCGACTGCGCTCGTAGCAGCAGAGGCCGCAACGACTGCAGTGAGCCTCCCAGCCCGGAACACTCCTGCGTCGCAGATGCAACCTCACTAGAACTCCAGCGGACCAAAGTAGCCGGCCTCGTCACGACCGCTGCGCTCAAGCACGTACCCCTCGACTTCAAGCGGGATATAGCGTCGACCAAAATCAGCGTCAAAGACGCTCTGGTAGGAGAGTACGTAGCGTCCGCTCGCTTGTGCCTCTATACGATCGACAAGGGGAGCGATCCCTTCGGGGCGGTAGAGGTATACGCTCTGCCCGCCTGTCACCCCTGACAGATAATCAAGCTCTTCACTTCTTGCGTTGCGCCGTGTGTAGATCACCGAAAGCTCGATCTGATTGTTCTCAAGAAACTGTGCGGTTTCCGTGATTCCGTAACGCTCAAACGCCTGGAGCCCGGATTCGCCATTTGAGATGACAACAAGAGCACGGGTGCCAAGCTCGTTTGCAAGCTGGGAACCGGCCAGCCGGATACCGGTATCAAGGCGTCCTGTCCCGTACTCACTGTCGGCCCCCCCGGCCATGCGTGCAACGGCAAGCCGTCCCGTGCCGGGCTCTGTCTCCACCACCGGCTGGTCTCCGGCGCTGATCGTCCACAACCGTGTATCCGCGTCCACCGCATCAACAATGGCGGCAGCCGCCTCCTCCACAGCCCGCTGGTCTTCGAGCATTGTCAGTGACCGATCGGCAACAATGGCGAGCCCTGCCTCGCCGCTTCTGTAGCCGGCATAGGTGAGATTTGCGGGTCCGGTGGGAAAGCGGTCCTCGGTCACACGGAAATTGTCGTTACTCAGACCCAACAGCGGCCTGCCATTGCGGTCGGTGACGCTCACGGCGACAAAAACTATCGGATGCTGCTCGGCGTTCACGAAATCGATCTCAACGTTGAGCCCGGTATAGAGCTCCTCACTCGCCGCGAGCACAAGAACTGAATTGGAGGCGAAATCCGCCGCAAGGAGGTTCCCGTTCGCATCCAGCGCAGCACCAAGAAAGCGCCGCTGCCTTGCCGCCTCGGCAAGTTCATGGATACGCTCGCTGCCGGTCTCCACCAGGTAGAGCCGATTCGCATCACTGACGAGAATCCGACCCGGACCGTAGAGGGATATGCCCTCCGGCGCACGGATCGCCGGGCCGGTGATCTCACGCAGAAAGTTCCCGCTCTCGTCAAATACAACGATGGAGGACCGCTCGCGGTCGGCAACGTAGACCCGCTGTTCGGCCACAAGCAAGCCGGATGGCTCGCGCAGCCCGGAGAACCCTGATGGTGTTCGCCTTCCGAAGGAGAAGAGGAACTCACCGTCAGTGGTGTACTTTGCAACGCGCCGGTTGCCGTGATCGGTCACGTAGACGAAAAACTCATCGCCATCAATGAACTGGGGTCCGAGCAGTCCACCATCCGCCGCGTCCCGTCCGCCAAAGGTGCCGGTCTTTACTCCGGTCGCGGAGATAATCGCAATCCGGTCGGAACCGAATTCAGTAACAAGAAGCGATCCGTCGGCGCGGACCATGAGATCAAAAGGTCGGTCGAGTCCCTCGAGTCCCCCATCTATCGTCTGCCGACGGATACCGTTCGGATCCATGACGATCACGGTCTGGGTTCCGTAGCTCGGCACGTAGAAGTATCCGTCACTTCTTGGGCGCACCATGGTGGGCCGCTGAAAGAGTGCAAGATCACCCTGTCTACCGGGGATCTCAGTCATGGTCACGTAACGACCAGGAACTATATCGGAGCCCAGTCGCTCGGGGGTGAGCCCACGGCTCAGATTGACTCGTTCGATCCAGCTGTCAAGCACAGCGGTGCGGGGACCCCGTTCACGCACCCAGTTCCACTCCTGCAGCGCTGCGTCCTCGAACCCACCAAAATAGTATGCCCTTCCCAGCCAGTATCTGGTCAGCGGGCGGTCGGAGTCGTAGCTCAGACTCCGTACCAGACTTGCTATCGCCTCGTTGATCTTCCCGTCGTGAAGCGCTCCCACACCCCAACGAAACTCGTCATCAGCAGCGAGCTGTTCCTGGGTGGTCTGTGCGCCGGCGCTCACCGCGATTAGCAGGAGAGCCAGCAGAGCCGGTATCTTTCTCATGCGCGGGCCTCCGGTTTCCCATACAGTACCTCTCGGAGATGTGCCGCAATGCCTTTATTTCCCGGCGCCAGCTCGAGAGCAGACCTCAGAACGTCGCGTGCCTCATCACTCTTGCCAAGCTTGTAGTAGGCCCAGCCCAGAGAGTCCAGATAGGCCGGATTCTTAGGCTGCCTGCGCACCGCCTTTCGGCAGAGCTCAACTGCTCGCCGGGGGTCGCGATCGGTGTCTGCAAGGATAAAACCGAGTGAGTTCAGCGCATTGCCACTTTCCGCATCCATCCCGATCGCCTTCTCGAGCGCCTCAATCGCACCGCCGGTATCTCCCTGCGCATGAAGCACGTATGCCAGAGCTCCTCTGGTACGAGCGGAGTCAAAGCCCTCATCGAGGAGCTGGCGGAACTCAAACTCCGCGAGTCGAAACCGTTCGGTAATCGAGTAGATGTAGCCAAGAATCATGCGGCTCTGATAGACGTGTGTGAAGCTCAGTTCGGAGGCAACCACCTGCTCAAGGTAGAGCAGGGCCTCGTCGTAGCGACCGAGATGGGTGTAGCAGAGTCCCATGTAATAGGAAAACTCGGGGTACTTCGAAGAATCGACACGAGCATTGAGAAACTGCTGTAAGGCACGCTCATAGTGCCCGCGCTGCAGCAGCCGAATCCCCTCATTCATCATGCCGAATTATACACCGCCGGCGGCGAACTCTACAGTCCTGTACGCCTCATCCTCGTGGTGATCCACAGCGTTGAGAAATATCGGGCTGACCGAGATATGCCCGCGGGCTACCGCAGTCCAGTCACTACCCTCCTCCATCTCGTTCTCGATCGGGTGTCCGTTGAGGAAGTAGTAGCGTTCGCCACGAGGCGAACGAAACTCTTCGAGCTGGTCGTGGTAGAGACGCCAGCTCGGGAAGGTCACCTCCGCGGGAACGGGACCGGACTCGGCGTTCGGTCCATTGATGTTGATAAGATGGCGGGGGTTCCAGAGGGAGACGAGCAGCTCCAGATTACTCGCGACAAACGCCGCAAGCGGCCCCATGTGAAACGGTGGGCTGTAGCTGTTGACACTCACCGCTATCCCGGGAATCCCCATAAACGCTCCCTGACGGGCGGCCGCCACGGTCCCGGAGAAGATGATATCGGTTCCCAGGTTCGGACCAATATTGATACCTGAGACCACGACGTCCGGCCTCTGCGGAAGAAGGCCCAGGGCGGCGACAAGGACACAGTCGGCAGGAGTCCCACTAGTCGAAAATACCGATGGACCGATCTCCGTGCACCGGATTGGCTCATGTACGGTTATGGAGTGCGACTGGGCGCTGCGTTCACCATCCGGCGCCACGATCCACAGCTCATGTTCTGAGAGTGCCGCACGCAGCGCCTCGAGTCCGGCGCTGTCTATTCCATCATCATTTGTAAGCAGGATTCTCATGGCTTCTCCCCGGTTCCCCTGTTCGTTCGAGCGTAATAAGACTCGCCTTGAATCCGAAGATATGCTCGAACTCCCGCAGAAGGGAGTCGAGGTTCGGATGCGATTCGTGTTCCATGCAGATAAGGACTGAGGTGGAGGTCCGGCCCCCCAGGTAACGGGCTCCACACACTCCGTCAATCTGCTGCGAGTGTTTCACCATCCAGTCAACCTCCGGGAAGGAGGCCTCGTAGAGATTGCTGAGACTCTCATGCGACGCGGTCAGGACGTGCCCTACCCGGCCCAGATCGTCCTCTTCGAGCGCGCAGATGATGTCGTGCACCCGCTCGTTTTCCTGGACGATATGGGTGCACCACCGACGGGCACTCTCGGGGATTGATCCCAGCGCTTCAGCCAGTTCCTTGATTGTAATCTCCTGAAAGCTGCACCCGTTACCCTTGCCGGTAAGCGATTGCAGACACGCCTCACACTCCAGATCTCGCTCCAGTTCTTCGCTCTGCGAGAGCGCCGCGGGAGCGTTGGTGACGATTGCCCCAAAAGTGTGATCGCCCTGTGGAATCTCCAGCGACTGCCAGTCGAGCTCCTGCATGTCTACTAGCACGAACGATCCCGGATCACCCACGGCGGCAGCAAGGTAGCACGCAAGGCCCACCGGGAGTCCAAGAAAAACGTGCTCGGCGTGGTGGGCCACCTCGGCAAGCTCCCAATCTGAGAGCTCCCGGCCGTAGAGCTCGGCAACCGCTCGCGTGAATGCCACCGCTATTGCCTGAGAGGCCGCAAAGCCGCTCTGCGAGGGCACGGAACTCACAATGGTCGCGTCAAGTCCGGTCACTTCAACGCCCATCTGGCGAAGCTTCTGAAGCACGCCCTTTGCAATACCGGCGTATCGGTCTCCAGGGATAAAACGGAGCGCCGAACTGCTGGTACGCATCCGCTCGTCTATGTCGGCGGCGAACACCCGCATGGAACCATCAGGACGATGGCTCACACTGACGCTGGCCCGGGACTCTACCGGCATGAGTAGCACCAGGCCGCGGGTCGCCTCCGTGTACGACCCCATGATATTCACAACTCCGTGTGCCGAACACACGACGTCAGGCTCGTTACCGTATTCCTCTCTATGTTGTTCGCAGATGTCGCTCATCAAATCCTCAGGCTCATTATAGTTGCGAGCTCATCAATTGCAATGAAACCCCATTTCCGAGGCTGATCACTCACTCGTCCGACATCCGAATCTGTAGTATCCTTCACCGCAATGTCAAGCGGCGTCATTGGTACAATCACAGCCTCACTCCTGTTCGCGGCCGCGTTGCCGAATGAGATCCTCATGTACGGGAGTCCCGTTATCGGAGCAGTTGCACTTATACCATTCTACCTTGCTCTGAGATCGGCTCCCGACGGCCGTACCGCAGCACGACTGGGAGCGTTGTTCGGTTTTCTCTCAACGATACTCTCTAACTTCTGGCTCATGTTCTTCGAGGACTACTCGGTCTGGACGCTCGGAGGCACCGCGTTCGCATACACCGCCTACAATTTCATCCTGGGCGGTCTGCTGTGGAAGGTCCTTCGCGCGCGGACGAGCTATCGGCCGGTTCTCTTTGCCCTGCTCTGGACACTCTACGAGTACGCGAAGAGCATCGGTTTTCTGGGCTATCCCTGGGGGCTTGCCGCCTATCCTTTCAACACCGTGAACGTCTTCATTCAGATAGTCGATGTCACCGGCGTATGGGGCCTCAGTTTTCTGGTGGTCTACCTCAACGCAACCCTTGCAGAGTTCATCCGCAAACCCACCGCCATTCGACACTTTGGCTACCGCTCTCGACACGCGGTGCTTGTTGCGCTTCTGTTCTCAGCCACCCTCATCTATGGAGCATACTCCCTCTCCCGCGAGATCCCTGTCGAAAACGAGACAAATCTGCTCCTCGTCCAACAGAACGTGGATATGTGGCAGACCGGCAACATCCCCGGCGCACTCAATACGCTGCAGCAACAGACACAGAGCGCGGTTGAGGCATCCGAACTGGATCTGGACCTCATCATCTGGAGTGAGTCCACGCTTCGCTATCCCTTCGCGCGTGACCGCGCGTGGTATCAGCGCAACCCCTCGCAACTCCCGTTCACAGAGTTTGTAGCCTCACTGCCCGCGCCGCTGCTCACCGGCGCACCGTTCTACAATGCCGATCAGGATGAGTTCTACAACGCCTCGCTCCTTATCGGGAAGGACGCTGAGATCCAGCAGTGGTACGGGAAACAACAGCTTGTGCCGTTTGCCGAGCTTATCCCCTTCTACGACTATCAGGCAGTACGATTATTCTTTCAGAACGTCGTTGGACTACGGGCAACCTGGTCTCGCGGGCCCGGCTACCGGCTGTTCGAGATCCCGGGAGAGAGCGGCCCGGTAGTTGTCGGAACGCCCATCTGTTTCGAGGACGGCTTCGCCCGCGTAACTGCGGGTTTCGTTCACAGCGGGGCCGACCTGCTGATCAACCTCACCAACAACTCCTGGAGCCGTACGAACTCTGCACAGACACAACACTTTGTTGCGGCCAGATTCCGGGCAGTTGAAACCCGACGAACGCTCGTGCGTTCAACAAACTCAGGCTACACCGCCGTTGTTGACCCCTGGGGTCGTGTCACTGACTCAGTTCCAATGTTTGAGGCGCGCACCCTCACCGTTGAGGTCCCGGTTTACGTTCCGGATAGAGAGAGCGTCTACGTTCTCTGGGGTGACTATCTGCCACAGGCGCTGCTCGCACTCTTTCTGGCGCTCCTGCTTCGCGCGGGCATAAAAAAAGAGGTGCCTGAGCACCTCCCTCTTTAAAACTGTAAAGAGTGTAAAGAACCGGAAAACGCTTACTTCGATTTCAGATTATAGCGCCTGCGGAACCTTTCCACCCGTCCGGTAGTATCAACAATCTGCTGCTTCCCGGTGTAAAATGGATGGCTAGCGCTTGAAACCTCAACCTGGAACAGCGGATAGGTCTTACCCTCGTACTCTACGGTCTCTTTTGTTTCAACGGTCGATCGCGTCAGAAACAGTGTTCCGGACGCGGCGTCCTTGAAGACTACCTCTCGATAGTTCGGGTGGATATCCTTCTTCATAAACGCCCCCTTTTTAATTGCTCTCGGAAGATACCAAGCTGAAAAATGGATGTCAAACGCACTCTCTATCAGTCGGCCACTGAACTGGTGTTCATCGAGCGAAGGAATGCGTCATTCGTCTTTGTCTTCCGCATCCGCTCGAGCAGCAGCTCAATGATCTCCACGTCATCCATCGGGTTGATCACTTTCCGCAGTATCCACATCTTTTGAAGTTCTTCTTCGGAGAGAAGGAGATCCTCACGTCGAGTACCCGACTTCTTGATGTTGATAGCGGGGAAAAGCCTCCGATCACTCAGTTTTCGATCCAGATTGATTTCCATATTGCCGGTGCCCTTGAACTCTTCAAAGATAACCTCGTCCATCCGACTTCCGGTCTCAATGAGTGCAGTAGCCACAATCGTGAGACTGCCCCCGTCTTCTATGTTTCTCGCGGCACCAAAGAAGCGCTTGGGCTTGTGAAGCGCGTTCGAATCCACGCCACCGGAAAGGATCTTCCCGCTGGTGGGCACCGTTTGATTGTACGCGCGTGCAAGCCTGGTAATGGAGTCGAGCAGGATCACGACGTCCTTGCGATGTTCGACAAGACGACGGGCCTTTTCAAGCACCATCTCAGCAACCTGGACGTGGCGCGTGGCCTGTTCATCAAAGGTTGATGATATGACCTCTGCGTCAACGTTACGCTCCATGTCGGTGACTTCTTCAGGACGCTCATCAATCAAGAGCACGATAAGATAGACCTCAGGCTGATTCTCTGTGATCGCGTTGGCTATCTTCTGCAGAATGACCGTCTTACCTGTTCGTGGTGGAGAGACAATAAGCCCGCGCTGCCCCTTCCCGATAGGGCAGAAGAGATTGATCATGCGGGTTGCGGGGTCTCCCGAGCGCGTCTCCATGTCCAGGCGCTGGTCCGGATAGAGGGGTGTAAGATTGTCGAACGGGATCCGGCTCTGAGCAACTGCAGGGCTGTCAAAGTTCACGGTCTCAACGCGAAGCATCGCGAAGAACCGTTCCCCCTCCTTTGGCGGACGGATCTGACCGTACACGGTATCACCAGTCTTCAGGTTGAAGAGCCTTATCTGACTTGGACTGATGTAGATATCATCCGGACCGGACAAGTAGGAGTTTTGCGGACTGCGAAGGAATCCGTAGCCATCCGGAAGGATTTCCAGTGATCCGTAGGCGTAGATGCTTCCGTTTCGCTCTGTGTGCGCCTTGAGAATAGCAAAGATGACTTCCTGCTTCTTGAGACTGAGCAGGTTGTCCTGGCTTATACCGAGCCTGGTCGCATGACCTCGCAGATCGCGCATATTCATACGGCTCAGATCATTAATGCTGAGCGTCTTGTCAGAGCCGTTCTTTCCGTGTTCCCAGTTACCGGGCTCTCCATACACTTCTTCGGGGTCAACGTATGTCTGCACGTTCTTCCCCGAGGAACCTCGTTTCGAGTTGCGACCGGATGAGCCGCGACTCGGGCGACGCTTCTTAGATCCCCTACTTGAATTGGAGTCGGAGTGATCCCGACCGCCGGAGGGATCTCCTGCCTCCCCACTGTTGTTGGCGGCACTGTCTGAGGACCCGTTCTGGTTCTGGTCGGTTGTCTGCTCGGATTCCTGGCCGGCCACAGGCTGAGAGCCCGGCTCTTCCGCACCGTTGTTGCCGCCGTCTTTGATGAGTTGCACCTTCTTGCGGCGCGCCACCACCTTCTTGGGCGTTGGGGTATCATTGCCGGATTCGGCTGCAGAAGATTGCTGCTCGCTACCGTCCAGATCGAAACTCTGCTGGTCGTTTGAGGGTGTCACCTATGAATACTCCGTCTGTGATTGCTCTGCGTTTACGGCAGTAGCTCTGTTCAGATGAAAAACGTTTCGGATTCGTTACACGCACACTATCGATAGCCGTATCACGCAATCTCGGCAGCCGCTTTCCATGTCAAAGGGGGCCCCTTTCGGGTAGGTAGAATATAGCCTGCCGGTTGCAGGGTGTCAACCCGTCCTGCCACTCGTCCCGGCGG
>CAZREG010000037.1:21647-24855 GCA_964599075.1 uncultured Spirochaetaceae bacterium | reverse complement strand
CCCGGGCCCGGCGGACAGGGCCCGCAAGGAGGGTCAATCCGGCCCGTTGCTCACGTGGATCCGCGCTTAGCGAGAGCTCCTCAAGCAGCTCTTGCCATCCGTTCCAGTCAGTAAGAATCTCCTCTGACGTAAAAACATCCTGGCAGAGGGAGTCCACCTGTGCGCACCCGCTGAAGTGAATAAGCCACCGGCGCAGGTATGCCGGGCGCATTCGCCCGCGGAGGGTACAACGCATGCGCAACAGCATGCCGAGCATAATCTTCTCTTCGTGTGATCTCCCGGCGGCGAGCAGGTCGAGAAGGGTGATCAGTTCAGGATCTGGCAGACGATTCATCTCCGGAGCGACCGATTTGAGTATGCCGTGGCAGGCGGAGGTCGAGACTCTGTATACGTGGTCGCAGGTTGTCACCGGTGCGGTCTGGTATCCGGGAGCGAGCTCAGGAGTCTGGGCTTCAAGTAGCGCAACAATCCTGTTGTGTATCTGCTCGACCTCGTGCGTGACGATTGTCATTGCCCCTCCATCTCTAATTTTGCCACGAATAATGGAGAAATCACCAGAAAAGTTTGTATTGTTACCAACAAGCTTACCCATACCCCACAGTTTACTTTCGATATACCGATCGGTATATTCCTCCAGGTGATACTCCCTGATCAAGCCAAAGATCGGCTGCTCACCGTCGCCCTCCTTGCATTCGTCAATCGCGGATACGAGGCTGTTGGGGTGCAGGAGATTGTCGACCAGGCCCACGTCACCAAGCCAACCCTCTATCACCACTTTTCGAGCAAAATTGGTCTGCTTCAGGCACTCTGTGCACGTCTTTCTGCGGTGCTTCGAGCGGAGTTGCTGCCGGTGCTCACCTATGACGGTGATCTGCCCAAGCAACTGACCGCGCTCATTCGCGTCATGCTGAGCGTCGCCCGGTCAAGGCCGGCGGAGTTCCGTCTCCTGCTCCTGTTGCACAATGCGCCGCTTCACAGCCCATCCCGGCAGAGCGGGAAGCCCGTCATCGACTGGCTGCACCGGCAGGTTGAGCGCATCTTTGAGGACGCCTGCGCACAGCACGGAAACATGGCCGGCCGCGCTCGTCAGTTCTCCGTCACCCTGCTTGCAACCATGTTTGCCTATGGCCTGCTCATTATTGACGGGCTAATTCACTATTCAGATGGTCTGCCCCACGAGGTCATGCACCAGTTCAGCTATGGAGTCTACTCATGAGCTTTTACCACATCTTTCCTTTTGGCTTCTGCGCCGCACCGCCAACCCACGATCCCTGGCAGGATGAGCCCGGCCGGATGGAGAAGCCCCGACTGGATAGTGTGACGGACGATTTACAGAGGATTTCCGAGCTTGGCTTCAGCGGCTTGTATCTCGGCCCCATCTTCGCCTCCGGCTCCCACGGCTACGACACTGCCGATTTCTTTCGGGTGGACCCTCGGTTGGGCAGCGACGAATCTGTTCGCGCACTCGTCTCCCGGGCCCATGAGCTTGACATGACGGTGATTCTTGACGGGGTGTTCAACCACGTCGGCAGGGAGTTCTGGGCGTTCCGGGACCTTCGCGAGAGCGGCACAGATTCGCAGTACGTTTCCTGGTTTGGCAACGTTCGGTTTGATGGCGACAATCGGTTCGGCGATGGGTTTGTCTACGACGGCTGGGAGGGGGTGGAGGACCTGGTGCTCCTCAATCACGACAACCCCGATGTCCAGGAACATCTGTTCTGCGCTGCCGAGCACTGGATCACCTCCTTTGGGATCGATGGTATCCGGCTGGACGTGGCGTACTCGCTGCCGCTCTGGTTCCTGGAAAAACTGAAGGCCCGCATAGAAAAGCAGGAGCGACCCTGCTGGCTTCTTGGTGAGGTAATCCACGGCGATTACGCGAGCTTCGTGGAGCCGGGTCGGCTGGACAGCATCACCAACTACGAGTGCTACAAGGGACTCTGGTCCAGCTTCAATGACCGGAACTTCTTTGAGATCGCCCACAGTCTTGGCCGGCTGTTTGGCAAAGGAGGTGTTCTGGAGCCTGCGCTCAACCGCGGCGTGCTCCCCTACAACTTCATAGACAATCACGATGTTGACCGTATTGCGAGCACCCTCGTTGATCCGGCTCACATCTACCCGCTTCTCACGCTCCTCTACGCCCTTCCCGGAGTGCCCGCGATCTACTACGGGAGCGAGTACGGTATTCCGGGCCGAAAAGCGGACGGTGACGCCACGCTTCGGCCGGACCGACAGACGGTTGCAGAGTTCGCCGCTGCCTCCGCTCCTGCGACAACGATCGCCTCCTTTGTCCGCAAGCTCAATCAAGCCCGTCACTCTGCGCCGGTGCTGACCACCGGTGCCTACACGGAGGTCTTTCTGGAGAACTCTGCGCTGGTGATTGGCCGCGGGACCGGGCCAGGTGCTGTGCTGGCAGCAGTAAACGCGACAGGCGAACCGCGGGATCTGGCGGTGGAGTCAAGCTGGGCGGGACGCTACCGTTCATTGCTCGATGGCTCGCAGCTCGAAGTAGGCGACGGAGGGCCGATTCGATTACCGGCCTACGGATCAGAGCTGGCGGTGCGGCTTCAGTAGGAAGACCGCTAACTTGGTGCTACCTTATGGGTATGCGAACGCCCCTGTTTTTGGTTGCACTTGCTGGGCTGCTACTCCTTGCCTCCTGTGGTCCCCGAACAACGTATCTCTCGGACGCAAACGCGAGTGTCTCATCAGCCGGCAGCTACTACTTCTACGATCTTGACAGCGCGGACCCGGAAGGCGGCCTTGAGATCTCGCTTGCGACCGGGAGCGGCACGCAGCATATCTATCTTATCTTCACCAATCCAACCGCCGGCACCGTACCGGTTCCGGATGCGGCGCTTCTCAACCGATCGGCCGTAGCGAGCGCCGGGCCGAATGAGCGGCAACCGGAAAGCCGGTCGGCGCGCTCGTTTTCCCCATCCAACGATTCAAACGTCCAGCAGATCGTCCGGGACGCCCCGCTTCCCCGGGACTGGATACCGGTGTTTCGAACCGGCGCCCGCGGCATTACGGTTGAAGAGCCGCTTCTGAACACCGCCCCCCAGAGTCCGGCAGAAGACGTCTTGGGTGACACCGCCACCTTCTCCGGCCTCTTCTACGACGGTGAGACTGAGTATCCGTCCCGGGAGTTCCCGTCCACGCTGCGTAAGGTCGTGGGGGATCCTTCAACGGCTACGGCGCCGAGCGT
>CAZREG010000037.1:6156-21547 GCA_964599075.1 uncultured Spirochaetaceae bacterium | reverse complement strand
GCTCTGGCCGAACAGTTCTTTAACCCGGCCGACGGAGATAGTGAGATCGCCGACTGGCTTGTAGAACTGTACGGCAACCCGTGGAGTGATCTTTCCGGCAGTGAGTTCACTCCGTTCACCAACAATGTCTCTATCCTGATTCACGACATTGAGGACAACAACGGTGGCGATGGGGCCGGCGGCATTGTCGGCTACTTCTGGAGCAAGGACAATTACACCAACGCTGCGCTTGCATCAGGTCAGCCGGTCTCCAACGAACGAATTATGTTCTACCTGGACTCTGAGACGCTGGCCGCAGCCACAGGCATCTGGGAGCCGGACGACTACTGGCCGCAGGTGGCGTTCTCCACCCTCGCGCATGAGCTTCAGCACATGATTCACTTTCATCAGCGCACCGTGCTCCGCGGAGCATTCACTCCTACCTGGATGAATGAGATGATGTCCCTTCTTACCGAGGATCTGGTGGCGGACAGGCTTGGCGTAAGCGGCCCCCGCGGAGTCACCGGTCCGGATGCCGGCCTGAGCGGGAACACCCAGGGGCGGCTTCCACGGTACAACTACTGGAATGATATAAGTCTCGCCGCCTGGGGTGGTACCGGAGATCTCCTTGACAGCTACGCCATCAGCTACGCATTTGGTGCCTATCTGGCCAGGAATTACGGAGGGGCTCAGCTTGCCGCGGCTCTTATGGACAGCAGTGCCGGTGATCCGGATGAGCTGCTTGCTTCGGTAACCGGCGTCTCGCTGGAGGGTCATCTCTGGCGCTGGGGGCTTGCCACGCTGCGCTCACAGAACGGAGAGAGCGTTCCCTTCCGCTTGAATCCGGGGAGCTGGATGAGCTCCACTGTCGGCGCGCTTGAGTATCGTCTGGGATCGATCAATCACTTCAACTATCAGTATCCGCTTGGTGGTGGTGTCACACTCACCGGTCCCTGGATCTGGAGCTCTCTCGCTACGGTTAGCGAGATGAAGCCCGTCTCAAAGCTCATCTACTACGCCGGGGCAGTCTCCGACGGCAGGGTTGATCTCTCCCTCTCAGTGCCTGCGGGCGTGGACGTGACGGTGGTCATAGAATGAAACGCGTGACTCCGGTTTATCTCCTGCTTCTGCTGACCGCTGTTCCCGCCTTCGCCACGGGGATTGTTGAGCCTGAGCCGGTACCGGTTGCGCTGGAAGACGCCGTTGGAACCCCGGTTATCATACGGGGTGTGATCTCCACATACGGCAACGAGCCGGTGACGTTTCTCGGCATCCTTGCCCTTCCGTCGGAAAATCGGGACATCATGGTAGATCCGGACCGTACCCATACGGTTTCAGAAGAGACACTCTTTGAGCTCACCGGAGAGCTGCTGCCGGAGTTGAGGCGCTGGCAGGCAACACGGGTGGAGCTGCGTGGTGTGCTGGAAGAAGCGTCCCGGGGCCCAGGCCTGCCGGCACGGGTTCGGGTGGAGAGTTTCACGCTACCGGACGAGTAAATCCAGCTGTCAGGCGTGGACCAGGTGAAAGCTCCAGTACTCCATTTCTCCGCTTGCAAAACCCTGGTACCGGCCTGAGCCGCGGACACCGGCGAACTCACCAAACGCTTTCACCAGAAACTTTGGGATCTTTCTTCCGATCAGCGTCTTCTTCCGGTTGTCGTCGGTATCAAGGGCCCGGACCACGTTCTCACGGATCTCGCGCTCGGCCTTGATCGCGAACCCTGCCTGCTTGAGCTGTTCCCGCAGAGTTGGTACATCCTTCTTCCAGCGCATATCCGTGAGGAGAAAGCTCCCGTCCGGTCGCAGAACCCGTTTCACCTCTGAGAAGAATGACATGATATTCGGGTAGCAGCGGGAGGACTCTACGTTGATGACGGCGTCAAAACTGTCGTTCTCAAAGGGCAGCTTCTCTGCGTCGCCCTTCACAAAGGAGAGATTCTCAAGCGAATGAAACTTGTTGCAGAACGCTATACCCGGTTCAGAGAGATCAAGCCCTACGTAGGAAGCTGGTGCCTTGTAGCGCGTGAGATAGGAAGCACCGCCGCCTCGGCCTGAACCCACTTCCAGAACGCTCTTTCCGGAGAGCGAGGTCCAACTCGCCGCAAGATCATACATCTGCAGCCCGTATCGCTCGTCCTCATCTCTTGTTTTCAGCTCAACCGTATGGGGCTCTTCCAGGCCGGCGAACCCGTAGTTCATGCAGGTCAACACAACATCGGTCTTCTCGCGGGAGATAATCCAGCTGTGCCAGATGCGCCACAGCGGCTTTCTGAGCAGTCGTGGAAGCTCGGCGTAATTCTCAACAATTCGTTTCATGATTTCCTCTTTGTTTCCGCATAAGTGTACTGCACCTCGCCTGACATTGCCACCATTGGCGACGGGATCGCTCAGGTTGGTCCGCTACAGGGCGTTGAGGATAAGAAGAGTCGCGCTAATGATCAACAGAACCTGAATGATGATTCGAACCACTCTGGTCTCCAGTCGATCGTGAAGCAGCGTCCCAACTGAGAGACCAACGGCCAGCGCAGGAAGGGAGAGTGCCGAGAGCACCAGAGTCTCCCGTGTCACGATCCCATTCGCGATCAGAAGCGGGCCGCGCAGCAGCATATTCACAATAAAGAAGCCAAACAGACTCGCCTTGATCTCCGTTTTCTCAGATATCGTGCTGTTGAGGTAGAGCACAATCGGTGGTCCGCCGACCGAAAAGGCACCGCCGAACGCCCCGCTGAGTACGCCCACACCGGCAGCGGTAAGGCGTCGTTTCCAAGGTGACCCGCTCGTCTGATCACTCTGCTGCGGGTCTCTGTTTCGGCCCTGGAGGAGTGAGCCCGCGATCGCCAGGAGGATGACCGCTCCCAGTGAGATCCGCAGGACTGTCTCGTTGAGCTCAACAAGGTAGAACACCCCCAGCGGCGTGCCAAGCAGGGCGCCCGCCCAGACGGGTCGCAGTACGTCAAGCCGAACCTTCTTACGAATTGGAACAACTCCTACAAGACAGACGATCATGGCGAGGATCAGGACGACGCCGTTGGCCTGGGCGACTGTCATGACGTAGGGCAGTACTCCCATTGCAACCAGTGCAAACCCGAAGCCGGTCAGACCCATGGAAAAAGAGGCAAAGAGGACCGCTGCAGATACAACCAGAATCGTCATGACGGCACACCTTAGCAGTCGGCGGTCCCAATCACAAGCGGAACGGTAGCGAAGCCCGCGGCCAACACGGTAGAATCAATAGCAGCAGGAGGAGAACCATGAGCAGAGTAGGCTGGATCGGGACCGGAATAATGGGACGCAGCATGGCCATGCATCTGATTTCCGCGGGGCATGAGCTGTCAGTCTATAACCGGACAAAGGAGCGGGCGTCCGATCTTCTGGAAGCGGGAGCTCGATGGGGCGATTCGCCGGCGGATGTGGCACGTGAGGCGGAGTTTGTGTTCACCATTGTGGGCTATCCGGCTGATGTTGAGTCAGTCTACTTTGGCGAATCGGGAGTTTTCTCTGCCGCCGCGGCCGGCTCGGTGCTCGTGGACATGACCACCAGTGAGCCCACACTCGCAGAGAGAATTGCTGCAACGGCGGTTGAGAAAAGCATGGCTTCTCTTGATGCCCCGGTGAGCGGCGGCGATGTTGGTGCCAGGGAGGCTCGGCTGGCGATCATGGTCGGGGGAGCTCAAGACGCCTATGACAGGGTGCTTCCTCTGTTCGAGCTCATGGGTCAGAACATCAAGCGAATGGGCCCGGCAGGAGCCGGCCAGCACACCAAGATGTGCAATCAGACACTGATCGCGGCAGGAATGATCGGAGTGGTGGAGTCGCTCCTCTATGCACGCCGTGCGGGCCTTGATCTTGAGGAAGTGATCAGGGTGATAGGCAAGGGAGCGGCGGGCTCATGGTCCATCAATAACCTGGGCCCCCGCATTGCTGCCGGCGATATGGAACCGGGATTCATGATTGAGCACTTCGTCAAGGATATGGGGATTGCGCTGGGCGAGGCCAGGCGGATGAACCTCTCGCTGCCCGGCCTTGCGCTGGCGTTTCAGTTCTATCAGGCAGCGATTGCACAGGGACTTTCCCGTAAGGGTACCCAGGCGCTCTCCGTTGTTCTGGACGCTCTGAACGGGAGGCGATAGTTCCCGCTCAGTGCGGCACTATCTGACTCACTATCTCTGCGGTCACGTTGTTCCAGCCGTCCTCGCGGTACCATTCCACCATCTGTTCCATGAACTCCCGGTAGAGTTTGGCGAACTGCTTGGCGGCCTCGGTGTCGCTCTTCTGCTTTTGGTAGAGCTCCATGAACTCCGGCCGCTCTTCTTTCCAGGCGCTCTTCTGCACCTGTATGGACGCGGGGGATTCGATCCAACGGACCTTTTCCACGAAGCCTCCGTCCCACACCGATACTGCGGGGATGTGATCATCGCCATCAGACTCGTAGTACTCTTTGAGCGCGCTGTCTTCAGAGCTTCGAATAATCCTCAGTTCGATGCCGGCCTGCTCGAAAAGCGCAGCAATCACCGGGAGGTTGCAGGCCGCGTCACCGCACCAGTCCTCCGACATGAAGGTCGCACGAACGGGACCGGGAAGATCCGTTGTTGCAGAGGTGAGTTGACCCACGTGCAGCGGATCAGGATGGGGCTCTCCCATGAGGTCTCTGATAAATGATCGATAGTTGCGGATATTCGGCACGTACTCGTCTACCGTCATACCGGCTAGAAACTGTTCTTCAGTCATACTCTCAAGGTATACCAACCGGTGACGCTGGTAAATGTTCTGACTTGTAGAGAGCGCCGAGCTCGCGGTAGAGATGACTGGCCAGCCACTCGTCCGGGTTGAGGTATCGATGGCTTCTCATCCGCATGGGCGAGTTCACGATCACCCCATCCTCTCCAAGGTGCGTCCGGGGATTTCGGAGGTTCATACGTGCTATCACGACACCCTGCGTGTAGTGGTGGTGGACGTACTCAATGGTCCCGTCCGTATCTACCGAGAGTACCAGCCCAACGTGTGTGAGCCCGTCATTCCACGCCTTGTCACCGTTCTTGTCGTATGTGTTGTCCCAGAAGATCAGATCCCCGGCAACCGGTTCAAGCGTGTGGTAGAGGAGGTCCTGATCGCGAGCGATTGAATAGAGCCTGTTGACTCCGTTTCCCGTGTACTGAGGGAAGAGGTCGACAACATGGATACCCGCCATTGCATAGATAGCCAGAATAGTGCCCGTGCAGTCGTAGCTGAACCGCCTCTCTCCCACAACAAAGTTCTGACTTTCTAGCATCTCCTGCGCCGCAGTGACTATGCGCTGCTGTGTTGCCGTGACCGATCCCTGAGAATCTGCTGTGGTTTCCGTTGGGCCGGCGGCATAAGACGCATCGGCCGGCGGTGCGGGAGGCGCCGCTGGTATCACGTCCCCGGACACGGTGGCACAGGTAGCGAGAGAGAGGAGAACAGCGATCCCTGCAACGCTGGATCGAGCAAGCCGAAAACAAAACGAGTTCCTCATCGGTTTGTAGTATAGCGCGATGCGCGTGATCCAACTGAACTCCATCACTTATTAGCATTTTCGATTAGCCGATAGTTTCAATTCGAAGTATATTAGCGGCGGAATGGGCGTGCCGGCTCGACTCAGTCTGTGACCGCGCCGCCCACAGGAGGATAATTGTGAATAAACTACAAAGGGCGCTCTTCACCGCGCTTCTGCTCGTCGTAAGTACGGCGCTTCTGTTTGCCGGCGGCGGACAGGAAGGGACGGATGAGGGGGCAGCCAGCCAACCGGATATCTTGCGCATAGGGCTGCGCAAGCTTACCACGATCGATCCGGCCCTTGGTGCCAACGATCCGGAGGTCATGTTCAACCGCCTTCAGTACGACTACTTGATCGATATACTGCCGAACGGAGATCTCTCCGCAAATTTGGCAACCGACTGGACCGTGAGTGACGATGGTTTGACCTATACCTTCACGCTTGAGGATGGGGTGAGGTTCCAGGATGGTTCTCCTTTTACGGCGGAAGATGTGGTGTTTACATTTGAGCGCCTCGTCAGCGCCGGATCCTCGATTGTCGGCCTGCTCGGCCAGCGATCGGTTGGAGAGAGTGAAAGCGGCGATCCCATACTCGAGCCAACATGGACGGTGACGGCTTCTGATGAGCTCACGGTGGTGTTCAGCCTCGAGGCACCAAATGCGGACTTTCTCTATGGCGTCGCCAGTCGCTTTGCTATGATCCTCAGCGCCGACACGGAGGAAGTAAACGTTCTATCAGAAGGCAGTGACCCCTATGTCAACTTCAACGGGACCGGCCCGTTTGTCTTGACTGATTACCAGCCCGATCAGCGTGCAACGTACGTGGCAAATGAGGACTACTGGAAGGACGGTGCCCCGGAACTGGACGGCATTGAGATTATCTTCTTTGATGACGATCAGTCGCAGCTTGATGCCCTTGCCAGTGGAGTCCTTGACTTTGTCATCAAGGTGCCGGACGACCTGGTGGACTCTCTTCAAGCACTCCCGGGCGTTGTGACGGTCTCCCGGCCTACGAATACCCACGCGGTTGTTCGTCTCCGTGCAGACGAAGGTTCCATTGGTGAGGATGTGCGGATGCGTCAGGCGTTCAAGTTTGCCACCGATCGCGAGCTCATCAATCTGGATGCACTCGATGGAGCCGGTACCGTTGCCAACAACGATCCGATCGGCCCGACCTACGGCGTCCTCTACAACGAGATGCCAAACCGCGGCTCAGACGCGGATGCGGCGAAGGCTCTGATCGCGGAGGTTTACGCCGACGGTGCGGGAAACGGATATATAGAGCTGGTAGATGGTGAACCGCGGGTCCAGGTGCCGTTCTACGTGGGCTCAACCTTTGAGTATCCCCTTGTTGCGGAGTTCCTTCAGCAGCAGTGGGCAGATGCCGGTATTGATGTAGAGCTGAACGTGGTGCCGGAGAACGTCTACTATGCAGAGGGAGCAAACAACTGGATCAATACTCAGGTTGGTATGACGGCCTGGGGCGAGCGACCGACTCCACAGGAGTATCTCAGCGTTGCCTACACCACCGGCGCTCCGTTTAATGAGTCAGCCTGGTCGGACGAAGAGCTGGATACGCTTGCGGCGCAGGCCTCACGGGAGTCGGACATTGGCAAGCGGGCTGAGCTCTACGAGCAGATCAGCCGAGTATTCTTTGAGCGCGGACCAATCATTATTCCCTATTTCCGCCCCGTCGTCGGTGGGTACCGCGATGGAGTGGAGGGGTTGGAGATGCACAGTTTCCCGGGACGGACCGATTTCCGGTCAGTTTCTCTGGCTGATTAGTATACACTCCAAACTATGAGCAAGGACGGTAGCGGGCCTTCCGAACGAAGCGGGTTTCTGCGGCTGATGGCGCAGCGCCCGCTCTCGCTTGCTGGAATGATCGTGGTACTGCTTTTTCTCCTCATTACGGTGGTGGGTCCGCTTCTTGCACCATTTTCTTACGACACAATCATTCGCGGGACGGATGTGGGCCTGGAGAGCAGACGGGCGCTGACGGGCCAGCCGCCCTCGGCTGCGTTTCCACTGGGGACCGACCAGCGTGGGCGCGACATTCTCAGCCGTATGCTCTGGGGTGCGCGGGAGACGATAGGTCTGCCGCTTGTGGCGACCCTGATTGCGGTGGCTATCGGTGGTTCGATCGGTCTTCTGATTGGCTACCTCGGGGGCAGTGTGGATACGGTTGTCTCGCGCATCCTCGACAGCCTTATCTCTATCCCGGTGATGGTGCTCGCGCTGGTCATGATCTCAACGATCGTGCCATTGATGAGCGATTCCAGTTCACCGATCGTGCAGCAATTTGGAGCGGGCAACATCAGTCTTACTATCGTGGTGGTCATTGTCTATGTACCAATCATTGCCCGTGTTGTTCGCAGTGCAACGCTCTCCGTTCGCACTGCCGGCTACATAGAAGAGGCGCGTCTGCGGGGAGAGTCCACCGGCTACATTCTATTCCGCGAGATTTTGCCAAGCGTTCTTCCGGCTCTCGTCGTTGAGGCGTCGCTGCGCCTCTCATACGCCATAATTCTGGTCGCCTCGCTTGGTTTTCTTGGGCTCGGGGTTCAGCCGCCCAGCCCGGAGTGGGGCAGAATGGTGCTGGACGCGCGGCCGCGGATGCTCCAGGAACCGTGGATGATCTGGTCTCCGGTCGCCGGGCTTGCACTTCTCATTGTGAGCCTGAATCTTATGTCCGACGGCCTGCGGCGGGTCCTGCGGGGAGGGTACCAGCATGAGTGAGCGGTACGTAGTTGAAGCGGAACATCTCACCATAGACTACCGGATCAGACGGCGCTGGACGAACGTCGTGAATGACGTGGATCTGAAGATCAGACCCCTGCAGATACACGGTCTCGTGGGTGAGAGTGGTAGCGGGAAGACCACCCTGGCCATGGGACTCATGCGCTACCTCAGCACCAACGCACGCATCCGTTCAGGAAACATCGATTTCTGTGGGACCGATATTGTCAACCTGCCGCAGGCAAAGCTCAGCCGTATCTGGGGCAGCCAGATCACGCTGGTGCCACAGAGTCCAATGGATGCGCTGAACCCCTCGCTCACCATTGGTCGTCAGATGGGTGAGGTAACGCGCAGGCATCTCTCCCTGGGCCAGACTGATGCCCGGACGCGAGCGATTGAGGCGCTGACCAGTGTGCAGATTGCCGATCCGGATCGCGTCCTCTCCCGGTATCCTCACCAGCTCAGCGGTGGAATGCTTCAGCGAGTTATGATTGCACTTGCGCTCAGCACCAAGCCACAGCTTCTGGTGCTCGATGAGCCTACGACCGCCCTTGATGTCACCACCCAGGCAGTGATCCTGGATCTGGTGCGAGACCTGGTTCACGAGGAGAAAGCCGCCGGTCTCTATGTGTCTCACGACCTGGGCTCTGTGGCGCAGGTGAGCGACTCTGTGACGGTGCTCTACGCCGGCGAGGTCATGGAGAGTGCGGCCGTCTCTGATCTGTTCCATGCTCCGCTCCACCCCTACACCGTCGGACTCCTCGCCTGTCTTCCGGCCCGTGCCGAGCACGGGGAACAGCGCCTGGCGACCATTCCGGGGGTGGCCCCATCACTGCGCGAACGTCCGGCTGCCTGTGTGTTTGCCGACCGTTGCCCTATCGCGGAGGCACGCTGTCACGCGCAGAAGCCGCCGCTGGAGACCACGGATGAGAATCGGCTGGTCCGCTGCTGGCGCTGGAGGGAGATTGCGGAGGGAGAGGTTGATGTAGCCTCTGCGTTTACGACTGACGGGCAGACTCACGAGCCTCGCAGGCCGGGTGAGCAGGAGCGGGTGCTCGCCGCCACGGGCCTGCGGAAGCGGTTCGGTGAGGTTGGGGTATTTGATCGGCTACTCGGCAGAGAGCCTGAGTACGTGCAGGCGGTGGACGACGTTTCAGTAGTTCTCAACGCTCAGTCTACGCTTGGGCTCGTGGGGGAGAGCGGAAGCGGAAAGACGACGCTCGCCCGTGCGGTGGTCGGACTCGGCCCCGCAGACGAGGGGGAGCTAGAGCTTCTCGATTTCAAGCTTCCCCGCACCCTTGCCTCACGCGGTCATGACGCGTTGCAGAACATCCGGATGGTGTTTCAAAACCCGAACGATGCGCTCAACCCCTTTCGTACCGTGGGGCAGGCGCTTACGCGCACCATAAAGAAGCTTGGATCACCGCAAGGCGAATCGGTTGAGCAGAAAGTTGCCCACTATCTGGAGGCGGTTGGGCTCACCCGCGAGTACGCGAAGCGGTTGCCCGCGCAGCTCAGTGGTGGCGAGAAGCAACGGGTTGCAATTGCACGAGCCTTTGCCGCCGAGCCTGCGGTCATTGTCGCGGATGAGCCAACGAGCTCGCTCGACGTCTCCGTCCAGGCTGTCATTCTCAACCTGCTCAAGGAGCTTCGGGCGGAGCACCGCACGAGCTACCTGTTTATCTCGCACGATCTGGATGTGATCGGTTATCTGGCGGACTGGATTGCCGTGATGTACCTTGGTGAGGTGGTGGAGCAGGGGAGCAACAGGGATGTGCTCCAGCCGCCCTGGCATCCGTATACGGAGGCGCTTCTGCGCGCTTCACCCGTTCCCGACCCTGATGAGGCGTTCGAGCGGGTGGGGCTTGAAGGTGACGTTCCGAGCCCGCGAAACCGGCCATCCGGCTGTCCGTTTCATACCCGCTGTCCACGGTTTATTGGGGACATCTGTGTGAATGAACGTCCTGCGGTGCGCACAACGAGCGACGGCCATGAGATTCGGTGCCATCACCCGCTGTCTGATCTTCAACGGATGCAGGGGGGAGAGTCGTGATTCGCTACGTGGTGAAGCGCCTGCTGCTGCTGCTGCTGACAATCGTGCTCACTTCTTTTGTCATTTTCGCGTTGACCAATCTGCTCCCGGGAGATATTGCGCGGCTGGTGCTGGGCAGAGACGCCTCCCCGACGGCGGTTGAAAACTTCAACGAGCAGTTCGGCCTTGATGAGCCGGCGCTCCAGCGCTACCTGGGCTGGCTTGGCGGGTTCGTGACTGCAGACTGGGGCCGTTCGTACACCGCCGGCAGTCCGCCTGTTCGCCCACTGGTACTCGAGCGCCTGGGAAACTCGCTGCTGCTGACGTTTGCAACTCTGTTGATAACCGTTCCCATCGCAGTCATTCTGGGTATTGTTGCCGCACTCAGGGAGAATACCTGGGTCGATAGTTCGATCAGTGTCGTCTCGCTCTCAATAGTCGGTCTGCCGGAGTTTGTGGCAGGCATAATTCTGATCAACGTCTTTGCCCTGGGCCTGGGCTGGTTCAACGCTGCCTCGCTCGTCACCCCGGGCATGGGTCTTGGCGGCTGGATCCGAACTCTTATACTGCCGGCGCTCACCGCGAGCTTTGTCCTGGTGGGCTACATCATCCGGATGACACGTGCCGGCATGCTTGAAGAGCTGCGTAAGCCGTACGTTCGAACCGCCATGCTGAAAGGGCTGCCCTGGCGGACGGTCATCTTTCGCCACGTCCTCAGGAACGCGCTCCTTCCCACGATCACCGTCATTGCCATCAGCATTGGCTGGCTCATGGGTGGACTTGTTGTTATTGAGAACGTTTTCAACTATCCGGGCATGGGCTCTCTGCTGGTAACCGCAGTCACCCAGAAGAACCTGCCGGTCCTCCAGGCGATCAGCGTGATCATTGTGTTCTTCTACTCATTCTCCAACCTGATCGCAGACCTGCTCTACGCAGCACTCAATCCAAGAATACGACTTGGCGAGTAGCCCGACTGTTCAGGTGCTCGATCGGTCGTGTTTCACCTGATCTATAAGCTCGTCGGGAATGTCGTCAAAACTTGCATAGTTCATGCTGTAGAGTCTGGCGTACAGACCCGCTTTCTCCATCAGTTCGTCGTGGGTTCCCGTCTCGGCGACCTGCCCGTCCTGCAGGACTACGATCCGGTCCGACCCCCGAATAGTTGACAGGCGGTGTGCGATCACGAGCCCGGTGCGCCCTTCAAGCAGCTTCTTGAGCGCCTGCTGGATCACCTTCTCCGTGTAGCTGTCTATGCTTGCGGTGGCCTCGTCCAGGACCAGAATAGGAGCATCTGCGACAAGCGCACGGGCAAAACTGATCAGTTGTCGCTGTCCCTGGCTCAGATTGCCACCGCCCTGCTCGAGTGGTGTGTCATAGCCATCCGGGAGTGCTTCTATGACGTCGTGGACGCCAACAGCCTTGGTTGCCTCGACAACCTGCTCCATGGACGCGTCGGTGGTGCGGTAGCGTATGTTCTCACGTATCGTTCCGGTGAACAGGAATGGTTCCTGTAACACCATCGCAATGTTGCGGCCGAGCGACTCCTGCGTAACGT
This sequence comes from uncultured Spirochaetaceae bacterium, assembly GCA_964599075.1. GTDB lineage: Bacteria > Spirochaetota > Spirochaetia > DSM-27196 > SLST01 > SLST01. The sequence goes on along the minus strand of CAZREG010000037.1, from coordinate 9,729 downwards.
CCCGGACGTCCGTGCCGTCAATGCGGATCGCCCCCTGCCAGACGTCGTAGAAGCGATGCGCGAGTGCGGTGAGGCTTGTCTTGCCCGAGCCCGTCGGGCCAACCAGAGCAACCGTCTCACCTGGATTGATCGTGAAGCTCACATCTTTCAGGATGGGGCGATCCCTCTCGTATCCAAACGTGACTGAATCGAACTCGATCTTTCCGCGCACCTTCTCAAGGGGCTTCGCCTGCGGCCCGTCCTTCACGTCCACGTCAACGTCCATCACCTCGAAGATCCGGTGTCCCGATGCCATCGCCCGCTGCATAATGCTGTACTGCATGGTTATTGAGCGAATCGGCGCGAAGAACCGCTGCACGTAGAATATAAAGGCAACCATGACCCCAAGCTCCAGCGTGTCACTGAGGACCATCGATCCGCCCACCACCACAACAACAGCCATGGCGACTCCCGTCAGCGTGTCCACGATCGGGATCATGATCTGGGCAAACTTTGTCGCCCGGAGTTGGGACTGCAGGTTCTGCTTCGCCTTGTCATCGAACAGAACGTAGTTGATGTCTTCCCGCGCCATCGACTGCACGGCGCGAACACCGTTTATTCCCTCTGCCAGCGCCCCGTTGGTGCTCGAGCTTGCATGCCGGGCGCCGATGAACGCCTCGCGTGCTCGCGGCAGCCAGACAAAGCGCACGAGGAACAGAAGCGGAACAATTGCAAGTGTCATGAGCGCGAGCTGGAGATGCCAGAACAGGAGCACTACCACAATTCCGGCGAGCAGGACCACGTCTCCTATAGCAAAGATGGAGCTCTCAAGGAACTGCTGGAGCGCGTTGACGTCGCCCTGGAGCCGGCTCATCAGGCGACCAACCTCCGTCTTGTCCATGAAGCTGAGCGATATTCGTTGCAAGTGACGAAACATTGCCCGACGCATGTCAAAGAGCACGCGCTCGCCAAGCTCGCTCGCCTGCTTCTCTTGAATGAAGTTCGCAATGTAGTTGATGGTCACAATGAGAAAGAATGCGCCGGCAGCAATGTAGAGTCTGATGCGACTCGCTGCGTCGGCAAGCAGTGCAAAGTCTATCGTTCCTCGAATGATGATGGGAACGGCAAGCTGCGTGAGGGTAAAGAACAACACCCCTATCAGCGCGAGAACCAGCCGCTTTTTATATGGCTTGACGTAGGGGATGAATCGTCTCAGGACATGGGGATCGTAGACACGGCCGAACAGCTTCTCGTCGCGACTGATCTGTGAACCTACCACGGCAAGCGGAGGGCGCTCCTCCTCGGGAATCCCGTAGTCGTGAAACTCCTCCCGTATAAGCTGCTCGGTACGTACTCGTTGATCGCCGGCCATTACTCTTCCTCCAGAAGGGTCTCGTCCACCGGGTTCGCCTGCAGCTCATAGAGCGCCGCATAGCGCCCCCCCTGCGCAAGGAGCTCGTCATGGGTTCCGCGTTCGACAATGGTTCCATCGTCAACAAAGAGGATCTCATCCGCATGCATAAGGGAGCTCAACCGGTGGGAGATCACAAGCACTGCGGTGTCTCCAGCCTCTTCGCGCAGGGCGCTGAGGATCCGTTGTTCAGTTGCCGCGTCTATTGCAGCAGTGGAGTCGTCAAAGACCAATATAGCCGGCTTCATGACCAGCGCCCGTGCAATCACCAGTCGCTGTCGCTGCCCACCGGACAGAGAGACCCCACGTTCACCAACCAGCGTCTGGTACTTGCGCGGCAGGGAGTCCACATAGTCGTGGAGCTGGGCCACATTTGTCGCCGCGACAATTCGGTCCTGCTCTGCCCACGGGTTCCCGTAGGCAACGTTGTTCTCTATGCCGGCGGTGAACAGGAAAATGTCCTGTTGAATGACGGAGACCGCCTGCCGCAGGCTCTTCAGCCGGACGTTGCGAATGTCCTGGCCATCTATGGTGATGCTTCCTTCTGTGACGTCGTAGAACCGCGGAATGAGGTGAGCGATCGTTGATTTTCCGGCGCCTGGTGGTCCCACGATCCCGACGGTCTGTCCGCGACGGGTCGTGAAACTCACGTCTCTGAGGACGGTGACTTCCTGCTCACCAACCTTGTAGGCAAAACTCACGTTATTGAATGCAAGCTCTCCGGCCGTCACCTCCAGATCAGCCGCATCAGGGGCATCCTTTATATCAAGTTCCTCGTCCAGAACAGTGAACAACCGTTCGCCTGATGTCGTGGCGCGGGCAACTGAGTTCACCAGCAGCCCGAGCTGTCGCACCGGCATCTGCAGGACGGACATATAGGCGAGGAATTCGGTCAGTCGGCCAAATGTAATCTCTCCGGCAAGGGCTTTCTGGCCACCTACCATGAGGACAAGTCCCATGGAGACATAAAAAGAGAACGTCATAAGGGTTCCGTTTCGTACACGGATGCCTATGCGTTGACTCGTAAGCTCCTGGGCTTCGGCGCTCGTCCGGTTGAACTTCTCCATCTCATACGCCTGACTGCTGAATGCGCGGACCACGCGGATACCCTGCAGGTTTTCTTCCATCACGCGTGTGAGATTGCTGAGTTTCTCCTGCAGCCTGTGCCAGCTCTCTCGAAGCGTGAGGCGAGCATCAATCGCACGCCAGCCGACTATCGGTACAAAGCTCAGCGCAAGGACTCCAAGCAACCAGTCCGCGACAATGAGCCGGTACGCCGCAATGCCAACGAGCAGACCCAGAAATATCAGCCTCTGGATGCCGGTGTTCACAAAGAGGCGTACGCCCTCCACATCAAGCATACCTCGGGTGATCAGATCACCGCTGTGGGTGTGGTCGTGGTACCGGAAGTCAAGCCGCTGGATCTTGTCGTAGATGGCCATCCGAAGCTCGTAGCCGATATGCTGCCCTACCGACTCGCCGAGGTAGTTGTGGAGCATGGTGAACAATCCGCGCAGGACACTGCTGCCAAAGAGAAAGACGCCGGTCATAAGGAGCGCGCGACGGGCACTCTCCTCGTTATCGCCTGAAAGCAGTCCGTACGCGTTGTCCACCGCCTGGCCGAGAAACTCGGGGATATAGAGCTGGAACACGACGGCTGCGATCAAGGCGGCAATTGCCGTGCTCATGAGCCAGGGATAGTGAAATGTCATTCGGGTAACGCGCCCGACGACATCCATGCCTTCGAGCATCTTCTTGAACGTGAAGCGTCCGGTTTCGCGTGGCTGAGCCTGTGGGATTGCTTTCATAGGCAGGTTGCTCTAACACTAATGACTTCTGCGTGCGTGAGCAATCACCTCCAGCGATGCTCGAGCTCATTCATCGCTGGATTCTCTCTGTTGCGGCGTGCTACGCCCGTCCAGGATTCGTTGCCGGCGGGTCGCTCGCGGGAAACGACTCTCGAGACGCCTCCTCAACCCGTTCTGCGTTGCGGCTCTCCTGGTCACTCACCCAAAGGTGGAGTGCTACCCCGGGCGTGTGTTGCAACACCCGTGCGTACGCCGCCTCGACGGCGTCCATGGTTGGGGCCCAGTCTCCGGTGACTTCGATCGTGTGGCGCTTGTCGTCCACCATGAACGATATCCCGTTGAGTGAATCGGAGAGGTCTGAGAGAGCGTGCGCTT
>CAZREG010000037.1:0-6056 GCA_964599075.1 uncultured Spirochaetaceae bacterium | reverse complement strand
TCCGCCCGGGCATATAAAAACCGCCGAGAGGCGGTCCACGCACCCGAAGCGCCGTTGACTCATCTCCGTGGCAACAACATGATAGGGCTATGTCCCGCTCAAATCCGGATGACCAGACTCCGTCCGGAGTATCTGCCCCGGCGCACCGCCGAACCGTCCGGCAACAGCTCCTGTTTCCACTCTCTGTGGCGATTGTTGTGATTGCAGCGGGGTTTCTGACACTGCTTCTCAATCAGCAGCGGAGCAGCCTCAACACGGTTGCCGCAGTCTCGTTCGCGGGGATCCGGGACGAGCTTGGGAGCGTGATTGAATCCGGGGGACAAGGCCTCGCGCTCACGCTCAACGGGCTACTCGCCTCTTCCCGGGTCAGCGGGGCGCTCACCGCCGGTGACGTTGATTATCTCTATCTCACCCACATTCAGTTCTTCTCTGACGCCCGACGCACGCTTCGTATCTCAGAGCTGACGTTCTACGATTCCGAGTTACATACGATTCTGCGGGTTCACGATCCTCGCCCCCCTGAGAAGCACTCCGGTAGCGCGACGCTTGAACAGGCAGCTGCATTTGGTCAGACCGCGTACGGACTCGAGCTCGGTGCGTTCGGCGTGTTGAGTCTCCGTGCCGTCGAACCGGTCTACGTTGGGTACGATCTTATCGGTTTTGTTGAACTGGCCAGGGAGATCGAGGGTGTCGTAGCTGATCTTGCAATGCGTGAGGATTTTGCGCTTGCACTCTTTGTCGACAAAGATCAGGTCGATCAGGATCAGTGGCAGCAGGGAGTTGAGATCTATGACCGTCCGTCCTCCTGGGAGGCGTTTGAGCAGCGCGTTCTGTCGTTCTCAACCGTGCCGGCACCCCCGGGCTCCCTCTCGGCCGTCCTGGAGCTGCATGAACAAAGCGAGGATCCGCAACAAGTGACTGTTGAGCTTGGTGAGAGGTTGTACCGATGCGCGTTTATTCCTCTCATGAGTCCTGTCGGAGAGCAGATTGCCACCCTTGTCGCCTTCACGGACATCACCGGGGATCAGATCCGGTATCTCAGGTTTCTGATCGCATCTGTACTGGTCTTTCTCCCGCTGCTCGCTCTGCTCATTCTTGCCCTCTCCTCTTCACTTGCTCGCGTAGACCGCACCATAGCCTCTCAGGCCGCGTCACTTGTTGAGGCGAAGCAGGAGAGTGACAGTATCAACGAGCATCTCGAGCGTCAGATCTCGTTCTCGAATGAAATGGCTGTACGTGCGGACATTGCGAACAAGGCAAAGAGTGAGTTTCTCGCGAACATGAGCCACGAAATCCGCACTCCCATGAACGGCATCATCGGTATGACAGCACTGATGCTCCGCACGCCTCTATCCGGGAATCAACGTCGCTATACCGAGGTCATTCACGACAGCGGTGAGGCGCTGCTGGCCATCATCAATGACGTGCTCGATTTCTCAAAGATTGAGGCCGGGAAGGTCGATATCGAGATGGTTCCGTTCAATCTCCGGGCCCTCGTGGACCGGCTTGCCGCGGCGGAGGCTCTCCGCGCGGAGGCTAAGGGTATTGAGTTTGTTTCTGTTGTCTCTCCAGAGCTTCCCGAGCAGCTTGTCGGTGATCCAGGCAGGCTCCGCCAGATCCTCTTCAATCTTACCGGCAATGCAATCAAGTTCACCGAGCGAGGGCAGATAGTCCTGCGCTGTGATCTCATGCTCATGACCGACGTGATAACCCGGGTCAGATTCTCAGTACATGATACCGGTATAGGGATTCCGATGGAGGCCCAGCAACGGATATTCGAGCAGTTCGAGCAGGTGGACGGCTCATCCCTCCGCTCGCACGGGGGAACCGGTCTTGGTCTCGCGATCTCCCGCAAGCTCGTGAGCATGATGGACGGCGAGCTGCTTCTCGACAGTGAGCCGGGGCGGGGTTCGACATTCTCGTTCGAGCTTGAGCTGGAAACAGCACAGCAGCAGCCGGCCGACCTGCGTCCGGAAACCCTCGCCGGTAGGCGGATTCTTATAATTGACGACAACAAGACGAATCGAGAGGTACTTGAGGGGCAGCTCGCGGAGTGGGGCGTCAGCGTGGCCAGCTGTGTGGACGCGGAGAGTGGGCTGCAGACGATTCGCGACGCCTGCGCGTCTGCACCATTTGATCTTGTCATTATCGACATGCGAATGCCGGGTCAGAACGGAGAGGCGTTGGGGAAGGTGATCAGGGGCGATCCTGCGATGCAGACGCTAAAACTGGTAATGATGACCTCAGCGGGCATGCAGCTTTCGGAGACAGACGTGGAGTCTTCCGGGTTCCACAGTTACCTGGTGAAGCCCGTTCGCCGGGCCGATCTCGCGAACGTTCTGCGAGCGCTTCTGGGTGGGCAATCGGACAGTCCGGCTCCAATCGTCACCGGCTCTCGTGCTCTTCTCTCTGGTACCCAGCAAGCGTCCATTCTCATTGCAGAGGACAACCGGACCAACCAGATTGTAGCTGAGGCGATACTTGGGGAGCTTGGGTTTTCTGCACAGACTGTTTCAAACGGCCGGCAGGCGGTGGAGTTCCTGGCATCACACGAGGTGGATCTGATCCTGATGGATGTTCAGATGCCGGTGATGGACGGGTTGGAGGCAACCCGGCAGATCCGCCGAGGTACGGCGGGGGAGCGTAACCGCTCTGTGCCCATCATTGCCATGACGGCGTTCGCTCAGGATGAAGACCGTCAGGCCTGTCTGGCGGCAGGTATGAACTCTTATATCGCCAAACCGGTCGAGCCGGACTCCCTCGGGGAGCTCCTCGCCCGGTATCTCGGTCGCCCCGGTACAGCCGTGGGCGCTGAGCAGCAGTCCGGTGGCGCCGGCCCGGCGGAGGGCGACGGATTGCTGTTTGACGAGGAAGGACTGTGGATGCGGGTGCTCGAGAGTAAGGAGCTCCTGACGGAGGTCATCGCACTATTTCAGCAGGAGTTCTCCCGCTACATAGACCAGCTGCAGGAGCTTGTATCCTCCAAACACGAATTGCTTGATGAGAAAGAGATCCGGCGGCTCGGTCATCTCATGGCTGGTGCCGCGGCCACTGCGGGAGCCGTGGGAGTACAGGAGAAGACAGAGCAGATCAAGGAGGCTGTGGTAGCCGGTGAGCACCTGGTTGCCAGGCAACTTGCCGGGCAGCTTCGCGAGACGTTTGAGCAGACGGTTTCCCGCATGAACGCTTCACTTGAGCACCGTGAGTAGCAACGGCCTTGTATCACGACCGGATTCCGGTATTATTGAGGCAACAATCTCACAGGAGCAGGTATGGCGCCGCAGGATTTCACAGTAGTATTCAGCACAACCAAGGGCAGCTTTGAGGCAGACGTTCACCGGGAATGGTCGCCGAACGGAGCAGACCGCCTCTACGAGATGGTCCAGGACGGTTTCTTCTCCGGCACCGCCTTCTTTCGAGTGCTCGATGGGTTTGTCGCTCAGTTTGGTATTCACGGCGACCCGAAGGTGGCCGCCGGCTGGCGCGAGAAGCCGATCGAAGACGATCCGGTGGTTGCGTCGAACAAGACCGGCACCATCTCGTTTGCAATGGCGGGTCCCGGAACCCGCACCACCCAGCTCTTTGTCAACCTTGCGGACAATACACGGCTTGATGACATGGGTTTCTCTCCGATTGCGGAAGTCACCGGGGGTATGGATGTGGTTCAGTCGCTCTATGCTGGATACGGGGAGGGTGCACCGCGGGGCAACGGTCCCGACCAGGGTTCTATCCAGCAGTCCGGAAACGACTATCTGAAGGCCGAATTTCCGGATCTCGACTACGTAGAGAGTGCAACCATAAAAGAATGAAAGGGACGATGACTGTCCGACGTCGTGCGATGGCGGACTACTATCGGTTCAGCATCTTTAATGTCATCTCATTCACATTTCTTGCCGGGAATATCATCATTCTCTACGCGTTGCGTCTTGGAGCCCCGAGTGTACTCGTTGGTCTGATTGGCGCTGCGTATCAGGTGACCTTTGTGTTCAGCCTGATCGGCAGACGGCTGATCGAACGTCTTGGCGCAGTGCGGCTGTTCGGATACTTCTGGCTGATTCGCTACCTTCTGATGGTGCCCGTCATCTTTACGGTGCTCCCATTCTTTCGGGAGCGAAGCTGGCTTGCGCTTCTGGTCGTGACGGTTGGTGCCTTTGCCTTCAATATTGCCAAGGGGATCGGCATCACTGCCACAAAGCCGATTGTGGGCGAGATCCCACCGCAGCGAGAGCGAGGGCGGTTTCTCTCCAATCATCACCTGATCATTCAACTTGGTGCTATTGCAACCGGCGTTACCATGGCGCTGCTGCTTGGTCAGGAGAGTCCTATCTGGCGTTATGCCATACTGCTTTCCGTCGGGATCACCGCCGGGGTCTTTGCAGCCTACTTCATCCTCAAACTGCCGGAGCCTCAGGAGGCGACCGAAGGCTTCACTGCAAACTTTCGTGACGGGCTCAGGCGTGCGTTCGAGCCCGGGCCGTTTCGACGGATCAACGCGATCAATGCGCTCTCCGTGTTTGTTGTCTCCATGGTCCAGGCGTTCCTGGTTGTTTACTTCAAGCGCGTCTATCAGTACCCCGACCAGACGGTGGTCTTTTTCACCGTTGCCGGCGCGGTGGGTGGAGCAGCCATGGCGCTGATCTCCCGAAGTTTTCTGGACCGACTCGGCTCCAAGCCGCTGCTGTTTGCCTTTCTGGCCGTACTGCTTGCCATCCTGATCCCGGTGGCGCTCAGTCCGCGACTCTCCGGCATCTGGCTCTGGCTCTTTCCTGCGTTGGTATACTTCTGCTTTGTGATGGGCCACTCGGGCCTCATGAACGTGGCAGACAACTACTTCTTCAGTATCTCGGCACCGGAGGATCGGCTTGATCTGGGGATAGTCTTTGGACTGGGCAGCGGAATTGCAGGATCTGCGGGGGCGTTTCTTGGGGGTGTGTTGCTCAGCGGGTTCGAGAGCGCTTTTCCAGGACAGATCGAGCTCCAGTTCGGGCTCTACTTTGGAATCGCCGCACTCATCCTGCTGGTGGCGCTGTTGCGCATTATCAGGCTGCCGGACCAGGGAGCCTATCCCATTCCTGATGCAATAGGCATGCTTTTCTCCCCCCGCGATATCCGGGCCACCCGGCTCCTCAACAGATTGCGACGGTCAAAGACCGCGGGCGAGGAGCAGGCGGCGGTCGAGGCCCTTCGCAGCAGCACCTCGCGGCTCTCGGTGTCGGAGATTGCCGCGAAGATCTCATCACCAAGCCTCTTCGTGCGCATGGAGGCCATCAGCTCGCTGCGTGACAGTCCGCTCACCCCGCAGGTGGAGGATCTGTTGATGAGCCACGTCCGCTCTCACCAGTTCACCACTGCCCATCTGGCTGCGGAGGCGCTGGGTCTGGCACGGGTGAATCGTGCACTGCCGGTTCTTCGGGATGCCATCTTCAGCTCCGACTATATGACGGTCGCGAAGGCGCTTGTGGCTCTCGCGCGCATTGGGGACCGGGAGAGCATACCGGAAATAGAACAGATATTCGTCGCGGCGTCCAATCCAAGGGTGGCCGTCTACGCGGCGAAGGCGCTCGAAGAGCTCGATCATACCCCGGCGCTCAAGCCGCTGCTTCACCGACTTGCCGGGCGCTGTGAAGAGAGTGTCTGTGACGAACTGCTGCTAAGCGCGACCGGACTGCTCCACATGTCTGAGTTCTTCTATCCGCTCTACGGAGAGCTGCGGGAGAGTCCCACCGAGGCGTACCGTTCACTGAACGACTTTGTCAAACAGCCGGGAGGGGCGAACAGGGTCCTGCCTCACTACCAGCGGGCGGCTTCTGCGTTTACACTGCTCGAGAGTGACGCCCAGCGCGCGCTTCGTGAGCTTGCACTGATCCTCCAGGAGATGGAGTGGGAAGTAAACGGATTTCCAGTCTCTGAGCAGCTTCTGAGTCTCTGCCACCGTCGCGGGACCGCACATCACCGCAGACTCGTGTTCCTCTGTGCCGCGGCTGTGGCGTTCCGCCTCCAGCGGGCCTGATCAGAGTTGACAAAAGCCGTGAATCCGCCGATAGAGCGGGTAATGG
>CAZREG010000036.1:0-25673 GCA_964599075.1 uncultured Spirochaetaceae bacterium | reverse complement strand
TGAACGACTGCACAACCGGCGCGCCCAGGCCCCCAAGGACGGTTGCATTGTGCTGCTGGTCAATCGTGGCCACGTACGATGCGCTCTGCTGATCGCCGCATGGTTCGATCGGCGGTGTAGCGCGTGAGATCAAGAGTCCGGAACTCATCGGCGTCCTGAAGCTCGTCTTCCAGAAAATCCATGATGCGCAACAGGCGCGCACGATCTACCTCCGTCAGGCTCTGCGAGCGCTTTTTGATCCGGACAAACTCTTGAATGAACTGTCGCTCTTCTTCTGCCAGGCTGGTTGCGGTAAGGAAGAACTTCTAGTAGAGAACCGGCTGCCGGTTGCAGAGCGATATCCCGGTTGAGCACAACCAGATCCACCTCACGGCCGGAGATGCGTTCAAGATCCGAGCACAACTGCGGTTCAGCGCGAACGCGACGTCCGTGCGCAAAGAGAAGTACCCTGTGAGCTCCGCTACCAGGGTCATGAGGTGAGTGTACTGGAAGGGGGCGGTTGAGCGTACCTGCGTCAAAGCTTGTGGCAACCTACAATCCCACCGCCTGTTCAATTGCATCCCGGAGTCTGGCTGCGGCTTCCGCCGGTGGTTCTGTGTCTGTGTGCAGGGTGAGCTCCGGGGCGGCGGGGGCCTCGTACGGGGCGTCTATGCCGGTCATGCCGGACAGCTCGCCGGAGGCGGCCTTTGCGTAGAGGCCCTTGGGGTCACGACGCTGTGCCTCTTCAAGTGAGCAGTCCACAAACACTTCCATGAACCGCCCCTCTTCCATCAGGCTGCGAACGCGGGCGCGGTCGGCGGCGTAGGGGGAGATAAAGCTGCACAGGACTATCTGCCCTGCGTCCGCAAAGAGGCGCGCAACTTCTCCTATCCGGCGAATGTTCTCACTGCGGTCGGCACCGGTGAAGCCCAGGTCACCGTTCAGGCCATGGCGGACGTTGTCTCCATCAAGCCGATAGACCTGGCGGCCGGCGGCAAAGAGCTCCGACTCCACCGCCTTGGCTACGGTGCTCTTGCCGCTGCCGGACAGTCCGGTGAGCCAGACCACCAGCCCGCGGTGTCCGTTTCTGCTCTCGCGTGCCTGCGCGGTGACCGCACCCGCATCCCAGACCACGTTGGCCGAGCGCTCCCGGTGCTCCTCTGACGGTACGGTTCCGGCGGAGACATCTGCACGGACCATTCCGGCACCGACGGTGCGGTTGGTGGCCGGATCAATGAGCACAAAACCACCGTTTTCCCGGTTGTCGTGGTAGGGGTCACAGAAGATGGGGCCTGAGAGAGAGAACACAACGCGGCCAATTTCATTGAAGTCAAGCTGCGTTGCATCAGTACGGTGGAGGGTGTTTACATCGATCTCATAGAGGAGATCCCGCAGCCGTGCCTGCACCGTGCGGGGGCCGTGCTGGAGCAGATAGTGCGGGCTTGCGCCAAACGGTTTCTGGTCATCCATCCAGCAGAGGGTGGCGTCCAGAGTGGTTGCCACGCGGGGGACATTGTTGCGGCGGACAATCATGTCGCCACGGGCGATATCGATCTCATGTTCCAGAGTCAGGGTGACAGCCTGGCCCTCGTACGCTTCCTTCAGCTTGCCGTGGTGGGCGTGGATGCCGGCAATGGTGGTTTCCCGGCGGCCGGGAAGGGCTAGGACCCGTTCACCCACGCTGATGCTGCCGGAGATGACGGTGCCGGCAAAGCCGCGGAAATCCTGGTGTGGCCGGATCACGTACTGGACGGGAAAGCGAAAGTCCACCAGGTTGCGGTCTGCGCTGATGGTCACCCGCTCGAGGTGACTGAGCAGTACCGGGCCGTCGTACCAGGGGGTCTGCGTGCTGCGGTCTACCACGTTGTCACCGTTGAGCGCGCTCACCGGAATAAAGGTGATATCGTGCACGTCCAGCTTGCTGGAGAAATCCGTGTAGTCGGCAACAATCCGGTCAAAGACCTCCTGGCTGTAATCCACAAGGTCCATCTTGTTCACGGCTACCACCAGGTGAGGGATACCCAGCAGAGAGGCAATAAAGCCGTGGCGCCTGCTCTGGGTGAGTACGCCGTTCCGCGCGTCAATGAGGATGATGGCAAGGTCCGCTGTTGAGGCGCCGGTGACCATGTTGCGCGTGTACTGCTCATGACCGGGGGTATCGGCAATGATGAACTTGCGCCTGGGTGTGGAGAAGTAGCGGTAGGCTACATCTATGGTGATGCCCTGCTCCCGCTCGGCACGAAGGCCGTCTGTGAGCAGCGCCAGGTTCACACCCTCTTCTCCACGCAACCGGCTTGTCTGTTCAAGCTGCTCCATCTGGTCCTGAAAGATCGCCTTGCTGTCGTAGAGCAGGCGGCCGATCAGGGTGCTCTTCCCGTCATCCACGCTACCGGCGGTTGTCAGGCGCAGGAGGTCCTTGTTGAGGTACTCTCTGAGCAGGCTCTCCCGCGTTGTCTCTGTTGCCATTAGAAGTAGCCCGTCCGTTTTCTGTCTTCCATGGCCGCCTCGCTGCGTCTGTCGTCCGCACGGCCACCGCGTTCTGTGGTGCGGGTAGCCGCGATCTCCGCCACGATCTCTTCAATGCTTGAGGCCGGACTCTCGGTGGCGCCGGTGCAGGTCATGTCCCCAATGGTGCGAAAGCGCACCGTTCGCTCGCTGTAGGTTTCTCCCTTGCCCAGTGTAATGTAGGGAGACTCCGCCAGCAGCACGCCGTCACGCTCAAGCATGCTTCGCTTGTGAGAGAAGTAGAGCTCAGGTAGCTCGATGTTCTCCCGAAGGACGTACTGCCAGATATCAAGCTCCGTCCAGTTGGAGAGCGGAAAGATGCGGAAGTGCTCCCCGGGAGCCCGTTGGGCGTTGTAGGTCCGCCAGAGCTCAGGGCGCTGGTTGCGCGGGTCCCACTGGCCAAAGCTGTCGCGGTGGCTGAAGAAGCGCTCCTTCGCACGCGCCTTCTCCTCATCTCTTCTGGCGCCACCAAGCGCGCCGTCTGCCTTCAGTTCCGTGAGGGCATCAAGGAGGGTGACCGTCTGCAGGCCGTTGCGGCTGGCGTTGGAACCGGTCTCCTCCTGGACTCTGCCGGCGTCAATGGAAGCCTGCACGGAGCGGACAATGATCCTGGCCCCGATCTTCCGGCAGAACTCATCCCGAAAGCTCAGTGTCTCCGGAAAGTTATGCCCGGTATCTATGTGGAGGAGCGGAAAAGGAATCTTTGCCGGGGCAAACGCCCGTGCGGCAAGCGTAGCCAGAACAATTGAGTCCTTGCCTCCGGAGAACAGGAGCACGGGCCGTTCGAGCTGCCCGGCCGCCTCCCGGATGACGTAGATGGCCTCCGCTTCCAGCTCTCGCAGATGGTCCTGCGCATAATGCATGCCGTATTGATAGGGAAGGCGGCGGCGGGTGTCAAGAAGGCTTACCGCAGAGGGTTTCTGTATCTACGTGAGCGTATCCCTGAGCTTGCGCGCCTGTTCCACGCCGAACTGGGCGCCGGTCTGCTGGATGATGGCCTCAGCCAGATCGCCGGCAAGCTTTCCACACTGGTCAAGCGGTTTGTTCAGTGCCAGGCCTGCCAGAAAGCCTGCGGCAAACATGTCGCCGGCGCCGGTGGTGTCCACTACCTGGACCGGCTCTCCGGGAGTGTGAACTGTTGTCCCGGCGTGTCGCACCAGGCTGCCGTCCTTTCCAATTTTGAGGACTGCGGTCTCAACCAGAGTTCCCAGACGCTCGGCCGCCTGCTGGTTCTGCTCGGGTCCGTTACCCGGTTCCAGACCAAAGAGGATTGCCGCCTCGCTGGTATTGCAGAACCCTATATCCACCTTCTCCTCAAGCAGGCGCAGGAAGTCTTCCCGGTACCGCCCCACGGCAAACGGATCTGCCACGTCAAACGCAATCCGGGCCCCGTTGGCTCTGCACACGTTAATGGCGCGCAGGATGCTCTCTTTCTGGACTTCCGTGTCCCACATGTAGCCGGTGAAGTAGAGGTAGTCAGCCTTGGCAAGCAGCTCCTCGTCAAGGTCTGCGGTGGTGAACTGCTGACACATACCCAGGTGGGTGTTCATGGTTCGCTCGCCGTCCGGCGTGATGAGGATAATGCTTGAGCCGGTCATTCCGTCACCCATTACCAGGCGGCTGGTAATGCCGTAGGCGGCAACCTGCTCTCCGTAGGTTCGCCCAAACTGGTCATCTCCAATCTTTCCAGAGATCACCCCGTCTATGCCAAGCCCGGCGAGCGCCAGGAGTGTGTTGGGGGCACTCCCTCCAGGCCGATATTCAATAGCCCGACCGCTCAGATAGTCCAGGATCTCCCGCTGGCGCTCCTCTGTGACCAGGTGCATGATGCCCTTGTCCAGAGAGAGCCGGCTCAGGTCATCATCTGTGACCCGAATGATGACATCAATAAGTGGATTGCCTATTCCATAGACCATACAATTCTCCTACGGTTGCCAGGCGCGCACCAGGAACCAGGGGTTGAGCAGATTCCGCTTGTTGTACTCAAGCGGCCTGGTTTCCGGCTCCAACTCAGGCCCCGCCTGCCAGATCTCTCCGCCGGCCGCGCGCACTATTGCGTGCCCGGCCGCGGTGTCCCACTCGCAGGTGGGCGCGTTTCGGGGGTAGAGGTCCACCTCCCCCTCAGCCACTTTGCAGAGCTTGAGGGAGCTGCCAATGTTGGTGGTTCGAACACGTGCAAACTCACGCTCCGCCTTCTCAAGCGCCGCAGCGGTTTCCGCGTTCATGTGTGACCGGCTCACCATGACCGTGACCTCTGCAAGAGCGGGGTCAGGTGGTGCCGGCCGGGCGCGGATGGGCCCGGCATCTGATTCAGGGGAAAACTCCGGGCCGATGTCATCTTCATCCCTCACAACCAGCTTCCACGCACGGTTCTGCCCTCCGCTCGTTTGAGAGCGGGAAGGACCGGGGGCCGGGACGCGGTCTGCAGGCCGGCGCGGTGCGGCAATACCCAGCCACGTCTCCCCGGTAACCGGGGCGTGGATCACGCCCAGAACCGGCTCCTGGCGCTGGACCAGCGCAATGTTCACGGTGAACTCATCCGAGTGCTTGATGAACTCTTTGGTGCCGTCAAGCGGATCAACCACCCAGAGCTCTTCCCAGCTCCTGCGCTGCTCGAAAGGAAGATGCGTGCCCTCTTCACTGAGGATGGGAATCTGCGGGGTAAGAAGCTGCAGCCCTGCCTCAATAATCTGATGGGCGCGCAAATCTGCTACGGTCAGGGGAGAGTTGTCCGCCTTGTGCTCGGTCTCCAGGCGACCATGGGCGTAGACCTCCCGGATAGCTACCCCGGCTTGTACAGCGACTCGAAGCAGCTGCGGAACAAGGCGCATCTGCGCCGCCTGATCTATCATGCAGCGTCCTGTGGCATGCAGCGTCCTGTGGCCGTCAGCCCACTTCCTTCGCCAGCGCCTCTGCCCGGTCTGTCTTCTCCCAGGTGAACCCGTCACGGCCAAAGTGGCCATAGTTGACCGTGCTCTGATAGATGGGTCGCTTGAGATCCAGAGTGCTGATGATACCGGCAGGAGAGAGGTCAAACGTCTTCTCCACCGCTGCAGCTATCTTCTCTTCCGGCGCCTTCTCCGTCCCGAACGCGTCAACGGTGACGCTGATGGGAAAGGGAACGCCAATGGCGTAGCTGAGCTGGATCTCCGCCTTGTCTGCAAGGCCTGCGGCCACAATGTTCTTCGCAACGTAGCGGGCCATGTAGGTAGCGCTGCGGTCTACCTTGCTGGGGTCCTTGCCGCTGAACGCCCCACCCCCGTGACGGCCCATTCCTCCGTAGGTGTCAACTATGATCTTGCGACCGGTGAGCCCGCTGTCCCCGTGCGGTCCGCCAATGACAAAGCGACCGGTGGGATTTATGTAGTATTTGGTGTCGGCAGAGAGCAGACCGGTTGGCTCAAGAACAGGCTTGATGATCTGAGATATCAGCGTCTCTTCAAGCTCCTGGCGGGTAACTCCTTCGTCGTGCTGGTGACTGACGACAACCGCACGGATTGCCTCAGGCTTCCCATTGCGGTACTCAATGGTGACCTGGCTCTTGCTGTCCGGGCGCAACCAGGTGACGGCAGCCTCTTTTCTGAGCTTTGCAGCAAGCTCCAGAATCTGGTGGGCATAGGTGATAGGAGCCGGCATGAGATTGGGGGTCTCATTGCATGCGTAGCCAAACATCATTCCCTGGTCACCGGCACCCTGCTGGCCCTCAAAGAGACCCGTACCGCTGACACCCTGGTTGATGTCCGGGCTCTGTGAGTGGATGACACTCATCACAGCCATGCTCTCCCAGTCCAGGCCATAGGCGGGATCCGTGTAGCCTACCTTCTTGGCCACCCCGCGGGCGATCTCCTGGACATCTATGTACTCGCTCTTGGTCGTGATCTCACCGCCCACCAGTACCATACCGGTGGTGGTGAACGTCTCACAGGCCACGTGGCTCTCCGGATCCGCACGCAGGCAGGCGTCCAGGACCGCGTCCGACACCTGATCAGCAAGCTTGTCCGGATGCCCTTCACTCACACTCTCACTGGTGAACAGATAGTTCTCATGCGCCATGGGTTCTCTCCTTCCTCTGGGTCCAGCTTAGTAGCGGTAGGTGTCCGGCTTGTAGGGGCCTTGCGCGTCCACGCCTATGTACTCTGCCTGGTCGGCCCGCAGCGTGGTGAGCTTAGCGCCAATCTTCTCCAGGTGCAGCCGCGCCACCTCTTCATCCAGGTGCTTGGGAAGAACGTAGACCTGCTTCTCATACTCATCCTTCCGCTCCCAGAGATCGAGCTGTGCAAGGACCTGATTGGTGAAACTGGCGGACATGACAAAGCTGGGGTGTCCGGTGGCGTTCCCCAGATTGACCAGCCGTCCCTCACTGAGAAGAAAGATCTCGTGCCCATCCGGGAAGATGAACTTGTCTACCTGCGGCTTAATGTTGACCCGCTGAATTCCCGGGTAGTTCATGAGCTTTTCAACCTGGATCTCGTTGTCAAAGTGACCAATGTTGGCAACAATAGCCTGGTCTTTCATCTTTTCCATGTGCTCAATGGTGATGATGTCACGGTTTCCCGTGGTGGTAACGTAGATATCCGCTGTGCCGAGCGAGTCCTCAACAGTGGTCACCTGGTAGCCTTCCATGGCCGCCTGCAGTGCACAGATGGGGTCAATCTCACTCACCAGAACACGGGCACCCATGCCACGCAGGCTCTGCGAACTTCCCTTGCCCACGTCACCAAAGCCACAGACCATGGCAACCTTTCCGGCGGTCATGACGTCGGTGGCTCGCTTGATACCGTCTACAAGGCTCTCCCGGCAGCCGTAGAGATTGTCGAACTTGCTCTTGGTGACGCTGTCATTCACGTTGATCGCCGGAACAAGGAGCGTCTTCTCCTTTGCCATCTTGTAGAGACGGTGGACACCGGTGGTGGTCTCTTCACTGACTCCGCGCCACTCTTTGACAACACGGTGCCAGTGTTCCTGGTCCTCAGCGTAGACCTGGCGCAGGAGAGCCTTCACGACCAGCTCCTCTTCGCTGCCGTCTTCTCCGTACACCCACTTTGATCCATTCTCCAGCTCGTAGCCCTTGTGAATGAGGAGGGTTGCATCTCCGCCGTCATCAACTATGAGCTGCGGGCCCAGTCCGTCACCAAAGTCCTGTGCGCGGTAGGTGAAGTCCCAATAGGTCTCAAGCGTCTCACCCTTGTAGGCGAACACGGGGATACCCCGGGGATCCTCAGGAGTTCCGCCGTTCGCCGGCGGACCAACGGCCACAGCTGCAGCAGCGTGGTCCTGGGTGCTGAAGATATTGCAGCTTGCCCAGCGAACGGTTGCCCCAAGCTCCACGAGCGTCTCAATCAGGACGGCGGTCTGGATGGTCATATGAAGGCTTCCGGTTATGCGAACGCCGGCAAGCGGTTTTGTTGGTCCGTACTTCTCGCGCGTGGACATAAGCCCCGGCATCTCTTTCTCTGCTATATCGATCTCTTTCCGGCCGTAGTCTGCGAGTGAAATGTCTGCGACCCGGTACTCGAGTCCCTGTGCGGTCATGGTCTTGCTCATATGGTTTCCTTTTGATGTACGTATTCTGTTCAGTATAACAGACCAACAGAGTACTCATTTAGAGATTTTGGGGCAAGCGGATAATCAGGCTGATACGGACGGCGCGCCTGAGCCGAAAAATGTCGCCCACTTCCCGGCTCCCTCAATCAGAACGGCTGCGGACCCGGTTGTTACTCTTCGGAGGAACTATGGAACAGCTACAGACATGTGTGGACCGGCTGGTTTCTGCGGGAATACAGAGCTACATCGGGCTCCTGTGCTGCGGTGAGCAGGAGCGCTCCCGGGATCTGTTGCGGGACGTGCTTCAGCTCTCCGGTCTCAGCCAGGGTGGACCTTCATCAAAAGTGGGCGGCGGTCCGGGGGGCATGTGCTCCATGCTAATGTACTTCACCATTCGTGGCGTACTGGCGAGCCTGCTGGTGCTTCGCGCAACGGTCTACTGGGCAAAAATTCCGGACCTTGAGCAGCTGCACCGCTGTTCCCGGCGACTGGCAGACGTGCTGGAGATAGAGACCGGCATTAGCCGGGAAGCACACAGAGGGGCGGCGGCTCCGGTGTCGGACTGCGACTGCGACGCTACCGGGTATAGCGAAGCTTCAGATTGCGGACGGCTTGCACCTCGTCCAGGCGTCTGCGCGGTGTCGTGACCGGAGCCTGGTGCAGGAGATCCGGCTGCTCACGCGCTTCACGGGCAACTTCATGGAGAGCAATGGAGAACTCTTCAAGTGTCTCACGATTCTCACTCTCGGTGGGCTCCACCATAAGGGCGTCCTTCACAATGAGCGGGAAGTAGACGGTGGGCGCGTGAAAGCCGTAGTCCAGCAGGCGCTTGGCAATATCCATGGTGGATATGCCCTCGTAGCGACTGCCTACTGAGACAAACTCATGCATGCAGCTGCGTTGCTGCTTTGCCGGAAAGACGTCGCTGACAAGCTGTTTGAGATAGTTCGCGTTTAACACGGCGTTCTCACTGATAGCCCGAAGGCCGTCGGCACCGTGGAGCATGATGTAGGCGTAGGCGCGCAAGAGCATACCAAAGTTCCCATTGAAGCTCTTGAGTCTGCCAATGGAGTGCTCCGGCATCTGGTAACCGTAGCGCGGGCTCTGCTCGTCCCCATCAACCCGGACCACAAGGGGACCAGGAAGAAACGGGACAAGCTTCTCCACCGCACCTACCGGACCGGCCCCCGGACCGCCGCCGCCGTGCGGGGTGCTGAAGGTCTTGTGCAGATTGAAGTGCATCACATCAATCCCCAGGTCACCGGGTCTGACAATCCCAAGAATGGCGTTGAAGTTGGCGCCATCCCCGTACACAAGGCCCCCCGCCTCATGGACGGCGGCAACGGCCTCTGTGATCTCATCCTCAAAGAGACCGAGCGTGTTGGGGTTGGTGATCATGAGCCCGGCAGTATCCTCCCCGCAGGCTGCCTTCAGCGCCTGGAGGTCTACCGTGCCGTCCGCACCGGAGGGAAGCTCCACCGCCTGGTAGCCGGCCATGCTCACGGTCGCGGGATTGGTACCGTGTGCGCTGTCGGGGACCAGCACTTTGGTGCGCTTTGTGTCCCCGCGTGACTCGTGATAGGCGCGGATCATGAGGATGCCGGTGAGTTCGCCCTGGGCGCCGGCTGCCGGCTGAAGCGTCACACCGGAGAAACCGGAGATCTCAGCGAGCATATGCTGCAGCCGGTACATGACCGTCAGCGCCCCCTGTGAGTCTTCCTCTCGCGCGAGCGGGTGCTGGTCTGCAAAACCGGGGGTTGCCGCGACTGCCTCATTCACCTTGGGGTTGTACTTCATGGTGCAACTGCCAAGCGGGTAGAAGTTGGAATCGATCGACATGTTGGAGTGACTGAGCTGGGTGAAGTGGCGCACCACGTCCTGCTCGCTCACCTCAGGAAGTCCGACGGGGTCGCCCTCCTTGCGAAGCAGATGTGCGGGCAGCTCGGTCTGCGGTACGTCTGACTGCGGCATGGTCACCCCACGTCTTCCCTTCCGACTGATCTCATAGAGCAGCGGTGGGACCGGATCATGAAAGGTGTAGGCGCCGGGGCTTGTTCGGTGTCCTGGGTGGGTCATTTGGCTTCCTTTCTCACGGGCTTGTGCACGGGTTCGGCTGCATTCACCGCCGCCTTGACGGCAGCGGCAAGTTGTTCAATCTGGGCACGGGTGTAGCGCTCGGTAACGGCAACCAGGAGCTCATGCTCGCGCTGCGGGTAGTAGCGGGAGAGCGGGAACCCCGGGATCACCCCGTGGTCGGCTGCACGTGCGACAAGCTCGGTGGCGGGGACCGGTGTGGAGAGAACGAACTCTTTGAAGAACAGCGGCTTTTCCCCGCTATCCCGGGTCTGATCAGGTCCGGGGTTGATATGACACCCCGGCAGCTGTGAGAGCAGCGCTGCCGCATAGTGCGCCTTTTGATAGCTGAGCGAGGCGACCTCTTTCAACCCCTCCGGGCCCAGACTTGCAAGATAGATAGCCGCACGGAGCGCCATGAGGCCCTGATTGGTACAGATGTTACTGGTCGCCTTGTCGCGGCGTATGTGCTGCTCGCGGGTATTGAGGGTAAGCACATACCCCCGGGTGCCGTTGACATCCACCGTCTCACCGGCGAGTCTGCCCGGCATCTTTCGAACCAGCTTCTCCCGCGCTGCAAAGAGGCCCAGGTAGGGTCCACCGTAGCTCACGGGGATGCCAAACGGCTGTCCCTCTCCCGTCACAATGTCTGCACCCAGGCTTCCCGGACTCTCAAAAAGCGCGGTTGCGATCGGGTCCACATGAATGACAAGGAGCGCGCCGCGTGCATGAACCTCCTCAGCGAGGCCGTTGAGGTCGTGCATGCGTCCAAGGAAATCAGGATTCTGTACGATGAGGCAGGCAGTCTTCTCATCTATTGCGGCGAGAAGCTCCTCCCGGCCTGGGCCTGCGGCACCGGCAGCGGAGGGACGATTGACAATGGTCATTCCCACGCCCTGCGGCTTGAGATAGGTTGCCGCTACCTGCAAATACTCAGGGTGAAGCGTCCCGGAGAGTGCCACCCGGTCTTTCCCGCGTGAACAGCGAACGGCCATTATGGCGGCCTCCGCAACGGCTGTGGAGCCGTCATAATGAGAGGCGTTGACCACGTCCATATTCAGCAGATCAGCAACCATGCTCTGATACTCAAAGATGGTCTGGACCGTCCCCTGGCTGGCCTCCGCCTGATACGGGGTGTAGGCGGTTGCAAACTCTCCTCTGCCGGATAGGTAGGAAACAACGGAGGGAATAAAGTGCTGGTAGGCCCCGGCGCCGATAAAACTCAGCTCGCCGGACCCGGCACTGTTCTTCCGAGCAAGCTCATCAATCTCCTGGAGGATCTCAAGCTCGCTTCGTGCCGGCGGCAGATCGAGCAGGGGAAAGCGGTGTGCCGCCGGAACGTCTTCAAAAAGCTCTTCCACCCCGGACAGACCAAGCCTGTCCAGCATAATCCGCCGGTCATCATCTGTGTTACCAATGTATGCCATCAACCGATCCCTTGTGAGGGGTTAGTCTTCCAACCCCTTGGTGTATTCTTCGTACTCTGCGGCGCTCATCAGCGCCTCGTACTCGTCTGCATTTGCCGGCTTCACTTTAATAAGCCAACCACTGTCAAAGGGTGAGTCGTTGACGTTGGCGGGGTTGTCGTCAAGGTCTTCGTTTACCTCCACAACTTCTCCCTCTACGGGCATGTAGACGTCACTTGCCGCCTTCACACTCTCCACAACCCCAAACGGCTGCCCCTTCTTTTTTGTGTCCCCTACATCAGGGAGCTCTACGTAAACCACATCTCCCAGACTGTCCTGCGCGTAGTCTGAGATCCCGACCACAATCAGGTCGTTGTCCTTGCGGGCCCACTCGTGGGACTCCTGATACTTCACATCGTCCTTGAACGTCATACGTACTCCTCACCGATAGGCAGGTGTATAGAGCGGCCGCTTTACAACTTCGGCGCGCTTCTTGTTGCCTCGGATGTCTACTTCCACAACAGTGCCACTCTTTGCCAGATGCGGCAAGAGAAATACGTTCGCACAGTAGGAATCCACCGTTGGTGCGTACATGCCAGACACAACATGGCCAACAGTTTGGCCGTCGGCAATCACATGACACCCCTGACGCGGGACACCGCGGTCCACCATGCGGATGGTGGCAAGTCTCTTCTGCGCTCCGGTCTCTTTGCGTTCCAGGATGGCGTCCCGACCGATAAACGGCGTCTGGAAGGCGCAGGCCCAGGTAAGCCGTGCCTCAACCGGCGTGATTTCTTCAGTCAGCTCATGCCCGTAGAGGGGAAACCCCGGCTCAAACCGCAGGCTGTCCCGGGCTGCAAGTCCAACCGGTCCCGCCTCCACTCCCCGGATCTTCGCCTGATCAAGGATTGCGATCCAGACACGCTGCGCCTGCCCATTCGGCACAAATAGCTCTACTCCGTCCTCTCCAGTGTACCCGGTTCGTCCCAGAGTGAGCTCGACTCCTGCCAGCGACACCTGCGTGGCAAAGAAGCGCTCAGTTGCCGTGGCGGCCCCATCGCAGAGCTCATCAATAACGGTCACTGCGTTGGGCCCCTGAACGGCAAACATGGCGAACGACTCTGAGCTGTTCCGAATATCAACCCCCTCATCCGGCAGATGATCCTCCAACCAGGCAAAGTCCTTCTCCTCGTTTGCGGCATTGGCAACTATGAGCCACTGATCAGCGAGCCGATAGAGGAACAGATCATCAACTACCCCACCGTCAGGCTTACAGAGCAGCGCGTAGGTTGATCCGTGCTTGGCAACCGCGCTGGTGTCCGCAGTGACCATTGAGTTGAGCCAGGCGGTCGCTGCGGGGCCGGTCACAGAAAACTGGGCCATATGGCTGACGTCAAAGACTCCCATGCTGCGGCGAACCAGGTGGTGTTCAGCTATCGCGCCCTCTGTGTACTGGATGGGCATTTGCCAGCCGGCAAACTCCGCAAGGCGCGCACCGGCTGCGGTGTGCCACGAATGAAGCGCGGTGTGCTTGAGCATAGGCAGAAGATAATACATATCTGCGGTTCCGTGAGGTCCGCAGAGGACGGCCCGCCGAGGACCGTCTTAGCCGTGCTGTCATAAGGAGTTGCAGCACTTATCCACAAGTAGTACACAGCTCATGGAAAACGAACGGACCAGCACCGGAGCGCAGGGAAGCGTTCTTTCACGTATTCTACGGGGTGAAATGGGGTGAAGATTCAGAAAAACATGGGCCCAGACAGTACGAATTCCTGTCTGCACCCGAATTGTTCAAAAAAGGATACGTGTGGCAAGACTCTCACGGCCACCGTGCAAGC
The DNA here is from genome assembly GCA_964599075.1 of uncultured Spirochaetaceae bacterium. Lineage (GTDB taxonomy): Bacteria > Spirochaetota > Spirochaetia > DSM-27196 > SLST01 > SLST01. Next base: position 12,328 of record CAZREG010000036.1, on the reverse strand, counting down.
ATTTTGCACAGGTTATCCACAACGCCTCTAATTATCTTCCATTCCGCGGTAGAAGACACGGACCTGCTTGTAGAGCCCGTCCCCCTCGCTCTTCGTAGAGATTTCCGCCACGGTGTTCAGGGTAGTGTGGATGAGGCGTCGTTCGAACGGATTCATTGGCTCGAGCAGCTTGCTCTTCCGCGTACGCTTTACCTGGTCGCCCACCTGCTGGGCAAGACTGATCAAGTTCTCCTCCCGTCGCTGGCGATAGTTTTCCGTATCTACAATGACACGCGTCTGTCCATCGTCCAGTCGCCCCGCAACTACGTTGGCAAGCAGCTGAATTGCGTCCAGATTCTTGCCTTTCTTGCCAATCAGTATGTTGGAGTGATCAGAGTCAAGACGTAATCCGAGCTTTCCAGCTTCACGGAACTTCACACTCACCTCTGCAGGGAAGCCCATCTTGTCACACATGGTGGTGACAAAGTCTACGAGTGCGTGCTCAAAATCATCCTCCGGGCCCTCGCTGGTGGTGCTGACCACGCCATCATTGAGATGGATTCTGATCCGCACCTTCTTCTGCAGATTGAACAACCCGGACTTCTCAGTCTCCATGATCTCTACATCAAACTCGTCACGCTCAAGACCAAGTGCCTCAACCGCGTTGTTGATAGCCTCAGTCTCTGTCTTGCCCTCAAACTCCTGAATCATGTGCGTTCTCCATCTATGGACGCTTTTTTCCCCGTACAGGTTTCTTGTCCTGTGGCGGGTCCTTCTTGCGAATATTGTTGTAGTAGTACTGCTGTCCGACGGTCAGCAGGTTTGAGAAAATCCAGTATACAAGCAGGCCGGAGGGCACGTTGTACAGAATAAAGAAGAAGATCAGGGGCAGACCAAGCTGCATAAACTTCATCTGACCACTGCTTCCGGAGGTGGTGTTTGTCTGCGTGAGCTTGGTGGACAGAAGCTGGGTGGCTACAAAGATAATGGGAAGACCACGAAGTGCGGTCCAACCAATCAGCGGCACTTCGAACCCGCCAAAGCCGATGATAACGTCCGGAGCTGACAGATCGGTGATCCAGCCGGGGATAAACGTTGCACCGCGCAGATCAAAGTGGTTATTAAACAGCCCGTACATGGCAATAAAGAATGGAAACTGTGCCAGCATGGGCAGACAGCCGCCAAGGGGATTGACGCCCTCTTTCTTGTAGAGCTTGGCCATCTCCTCGTTGACCTTCTGCTGATTGTCCTTGTACTTCTCACGAAGCTCCTGCATTTTCGGCTGGACGGCCTGCATACGGGCGTTGGATTCGTAGCTCTTTCGGGTCAGCGGATAGAGCAGCAGCTTCACCATTACGGTGAGAATGATGATGGCAATACCAAAGTTGGGTACGACCCGTACAATGACGTTCAGGATTGCCTTGAGAATGTTCTCAAGCCAGCCGAACAGGAGGCGCGATTCTTGAATATCTGTGAGCTCAAGATCGCTTCTGCCCCAGGCGTTATCTGCGGGGTTATCGTACTGGTCGAGCACTGCGGGAGTCTTGGGTCCAACATAGAAGAGGTATGAATCAGCCTGAAAACTACCTTGAATGGTTGGTCGGGTGAGAAAGAGTTGGGACCCCACCGGCAGGCCCTCTCTCGGGTTCTGAGCCAGAACCGTTGTCAGCTCCCTGTTATCCGTCAGTGCAACCACGCCAAAGTACTTTCCTGCTATTGCGGCCCAGCTGATCCGATCCTGGACAACCTGCGGATTGTTGGCGTTCACGCGCCCGTGATTCTGCCGCCGCCCGTCGTCGTGAGTCATGTAGCGACGGAACTCTGTGCGCTGGTCGAGCTGTTCGAACACCGGCCCTATCTGCGGTTCCCAGGCAATGGTGTACGCCACCCCGTCAAAGTTGAGGGGTACCGCTGCGTTTGTGCTGTTGGCAATTTCCACGGTAGCGCGGAACATGTACTCGTTTGGGTCAAACTCATACCGTCGGGTGACACGGAACGGGGCATCCTCGCGACCGGCTATGTAGTAGTCCCGGTAAAACTCGAACGTGTTCGCGTCTACCTGGACAACGTTAAAGAGGTCACGGACCACCGGGGCCGTGTAATCTCCAAAGCGGAGCGCCATTGCGCGTTGCTCTTCGGTGCCGCGGAACACCATATCAACCGGCCGCTCACCGTCCACGTGCTCAAGCAGTTCAAACGAGACAATGCTTGCACCGGCCGGGTCAAAGGTAACGCGGATAAGCTGATTCTCATACGTTCGGTACTGCTCTGAGAGGTTCTCAGCAGGCACCGCAACGACGGTTCCGGCAGGTTGGGTGGTGGCTTCTGCCGGTTGAGTGATCTGTGGGGCGGTTTGCCCTCCCTGCTCCGCGGTCGTTCGGGATCCATTGGTCTGTTGCCCGTCTGTCTGACTCTGTTCCACCAGCGGGGGTGCCGGCGGCGGAAACAGGATACTCTGAACAGAGAATCCTATCGTGATGACAATGACTGACAAGACGACCGCCAGCAGCGTTCTGCGATCCATCTGTTCTCCTCAATTTTCCTGTAGCAGATCGCCCTTCATGAGAAGGCGAGACAACTCGGTCTGGCGCTCGGCGAAACTGTACTCACCCGGAAAGCAGAGCACAACCAGGTCAAAGCCTGTGTGCAGCTCTGGCTTCAGAGCCCGATACGCCTCTTTCCCGTGCCGGCGGCACAGGTTTCGTGCAATCGCGGTTCGAAATCCCCGTGCAGGCACAACGACTACGCGATTGTGATCCCGATCGTTGGACAAAACAAAGAGTTTCATCCCTCGACCACGATACGCTTCTCCCTTCCGGAATACTGCACGAATATCCCGGTTGGAGGCAAGACGTTCCTGTCTAGTAAGGCTTTTTCTCATTGGCCACAGAGAGCTTGATTCTGCCCTTTGCGCGCCGTCGCTTGAGAACCTTTCGACCGCCAGTTGTCTTCATTCGAGCCCGAAAACCGAACTTTCTGTTCCGCTTTCTGCGGCTTGGCTGATAGGTTCGTTTCATGATCTCCCTCTATCGCAAACTGCGTGATTTCCGAACGTGGAGTATACAGAAAGGCACAATGGTGGTCAAATGACCTCAGGTATCCGGTTCGGTCTGCTCACCATGCTCATCAAGCTCTCCACGAAGGCGACCGAGCGCCGCCTTCAGCTCGTTGTCTGCTATTCGGTCGAGCGCTTCCTGCTCGTCTGCACTGGGCGGACGTGGCGGCGGCGGGGACTGTTCTTTGCGGGAAGGACTCTCAGAACGGGGCCCGGCAGCACGAAGATCTCCGGCAAGGTGCACGGTTATACCGGTCAGCGAGAGCTGTGGAAAGCGTTTTGCCAGCTGTTTGAGGATGCGGGAGCGGTTCATGATGACCATCTGGCTCCACCCGGGATGGTCGGTCTCCACGATCAGAGAACTCCCCTGCACATCCACCGGGCGCGCGTGGTCGGCCAGGCGATCTCCGGCTATCTGTTTCCAGCTCTTGAACAGCTCCACGTAGACGCCGCCGGAGCTGTTTCCAATGCTGTCGAGAAATCGTTCTATGAGCTCATCCGCTCGTTTCAACTCTTCCTGCCTCCACGGTAAAGGTACGGGTATGATCGGTCTGCAGGCGAGCGTACTGTTCGTCCGGCAGAAACGTGAAAAATGCCTGCTCGTACTCCGGCATTGCCCGCATGAAGCGGGCACGGCGAACCGGATCTAGCTCCAGCAGCACGTCATCAAGGAGGAGCACCGGCTTTCGCCCCGTTGTGCTGCGTAGCAGATGCGCCTGGGCTACCCGCAGGATCAGGCTTACCAGTCGCAGCTGGCCGGTGGATGCGACCTCTGTAAGCGCTTTTCCATCCAGAAAGAGGAGAAACTTGTCCCGGTGCGGACCGCGGGTGGTGGTTCGCAGATCCAGGTCCCGTTCTCTGCTCTCAGAGAGAAGCTCCCTTACGGCTTCCGGTTCCGGATCGGTCTGCCAGCTTGGACGATAGTGGAGCGTGAGCTCCCTCTCCTCCTGAAAGACGGCGAGGAAGAGATCAAATAGTTGTCCGGCAAAGAGGGCACTGAGTGCGGCCCGTTTCTCCTGGAGCGCTATCCCTGTCTCCGTAAGCTGCTGATCGAGCACATCAAGCAGTGAGAGCTGGTTGTTCTTTAGCGCTGCATTACGGTTCTTGAGCACCCGGGAGTAGTTTCTAAGCTCAGTGACGTAGAGCGGATCTATCAGGCTCTGCGTCTGGTTGAAGAACCAGCGCTGCATCTCCGGAGGACCGGTGACAAAGCTAAGATCGTCATGGCAGAAGACGATGCAGGGGATGTTGGAGATGATCTCCTTGCGGTCACGGACCTGTTTGCCGTCAAAGAGAATCTCTTTGGTGCGCCCGCTCTGCTTGATGAGCACCGAGTGCTCGAAACCGTCCAGTATAAATCGACCTTCAACGGCCATCTCTGTCTCATTCTGTTTACGAAGCACGTCATCCCGGCGGGTTCTGAAGCTGGAGGCGTAGCAGACGTAGTAGATGGCCTCAAGCACGTTGGTCTTGCCCTGGCCGTTTTCCCCGATCAGGAAGAGCTGGTCAGCGTCGGTTTCTATGACGGTGTCACGGAGATTGCGGAAATTGTAGACGCGAAGTGCGCTGAACGCCACTAATCAAGCTGCATGGGCATCACAATGTGGAAGTACTCGCTCTCCGGCTGCGGATTGATGGTCACCGCCTTGTTGCTCTCTGAGAACAGCAGCGTGATGTCCTCACTCTCCATGACCCGAAGGGGATCCATCATGTACATAAAGTTCAACGCAATGGTGGTCTCCGGTCCGGTGTATACACAAGAGATCTCTTCCGTCGCCTGCCCTATGTCTGTCTCTTCACTCTTCAGCGTGATTGCTTCATCGCTGACGGTGAGGTATACCCGGCGGGACTTTTCAACAAGGAGGCTGACGCGCTTGAGCGCCTCCTGAAGCTCTGCCCGCTTCACGTGGATCTGATAGTTCTGGCTCTCAGGAATGACCCGGCGATAGTTCGGAAACTGCCCCTCGATCAGGGCTGAGCTCACGCGCTGATTCTCAAACTGGACAAAGATACTCTTCTCCGCCACCGCCATCCGAACCGATCCTTCCCCGGTCGCAAGCTTCCGGATGAGGCTCAGGATCTTGGGTGGAATGATGACTCCGGAGAAGTCAGAGATGGGGGCTTCAGGGCTGTGGCTGACGAAGCTCAATCGACGACCGTCTGTGGCAACCATGACAAGCTTTCCATCCAGGTTCTCAAAAAAGACCCCGTTCATGAAATAGCGGGTCTCGTCATCACTGACGGCAAAGATGGTCTGATTGATCATTCCGATGAGTACACTCTGGGGAAACTCAAAGTAGGATTCCTCCGGAGCCACCTGTACCTCAGGATACTTCTCACTTGAGATGCTCTTGAGTTTGAAATCGATCTTTTTGAAACGAGGCCGGATAATGAACCGATCGCCAGGCTCCTGTTCAAACTCTACCTCTCCGGTGGGTAGGCTTCTGAGGATACCGAGAAACTTGTCGCAGTAGACGGTGGTACTGCCCGCCTCCTGAACATCGACAGGGATCCTGGTTTCAAAGCCTACTTTCAGATCTGTTGCTCGAATGGTGAGCTCGTTCTCTCCAGCTTCCAGATAGACGTTGGATAGAATGGACAGTGCGTTGCGAGAAGAGATGATCTCCCCGGCGAGTACGATTTCCTTGAGTATAACGTCCTTCTCACAGCTGAACTTCATGGTCCCCTCTTCCCCTGACTATATAATATAAGATAGTAGTAATAGTAGTAGGGGCGGTGCATATGTGTATAACCGCCCTATCTGCTTTCCCCGTTACTACTTGTTCCCGGGGAAAAGCTGTGCCTATTCTGGCATTCTTTTACACATTTGCACAGGCTGAACATGTGTCCACAGCCTGTGCAGAAGCTGTCCCCAGAGTGTTCGCTCGTTACTGCTTGGCGCTCTGTTCTTTTATGCTTCGAACCAGGAACTGTACCGTTGGCTCGAGGGTGGGATCCGTTCGCATCCGGGCATCTATTCGCTGGCAGGCGTGCATGACGGTGGTGTGATCCCGGCCCCCAAACTCCAGTCCAATCTCTGTGGTGGAGTACTCAGTGATCTCACGCGTTATATACATGGCTATCTGTCGCGGAAAAGCGACGACACGGGTGCGTTTTTTGCTCTTGAGTTCCTGGTTGGAGAGGTTGAAATAGTCTGCAACGGTGCGCTGAATGACGTCTATGGTAATGTTGGTCTGTTTGGGGCTTGCAAAGACGTCTTTCAGTTGCTGCCGAGTGATCTCAACGGTGATGTTCTTGTTTACCAGATCCGCATAGGCAATGAGTTTGGTCAGTGCGGCTTCCAGATCACGGACGTTCGTGGTCACATTGTTACAGATAAGGCTGATTGCCTCTTCAGGGATGGCGAGACCGGCGGCGTCTATCTTTTTCTTGAGGATGGCGTAGCGAGTCTCATAGCTTGGTGGCTGGAGGTCAACGTTGAGACCTCGCTCGAACCGGCTTCGCAGTCTGTCGGTGAGGTCTCTCAGTTCGCTAACCGGGCGGTCGCAGGTAAAGACCATCTGTTTATTTGCGTCGTAGAGGGCATTGAACGTGTGAAAGAGCTCTTCCTGTGTCTCGGTCTTTTTCTGCAGGAAATGAATGTCATCAATGAGCAGGACATCTGCATATCGATATTTGGCTTTGAAGCGCTGGGTGTTCTTCTCCCGTATGGCCTGGATAAACTCTGTGGTGAAGTTCTCTGCAGTTACGTAGACAATCTTCACGTTATCCATCTCTGTATGGACTGCGTTCCCAATCGCCTGGACGAGATGTGTCTTTCCCAGCCCGACCCCGCCGTAGACCAGGCACGGATTATAGGCGGTTCCGGGATTGCGGGAGATTGCCATGGCAGCGTTGGCGGCGAAGCTGTTGTTCTGTCCGATCACAAACGTATCAAAGGTGTAGTCCGCGTTGAGGTTCTCATGTGGACGGCGTTTCTTCTGAGCCGGCGGTTCGGGGGCTTTCGTCTCTTGCTCAGGCCGGGCGACCGGACCGTTGGAGCGACTCTTCTGTGGTGCGCTCTCCAGTTTTCGAACTTCAAACTCTATGGCGAGCTTGGATCCAGACAGCTCGTAGAGCTTCTCTTCAATTGATGGGAGATAGCGCTGCTTGACCTGGTCCCGGTAAAAAGACGAGGGGACAGCAACCACGATCCGGGCGTCATCACTGCGCACGTACTCCATGCGATTAAACCACATGGCATACTCCTGCTCACTGAGCTCTTCCTCCAGCTGATTCATAGCCTCTGTCCAGAAGATTCCGTAACCGGTAGCCTCGCGTGTTGTTCCTTCCATGTTATCCACAGCTTGTCCACATACTCTTCACTCTCCAGTGCTCAGACGGTGCACAGGCAGTCTGCACGCGTAACAGGCACAGAGAGGGAGTGTACCACAGGAGATTCGTTGCATCAGCCCTGCGGCAGGAGAAAAGCGAGGAAAACGCACCATTTGACCCGGTATCACTACTTGCTGCGTTCTCCCGGAAGGCTCGATGGCAAGGCCGACAAAGAGGTCACCGTGTTTACCCGATTATCCACAGGTTTTCCACAATTCACGCAGAGGTATTGGCGCATTTTGACTCAGCTTTACCGGCTTCCTTCCAATCGGTATACTAATAGGACAGCAAATGGGAAAAAACGAGTACTCTGCAGAGAATATTCAAGTCCTGAAGGGACTTGACCCGGTCCGGAAACGACCCGGAATGTACATTGGATCCACCGGTCCTGACGGCCTGCACCACCTGGTGTATGAAGTTGTGGACAACAGCATAGACGAGGCGCTCGCCGGGCACTGCTCGCGGATCGAGGTGATTCTTGAGAAAGAGAACGTTGTCAGCGTCCGTGACGACGGCCGCGGCATCCCGGTCTCTGTGCATACGGGTGAAAATGTGAGTGCTCTTGAGCTTGTTATGACACGGCTGCATGCCGGCGGCAAGTTCGACAAGAAGAGTTACAAGGTCTCAGGTGGGCTGCACGGCGTTGGTGTATCCGTCGTGAACGCACTCAGCGAGTGGTGTGAGGCGCAGGTGCGGGTGGATGGCCAGATCCACGAGCAGAGGTATCTGCGCGGCGTTCCTATGGCAGATGTGAAGGTACGCGGAAACACCGAAGAGCACGGAACCACGATCCGCTTCCGACCGGACGACGAGATCTTTGAGACCATCGTCTTCAACTTTGATACGCTCTCCAACCGCCTTCGCGAGCTTGCGTTCCTGAACAAGGGCATTGAGATCTCTATTGAGGATCAGCGGCTGCCTACTCCCAAGCGACATGATTTTCGTTTCGACGGCGGAGTGAAAGAGTTCGTAACGTTTCTGAACAAGAACAAAACAACGATCAACAAGGAACCCATCTATTTCGAGGGTGAACGGGAAGGCGTGGTCACCGAGGTTGCCATTGAGTACAACGATGGATTTAACGAGTCCATGTTCAGCTTTGTCAACAACATCAACACGCGCGAGGGCGGCACCCATCTCATTGGTTTCAAGAGTGCTCTGACGCGCACGCTCAACGAGTTCTTGCGACAGAACAACAAGCTTTCCAAGAAGATAGATGAGAATCTCAGCGGTGATGACGTTCGCGAAGGTCTGACGGCCGTTGTCTCGGTAAAAGTGCCGGAACCACAGTTTGAGGGCCAGACCAAGGGTAAGCTTGGCAACTCAGAGGTCAAGGGAATCGTTGAGTCCATCGTGAACGAGGAGCTGACCGCCTACTTTGACAAGTACCCCAAAGAGGTCGCCGCTATCCTGGACAAGTCGGTGATGGCAGCCAAGGCACGAGAAGCCGCCCGACGAGCACGCGACCTGACGCGGCGAAAGAGCTTCCTGGAGTCTTCCGGCCTTCCCGGGAAGCTTGCCGACTGCAGTGAGAAGGACCCCCGCAAGTGCGAGGTCTATATTGTAGAGGGTGACTCGGCCGGCGGAAGCGCCAAGCAGGGTCGTGACCGCACCTTTCAGGCGATCCTCCCGCTGTGGGGCAAGATGCTCAACGTGGAAAAGACGCGCGTGGACAAGGTGCTGGCGAATGACAAGCTACAGCCTATCATCTCTGCGCTTGGTGCGAGTGCCGGAACGGAGTTTGACCTGGCAAAGCTGCGCTATCACCGGGTGATAATCATGGCGGATGCCGATGTGGACGGATCGCACATCCGAACGCTGCTTCTGACGTTCTTCTACCGCTATATGCGGGAGCTTCTTGAGCAGGGGCACGTCTATGTGGCCATGCCGCCGCTCTACAAGATCGGCCGGGGCCGCGAGGTGCACTACGCGTTCAACGACAAGGAGCGTGCAGAGATCGTGAAGCGGCTGAAGGTGGACGGTGACAAGATCTCAGTACAGCGCTACAAAGGTCTTGGTGAGATGAACCCGGACCAGCTCTGGGACACCACCATGAACCCCGAGAACCGGCGGATGATGCAAATCCAGCTCGAGGACGGTGTTGAGGCCGAATCGGTCTTTACGACGCTGATGGGCGAGCACGTTGCGCCGCGCCGCGAGTTCATTGAAGAGAACGCGCTCGCAGTCTCGAACCTCGACGTATAGATTCCCCGCTTTATCGGAGGCAGAACATGTCTGATCAATCACGGCTGATACCCGTCCCTATTGAGGACGAGGTCAAGGAAAGCTATCTCAACTACGCAATGTCCGTCATTGTCAGTCGCGCGCTTCCAGATGTCAGGGACGGGCTGAAACCGGTACACCGCCGCATCCTCTACGGCATGCAGGACATGGGCATTCGAAGCGATCAGCCACCAAAGAAGAGCGCGCGTATTGTTGGTGACGTTATGGGTCGCTATCACCCGCACGGCGACGCGAGCCTGTACGACACGCTGGTGCGGCTCGCGCAGCCGTTCAGCATGCGCTACCCAATGGTAAACGGCCAGGGCAACTTCGGCTCAATAGACGGCGACCCGCCTGCGGCCATGCGATACACCGAGGCTCGGTTGCACAAGATTGCAGAAGAGATGCTCAAGGACATCAAGAAAGAGACCGTTGACTTTGCGCCCAACTACGATGACTCGCTGCAGGAGCCGGAAGTTCTCCCGGCCGCCTTTCCCTACCTTCTCTGTGAAGGTGCGAGCGGCATTGCCGTGGGTATGGCAACAAACATTCCCCCGCATAACCTGCGCGAGGTTGCCGCCGGTATTGCTGCCTACATAGACAATCCGGATATCACCATTGACGGGCTCATTGAGCACGTGAAGGGCCCCGATTTCCCCACCGGCGGCACTATCTACGGAATGAGGGGTCTACGCGACGCGTTCAAAACCGGTCACGGCAAAGTAACCGTACGAAGCAAGTTCTCCATCGAGAGCTCCAAGAGCGGGAAAGACGTCATCATTGTTCACGAAATTCCTTATATGGTGAACAAGGCCACGCTTATCATCCGGATTGCAGACCTTGTTCGGGAGAAGAAGGTGGACGGCATCTCAGACTTGCGTGATGAGAGTGATCGCAACGGAATGCGGATCGTCATTGAGCTGAAGAAGAACGCCAGTCCAAAGATCATCCTGAACCACCTGTTTACCCACACGCAGCTACAGACGAACTTCAACGTAAACGCGCTTGCCCTCGTGGAGGGGAAGCCGGTGGTTCTCACGCTTCGCGACATGATCGTACACTTCGTGAATCACCGGCGTGAGGTAGTCATTCGCCGGGCACAGTTCGATCTGGACAAGGCGGAGAAGAGGGCCCATATCCTTGAAGGCCTCAAGATCGCGCTCGAGAACATTGACGAAGTGATCAGAATCATCAAGGAGTCGGAAAACGTGGACACCGCACGAACCCGACTCATGGCGCGCTTCGAGTTCTCAGAGGCGCAGGCCACAGAAATCCTCAACATGCGCCTTCAGCGACTCACGAGCCTCGAGACCCAGAAGATTCTTGACGAGCTTGCAGAGGTTCTCAAGCTTATTGAAGAGCTCAGAGCGCTCCTATCAAGCGAACAGCAGATCCTTCAAGTGGTCCGGGATGAGACGCTCGACATAGCCGAACGATTTGGTGATGAGCGACGAACAGACATTGTGCCATCTGAGATCGAGAAAATCGATATTGAAGACCTCATCAAGCGTGAGGACATGGTGGTCGTTCTCTCCCACAACGGCTATATCAAGCGCGTTCCCTGGAGCGCGTACCGTATACAGGGACGCGGCGGAAAGGGAACGACCAGCGGAGGAACCAAACGCGACGATGACTTCATAGAGCACATCTTTATCGGGAGCACGCACGACTTCCTGCTCTTCTTCTCCAGCGAGGGCCGAGCCTACTATCTGAAGATGCATGAGATACCCGAGGGCTCCCGCTATGCCAAAGGGTCCCATGTTCGAACTCTCCTGCAGATCAGTGCAGATGAAGAGATCTCCGGTGTTGTCTCGCTCTCTGACTTCAGCGAAGACCAGCACGTCTTTATGGCAACCATTCGCGGTGTGGTGAAGAAGGTCACTACTGATCAGTTCTCCAACGCACGAACCCGTGGCGTAAACGCCATCAATCTGGATGAGGGCGATCGGCTGAAGTCCGCTCTGCTGACCAGCGGGGAAAACGATCTCTTTCTGCTCACTCGACGCGGGAAGGGTTTGCGCATGACCGAATCATCGGTTCGGGCCATGGGTCGCACCAGCCGCGGCGTGACCGGGATCAAGCTCTCCGACGCGGACGAGCTCGCCGGGGTGGTTGTAGTGGCTCCGGACGAGCAGATGCTGACTGTCACTGAGTACGGCTATGGTAAGCGCACGCGCTACGACGAGTTCTCCCCCCACGGCCGCGGAACCGGCGGACAGATTGCTTACGGAGTTAATGAGCGGACCGGTGAGCTGGTGGATGTATTGAGCGTCTCTGATGACGCAGAAGTGATGATCATCACCTCACAGGGGCAGACCATAAAGATCGCAGCAGGAACCATCACCATCCAGGGCAGGAGCGCCGCAGGCGTGCGTGTGGTTGATATCCAGAAGCCGGACTTTGTCGTTGGGGTTGACGCCGCAGCAAACGAGGATCCTGAAGAGGACGAGGATGGTCAGCCGATAGAGACAACCGGTCCGACCGGTACCGGCCCATCATCAGATTCCACGCCTCGCGAGCACGATGGTAGCGAACCCGATAAGGATCATGAAATCGATGAAGCTGGAGACGACGGGTCTGAAGAGGGCGAGTCTTAAGGACGGCGGTACCGGCTGGGAGGCGTTTGGTTTTTGGTGCGGGAAATGGTGGCGCACACTCTTCAATGTTTCACGTGAAACATCCTGAAGTGTCACGAACCGTGCTGATGTGAAGCAGGGAGAACAATTGTGGCGTATA
>CAZREG010000035.1:21415-25723 GCA_964599075.1 uncultured Spirochaetaceae bacterium | reverse complement strand
ACTCATTGATCGGTCCGTCGAGCGACCAGGGACTCAGGTCCAGCGACCCTCCGACAGATCGGCGGCAATGGTGGCAGCGGCCTTTCGCCCCTCACCCATGGCAAGGATAACGGTAGCTGCTCCAAGCACAATGTCGCCGCCGGCATAGACACGGTCGATGCTGGTGCGGTTGTTCTCATCAACGGTGATGTTGCCCCACGTGTTAGTCTGAAGCTCCTCGGTGGTCTGCCGAATGAGCGGATTACTCACGTTGCCCAGCGCCGGGATCACGGTGTCCATCTCCAGCTCGAACTCGCTTCCCTCCACGGGAACGGGGCGACGACGGCCGGATTCGTCCGGCTCGCCAAGCTCGAACTTCTGGCACTCTATCGCGCAGACCACGCCATCCTTATCTCCAAGAATGCGGGTGGGATTGGTGAGAAAGTGGAACCTGATTCCCTCCTCCATGGCGTGCTCAACCTCTTCAGCCCGTGCCGGCATCTCTGCACGGGTACGCCGGTAGATCACATTCACCTCTTTTGCTCCAAGACGAAGCGCCATCCGCGCGGCGTCCATGGCAACGTTACCCCCGCCAAGAACTGCCACTCTTTGTGATGGATAGATGGGCGTGTCAACGTTCTCTCTGTCGTATGCCTTCATGAGGTTGGCACGAGTCAGGTACTCGTTCGCTGAGAAGACTCCCACCAGATTCTCACCCTCAATGTTCATAAAGCGGGGAAGACCGGCGCCACTCCCGATAAAGACCGCGTGGAACCCATCCTTCGTCACCAGGTCTTCAATGGTGCGGGTGCGTCCGATCAGATAGTTGAGGCGGAAGGACACCCCCATGGCTTTGAGCGTCTCCACTTCCCGCTCCACGATAGCCTTTGGCAGGCGAAACTCAGGAATTCCATAGATCATGACCCCGCCCGGTTTGTGGAACGCTTCAAAGATCTCCACCTGATGGCCCGCCTTTCTCAGATCCGCTGCTGCAGTGAGCCCTGCCGGTCCACTACCCACCACCGCAACCTTGAATCCGGTGTCAGCAGCAATCTGCGGAATGCTCATCTGACCGTGCTCTCGCTCCCAGTCTGAGACAAAGCGCTCAATGCGTCCTATGGCGACCGATTGCATCACGTCTTTCAGACTCTTTCCAAGAGTGCACTTCGCCATGCACTGGACCTCCTGAGGGCAGACGCGTCCGCAGATCGAAGGCAGCAGGCTGCTCTCCTTGATCACATCCACCGCGGTCTGGTAGTCGCCGTCGAGTGCATGCTTTATAAAGCGGGGAATATCGATACCAACCGGACAGCCGGCTATACAGGGACCCTTCTTGCACTGGAGGCAGCGAAGCGCCTCAACGCGGACCTGCGCGTCCGTGTAGCCGGTCGCCACTTCCTGCTGATTCGTTCCGCGCGCCACAGGATCCTGGGCCGGCATCTCCTGCTGCGGTATAGCGAGCCTATCCTTCATCTTCAGCGTGCCGTCTGCCTCTTTTGGCTCGTACTGCCGCCAGAGTGCGGATGCTTCATTATCGAGAGCTTCTCTATTCTTGAACACGATGGCTCCTACCCTGTTGTCTGTCTTGTCGCGCGGCAGTTTTCAGCCGCGTGCCGTTCCTGCTTCCGGTACGCATTCTGGCGCAGCATCATGTTGTCAAAGTCCACCAGATGTCCGTCAAACTCCGGACCATCCACACAGACGAACTTTGTCTCCCCGCCAATGCTCACCCGACACCCCCCGCACATACCGGTGCCATCCACCATGATGGTGTTGAGACTGACCGTGGTATGCACACCGAACGGCCTGGTTGTTGCAGCCGCGAACTTCATCATGACCGGCGGCCCAATGGCGACAACCTCGTCAGGTATACCCTGTTCGCAGAGCTCCTTCAGCGGTTCAGTAACCAGCGCCTTGCGTCCGTAGCTACCGTCGTCAGTGCAGACAATGATCTCGTCGCTGAGCGCTCTCATCTCATCTTCAAGGATCATGAGATCGTGATTTCGTGCACCCATGATGGTAATGACCCTGTTCCCGGCGGCGCTGTGTGCTTTCACGATTGGATGCAGAGGCGCAACGCCTATTCCACCGCCTACACAAACGACCGTGCCCACCTCCGCAATCTGGGTCGGGGTACCAAGCGGACCGAGCACATTCTCTATCACCTGGCCCGGCTCCAGGCCACCTAGATTGATCGTGGTCTTGCCGACTGCTTGAAAAATTATGGTGATGGTTCCGGCTGTTTCATCCGCGTCTGCTATGGTAAGCGGGATCCGCTCTCCAAAGTTGGAGTCAAGCTGAATGATGAGAAACTGGCCCGGCTTTCGGGCCTCCGCAATATGGGCTGCCTCGAAGACAATCTTGTACACGTCGTCCGAGAGTTTGACCTTGGACACTACTCTGTTCACTCGGTACTCCGGTGGGTTGACCTACGCATACGCCATTGTACCTGATCCGAATAGTAGCGTAACCTTCAAACGGGTAACCCGTGCCAGAAAACTCTTATCCCAACCGTACGTTGGTGATCCTGACGCTCTTCACCGCCTCGGAACTCTGAGCGCTGATCATCTCTTTCACCAGGCGCTTCACGTCATCAATACTGATCTGGAGGGGCTTTACATCGATTTCAAGCTCAACTCGGACTTTCATGAAATAATCATCTCACGAGTCCGCGAATAGGACAATCCCCAGTCTGAGTCAGCGTTCCTGAGAGCGCTTGAGCACCGTCTCCCAGTCAGCACTGCCGTAGCGCCGGAACAGAGAAATGAACACAGCAAGACTCACCGCACTGACTGCAATTCCAATAACGATGGCGGTAATCATAAGCGCCTGCGGCAGGGGGTCGGCGACTACGGCGCCCTCCGGAGGGCTCACCGGAGGGACACTGCCGGGTATGTAATTCACGGTGATGAGGAAGAGAATGGCACCGACATCCATCACGTTCACCGCAATGATGGAGCGCACAATGTTCCGCTGGGTCAGGAGACCAAGGAGCCCCACAAAGAACAGCAGAATACTCACATTCTGCGCGGTCACCCAACGAGCGATCCAGACGAACATCAGAGACTCTCCTCGTCAAAGCCAAATCGGAACACCACGATCGTGAGCCCAAGACATACCTTCACCCCAATGAGCAGATTCATCAAAATGAGAAAGGGCTCGTTGAGCCACGGCAGATTGGAGTTGAGCTGATAGAAGAGAAAGATCACCGGAACGAGCATGATGAGCGCGAACAGCGCCTGTTCCACGTCGTGGAGAAACTCGGCATTGATGTCGTTGACGGGATTAACGATAAAACGCCCGATAAAGAGCGTGGCCAGTATTGCCCCGCCCTGGAATCCTCCACCGGGCGTATTGTGACCGTTCACGATCACGTAGAGTCCAAAGATTATGACAAAGGGATAGAGAAGGCCCGTCATAAAGCCCACCACCGGGCTGTCTGTGACGCGCCGTATGCTACTCATTCTTGTCCTTTCTGAGCCCAACCCTGAAAAAATGGATGATCCCGACAATGGCAATCAGGAGCAGGAGCGCCTCAAACAGTGTGTCGTACACACGGTAGTTCAGGTAAATTGCCGCCACGGCGTTCTCCGCGCCGGTGTCCTCCTGGAAGTTATCCACGAAGTACTCACGGAGCTGCGGCTCTTCCACTCCCGGCGTCTCGGCAGCGGGATAGAGATTGGCCAGGAGAAGTACGGCGGCGCACACCACGGCAACAAAGAGGGTGACCAGGATGCGCGTCACTGTTCACCCCCAATCCGTACAAACTCTGCGTCCGCCTCTTCTGAATGCATGATGAGCAGCATCTCAAGCTCATCTACCAGGAAGTTGTCCTGACGACCGTACACGGTCGTCGCATCTGCTCTGTGCTGCACAATGAGGTCATATCGACCTTCAGCCATAATCTCTTCAACCTCATCCCGGGAATAGACGATCTCCGGCTCGAGCTCACGCGAGAGGCAGAAGCGCTCTATCTCACTGAGCAGTCGTCCCTGTGGCGTGTCGGCCAGCGCCTGCATGGTCTTGTCTTCTATTCGCTCGACCGTCTGCTCGGCCACCGTCACCGTGTAGGTGCGGTATCTCTTGATCGCGGTAAGGTAGAGCAGCATCACCAGCCCGCTACCGATCACCGCCTCAGCGATCGCAACGTCGGGGGCACCGTAGTAGAGGTAGAGAAACGAACAGAGGAAACTGAAGATGCCAAGGAAAATAACCGCATGGCGCAGTATCCGCGTCCAGACCGATACTGCCGCCAGCGCGACAGCCATCAAAAGCAGGACTGCATCAAGCCCTATCACTGCATCAGCCATCGACTCCCTCCGTTCGCTT
>CAZREG010000035.1:0-21315 GCA_964599075.1 uncultured Spirochaetaceae bacterium | reverse complement strand
TCGCTTCAATCCGGTACCCGGACGTGAACGCCGAGCGCGCAATAGCATGGGTCGAGAGCGGAGAGGTCAGCATCTCAAACAGCACAACCAGAAAGACCTTTGCCGTGGTAAACGTGGGACCTTCAATGAGCATGACGCCAATCAGCAGTGTAATGAATCCGACGGTGTCTACCTTTGCCGTGATGACAACGCGTGAGTAGAACTCCTTGTAGGCGAGAACACTGTAGACTCCGGTTGCGATCACCAGCAGACCCAGAACTATCACCCCCCGTCCAATCCAGAGCACAATCACGACTCCCCCTTCCGCTCGATAAACCGGGCAATGAGGACGCTCGAGATGAAGCCAAGGAGACTGTAGATAATTGCAATGTCCACGAGGAAACCACGGTCCAGGATCACGGCAAAGACCACGATAGCAACGATGATTTTCGAGGAGATAAGACTCATACCCAACAGTCTGTCCCAGACTGTCGGGCCAATCAGGATTCTGATAAGACCCCCGGTGGCAAGCACTCCAAGCGCGACAAGCGCGCCTTCCAGAAAACTCATTGGATCGCCTTCTCCAGCAACCCCTCGAATGGACCTTTGATTGCCGGTCCCGCGATCGCCGGGTCGTGAGTCACACAGTCAAGCCAGATCACCTTCATCTTCTGGCCCTCACGGTCAAGGGTCACGGTTCCAGGCGTGAGGGTGATGGAGTTCGCCAGTAGCGTCACGGCAAACTCGTTCTGGAGGTGGGTCTCTATCTCCACAATTCCCACATTGACGCGACCGCGGAGCATCCGCGCGATTGCCTGGAAACCGGCAACGTAGATGGCCCAGAGGAGACGGAACGCGTAGGCAACGATCAGCAGGGGACGAACCTGGTACCGGTCTAGATACGACTCCTTCAGGACGAGTCGGTTGGTCGTAACAATTGCAATTATGCTCATTGCAAACCCAAATGCAACGGTGCCCGGGGTAAGCCGCTCATTGAGTACTATCCAGACAAGAGTGAGCAGCAGCACCAGAGGGAGATAGCGAATCGTTCTCTGAAACACGCAGGAACTATACCCGTTCACTGCGTCGCTGTCACCACATGTTTCCCTGCGGCAGCCTGAGCCGCTACGTGACGAACCGGTCGGTCGCCTCTGAGACAGTTCTGATCTCGCGGGTAGTCTTCTCGCTGATCGCCTGCATGGAATCGCTGCGTGCGCTGATCTCTCGCCCACCGGCAAGCACCGAATCGAGGTCCTCACGAATCGCGTGACTGAGGTCGCGAAGCTCACTGGAGTTTCGCAGCACCTCTTCAATCCCCGTGCGCATCTCAGTGGATCCGTCGCGAACCTGCACAGTGACGTTGCGGATCTCAGCAAGTGCCTGCAGGACCTGCTGTCCACCGGAGTCCTGCTCGCTGAGGGCGGCCTGTACCTGCGCCTCAAGCTCGCTCACGCGGCCCACAAGCGCCGAGATCCGATCAAACGCCTCCCGAGCCGCAGCTGCGGCCTGTGACATGTCGTTGGAGGTAGTGATCGTCTGCTTCAGCTGCTCCTTGATCACCTTTGACTGCGTAGAGCTGACGTCTGCAAGCTTGCGGATTTCATCCGCTACCACTGCGAAACCACGCCCAGCGTCACCGGCGTGAGCAGCTTCAATGGCCGCGTTCATGGCAAGCAGGCTCGTTTGCGCAGCAATGTGGGCGATAACACCGTTGGCCTCAGTAAGCTGGCTCGACTGAACCGCCAGTTCCTTCGACTGAGCGTCCATGTTCGCAAGTTTTGCTGCCCCGTCATTGCTTGCCCCAACGAGCTCGCGGACCTGTTGGTCCACTGTGTCCAGGTTGCCCCGGATCGCGGACACATTTGCCACCATCTGTTCGATTGCGGCAGATGACTCTTCCACGCTTGACGCCTGGGTCGCGGTCATTGTGTCCAGAGACTGAACGTTGGAGGTGATCTGCTCGGTAGCCGTCACCGAGCTCTCAACCCGATGTCCCTGCTGATCCACGCGGGAAAACAGCGTGTTCACCTGCTCCACGATGGTCGCCACACCCTTCGCGGTAGTCTGGACCTCCTGCTCGAGCTCAATGCCGGTGGCACCAAGCGCCTGGGCGGATTGCTTGATTCCGCCCATGAGTCGTTGGAGGGTTGAGACAAACGCATCAAAGTGACCGGCAAGCATGCCGATCTCGTCGTTCCGTGAGATTTCCAGTCGACGGGTCAGGTCTCCCCCGCCGGCGGCGATCTCCTCGAGAATGCCGGAAACACGGGAGACGGGACGGCTGACTGCAAAGCGGGCAAACGCCACCGAGACAGCCACAGCGATTATCGCAACAGCGAGCAGCACGGCGAACAGTACGAGGCGGCTCTGCATCTCACTCGCTACCACCGCCGTCTGATCCACCACGATCGCGTAGTGGCCGGTCACGTCCCCGGCAAAGTCGGGAACGGGCACGTAGGCGACACCGTAGGACCCGACCACTGCTACTGCCGGCTCCCCGGATGCGGCGGTTTCCGCGAGAAGCTCAGGATCCAGAAGTGTATCGGGCTCAATCCAGTCGGCAGTGACTTCGCTGATGAGGCTCGCTCCCACACTCCCACCGAACAGGCTGTCCAGGTCCTCTGCAAAGAAGAGGGAAGACGCTTGATCGGCATCCACCAGTACCACGATACCGGTTCGAGCGCTCCCGGCATCCAGGAACGGAACGACCTCAGTCGCATCGTAGTAAATTTCAAGTGTCCCAAGCAGCTCGCCGGAGGCTGTGACCGGCACGATGCCCCGCAAGACCAGACCACCGCGACCAAGCTCTATAGCTTGCAGAGGCCGGCGGGTCCGTTCAACTTCCAGGATCGTTCGCCGGAAGGCTGACAGATCGTCGCCGGATCGGTCGGTCCAGCTGCGAAAGAAGCTGGTAGCCGGCGCTCGATGAAAATGGATCCGGAACTGATCCCGTCCGAGCTGATTCGCCAACTCATCTGCAAGTGAAACGACCGCGCTGCGGAGAATCTCTTGTCCTGCCTCAACGGTAGCGGCGGTATAGGCAGCCTGGACCGCCTCGAGTTGTGACAGAATGTAGGCAGACTGAAGCGCCTTCTCTGTCAGCTCATCAATAGCCGTCTCAAGAAGCCCTGCCTTCTCGTCTGCAATTGCGGCAATCTGTTGCTCGAGCCGCTGGGCGCTGAAGAGACTCAGCAATCCGCCAAGGAGAACAATCACGAAAACAAAGACACCAAGAATTATAAAGGAGAACTTCCGGTAGATTTTCATCTTCGCTAATCATACCGGTAACCATGAAATGTTTCAATTAGATATTTTGGGATACCTCAGCAATCGGCTCCTCTGAAAGGATCGCTGCCACCAGCTCCGTCTCGTTCTCTGACTGCACCGCGGCAGCTATGCGCTGCTCATTTCGCATCTGTTTCGCAATCGCGGCAAGCAACTGCAGGTGCGGGCCTCGGTCGTCAGGAGAACTTGCAATGAGAAATACGAGATGGGTAGGCTTCCCGTCGAGCGCCTGAAACTCAATTCCCTCGCGTGAGACTCCCACCGCAACTGCCATACCTTTTACACCACGGGTACGGGCATGCGGGATGGCAAGCCCTTTCTCCATGCCGGTACTCACAGTTGCCTCCCGCTCCATAACATCTGCAAGAACCTGCTCAGAATCGGTGATTCGCCCGGCCCGCGCGAGACGGTCGACCAGCTCCTGGATAACGCCTTCTTTGTCGGTCGCCTCGAGCAGCACGGTTGCCGCAGCCGGAGAGATATAGTCACTAAGCTGCACGTTGGAGGCCCCTCCCCCGGCAACGTCCCGTCTGAGCTCCTTGGGGACCGTTACCTCGGCTATCCGGGCCACCCGGTCACGAACGTGAACGATTACCTCATAGAGCAACGTCTTTGCAATACCGGTATCCCGAGGATCGCTCACAATACGGATACTGGTGGGATCACGGTTGATCGTAAGGTAGACCTCATTTCGTCGAAGCCGATACACCTTCCCGGCAAGCTCAAGACGATGCACAAAAAAGCCGTCCTCTTCAGCGACCCGCAGCAGTCCGTCCGTGATGAGATCGGAGAGCTCCTCATTGGGAAGATCGATTTTAGTGACCTCCGTATCACGTTGGCCCCACCTGCCTCGTGTTCCAGAGCCTGGCCGGCGCAGCGATGCGGATAACGCCGGGGCACCAAGGGCTACCGAAAGCACGATCATGACCACCATGATCTGGAAGATCTCACTGGAAAAATCGCCGAGTGCCAGGCCCACTGAGGCAATGATCAGGGCAACCTCACCACGACAGACCGTACCCAGACCAACGCGAAGCGCCCCGAGCCGATTGAACCCGGTCATGAGGGCAGGAACCCCGGAGCCCACAATCTTGGCGGCCGCGGACAGGAGTGCGAAGCCCACGCCCGGCAGCAGGATGCGGAGATCAAACAGCACGCGCCAATCGACGAGCATACCCATCACAACGTACAGGACAGGCACAAAAAAATCTGAGATCGGCTGCACCTTCTCTGCCAGAACGTCTCCCATGTCAGTCCTGCTGAAGGCGATCCCGATGATGTACGCTCCTATGATAGAAGCAACACCGAGTGCCTCAAAGAGCGCAGAGATCAGGAGCGTAATTCCAACGACCACCACCGCGAAGAGGTTTGGCGACAGGCGGTCTCGAAACATGGCGGACAGACGTGGCGCGCCAAAGAAGGCGAGTGCGCCACCGCCGGCGAGAGCCCCAACCGCCATAAGAGCAACCGGAAGAACAGTACTCATAAGATCAGCGTCACCATCGCGCCCGAGCTCGATGCCACCGACGGCCAGGGCGATAGCCAGAAAGACTATGGCAAACCCGTCCTGCATAAGCGAGGAGCTCACAACGGCGACACCCTCGGGTGTGGCCATCTTGTGGTGCTCGTGAAGGATGCGGGCCTGGATACCGAGCGAGGTGGAGACCGAAAGGGCAGCAAAGAAGATGACCCTCCGGTCAAAAAGGGGAAGCCCAAAGAAGAGAATTGGAACAAGGGCGCCGACTATCAGACTGAGAAGACTGCTTCCAAGCGCGACCGGCAAGCCTCGCCGTCGTGCGCGGGTGAACACGCCACTGTCGGAATCAAGACCTACCTGCAGCACGTGTACCACCGCACCAACCGCCGCAAACCCGTAGAGCTGAAGCGAAACCGGAAACGCCCCCTCTGCCAGAGGAACCAGGCCGTTCGGGAATGACGGGAGCGCTATACTTCCCAGCGCGTAAGGCCCAAGCGCAAGCCCCGCGGTGACCTCACCAAGGAGCGCCGGAACACCCAGCCGTTTGGCAACGGCCCCGCCACCTTTCGCGGCAAGAATGACAACTCCCAGCCCAAGCAGCAGGCGCGTGACCTCGTGGGTCACAGAAACGTCTTGATAGTTGTCAACAGCGAACAGAAGCGCTGGGGCCACGACCAGCAGGCACACGGCAATCAGTATGCGTGGGACAGTTGGCCGGCTCGAGAAACGCGTCATGACTGGGAAACTATCCTTTTTTGGCCCTCTCTGCCAACTCGCTCTACTCAACAAGCAGAATCTGAATGTCACAGACGTTCGTATTCGTGGGGCCGGTCTTCAGAAGGCCGTCGATCTGCGAGAAGAACGAGTATGAATCATTCCGGTTGAGAGTCTCAGCAATGGAACGATTGTTGCGCGAACTGCGTTCGAGTATCTCATGCGACGCGAAGGCGCCCGCCGCATCTGTTGGCCCATCGTTGCCGTCGGTCGCCGCGGAGAGAAAACTCACACCGTAAAACGCTGACGGAGGAGCTCCGGCGATCTCACCCAGAAATGCGAGTGCAAGCTCCTGATTACGCCCGCCGCTACCGGAACCACGAATGGTCACCGTGGTCTCACCACCAAAGAGGACACAGAGCGGCTTTGGTCCGGGAACCGGGGATCGGACCGCGTCCCGTGCCACCCCGGCAAGGACTTTTGCCACCTCACGCGCCTCACCAGTGACCTGGGAGCTCACCACGAGCGTGTGATACCCGCTGCGCTGCGCCTGCTCACGGCACGCCTGGAGCGCGAGCAGGTTGGTCCCGATCAGCATATTGTGCACCCGTTCAAAGGATGGGTCACCGGGAGCGGGAGTATCCATGACTGAGCCGTGGGCGCCCGCGTGAAGGAGAGCGTTCACTGATGCGGGCAGACGTTCACTGATTGAGTAGCGGCGGGTAATCGCAATCGCATCCGCGAATGTTGCGGGGTCGGGGCTGGTCAGCCCGCTCGCAATGTTCTCAACTGAGTCCCCTACCACGTCTGAGAGTATAAGGCTGATCGACGTGGCCGGAGCAAGCCGGGCGCAGAACCGTCCACCGGAGATTCCTGACAGGTGCTTCCTGATCGTGTTTATCTCCTGGATAGGGGCGCCAGAGTCAAGCAGGAGACTGGTGGTCTTCTGGATATCCGCAAGCGAGAGCGAGTGACGATCATCCTGATACGGGAGTGTGAGCAGAGCGCTCCCACCACCTGAGATAAGGACGATCACAAATGTCCGTTCGTCAGCCGCGTCCGCAAGCGCGGCGATCCGGGATGCCGCGGTGACACCCTGCTCGTCAGGAACCGGGTGTCCGGCCTCAATTAGCTCTATGCTCGCAAGGGAGGCGGTGTGGCCGTACTTCACCGAGACAAGGCCGGTTTCAATCCGGTTCCCAAGCACCTGCTCAACGCCAAGCGCCATGCTTGCTGAGGCCTTCCCCGCACCTACCACCACAATGCGATCAAATCGACTCAGGTCGAAGGATCTGGTCTGGGAGCCTGCGGTGACGCTGAGCGTCTCTCCGTCAACAGAGAGCGAGTCAGTAACCATGCGTACCGGATCCACCCGCCTGAGTCCGGCACTGAATATCGATTCAAGCGCAGCCCGATTCATTCGATCTCTCTCTCGATCATACGCCCCCCGCGCCATTCTACAACGAATGGCGAGATCTTTTGGTATTCTTGAGTCTATGAGCAGAGAAACAGGAGGCGATATCCAGGATTCAAGCGGGACACGCCGGTTCAGCAGTATCGCCTTCCTCGTCACACTCGCCATTGTGACCGCTATCTCCGCGCTGGTCGCTGCCCCGGTAGCTATCCCGTTGATTCTGTCCGTTCTCACCGCGGGCCTGGTTGACCCGTTACACCGATGGCTTACCCGGACGCTTCGGGGAAGCCGGGCAGTTGCGTCCTGGCTCACCCTGATCATCCTGGTGACTGCGATCCTTCTGCCGCTCCTGGTAGTTGGCTATTTCGCGGGGGCACGGCTTGCAAACGTCATTGAGCAGGTAACAAGAAATTCGGAGTCTCTGCGCCAGGTTGTTCTTGGCGTAGTTAACTCCGTACGTGAAGGGCCGTTGGGGTTTCTTGTTGGCCCTGCCGGTCCTGAGTCCACCCAGCGTCTGTTTGATTCGATTGTCCAGTCCCTCGGGAACCTCGCCGAGGGGCTGACTGGAGTTGCCGCGGCAGTTCCTCGGTTGCTGCTTATGCTGTTTATCTACCTCTATTCACTCTACTTCTTTCTCCGGGATGGACGAAGAATGCTCGTGGCTCTCGCCTCAACGGTCCCGCTGCGCCGGGCGGAGAAGCGGGAGTTTGGCCGGACCTTTCTCACGGTGAGCAGAGCAACCGTCAAGGGAACCGTGGTGATTGGCGCCTTCCAGGGTCTTATCGGTGGTGCACTGTTCTGGGTGCTCGGGCTCCCGGCGCCGCTCCTGTTCGCTGTTCTGTTCGCGCTTCTTGCGGCGATCCCGAACTTCGGCGCGGTCCTCATCTGGTTACCTACGGCTGTTGTACTATTCGCGGGAGGCGACCCGCTTCGTGGCGTGCTGATGGTGGGGCTTGGCGGCGGCTTGATCGGCGCGGTGGACTATCTGATCCGCCCTCTGATCATTCAGGGAGACGCACAGCTGCACCCCGTCCTGGCAATCGTAGGAATTGTGGGTGGAATTGCGCTGTTTGGACTTGAGGGTCTGCTTCTCGGGCCAATCATCATGTCACTGTTTGTCGCAACCTGGCGAACCTTTCGAAGCAGATATCGTCACGAGCTTCATACCATGTCACGAACATAAAAAGGGCCGCTCAAGCGAGCGGCCCTTTGTTACTCATGTCTGATGAGTCTGATCTTACTCCATTTCCAGACGCCCAACGGCGTTCTGGATCAGGTTAAAGTAGTCAGGGAAGTCGGACAACGTTGCTCCAGTGGTTGCGTCAGCAAGCTGCCAGAAGTTGTCGTCTCCACGACTCATCTCGTCAAGCTTGAAGCCGGTGCCGTACTCCACGGCTGCCTCTTCAACAGCGTCGACGTTACCCTGCCAGCCGATGCCGAAGTTCCAGTACGAAGAGCCATCCTTCGTGAGGCTCCCGTAGCTGGTGGTCTCCACGACCATGGGGCTTCCGCCGAACTCGGTGTAGATTGCGAGTCCGCCGTCAAGAATGGTCTCAAAGTACGCTGCCATGGTACCCTGGTTGCGAATGATGATCTGCTCAAGGTCCTGACCGCCGGTGGGCTCACCGTTTTCGTCTGCCTCAACATAGACCATGGCGCCACCAACGGTGGTTCCAACGTAGTTGGTTCCATCGTAAGAAACGAACTTTGCAACACGAACTTCATCTCCACGCTGGATGAAGGAGACAGTGTTCTCTTCAGTCCAGTCCTCACTCTCCATATCAACACCGGCAAGGGTGTGTGGAAGGAAGGCCTCATCAAGCTCTGCAGAGATATTCCCCTCAGCGTCGGTGGTGACAACCGCCTGACCAACGTATCCGCCGTGTACATAGGCGTACGCCTCTGAGGTCTGGTTCGGTGCATAGCCGGTGGGGGCAACGGGCTCTTCGCCACAGCCTGCAAGCGCTACAATGGCAAGCACAGCTATAAATATCGAAATGAAAGTACGCATAGCGTCTCCTTTAGTAGAAGAAATGCCCTGGCTTCTCGCCACGGCTCTTTAACAGAAGAGTATATCAGAGTAAAAGAAATGTAAACACTTAAAAAAAGAAATATCGATATTTAATGTGTTATTAATCACATTAAATGACGCTTTTGCGGCTCAAACCAATAAATCCGGCCCAGCCCGCTGCGACCGCCCCGGTCGCAGCAAACACGACCCCTCGGCCGCCCGTGCCGGCAGACGCGAGCACAGCGCCGGCCACAAGATAGCTGATCGGCGCAATCGCCGAGCTTCCCGCCTCCAGTAGTGAGAAGAGGCGACCATGGAGCTCTCCAGGCATTCGAAGCTGGATCCAGGTGGTCACGGTAAGGTAGACACCGGCGGCAGCGGCACCGGTGATAAACGCGATCACACCAAGTACCAACGGTCCCGACAGGAAGGCTGCAGCAAAGAATCCGGCAGCAAGGGCGAGATAGGAGACACGTACCAGCGGAATCTCGAGGAGTCGGCTGCTGCTCAGGCGCCGGACAGAGAGAAAACAGACGATCCCGCCGGCGAGCGCCAGTGAGAAGTAGACGCCCACCACGAACTCCGGGAGGCCCAGCTCATCTATCACGATGAATGGGAGCGCCAGCATAAGCACCGGTGAAAGAGCGAACAGTCCTGCCTGAGAGATCATCAGGCGAATCAGCACCGGCTGAGCCCTGAGCTCTCGCAATCCGGCAGAAGCCGCAGAGAGAAGTCCGCCGGCCGCACGAGCATCGTGCCCGGAATCAGCGTCATCAGAGGGCGATTTATCTCTCGATATTCGCAGCTCAAACGCCGCCGAGATGAGAAAGCTCACTCCGTTCAGTACAAACAGGACCGGAGCACCAAGGAGCGTGTAGAGCAGGCCGCCGGCAGCATTACCTCCCAGGTTAGCAACCTGGCTGGAGGAGGCGCGCAGTGCGGTGGCCTGTTGCAGACGCTGCGGCGGCACGATTGCAGGAAGCAGCGCCTGTGCCGCCGGGACAAAGAGTGCATGCCCAACCCCGGCCGCCAGGGAGACCGGAAGTATCAGCCAGACGCTCTGCAACGCCGGCACCGCAAGCGCCAGGCCGGCCCCAATCATAAGCAATCCGCGAAATGTGTCCGCTATAATAATGATAGCCCGACGGGAAGCTCTGTCAATTATGGCGCCGGTCAGAGGGCTAAGCAGGAATCCCGGAATGATGGAGAGAAACTGGAAGAGACCCAGGGCGAACACCGAATCAGTGAGCTCCTTCAGCAGGAGAGTGACTGCGATAAGGTAGACCGCGTTTCCCAGCGCGCTTACGGCATTTCCACTGACCAGAAGGCGCAAGTCTTGGCTGACCCCTAAGTTGGAACCAGCCCTCATCAGTCGGTGTAAGAGCGGCGTTGCAGCAGGAGGTCCCAGCCAAAGCTGAGGAGCTGGAGGAAGAGCAGGAACACGACTATGCCCAGGCGAGCTGCAGAACTTAGAACGGGGGCGGTAGCCACGATCATTCCCGTGACAATGAGTGCCGTCACCACCTTGGCAAACAGCTTGTAGCCTCGGGGGACGATCGCAGGGTCACTGTCGTAGCGGAACAGCAGAACGTAGAGGTAGCGCATGAGCCCGATCGCAAGCACAAGCGGGGTTACGTGAAAAGCTACCCGGAGATAAAGAGCAAGGGCGATGGCGAACACGGAGTCACACTCCATATCCCAGGTTGCCCCGAACCGGCCTGATCCGGCCCGTCGCGCGAGTCGTCCATCAAAGAAGTCGGTGAGAACGACAACACCCAGAGAGCCGGCAATCCACCAGGCAGCGGCCGCTTCTACGATTGGTTCACGGCCCGCAGAGAGAAGTCGAAGAACCACGAACACGAGCAGGGCCACTGCCGCCCCGGCGCGCGAGGCGGTCAGTGCATTCGGTACGACCGAACCGGCACCATCGGGGTGGAGCCGATATCCGAGCTGAAAGAGTCCCGCAATTGCAACAAAAATCCAGATGGAAAGCGCACCAAGGAGCTGAGCGGCAAACGGTGTGACCTCCGTGGCTACAACCAGTGCCGTTATGATGGTGGCGTGAACAAGGCTCCACCGATGGTAGTTTGTAAGAAACCTGTTCAGATAGAGCGATAGTGCCGGTCGTCGGATGTACTCATCCATATTCGAGTAAGATACGCCCGCAGGCCGTTCGCGCAAAGGAATTCATTCCGTATAATTGGAGGGAATGGATGAGAGTGTCCGCCGCTACTACGATGCAAACACCCGTATCTTTGACCGCAGCGAGTTCTCTCGCCGCAGACGGGCAGCCGTCCATCGCCCGCTCGACCTTCCGCCGGGACTCGTTCCGGGCCTCAGCCGGAACGCCGACGGAGTTGACGCACTGCTTCTTGACGCATTGACCCGCGGTGGCGTCAGGCCAGGCAGGGGCTGCCGACTCCTTGACCTTGGGTGCGGGGTTGGCGGGACCATGGAATGGATCATCAGAACGACAGGCGCTACCGTCAGCGGTGTTACAATAAGTCCCGTACAGGCGCAAGCTGCAATGCGCCGTTTGGGCCACCGCGCACGGGTGGAGATCGGGAGCTTCACCGATCCGAACGCCCTGAGCGCAGTCTGCGCGGGGGAACCGCCGGACGCTGCGTACATGATCGAGTCATTCGTGCATGGCGATGATCCAGTCTCGCTCCTGCAGGAGCTCTCGCGGCGCATCCGACCGGGGGGTCTGCTGGTGGTCATTGACGACTTCCCGGCAACCCGGTCCGCTAAGCGCCTCCAGATTGCTCCTGAAGACCGGCAAGCTCGCAATCTACAAAAACTGGTGGCCCGTTTCCGCGCCGGATGGCACATCAACACCTATCTCACAACGGTTGAGCTCTCCTTGCTCGCCGGACAGGCAGGCTGGAGGCTCATAGAACAGATCGATCTCAGCCCCTGGGTTCGGACAAACCGATTTCGCGATTATCTGGCCAGGGCGTCGAGTCAGCTTCTTGGGCCGTTGCGTCCGCGAGGCAGCTACTGGGAGAACGTGGCCGGCGGTGGCGCCCTCCAGCGGCTGACCAGAATGAGGGCGAATCGCTATGAGCTCCTCGTGTTTACCCGGGGGTCATCACTCCCGGTTGAGTAGGGCGGCTGCAGCCGCCGGCGTTGACGCGAGGTCGGTAAAGAGAGGGAAGAATTTGTCCATCCGAAGATGTGGCGGTGGCTGGTTGCTCTTCATCCCGGGCTGAAATCCGCTCTGTTCAAACAGAGCAAGGATGTCTTTGTCCCGGCTTGCAACGTGTATCGGCACCGAGAGCTCGGCATTCGCTGAGCGTATCGGACGCTGTGGCTGATGGTCACCAAAAACGATGATGATCGGCTCGCGCTCCGGATTCATGACAGATGAGACATAGTCGGTGAGCACTTCGAAGACATAGCTGATTGCCGCAACGTAGCCTTCCTCGAGCTCCGAGCCACCGGTCCAGGTATTTCGAAACGTCTCTATCTCGTCGGCCCGCTCGTTGTAGACAGATCCGTCACCCAGATCACTCCAGGGTCTGATGATCGGGGGAATCCGATTAAACGGCGTGTGACTGCTCACAAGCTGATAATAGGCGAGCAGAGGACGATCATGCGCGGGGCCGCCGGGCCCAGTAAGCTGCTCCACCCGCGTGTTACCGCGCCAGAGGGCAAACTGGTCGGTGACCGGGACATACGAGAACCATGGCCCGTTGTACTCAAACCCATCCCCGTGAGCAATAAGCAACTCGTCAAAGCGAAAGAGGTCCCATCCCTCCGGCCATTCTCCATGAATAGTCCCGGGGCGCACGGTATAGGTGTAGTATCCCCCGGCGTTGAGGACCCCGCTCAATGATGGGAGCCCGGCCCCATAGAGCTCCAGAAACCGCTCCTGTGAATCTATCCACTGACCGGTCAGCAAGGTCGTTTCTGCAAGCCAGCTGTAGCCACCCGCAACCGGTGATTGCAGAAAGCTGCTGACCACCGAGTACCCCTGCGCGCGAAGCGCTTGCTCAAACTTCTCTCTATGCGGATCAATCTCTGCTGCCAGGCGGGGCCGGATGACAGAGGCGTATCCGTACGCTTCAATGGCGAAGAGGTAGATATCGCGGTCCTTGAGACCGGGAAACTCATACTCAGGTAGCGGCCGGTTCACCGGAGTAGGCGGCTCACTGACATCGATCTCCACGAATCCCCTGGACTCCGTGGGAAACAGCGACCCCACCGTGAGGGCGGAGAGACTGTTCGGCAAGCCTGCCACGAGCATGCCGATGAGCGATACCACGCTGACCAGTGCAAGTGATCTGCCCGGCCGGTACACGAGCTGAAGGAGGGCGCGCGCACCGCTCATAATCGCAGCACCGACTCCCATGACCAGGAGAAAGATAACAACGGTGGTCACCGGCGTCAGCACGTCAACAGCCGGACCAATGTCCCCTAAGAAGAGGAGGAGTGCGCCTCGAATCATGCCGATGTCACCTCGCGGGGAGAACGCACGCGCGTAATAAAAGCGGAAGAACGCCTCTGCAGCGGCAAATCCCAGGAAGATCCCGAACAGCGCTCCTGCACCCACGGTGAGCCAGCGCCTGGCGGCCGGGCGCCGCACTGCAACAACGATTATAACAACGAGCCAGAGAAAGAGCAGGGACTCCACAAGGGGGACGAGCATGAGAAGCGGTCGGCCAACCGGCGCCCAGACATAGACAGAGAGCGGGACATTGAGAAGAAGCCCTGCGGCAACTACAACGGCTACTGAGGCGAGCAGGGACGGCTTCGCGGCGGATGAATCTGACATGCGCTGCAAGCATAGAGAATGGAGGCCAAGCAGGCAACGGTTTGTATGGCCGGAGGCGGAAAAGATGAGTATCCTGGTCGGGGAGCGGAAATGGACACATTGACGATAATCGGAGGCGGATTTGCCGGCATACAGGCGGCCCGTGCCGCCTCGCGTGCGTATCCTCAGATGAGCATCCGGCTCATAGACCGCAACAGCTACGCAACCATGATTCCAGCGCTACCGGATATCCTCTCCGGGCGATTTCCCGCTGATGCACTTATCCGACCGCTTGCCGATCTGCTTCCCCCAAACTGCGAGCTGATTGCGGAACGGGTGACTGGAGTCGATCTGGTGTCACGGACCGTGCGCACTGAGACGGGCACCGTAAGCTACGACGCGCTCGTGCTTGCGGCCGGATCGACCCCGGCGCGCCCACCCTGGGACACAGATGTGGTACCGGCATTTGGTGTCCAGACGCTTGCGCAGGCGCTGGAGCTCCGGGATGAGTTTGAGCGCAGGCTCGCGACACGGCAGCCGCTCTCGGTGATCGTGGCCGGTGGCGGATACACGGGCCTTGAGACCGCGATAGCGCTGCGTGACGGTTGCCGAGAGCCGGACCGCTGCGAAATACGGGTTGTGGATCCCGCCGGTTCTCTGCTGCCGATGATTACCGACGCAGAGCGCGAGAGGCTGCTGGCGTTTATCTCTTCCCGCGGCATCACCGTCCAGACCGGAACCACCATCAACAGAGTCGAGCGCTCCGGCGCTCACCTTTCCGACGGCACTACCGTTACTGATCCGCTCCTTATCTGGGCTGGAGGTATGCGCGCCGAGCCGGTTCTGAACACCGAGCGGGCGGACAGCAGCCGCGATGGACGGCTCGCGGTGACGCCGACGCTCGCACTCCCTGATCACCCGGAGGTGTTCGTGGCGGGCGATCTCGCGGCACTCGCGAAGGATGATCAGATACTCCGGCGGGCAGTCAACTTTGCCTACTACTCCGGCCGTGCCGCTGGAAAGAACGCGGCGCGCCACCTCAAGGGCACCCGAGGCGAAACGTTCTCACCGGTTGACCTTGGATGGGTTATACCGCTTTCAGACGAGAGCGCCGGCAGAATTTTTGGCGCGATTCGGGTCGGCGGCAGGCTGGGTACCCGCCTGCACTATCTCATGTGCGGGTTCAGGCACTTCGGGCCAAAGCAGGCGTGGGCGTTCTACTCCGCCGCTCTCGCCCTGAACAGACGGATGCGACCGATCGGCACACCGACACCGGCGGCGTAGGGGAGAAATTTGATTATGGCACCGGTCGCCCGCTGGTTCGCATCCCTGCGTCCGTTCTCGTTCCCCGCGTCAGTCATTCCGGTTGCACTCGCGGCCGCCCTGGCTGCAGGCAACGCCCAGGCAGACTGGTGGCTGCTGCCGCTCTACCTCCTTTCCGCGCTTCTCTTCCACGCCGGTACCAATGTGCTCAACGACTATTACGACTTTCGACACGGGATCGACGGGCCTGATGACCCGGACCCCACCCATACGCTCACGCGTGGCATAGTGACCCCGCGATTTATGCTGATATCAGGGAATATCTACTTTGGCGCCGGCCTGCTGATAGGCACTTTCCTGGCACTGTGGAGAGGACCTGTGTTCCTGGCGATCGGTGCCGCCGGTGCGGCGGGAGCTTACCTCTACACCGGTTCCCGCTTCAGCCTCAAATACCGCGCACTGGGAGACCTCACCGTGTTTTTGCTCATGGGCCCGGCACTCGTCTTTCTGGGCGTCTGGACGCTCACCGGTGATCCGGGCTTCACGGCTGTTCTGATCTCTCTCCCACTCGCATTTCTGGTGACTGCAATCCTGCACGGCAACAATCTGCGTGACAGAGAGAGTGACGCACGGGCCGGCGTTTTGACTGTCGCTGGGCTGCTGGGGCAGCGCGCAAGCATGCACCTCTTGCTTGTGTTATTCCTGGCAGCGTTCATCACCCACGGGGCGCTGGTGGTTTCCGGGGTCCTGGGTCCGCTTTCACTTGTTGCATTCGCGTCCCTTCCGCCGGCGCTGCTTGTTGCCCGCCGTGTCTACGCAGCAGGCAGCGCCTCACAGCTGATTGAGCTGCCAAAGTGGTGCGCCGCCGTCCATCTGTTGCATGGCGTGCTCTACGCCGGCGCGATCGCACTGACCGGGTAGTCTACGACACACAACACCGTGGCCGGACTGAGATTCTGATTGTCGCGGGGCACACATCTTCCTACCTTTCACGGTATGAAAGGTCGTCCCGCACTCAAGGTGCTTCTGATCATAGTGGTCGTTCTTGTCGTAGCCGGGGGAGGGTTCTTTCTCTACGTCTGGTTCTCCGGGGGAAGTGGAGAGCCTTCCCGCGAAACCCAGGCAGAGGCGATTGCTCCGGTGCAACCGCAGTCCGTTGCGTACGACGTTGTGGCCACGGAGTCTGAGGCACGATTCGTGATCGAAGAGGTACTTCGTGGGCAGCAGAATACCGTAGTTGGGGTCACCGACCAGATTGACGGCTCCATCGCGGTTCAGTTCGAGCCGGCAGCGGTAGAGATCGGTGAGTTCGTCATCAACGTCCGCACCATTCAAACTGATGACGAGGTCCGCGATCGCACTATTCGAACTCTGATCCTGCAGTCAAACCGGGATGAGTTCGAGTTCGCCCGCTTCCGGCCCACAGCCATCAAAGGAGTGCCCGCAACAGTCGAGTTGGGAGACGAACTGGCGCTCGAGGTCACCGGCGATCTGACCGTTCGTGACGTGACCACACAGAGCACCTTTTTTATGACGGTACGCCTTGAGAGCGAGTCTCGAATATCGGGAACTGCCACCACCACCATCACCTGGGAAGAACTCGATATTACCATTCCCTATGTTGGCGGGAACTCGATCGTCGCAAGTGTTGCAGAGAGCCTTGATCTGGAGATGGATTTTATGGCGCTGCGACGGGAGCAGGAGGGAGAGAATTGAGGTCCGCCGCTCCGCCTTCTTGACCACAGTCGGCTATCTGCCTATGGTTCGGCTATGCTTCGTGAAGTGCTTACTCCGGACCTGGTCACAACTTCCCTTGGCGGAACGGATCGGAAGAGCGTGATCACCGCGCTTGTGGGAATGATAGAGAAGAGCGGCAAGATCCTGGATCCGGAACTCGCCTTGCTTGATGTGCTCGCGCATGAGAAGGAAAACAGTACCGGAATGGAGAACGGGATTGCCATTCCGCACGCAAAGACGGATGCGGTACATGAGCTTGTCGCATGTGTCGGCGTTGCCCCCAAGGGTATTGACTTTGAGTGCCTCGACCGCAAGCCGGCTCGAATCTTCGTCATGACACTCTCACCCAAAGACGGAACGGGACCTCACGTTCGGTTTCTCGCAGAGGTCGCTCGGCTGCTGAAAGAAAAGAAAGTCCGAAAGCGCATCCTCGCGGCCTCTTCCAACGAAGAGCTGTTCACAGTCTTTACCGAGTAGGATCGTGCCAAGCGTTCCGCTCTGGTTGCCGGTGCTTGCGCCGGTACTCGCCTCCGCCGTCGGATACTATCTTCCGCGCGCCGTGTTTCAGCGCCTGTTGCTGCTTTTCCAGCTGGTACAGACAGCGGTTGTCACGCTGGTGCTTCTTGCCGTGCGCGCCGGTGGCCCACAACGACTGATACTGGGAGGCTGGAGGTCGGGTGTGGGAATTGCGCTGGAAGCGGACGTGGTGTCAGCCGCTCTTGTTGCACTGGTTGGTTGGTTCTTCCTTCTGCTTCTGGTCTTCAACACTCGAAAACAGTACATGGATCGGCTCTTCCAGTTTCTGCTGGGGATACTCCAGGGACTCCTGATAGGGCTCTTCCTCGCCGGAGATCTGTTCAACATCTACGTCCTGCTCGAGCTCTCAACGCTCGTAGTCGGAATCCTCATCATGTACAAGCGTAACAAGCAGGCGCTCTACAACGGCATGGTCTACATCACCGTCAACCTTGCGTCCATGAGCTTTATGCTGCTTGGGGTTGGGCTTGTCTACCGGTCGCTGGGCACGCTGGACATCTCGCAGATCGCCCTCCTTGCGGCTGAGGTGACCGATCCGCGAGCCCTGATGCTCCCGTACGCGTTCGTCATGACCGCAGTGAGCGTGAAGGCCGCGCTCTTTCTTCTGTTCGGCTGGCTCCCGCCTGCCCACGGAGCACCAAGCGCCCCATCAGTAGTCTCTGCGGTGCTCTCGGGCCTGCAGGTGAAGGCGGGCGTGTATCTCTTTATTCGCATCCAGGAAGCCTTCGCACCCGCAATCGATTCGCAGACGTTCTTTTTGGTCATCGGCGCACTCACAGCGGTCTGTGGATTTGTTCTTGCAATCGCGCAGAAGGACATCAAGCTGATACTCGCCTACCACACGATCAGCCAGATCGGACTTATCATGATTGGGCTCAATGCCGGGACGGATGCCGCGTGGTGGGGCGGCGTCTATCACATCATCAACCACGCTTTCTTCAAGGCGCTGCTCTTTCTCACCGCAGGCGTGGTCATCCACCGCTACGGCACGCGCAACGTCTATCATATCCGGGGGGTGTTGCGAACCATGCCACTTATTGGTGTTGGCATGCTGGCAGGGATGCTGGGAATCACCGGTGCGCCCTACTTCAATGGGAGCGTGAGCAAATACCTCATACAGTCAGGCTGGTCAATGACCGGGGCTGAGGCGGCTATGTACCTCATCAACCTGGGAACTGCCGTCAGCTTTGTGAAGTTCTCCACAATGCTCTTTGGGCGGCCCGTTGCAGATACCGTTGAGGCGGCAGGACGGGATGGACAACCGGACCTCTTCACAAGGGCTGTCTCCCTGGTCATGGGCACCGCGTGTCTTGTGGGCGGAACGGCGGCGGCACCCATACTCACGGCGCTCTTTGGGCAGGAGATCAAGCTCTCAGGGGCGTATATTCTGGAAAAGTTCATAACCTACATGGTCACCGTGGGAGTTGCGGTGATCATCTACCTCTTTGTGGTCCGTCGGACACAGGTACTCGATACCCTTCGATCCTTCCGGTTTCGCCTCAACGAGCTCATCCTCGGAGTTGTCGTCTTTTTCTCGGCAATCCTCAGTTACCTCTTTGTTTTTGTAGCCTGACAGCGTGTTCGCACCGTGCTATCCTTTGACGGTGATGAAAGCTAAACCAACGGTACCCGCGCGCTGGGCCATTTTCGCTACCGCGACCGCGTTCACTCTTCTGGCAAGCTGTGTGGCACTTGCGCAAGACGCCCCGTATGCGGACGCTGCATATCCTGGCCGCCTCGAGCTACCCGCAGTCGACACCGAATGGCCGGAACCGGACGAGTTCAGCATTGGAAACGCGGTAGCCCCGATCAACTATTGGAGTACTGCGTGGAGCGTGAACGACATGGTCAAACTCGCCGGTTTCGAGCGGGAGATCGGCGATCCACGGCCGAGCGTCATGTGGGTACCAGTAGTCAATTTTGAATGGCGATTCGATCTCATGGATGAGTTGAGACTTGATAGTGAAGGCTGGCCGCTTTCAATGGAACTGGAGAACGGCGACCGGGCAGAACAGTTGGCGACGATCCTGATGGGTGGTGCCGAGATACCCGGGGCGTACCCAGCGGGTGACTACACCCTCACCTGGAACGGGAGTGGAGAGATGTCTTTTGATGGTGTCACGGTGATAAACGAGACACCCGGAGAGATGACGCTTCGCTACGATGGAAATGCAATGGTGTTCCTCTTCATTCAAAGCCTCGATCAACAGAATCCGCTGCGTGAGATCTCCATGCTGCGCCCGGACGCAGTGGCAGGAGAGCGCTTTCCACGTGCATACCTCGACTATCTGCGGCCCTACAGCGTAGTCCGACCACTCCACTTCACTGGAGATCAGCTGACCTACGGAACTGAGATCTCCTGGGAGGAACGCAAGCCGGTGGACTACTCCCACTGGGGTGGCGCCCTTGGCGCCCCGTACGAGGTGGCGATCGACATGGCGAATCAGTCGGCCAGCGACCTCTGGCTCAACGTCCCCATCGCTGCCGACGACAGATTCGTGACTGAGCTCGCGAAACTCACCCGCGACCAGCTCAACTCGCAAAGACGCCTCTACTTTGAGCTGGGGAACGAGCTCTGGAACTGGTCCTGGCCGTACGCGCTCGGCCGGGAATACGCGCTGGAGGCAGCCGAGAAGCGTTGGCCCGGCGTTCTGGGGACGGTCCGGCCATATTCAGACGGTGAACCGGTTCACGAGAACATGATGATATACAGCTGGCAGGGGGCACGCACGGCTGAGATCGCTCGAATCTTTCGGGACGTGTGGGGAAATGACGCAGACCGCCTGGTAGTGGTGCTCTCAGGCCAGGTTGGTGGCAGCCACCCCTCCTGGGCTCCATCCCGCGATCTTCTTAGCTGTCCTGTTTCCACCGGAGAGGACGGAGGGCGGCCCTGTGCAGAGGCTGCCGACGCGTTCGCAGTTGCCCCTTACGTGATCGAGGCGGAGGGCGAGATCGAGTTCGACCGCTCGTCACCCGAGGCGTTTATTGGCGAGGCCATCGAGTGGATTCGTGGCGAGGGGGAATGGGGCCGCAACGCTACCGAACCCGGGCTGCGATTCGCGATTCGAAATGACGCAGCACTTGCCGCCCAGTACGGGTTGGCTCTCGTCGCCTACGAAGGCGGCCAGCATTTCATTGGAAGTCGCTTCACACGAGACGTCATAAGCAACCATCCCAGGATGCGCGACCTCTACAATGCGCTTTTTGAAGTCTGGCAGGAGGAAGGCGGCGGCCTGTTCGTTCATTTCGCCGGGATCATTCCGCGTGGTCGGAATGAGCCTGGGGAAGAGCCTACCTACTTTCAAAGCGAAAACTTTGGGATCAAAGAGCTACAGACCCAGACTCGGGCAGAGGCACCAAAGTGGGATGCGGTCTTGGACACCATGGTAGAGATAGGACAGGTAGAGCGGAGATAGAAGTGGATCGACCGCGAAACAGGCGATAGCTGTTTTTCCGTATCTCTGTTCGCTGCCTGCACCGCCGGCGCTCAGACGCGGAGTCTGGAGGCTCTGCCCGCAACGCTGGTGCCGGATGCCCGGGAGGTACGCGACGTGGAGGCCTCCCGCTTTGGCCGCTACCTTGCCCTGTACGACTTGAGCGACGGGAATACCATTCGGGTGTTCGGACCCGACCAAGAGCAGCGATGGACGTATCAACTCAGTCACTACTAGGCAGGCTCCCTGCCGGCCGGTTCGATCCTCACCTTCTCTCCCGACGAGCAGTTGCTCTTCTTGCCCGGGTACCGAACTGACCAGGATGTCTGCGTCTGCGTCTGTGACGCGGATGACGTAAACGTCCTCGCGATCAGTCCGGGTGGTGCCCTACTCGGTACCGCCCGGCGGTCCAGTCAATCACCTTTCTTCCGGACGGCAGGCGCTTCATCGCCACCACCCGTGACGACCGGGAACGAGCGATAACCCTCTTCTCTCTCGCTGAGAGTGGAATCACGAGCACCGGTGAATGCACCCTTTCGGACAACAACATCAGTCACGACTTCAGGCACGTCACGGTCACACCAAACGGCCGGTTCATTGTCTCCGGTCACTTTGGTTACCTCCGGTGGTGGCAGTTGCGTACCGGTAGCTGGGTGGAGGTTGCAACCAGCGCAACCCAGCAACCCGGAAGTCTGGACCTGGCATTCG
>CAZREG010000034.1:0-27370 GCA_964599075.1 uncultured Spirochaetaceae bacterium | reverse complement strand
CCGGCTGCAGGTAGCGATCGTGGACGACTCGCTCGCGCTTCAGAAGCGCCTTGCGGCATTGATTCCACAAGACGGGTCGGCAGAAGTCGTCGCGTTCGCTGATTCGGTGTTTGAGGCGATCCAGCTCATCTGGGACCGCTCGCCGGATGTAGTTGTACTTGACTTTCAGCTGCAGGACGGAACTGCGCTGAACGTACTGGAAGGAATAGAAGGGAAGACTCCGAAGCCGCTGGTGATAGTACTCACCAACTATCCGGAGCCAATCTACAAGTCAAAGTGTATGGAGGCGGGCGCGTACCGCTTTCTCGACAAATCAACGGAGTTCGACAAACTGACGTCGACGATCCGTGAGATCACAGGAGGGTCAGATGACAACTGATCAGGAAACACAACAGGAAGACGATCTGTTCCTGGTGGACGATGAAACCAGCGATGAGGCAGAGGACAAGCACCTCCTGTTTCGTCTTGGCGACGAGGAGTACGGGGTCCCAATCGACCGCGTTCAGTCAATAGAGGAGCTGCAGAAGATCGTAGCAGTGCCCGACATGCCATCCTACGTACGCGGTGTGATCAACCTGAGAGGAAACGTGATTCCAACGGTAGATCTGAGGCTCCGTTTCGGCATGCCGGCAAGGGACTACGATGATCGCACCTGTATCATCATCATCAATGCCCACTCCCGGGTCGTCGGATTTATTGTCGACACCGTGAGCGAGGTGCATCAGATTCCTGCGAAGAACATCCAACCGGCACCCGAGTTCCGATCGGGAGACGGTAAGGAGAGGTTCGTGACCGGTCTGGGAACCGTTGAGGGAGAAGTGAAGATCCTCCTTGACATTGAACAACTGGTCCAGCAGGAAGAGGTCCCCGACGCAACGCTCTCCCTTGAAGCTAAGAAGCTCGAGGCGCAGAGCAAGTAAGCTCAGCGCCCGGAGGCGATGTAAAAAGCTATGACTCGAATGATGGCTGCTACAGCAATAGTGCTCTCAATCCTTCTCTCGGCCGCCTCGTTCGTGCTCGAGATGCCTGCCCTGACCCTTGGGGCAGGCGGGGCCGCGGCAGTGGCTCTCATACTCATGGTTGTCCCGTCAGGGACCAGCAGAGCGCTTGAGCTGCCCACCGTCGATCAATCACCGACCGCTGAGGCTGAGCTCGCTCTCATCCGCGGGCAACTTGAAA
The DNA here is from genome assembly GCA_964599075.1 of uncultured Spirochaetaceae bacterium. Taxonomy (GTDB): domain Bacteria; phylum Spirochaetota; class Spirochaetia; order DSM-27196; family SLST01; genus SLST01. The sequence goes on along the minus strand of CAZREG010000034.1, from coordinate 26,191 downwards.
CGTGTCGCGCCGAACTTGAGCAGACACGGGAGGCACTTGGCCCGGCACAGAGCCAAACAGAGGAGCTCAGTAGAGCCATTGCCGCAGTCTCTGAAACGGTTCCCATTATCTCAGCGCTTGGAGACATGGCAATCGAGAAGAGTCAGCACGGCTCGACCAAGCTGACCGATGACATCTACGGCATTGCAACGCAGAGCCAGGGACTCAGTGAGTCAATCGCGGAGTTCCTGGGTACGCTCAGTCACGGGAACGACTCTCTGGAGGCATATGCTGAGGAGCTTCTGCGTGACAACCAGCGGCTGACCACTGTGGTTGGCGGATTTGAGACAACCCAGCGATCACTGGACGATTCGCTTCACAGCATCCTCAGCTCAGTTGGGACAACCACGAAGCTTGTCGGCGAGGTCACCGACATTGCCGAGCAAACGAGCATACTGGCGATCAACGCCGCAATCTACGCAGCGAAAGCAGGCGAGTTCGGACAGGGCTTCAGCGTGATTGCATCTGAGATACAGAAGCTTGCAGGGACATCAAAGACCGTCGCCGACACCATTGGGACCAACATTCTCGCAATAGAGGAAAAGGTCACCGAGTTCAATAAATCTCACAACACTCTGATGTCAGACAGTCGAAACAACCTTCAACAGACTGTTGCCTCGATTGAGGGCACCATCCAGAACCTCAAGCCCAGGATCGTCCGCATGAGCGAGTCCACCACTCACGCGTCGAACGTGAGCAAGGCTGTTACCGCGCATCTCAATGATATCAGCATGGCCATGCAGGAACAGGATGCCATCCAGCAGATTCTTGGACACATGGTTGAGATCGTTGAGACAGCGGTGGGGGAGACTCCGGATCACCGGTGGAGCAATGAAGTTGCCGAAGAAATCCGCGAGAAGATCCGCGCGCGTATGAGAGAGATGGCCGCATCGGTGTTTACAATGAAGGACGAGTTCGTGGCAATCGAACACGATGGATACACAGCGGTAGCTGCCTCTGCCGCAGTCATGGAAGATGGAACACAGCTCGAGGGCGACATTACGCTCTTTTAGGAGGGAACATGGGAAAAAAGGTGCTCTGCGTAGATGATTCACCCACCATTCGAAAACTGGTGCATAAAGCGCTCGACCCGGACGGATACACCGTAGATGAGGCGGGAGACGGAAAAGAGGCGCTCTCCAAGGCAACGGCTGATCACGATCTTTTCATTGTGGACGTCAACATGCCGGAGATGGACGGATTTGAGTTCGTAGAGGCAATTAAGCAGAACAGCGAGCTTGCCGGTACGCCGGTTGTGTTCCTGACAACTGAGAGCAGCGACGACAAAAAGGCGCGCGGGAAGACACTTGGCGTAAATGGCTGGATAGTCAAACCGTTTCAGCCTGAATCGTTCGTGAAAGTTATATCAATGCTGGTAGGTTCGTAGATGAAGACCCTCTGCACGCTCTTGTCACAGTACCAGGATGGCGACCTCGTAATGGCTGCTCAGATCATTGAGGCGGCACTCGAGAGCGCAGGGGATGAGAGTCTGAGCCCGCAAGAGCTTGCCACAATCGAGCAAATTGGAGAGACCTTTCTGCGGGTTGCACAGACCGGGGAGTCGGACGGACTGGAGGCGGATACCAAGCGCTGGCTCTCCATCCTCGCGTCCGGGGATGAGAGTCCGGAGTCCCCGACGGAATCGCCGGCAGAGCCAACGCCCGAGAGCGATGACAGCGGCGCCTCCTGGATGACTCGCACCGTGAATGTGGACGATCTTGATATTGTATCCTCATTTATTCAGGAAGCCGAAGATCATCTGGACGATATTGAGACCCGCGTCCTGCGCCTTGAGTCCGAGTACAGCCTTGATCTGGTGAATACCATCTTCCGCTCAATGCATACGATCAAGGGCGTGGCGGGGTTCGTCGGCTTCCAGTTCGTCGGCGAGATAACCCATGAGCTGGAAACCCTGCTTGATGAGGTCCGGGACGGGAAACGGGAGGTCAGCGAAGAGCTGATCACCGTCCTGCTTGACGGCACAGACATTGTTGCCCGCATTACCGCGCACATCGCCGGGCAGGTCGCTACAGGGGGGAAAATCACTGAGCTCGAGGAGTGCTCGTTCGGCCATGATACGGTTGTGGAGCGCGTACGGCGCCTGCGTGAGCCGGAGACTGAAGCTCCCGGCCCGGACAACGATGCCCCTATTGTTGCCTCGGAGATGCTTGATGCATTCGTTGAGGAGTCCAGCGACCTGCTCGACAGCGTGGAGCAGGCCCTGCTCCAGGCAGAGAACGATCCGGTCGGGACGGATGCAGTGGACCAGGTGTTCCGCGATATCCACACCATCAAGGGTAACGCCGGTTTCTTCTGGTTCGCAAAGGTTGAACAGCGCTGCATGGCCATGGAGAGCGCCCTTGACGCGTTCCGCAAGTCAAAGACTCCGATCGATCATGCGGCGGCAACCGAGTTCCTGGAGATGCTAGACCTCATCCGCCAGGACGTCCAGACGATTCAGGCAGCATCGCTCACCGATGACCGGAAGAGTGTCGCAGAGCAACAGCAGCCGGATGCGCAGCCTCCGGGCTACTCGGACACACTTGGCGAGATTCTCATGGAGATGGGCGCCCTGGATCGTGAAGAGCTGGACGCGGCGCTTCGCAGTCAGCAACGGCGGCTTGGAGAGATCCTTGTCAGCGAGCAGAAGGTTCCAGAGGATCAGATAGAGAAAGCCCTTGGTGTCCAGAGTGAACGGCGGGTCAAGGAGCACACCCAGACCGAGAAGGCTACGCACCGCAAAGACATCAGGGTTGATACAAACAAGCTCGACAAGCTCTTTGAGCTTGTCGGAGAGCTGATCACCGCCGAGTCAATGGTTGTCCAGGGAGTTGGCGTCAACGGAAACGGCCAACCCGATGACGAGATGGCGAGGAATGTGGAGAAAGCGGCAAGTTATCTTCAGAAGATTACCCGGGAGATGCAAGAGATCACCCTCAGCATGCGCATGATCCCGCTTGAGGCGACATTCGGAAAGATGCGCAGACTCGTGCGCGACCTGTCACGCAAGTTCGAGAAGAAGGTCACAATTGAGATCGCCGGGGAACAGACGGAGATGGACAAAAATGTGATCGAGGAGATCTCCGACCCGCTTGTCCACATCATCCGGAACGCCGTGGACCACGGTGTTGAGAGCCCGGCCCAGCGAAAGGCGGCAGGTAAGCCTGAGGAGGGCACCATCCGCCTCACCGCCCGGCATGAGGGCAACGAGATCTGGATTACGATCGCGGATGACGGAGAGGGTCTAAGCCGAGAGCGCATTCTGAAGAAGGCGTACGAGCGGGGATTGCTCTCAGAGGATGATCCTGAACCGGGAGATGAAGAGGTCTGGCGATTCATCTTTGAACCAGCCTTCTCCACCGCCGCGCAGGTCTCTGAGATTTCCGGCCGTGGGGTTGGAATGGACGTCGTTCGGCAGAACATTGAGAAACTGCGAGGGAAGATCGATATCCATAGCGAGGAAGGGCACGGCACGACCCTGATTCTGCGCATACCGCTCACGCTGGCCATCCTTGACGGAGTCACGTTCCGCATAGGGGAGACGCAGTACTCGGTGCCGGCGAGCGAGTTGGTGACATTCCAGGGCTACACAACCGATCTCATTGTCCGGACTGAGGCGAATCACTTTGGTTTTCGCCACCGCGACAAGGTGATTCCGATCATTCAGTACGAGCGCAGTGGCCCAATCCCGGAGCACGGCGTGATCATAGTGGTTCACAGCAATGACAGGCAGGCAGCACTGGTGGTCGACTCCATTGTGGGCTATCGACAGTTCGTCGTGCGCTCAATGCCCGACTACCTTCAGAATATGCGAGCTGTTTCCGGCTGCAGTATTCAGGGCGACGGAAGTGTCTCTTTTATTGTAGACGTTGGAGATCTCATGAGTCAGGAGTTGGCAGATGTCGGATCTCGTTGAAATTACGGACAGTGAGTTCGAGAAGATTCAAAGCACCGTCTATTCACGCTTTGGGATAGACCTCTCCAAGAAAAGAACGCTTATCCGCGGACGGCTCAACGGAACGCTTCGGCGCATGGGCTATCGCTCGTTCGCTGAGTACCTCGACGGAGTCGAGGGAGACTCGACCGGGCAGCGGCTACTCGAGATGGTAGACATTCTGTCTACAAATCACACGTACTTCTTCCGGGAATCAGACCACATTGAGTATCTGGTACAACGGTCTCTCCCGTCGCTCTGGGGGAACAGTGATCCGGCCAATCTGAAGAATACCCGTATCTGGTGCGCAGGCTGTGCGACTGGCGAGGAGCCCTACTCGCTCCTTATTGCCATTGGGGATACGTACGGGAAGAACAACCTGCCTGCTCACCCGCTTGTGCTGGCAACCGACATCTCAACTACCGCGCTGGAGACCGCTCAGCGGGGCATCTATCCACTCAGCCGCGTCAAGGAGGCGGGGGATATTGTGAAGCGGGGGTACGCACGATCGGTGAGTGCAGATGAGGTGGCCATTACTGAAGAGATCAAGAAGCGAGTCCTGTTCAAGCGGCTCAATCTCATGAACGAGACGTTCCCGTTCAAGAACAGTTTCGATGTCATCTTCTGCCGCAACGTGATGATCTACTTTGATCTCCCGACGCGCGCACGGCTGGTGCAGGCGTTCTACCGCTACCTCAATCCGGAGGGCTACCTCTTTCTCGGTCACTCCGAGTCAATGGGACGAAGTGTAGAAGGCTTCGACTACCTCCAGCCGGCGGTATACCGGAGGCACGCATGACCAGATCAATCCGGGTGCTTGTTATAGATGACTCTGCACTCGCCCGACAGATCATTACCTCAGGACTCAAACAGGACCCGCGGATAGAGGTGGTCGGCCACGCACCGGACGTGTACGTTGCGCGGGACAAGATTGTCGCACTTGAGCCGGACGTTCTCACACTCGACGTGGAGATGCCCCGGATGGACGGCGTGCAGTTTCTCAAGCGACTGATGCCACAACATCCCATGCCGGTCATTGTGGTATCAGCACTCACCAGAGAGGGCGCGGCCATAACCCTTGACGCACTTCAGAGCGGTGCCATCGACTTTGTGCCCAAGCCCTCTTCCAGTTTCGGAAACAGGCTCGAATCAATGATGAGTGAGCTGATTGAGAAAGTGGTGATTGCAGCAGGCACGGACGTTTCACAATGGCGCCGGTCCGACTTCAAGATTGACACGGTGCAAAAGACCCAGAAGAGCCTCCAGGAGAGCTCGAGCAAGGTTATTGCCATTGGCGCAAGCACCGGTGGAACGGTTGCGCTCACCGGCGTTATCCAGAAATTTGCCCCCACAATTCCGGGAGTAGTGGTTGTGCAGCATATGCCGCCGGTGTTTACAAAAATGTTTGCGGACAAGTTGAATGAGATCTCTGCAGTGGAGGTGAAAGAGGCGTCCGAAGGAGACCGGATCCTCACCGGAAGGGTTCTCATTGCTCCGGGAGGCATGCACCTGACGGTCTCCCGAAGTGGTGGGCACTACCTCGTTCACTGCAAGCCGGGGTCACCGGTGAGTGGTCACTGCCCGTCGGTGGATGTACTGATGCGCTCGGTTGCCGAAAGCGTTGGCGCGAATGCGGTGGGAGCGATCCTGACCGGAATGGGCTCCGACGGCGCCGACGGGCTGAAACAGATGCGGGAGGCGGGAGCTCGCACTCTTGCACAGGATGAAGAAAGCTGTGTCGTGTTTGGCATGCCAAAGCAAGCGTTTCAGAACGGCGGCGCGGAGAAACTGGTCCCTCTGGACAAGATTGCCCACCGGATAACCGAACTCGGCCAGGAGATAGGCGCGTGAGAATTGATGTAGGAATTGGAGAGTTCAAGTACTCCCGGAGCCCGGAGGACGTTATAAAGACGTACGGACTGGGTTCCTGTGTGGCTCTTGTCATCTGGAGCAACAAGCTGCAGCAGGCCGGGCTCATTCATGTGGCCCTTCCGGAGGCTGAGGTCAATCCTGCGAAGGCAGAGAGCCTTCCGGGATACTTCGCGGATACGGGAATCCCCATGGTGATCGACTGGATTGACCGAGTCGGCGGTGGAAACCGGAAGCTGTTTACCTATCGGATGTACGGGGGCGCGAGCATACTGGATGAGAACAATCGGTTTGATATTGGCAGACGCAACGCTCTGGCAATAAAGCGACTGCTGTGGAAATACGGATGCGGGATCATCAAGGAAGATGTGGGAGGCCACTCCTCCCGAACGGTCACGTTGCAGGTTGGCGACGGAACCGTTGATATAAAGGTGGGACAGCGCCAGGGAGGTGCAGTGAGATGACGAACAACCAAACGGTCCGGAGGGTCCTCCTGGTGGACGACTCATCGACCTCAAGAATGATAACACGCCGATGCTTCGAAATGGCCTTTCAGACTCCGCTTGAGTTTGTCGAGGCACCGGACGGCGCGGAAGCGCTCAGTCTGCTCGAGGATTCGGAGTTCGACCTGATCGTGACCGATCTGAACATGCCAAAGATGGACGGCACAACCTTTGTCTGGAAGGTGAAGAAGGCAAAGAAGCTCCAACAGACGCCCATTATTGTTCTCTCATCGTTGAAGAACGAACGAACGGAGAGCGCCTTGGGCGCACTTGGCGTGAAAGAGTTCATTCAGAAGCCGGTCTCTCCGGCGAAAATCATGGAATACGTGGGATGGGAATAATGAGTAGTCACACCATGACAATAGAAGAAGCGCTCGAGCACTCGATAGCCGAAACGTTCTCGGAGATGGCGTTTGTAGAAGCAATTCCGGCAGAAGGCCCGGGGACGGTAGAAGAGTCGCAGGTATTCACGATCGATGTAAACGGTGAGGCGACACACCGGCTGGTCCTGCAACTTGGGGTTGCGAGCAAGCGAGCTATAGTGGAGAACATCCATGGAAAGCCATGGGACGATCTGCACAGCGTTGAGATTGATGATTGCCTGCTCGAGTTCCTCAATGTGCTCGGGGGATCGTTTGGCAAGATGTACTGGGGCGACACCTCAAAGTACCGGATCAGCTTTCCGGCAGTCCAGATAGAGGTTCCGGAGGAGGCAACCGGAGAAGACGCAACGGAGTACTGGTTTGACGCTGAAGGCGCCGTGTTCTCTGTTGTTGTGGCTGAGATCGGTTAATAAACACATGATTGCCACAAAATGGTCACACTTCCACGCGATAATCCCAGGCAGAAAATGCCGATCAGTAACTGGAAGGAGACTTTATGCGAATCGCCCTGCTCTCAGACCTGCACGCCAATCTCCCATTCGCGGAAGCCGCTGTGGAGCGGGCAAGGCGAGAAGGATGCGACAGGATCATTCATCTGGGCGACGCGCTTGACCTGGGACCGTGGCCTGCAGAAACGCTGGACTTCCTTGCCAGTGAGCAGGTGGAGACCGTTCGAGGCAACCACGACGAGTACCCGGTACTGGGCCTGACTCCCGCGGCCGAGAAGGCAATAAACGCGGAGCTGCGCGAGCACATTGAGTGGACTGCGGCCCAACTCTCCGAACGCCACATTGCCCAGTTACTCACCATGCCTGCTCAGTTTGAAGCGCTCGTTGACGAGTGGCTGGTTCGTTTCTCTCACTTTGCTCTCACCGACGGTCGCGTGTCTGATGAGCGGCTTCACGACTCAAGCGAGCGGATTTCCAGTCGGCTGGGCCTCCAGGCGGGCCAAATCGCCTGCTTTGGACATACCCATCGGAAACTCTGGGATTTCCGTGGTGACCGGGCTCTACTCAATCCCGGCGCTACTGGTTTCAAAGGCAAGGAGCAGGCCGGGTTCGCCATTCTCGCGATCAGGGACATCAGCGTCTGGGTGGAATGGCACCCGGTGGAAAGCTCCATGGAGTTCGTAGTCGCAGAGCTCGAACGCCGTCAGGTACCGGCCTGGCGCGACTCTGTCCGGTACATGTTCGAAGCACTTCCCGCCTGAGCACCGACGCACCGACAGGACGCACCGCCACTGTTGACACATGGCACTTGGCGCGTCTACATGGAGCACATGGCAGCTTCCTCTCCTCGTGCCGCTGGCACGATCACCATTCTTCTCCTTCTGCTTCTCCTTTTCCTTGGCTCGCAACTCGCAGTTGCAAGCGGCGCCACAGAGCCAGACCCTGGAGAGCTCAAGCCGCTCACCGTTGGCATCATGCCGGCAGTAGACTCAATTCCGCTCATAGTCGCGAGTGCAGAAGGGTTCTTTGAAGATGAGGGGCTGACCGTGGCGCTCGAACTCTTCCGCGATCAGCTCTACCGGGAGGCGAGCCTTCAGTCCGGGCGGGTTGATGCCGCGGTAAGCGACCTGGTGAACGCCATCAGAAGCCGCGCGAACGGCGCCGACTACCGGGTGCTTGCAAACACGCAGGGGCTCTTCGCACTCCTCACCGCTCCGCAATCATCCATCCGTACTCTCGGAGATTGGTCGGCTGGGTCGGAAGCGGTGAACACCGGAGTCATAGAGGACAGCGTGATCTTCTACACAGCCGAAAAGATGCTGCGCGAACAGGGGGCCGATCCCTCCCGGATCTCCATCATTCCAACGCTTCAGATTCCCGTCCGGCTTGAGCTCCTGCTCGCCGGAGAGCTCGAGGCCGCGGTGCTTCCTGAACCCGTAGCCGCACTTGCTGAGAGCCGCGGCGCACACGCAATTGCTGACAGTCAGGTGCTCGACGCGACTGCCGGAATCATCATAGCGACCGGGGCCGCCGTTGCCGGCAAGCGAGTCGAGCTGACGGCGCTTCTGCGCGCCTACGACCGGGCGGTTGAAGTGGTGAACCGGGATCCCGACGCGTACCGGCAGCTCATCACGGAAGCCGCGGGCTTCCCGCCCCCGGTGACAGGGTCCATGAGAATCCCGCGGTTCAGGCCCGCGCGGGTCCCCTCACCCAGCCTTGTGGAGGATGTGGGGCGGTGGATGGTTGCCCGGGGTCTCGTCTCCACCGGGCCGGAGTACGATGAACTTGTCCTGCCTCTCCTCGAGTAGCACGGTGCTGCACGTCAGGGAGCTTGGCGCCGCCTACGGGACGACCCCGATCCTCGAGGGAGTCAGCTTTGAGCTTCAACAGGGCCGGACGCTATCCATCATTGGCCCGTCAGGGAGCGGGAAGTCCACCCTGCTGCTGGCTCTTGCCGGACTAAAACGGCCAACCCGCGGAACGGTCTCACTCAGCGGATCGCCGACCGACGGCCGAACCGGGATTGTGTTCCAGAGCTATGGACTGCTGCCCTGGTTCACCGTGCAGCGAAACATAGAGCTGGCGCTGCAGATTCAGGCGCACAGCCGGCCCCGCGCCGACCGAGCACGACACCGCCGGGAGATCACCACCACTGCCACCGATGCTCTCGGGAAAGTGGGCCTTGCCGATCGCGCAGCGGCCTATCCACGCCAGCTCTCAGGCGGCCAGCAGCAGCGGGTGGCCCTGGCACGGACCCTGTCGGTTAAGCCGGAGCTGCTTCTTCTTGATGAGCCGTTCTCAGCTCTTGACGCGCTCACCCGCGAGGAGCTGCAGGAGATGCTTGTGCACCTTCTCGGCGAGCGCTCGGTGCCTACCGTCCTGGTCACTCACAGTGTTGAGGAGGCAGTCTACCTTGGAGACATGGTGGGTGTGCTTGCCGGCTCCCCCGCCCGACTGACCGTGCGCGACAACACAAACCCGCCGCACAGCGGCACGACCGGAGAGAGGCGGGAGTCGCGAGACTACCTCAACGCCTGTGCTGAGGTTCGGGCCTGGTTTCGGGAGATAGTCCGTGCGTAGAACCGCTGCCGGCGTGGCGCTGGTGATCGGGCTCTGGTGGACACTCTCGGCCACCACCGGGGCCCGGGTTCTCCCCACTCCACCGGCGGTTCTCGTGAGATTCGGGCAGCTGCTTGGAACGGGGCTTGCGGCTCACGCCGGCGCAAGTCTGCTTCGGGTAGTTGCTGCGCTCTTGCTATCAGCAGCTATGGCCACCCCGCTCGGCATCCTCCTGGGACGCAACGCTGCCGCAGACCGTATCCTGACCCCTGCAGCCTACCTGCTCTACCCGGTACCCAAAATTGCGCTTCTGCCAATGCTTCTGCTGTTACTGGGCACCGGCAATGTCACTCGAATTGCTGTCGTGGGGCTGGTGCTCTTCTTCCAGATCCTGCTCGCCGTACGGGACGCCGCCCGGTCAATAGACGAGCACTACTTTCTCTCCATCAAATCGCTCGGAGGCGACAGCTGGGATCAATTTCGAGCGGTCATCTGGCCCGCAATTCTGCCTCGTCTGCTGACCGCGGTGCGAGTCGGATCAGGGACGGCGCTTGCGGTGCTCTTCTTTGCCGAAACGTTCTTTACGCGATACGGACTAGGGTTCTTTATTGTGGACAGCTGGATGAAACTCAGCTATCTGGACATGTTCGCCGGAATTGTGGCGATCAGTCTGGTGGGGCTCCTGCTGTTTGCCGTAGTAGACGCGGTGGAACGCCGGGTCTCCCGCTGGCGCGGCTGATCCCCAAGGTGCGTGACACCCCGATGCGTGCTACCATGCCGGTCGGAGGAACCATGCGCGTACTTTTTATAGGTGGAACAGGCAACATATCAGCATCCTGCAGCCGACTGGCTGTGGAAACCGGAATAGATCTCTATCATCTGAATCGAGGAATGACAGCGTCTGAGTCAATTGAGGGAGTAACCACCCTGAACGCGGATATTCACGACGCGGAGGCTGTGAGAAGCGCGGTGGACTCGCTCAGCTTTGATGCGGTGGTTGACTGGATAGCATACACCCCGCAGCAGATCGAGCAGGACATCGCACTGTTTTCAGGGCGCACCGATCAGTTCATCTTTATCAGCTCGGCAAGTGTGTACCACAAGCCGGTACGGTATCCGGTCATCACGGAAAGCACTCCGGCGTACAACCCGTTCTGGACCTACTCCCAGAACAAGATTGCCTGTGAGCGACGTCTGATCCAGGAGTATGAGAACGATGGCTTCCCGATGACGATTGTTCGTCCAAGCCACACATACTCCGACGGCTGGTTCCCGACTACGTTCGGCAGCCGTGACTTCACATACCCGCGACGAATGCTTGACGGAAAGCCGATCGTTGTCCACGGTGACGGGCAGTCCCTCTGGACCGTGACTCATGCCGACGACTTTGCCATTGGCTTTAACGGGTTAATTGGGAATCCTGCCGCCATTGGCGAAACGTTCCAGATAACCAGCGACGAATCCATCACCTGGGACGAGATTCACCGTACGATTGGTCGATCGCTCGGCGTTGAGCCACGTATTGTGCACGTGCCAAGCGAGATCATTGACCGCTTTGCGCCAAAAGTAGGACCCAGTCTGCTTGGAGATAAGCGGTACAGCGTGATCTTTGACAACAGCAAACTCAAGCGCCTGGTTCCCGGGTATCACGCGACTATCACGTTCGCAGAGGGCATGCGCCGCAGTGCCGCCTGGGCGGAAGAACATGAGAGTGAGCTTGATATAGACGAGGCCACCGATACCCTGGTGGACCATCTGGTTTCGGCGATCAATGGGATAGAGGGGTAGCAGGCACCGCTTTCCTCTCTTTTTAGCAGCTCCAGTTCCGATATCGATTGACCGGGATTTCTCCAGGCCGTACCATTTCTCCATGGCACATGTCGTGGTGATTGGGGCGGGGTTTGGAGGTATTTCAGCAGCTGCGTATCTTGCTCAGGCAGGTTACCAGGTAACCGTGTACGAGAAGAACAGCTGGGTCGGCGGAAGGGCTCGAGTCCTCAACCGGGACGGGTTTCATCTGGATATGGGGCCCAGCTGGTACTGGATGCCGGAGGAGCACGACCGCTGGTTCACCGATATGGGTGTGCGGCGTGAGGACTACTATGCAATTCACCGGGTGGACCCGAGCTACAAGGTGTACTACGGCGAGAGCACTCCGCACGAGAATCAGAACGTTGTCACCGTGCCGGCTGAGTTTGAAAAGGCTCAGGCTGTTTTTGACTCATACGAGCCGGGAGCCGGCGCAAAACTGGAACAGTTTATTGCCCAGGCAAAGCGGAAGTACGAGTTCGCCATGTCCGGCTTTATTTACCGCAACTTCTACTCGCCATTTGACATGGTCAACGGCACCCTCATGAAGAATCTTGGGCAGCTGAACCTGTTCAAGAGCTACCGCACCCTTGTCAACTCCTACTTTTCCCATCCCTACCTGCGCAAGATCCTTGAGTTCCCCGTGGTTTTTCTGGGCAGCTACGCCGCTCGCACCCCTGCCGTCTACACGCTCATGAACTACATCGACTTCGGACTTGGTACCTGGTACCCGGAAGGGGGATTCGGTCGCGTTGTAGCGGCCATGCGGGAAGTAGCTGAAAGCAAAGGTGCGCGGTTCGTTTTTAATACCGAGGTGACCGGCATCCGTCGTGATGGCTCCACCGCCCACTCGGTCTACGTGCGGACCGAATGTGATGAAGATGAGGTGCACGCCGACGCAATTGTGGCAAACGCGGACTACGTGCACGTAGAAAACGCACTCCTGCAGGAACGAGACCGTTCGATGCCACTGAAAAAGTGGGGAAAGCGTACCTTCGCCCCTGCGGTGCTTAACTACTATCTTGGGATAGACCACAAGCTCACGAATCTTGCCCATCACACGTTCTTCTTTGACACAGACTGGGACGATCACTTCGACGCGGTATATGGACAGAAGCGCCGGTGGGCCGCAGACCCCCTGTTCTATCTTCACATCCCTTCGATCACGGATCCGAGCTGCGCGCCTCCCGGACAGGAAGCGGTATTTATCCTTATTCCCACGGCCCTGGGTCTCAATGACAATGACGAGACCCGGAATCACTATTTCGACATGGTGGTTGACCGCATAGAGAAGCTGAGTGGAGAGAAGATCCGGGGCTCGATCGTCTTCAAGGAATCCATGTCTATCACCGACTTCCGGGAGTCATACAACGCGCATGAAGGGACAGCGTTTGGTCTTGGCCAGACGCTCTTTCAGACCGCATATTTCCGGCCTATGAATCGGTCAAAGAAGGTTCCCAACCTCTACTACGCCGGCCACTACACCGTCCCGGGAACCGGAACAACCATGAGCATGATCAGCGGAAAACTCGCGGCCATGCGGATCTCTACCGAATGGCCACTCGAGGGGATGGCCAAACCGATTGGTCCGGGTTGGGCCGGGTAGCCTCATTGAGCGTTGCGTGCATCCCTGCGCGACTGCTGAGATCTCAACTCATCCACATAGAGCTCATCCACGTACACTACCTCTGTCTGTTTGAACTCATGCGCCGGTATTCGGGGACCAATGACACTCACCTCATACCGCAGCTCCAGAAACGGGAGGATGAGTCCGGTACCCGCACCTGCTCCGTCAAGGTACGCCCCACCTCGGAGAACAATGGCGTGGGCGAAATAGTTGAACGGACGCGGATCTGTTCGGAAATCCCGGCGCGAGGCACGTTCGTCGTAGAGAACATGTTCAATATCCAGAAATGCACCCGGCAGGAAAATCGCCGACGGTGTACCCGGGTCGCTGTCACCGTCACCAATCCCCAGCAGAGCATCAAACCCCACGGTCCAGTTGGTGCCGGTAAACGGGAGGCGGAGCGGCGCCGGGAAGCGGAATCCACCTGAGAGATGGAGCGGCACGGAGAACTGACCGAACGTTCCGCTCCCGCTGAGGCTGAGGCCGCTCCGGGCACTGATGACCCAGGTCTCTGTCAGCACCAGACGCAGACCGGCGGTGAGCCCGGAGAGACCAAAACCTATGCCTGTATAGAGGTCGTTAACCGGGAAGAGGGTGTAACGCTTCTGATTGTCACCGACGTGGGGAAAGAGCAGCGCCTCAACAATTGAGATCCGGACCGCGTTCTGTTTCAGCGCCCCGTAGCCGTATGGAATGACAAACGGCTCCCCCGACGGCAGCACATCAGTAACGGGACCTGTTCGCGCAAGAAACACGGCGTCACGCTGGACGTTCTCATACTGGGCGAAGAGGAGGTACGGCTGATCATCTCCCTGGAGATAGAGCTCAGGCCCCTGCGCTCCGTGCTCGAGAGCGAGCTGCCCGGCAGCAGTCTCCGGGAAGCCTTCCGCATCGTAGCGGGCAGGCGGTCCCCCTACTTCTATCCTGCTGATGTCTCCCGGCTCCACGGTCTGCAGCATGCGATCGGCAATGGAGAGATCGGCATTGTCCGCACTCTGCGCGGCTGCAGCGAGACTCACGAACAGGGCATAGATGAAGACGATGGGAACAGATCGCTTTCTCATGCACCAGACGGTACCACACAGATCGGGTACGGACCGCGATTCATCGCCTGACTTTTCGTCTATAATGGCGGGATGATAGAGACGAGACAACCGAATATCGTGTGGATCAGCTTTGAGGACACCAATCCATTCTACGGCTGCTACGGGGATCCAACGGCGAACACACCCAATCTGGATGCACTGGCGAGCGAGGGGCTCACGTTTACCAACTGCTACTCGACAGCCGGTGTCTGTGCTCCGGCCCGCAGCGCAGTCATAACGGGAATGTACCCCACGTCCATTGGGACCCACCACATGCGGACCACCCATCCGAACACCCATTCGCCGGCGCTGCCTACTCCCTACTCGGCGGTAACGCCCCACTACGTAAAGTGTTTCAGCGAGTACCTGCGGGCCGCCGGCTACTACTGCACGAACAATGTAAAGACAGACTATCAGTTCGATCCTCCTGGCTCTGCATGGGACGAGTTGAGCGAGTCGGCCCACTGGAGAAACAGACCGGAGCCCGGGCAACCGTTCTTCGCGGTGTTCAATCCCACCCGCACACACGAGAGCGGAATGTGGGAGGATCACGAGTCAGAGGTCCAAATTGACCCGGCTGCGGTGCGCATCCCGCCCTACTTCCCGGACTCGCCGAAAGTGAGGGCCTCTCTGGCCCGCATGCACGGAAACATTGCCCGCAGCGATCAGCAACTCGGCGAGCTTCTCTCACAGCTTGAGGAAGATGGCCTTGCTGAGAACACGATCGTCATGCACTGGAGTGACCACGGGCCGCTTCCTCGCGGCAAGCGCTGGCCGTATGACTCAGGGATTCGCGTCCCACTGATCATCAGGTGGCCGGCAGGCGCGGGCAATCCGGGCGCAGCCGCGGGCGAGACGCTCGCCAACCTCCGGGCGCAACGCAGAGCCGAGCCGGCAGGCGATCCTGCATCAGTTGAAGCCACAGTGAACGCTGCCGGAGGCCACATGCCGCGTTCCGCCGGCGGGAGCCAGAGGGCCAACGTTCCACTGGGACCGGCCAACGGATTCACTCCCGGCGGGGTCACCGACCGGCTGGTGAGCACGGTGGATCTTGGGCCCACCGTACTCTCGCTGGCCGGAGTACCCGTACCGCCCTCCATGCAGGGACAGCCGTTTCTGGGCCCTCAGGCCCAGCCGGAACGGGAGTACGTCTATGCTACCCGAGACCGGTACGACACAAGCTACGACATGGTCCGAGCAGTACGCGACCGGCAATTCAAACTCATTGAGAATCACTACCTGTTACAGGAGCGGCTGATCTGGGTTCCGTACCGAAACAGACACCCGATCATGCAGGAGCTCTATGACGGCTACCGAGCCGGATCGCTGACGACGGATCAACAGACACTGTTTGAGGATCGGGCACCGGTGGAGCTCTACGACACCTGGAGCGACCCGTATGAGCTTCACAACCTTGCCTCTGAGCCGGCTCACGCAGACACGGTGAAGCGTCTGCGCACTGCGCTCTCAGAGTGGCGAAAAGCGGTCGGAGACATGGGTAGTGTAAGCGAGTCGCAGATGGTGCAGGCGTGGTATCCGGGAGGGATCCAGCCGGAAACCGAAGGGCCCATTCTCATGAGCATATCAGAGGCGAAGTACGCCGACGAGCCTGAGTCAGTGGCAGACGTGGTGGCACCGGCCCTCTGCCAGATTCAGTGCTCTACTCAGGGCGCAAGTATAGAGTACGCGCTTGGAACAGAGGGACGCTGGATGCTCTACACCGGTCCTATCCGCCTTCAGGCAGGCTCACACATGGTCCGGGCCCGGGCATTTCGGATAGGCTACAAGCCAAGCCCGGAGAAAACGCTCACGCTCACGGTGCGATAAGCCTACGCCTGCCGGGAGGCAGGCCAGAAAAGCGCACAACTTGGCGCCGGCACATTCAGACTGTGCCCGGTCCACCGCAAATGGCCGGTCTCCTGGTCTACACGAAATGAAACGACGTGATCGGTGTTCTGGTTGGCAACAATACACCAGGCTCCGGTCGGATCGATTGAGAAGTGGCGTGGCTCGCTGCCGGTGGTGTCCGCGGACCCAACTGAGGTGAGCGTGCCGGAGTCAGGGTCCCGGACAAATATCGCGAGGGAATCGTGGCCACGGTTGGATGCGTAGACGAAACGCCCGGAGGGATGGACCGCTACCTCGGCTGCGGTACTCTCGCCATCAAAGCCGTCCGGCAACATCGATATCTCCTGACTCTGTGAGAGTTCTCCATCACGTTTATGATATTCACAGACAATCAGCGTACTGGTCAGCTCATTTACAAGGTAGACGTGTCGCCCGTCAGGGGAGAATGCAAGATGTCTGGGACCGGAGCCGGCCGGAGGTGTGAGGGCGACCTTGCCGGCAATCGTGCCGGCAACAAGATCGTCAACACGGTAGCGGATGACCTGATCGGTACCCAGGTCACATACGAACAGGTAGAGCTGGTCCGGCGAGAAATGGGTTGCATGAGGATGGGGCTCCTCCTGACGGGAGAGATTGACGCTGTGGCCCTCGTGGCTCACGCAGGCGATGAGCTCACCTGGTTTGCCGGAATCAGTGAGCCGCAGGAGCGAGAAGTTTTCCCCTCCGTAGTTGGCGACGGCCAGCACACCGCGACTGACGTCAACCTCGGTATGGCAAGGTCCCGGACCGCAGGTCTCCCCTGAGCCGACGGCAACCGGGAAAAGCTTGCTATCCACTCTGTACGCAGCAACTTTGCCCGAAGTGCCGGACTGATAGCCTGACTCCACGGTGGCGAAGAGCAGACTCTTCTCTGGAACCGCGGAGAGGAAGCTTGCGTTCCTGGGCGTGGTCACACGATTGAGGATCTCCATGGATCCGTCTTCCGGATCAAGCTCGGCGGTATGTAATTCCGGACTGTAGCCACCCACAAAAAAGCGCATGAGTTACTCCTTCAGACCCGATTCTACCCGTGCCGGTTGATGAAATTCAATTGTCTCCCACTGGCTGCAGTCCGATTCATGGCCAGATCAGTGTTCCGTCAGGAAGCCGGGTGCGGGTCCAGACCGGCGGAGAGAGCGCCGGGGGCCATGCTGCGGCAGCCTCTTCATGAAAGCCTACACCCAGTCCGGGGGCAGTTGGAGGTGCCACCGCTCCATTCTCCACCTCCAGCATACCCGGGAAGATCTCCTGCATGTGAGGCTGAGGCTCGTACATCTCCTGGATTCCGAAGTTCGGTACCGCGAAATCCAGGTGAACATTTGCCGCATGTCCGAATGGTGAGCAGTCTCCGGGGCCGTGCCAGGCAGTCTTCACCCCGTATGCGTCGCACAACGCCGCCAGCCTCCGGGCGGGGGTGATCCCTCCAATGTGACTCACATGAACACGGATGTAGTCGATGAGGCGCTGCTCAATGACCGGCAGCCACTGCTCGGGACTTGTAAAGAGCTCACCAAGGGAAATAGGAGTGACTGAGGAAGCACGAATACGGTGCAGCCAGCCAGTCTGGTCAGGAGGCACCGGGTCCTCCAGAAAGAACAACCCCACCGGATCGAGTGCCTGGGCAAACCGGGCAAGCTCGTTCACCGGCACCCGCTCGTGCGTGTCATGGAGAATGGCGACCTCAGGCCCAAGCGCCCCACGAACCGCCTGGAGCATCTCGATCGTCATTCGCATGTATCGGTCCGGGTCAATGGTGACCCGCGTGTCGGGCCCGCCGGCATTGCCGTCAGGCTCTGCACCTGCGTACGAACCCGCCGCAGAAGATCTCTGAGCGGCACGCGCACTACTGTGAGCGTGCCCCCCACTCTCAGCGTCACCGCTGCGCACCATGGCGCCGGCAGCTCCGTAGCCGCCGAGCTGACAGCGCACATATCGGTGTCCCTGATCAACCAGCTCTTTCGCCCGGCTGATTAATGCGTCGATGGTCGACCCATCCGCATGTCTGTAAACATCCACCCGATCGCGACAGGCGCCACCGAGAAGCTGATAGAGGGGCATGTCCGCAAGCTTTCCCTTGATATCCCAGAGAGCCATGTCTACCCCGGCAACCGCGTTGTTGAGAACCGGCCCGCTGCGCCAGTAGCTGTTCGCCATCATGAGGCGCCAGCTGTCCTCAATCCGTGAGACATCCCGCCCCGCGAGCAGGGGTGCCAGATACTGGTTCACCACCTCGGCGACGGCGCTCGCACGCTGAGTGAAAGTCGCGCAACCATAGCCGACAAGCTCAGGCTCAGAAGTCTCCACAATGACAATGACAAGATCGATCGATTCAGGAGCCGTGAGCACGGCCCGAACGTTTTCTATGGTTACCATGTGCGGAGCCTATCATGAGGTGCAACGGCTGTCAGTCCCGCGAGACCAGGGGAGAAATGCGCTGCATTACCCGGCTCTGCTCGCCGATCATCATACGGAGAGGAGAGCGCATGGGCAGCAGCACAGCCACCATTCCCTTCCCGAGGAGCAGACTGGGAACCCTTCCGGTTGCCAGGCTGGGGGCAAGGCACCACGCCACGGTCGCGCTTCTGGAGATCGATATCACAAAGGCGCGCCGCCGTATGCTTCCACAGGCGCCGGGAGCAACGTCGCTTCTCAGCTGGCTCGCCGGCCAGATCGCGGTAAGCATACGGACCCATCCGGAAGTAGAAAGCACCTCTCGCCGACGCACCCCGAACAGCGAGTCAGTGCACGTTCGGGTCATGGTTGAGCGCACACTCGGTGACCGCAGGATCTGTGTTCCACTCCTCCTTGCCCACGCGGACAGCCGGTCGACAGAGGAGATGGCTGAGCAGATTGATGCCGCACGGCAGGAACCTCTTGATGAGGCACAGATCGTGCTCGGAAGGTTTGGCCGCCGTATCTGCAGCATGCTCTGCGGCCCGTTCAGAGCTCTGCCACCCAGCATTCGGATGAAGCTGGTCAACAGAGCAGTTGCGGCACCGCGTCATCTGCACATTGGGCCGCTGCCGGCCGGAAGGACCGTTACCGTCAGCTCGCTCGGACCCGGAGTCCGTGTCCGGGGGTGGTATATTCCGCGGGCTCAGGAGCCGGTTGCGGTGGGGGTTGGCGCGGTGGGACAGAAGGCCGCCGTTATCAATGGGCGCATAGAGCCACGGGAGATACTCCACCTCAGTGTCCTGCTTGAGGGAAGCGCTGAGACAAAAGCGAGCAGGTGGCTCTCATCGCTCATAAAGGGCATGGAGGGAGCGTTCACCGCAGAGGCGGTGTTCTAGCCCCCCCCAATGGCTGGTTTCCGGAGAAGTGCATCACCTGCGCCGGTATGGTACCATAGGCCCATGGACGCACTGGTACTCGAGCGGCGAGGTGAACTCAGCATTCGCTCAATCAACGTTGAAGAAGAGCTCGGACCGACCGATGTTCGGATTGCGCTTCGCAATGTAGGGGTGTGCGGCAGTGACCTTCACTACTACACTCACGGCTCAATTGGTCCCTTCGTTGTCTCCGAGCCAATGATCCTCGGCCACGAGGCGAGCGGAGTAGTGCTGGAGATCGGCCATGAGGTCACCAGCCTGAAGCCGGGCGACCGAGTCTGCATGGAACCCGGCGTTCCCAATCCCCACAGCCGAGCCTACCGGCTTGGAATGTACAATCTGGATCCGGACGTGCGGTTCTGGGCAACACCGCCGATTCATGGCGTCACACGACCGACGGTGGTTCACCCGGCAGCCTACACCTTCCGGCTGCCGGATACCGTGAGCTTCGTCGCCGGTGCCATGGTTGAGCCGCTGGCGGTGGGGATGCACGCTGCAGCGAAGGCGCGCATTGCACCGGGAGACACGGCTGTGGTTGTGGGCGCCGGCACCATTGGTCTGGTAACGATCATGGCGGCGCTTGCCGGCGGGTGCAGCTCAATCATTGCCGTTGATGTTCAGAAGGCGCGCCTGGAGCGAGCCGCTGGGCTGGGAGCCGTGACCGCTGTCAACGTCCGGGAGGTTGATCCGGTTCAGACCGTGAATCGGATGACCGACGGATGGGGTGTGGATATCGTATTTGAGGCAAGCGGCGCGCCAGGCACCCTGACGGATGCAATCCGCTACCTCCGCCCGGGAGGGCGTCTTGTCGCGATCGGTATGCCGGTGGAAGCGATAACCTACGACGTGGTCGCCGCACAGGCAAAAGAGGTCGAAATGCAGACCATCTTTCGCTACGCACATGTCTATCCTCGGGCGCTTGCGCTCATGGGCTGTGGAGCCATAGATCTTGATCCGCTGGTGACCGAGCGTTTTCCTTTCGCCGAAAGTAAGGAAGCCTACGACTACGCGGTGGAGCCGGCTCCGGAGAGCGTCAAAGTACAGATAGAGATGCCGGCGTGATTCCCTCACACGCTCACTTCCCACAGGTGGACGCTGAGCTCAGTGAGCTCCTGCGGGCCCACGACCTGGAGCTCTTTGGTGTAGCCCCGGTCGGTGCGGACCACACCCGTGAACAGGCTGAGTATCGCGAGTGGATCGCCGGCGGTAACCACGGAGAGATGGACTACCTTGCCCGCCACGAGTCCATGAAGTACGAACCGCGGAGTATCCTGACATCATGCCGGTCGGTTATCATGGTGGGAGCAAACTATTATCAGCCTGTTCCTGCGGAGACGGGATCCTCGCCGGAGGGGCGGGTAGCCCGCTACGCGTGGGGGAGAGATTACCATAATGCCCTGGGAAAGCGGCTGAAACGCGTGGTTCGGGAGTTGCGCACGCGTTACCCGGATGAACAGTTTCGCTCGTTCGTGGACGCCTCCCCGCTCTCAGAGCGATTCTTCGCCGAGCGCGCCGGTCTGGGATACACTGCACGCAACACTCTTACTATCTCCAGCGCATACGGGAGCTGGTTCTTCCTGGGGGAGATACTCTCGACGCGCCCCTATGGCAGTACACCCGTTTCAGAGCCGGTTCACGGCGGTTGCCCGAGCAGCTGCTTCCGGTGTGGTGACGTATGCCCAACGGGTGCACTCTATGATCACCACCGAATTGACGCCCGCCGCTGTATCAGCTACCTGACCATTGAGCACCGCGGCAGCATAGCCGAAGAGCTGCGTCCACTCATGGGCAGTTGGGTCTTTGGTTGTGACCTGTGCCAGGAGGTGTGTCCTCTGAACGTTCGGGCCCAAACCACAAAGATCGGGGACTTTACCGCACACCGGGCGGGACCCGAGCTGCAGCTCGACCGGCTGCTCGCGTTCGAGGATCAGGAGAGTTACCGGCAGGCATTCTCCGGCACGCCTCTATTGCGTCCCGGACGTGATGCTATGGTCCGAAACGCGTGCATCGCAGCAGCGAACACGGGAAGAAAAGAGTTGCTCCGCCGGCTGAAAGAGCTCTGCAACGACCATAGTGACATTGTTCGCGAGCATGCCCAATGGGCTGTCAAAACCCTGGAAGGGACCAGCTGAGCGACCCGTTTTGGCGCAGGGCCCCAACCTGTTATACTGTGGGCCGATGGATCAACTCGTGCTCTATGTCTCTGAGCTTCTTCGAGAGACGGACACCATGCAGCTCAGCGGTACAAGCCTTCAGACCGTTTACTACAAGCGTGATTTTATTGAGGCACTGGTCGATCAGCCCGGTCTGATAGGCGCGGCGGTACTCATGAAAGAGTCCGATGAAGAGTGGGAGGCACTCGTGGAATCGGTGAGTCGGAGTTTTCCGCTTCTGCCGCTCCTGCTGCTCACACAGGTGGAGTCGGTCCCGCGTGAGACTGATGCGGCAACTCTGGTGCGCTCGAAGATCTCGCAGACCGGGGTCGAGCTGGAACTGCTGCTGTCCAGGCTCACTTCCGGAGGTGGATCCCACGATCGACGTGAATACCATCGCTACGACTTTCCGCTGAGAGCCCGACTTCACGCAGATGATGAGCCGGTGCACCAGATCCGTCATCTGAGCGCCGGCGGCGCTTTTCTCAATCCCGTCGGTCCGGCGCCGCAGAGCGGCACAATCTGTGAGATCGAACTCATGTTTCAGAACTTCTCGATCAACACTACCTGTGAGGTGCTTGATCCACGGCAGGCATCAAGCAACGCTGAACCGGGATTTGGAATTCGGTTCACCGCGCTGAGCCCCGCGGCTACTTCATTTATAAATCGAACGGTACAGGATGCACTTGTTCAAGTGTTGACCAATCCGGATGCCGACCCAGCTCTTCCCACCCTTGACGAGGATGAAGATCTGTTAAGTATTGGAGACGAGTTCACGCTGGCAATCTAAAACAACGCAGAGAGGAAACAAGATGAGTCGAACAACACTGGTCCTGCTTGCAGCGGGAATGGGAAGTCGCTACGGCGGCGTGAAGCAGATAGACAGCGTAGGACCAAACGGAGAGGCGATCATTGATTACTCCATTTATGACGCCATTCGCGCCGGGTTCACTGATCTCTGCTTTGTTGTACGTCCGGAGATAGAGGAGGCGGTTCGGGAGTTCTTTGCCGGCAAGTTTGGCCGGGAGATTGGTGTGAGCTACGTGCATCAGCGACTCGACGACCTGCCCCGCGGCCGAAGCGTTTCCGCCAAACGAAGCAAACCGTGGGGAACCGCACATGCAGTCTACGCAGCACGGGAAGCTGTCACGGCACCGTTCGCAGTGGTCAACGCAGACGACTTTTACGGACGCGACGCGTACGCGACAATCCATGCGTTTCTTGATGAACGTCCGACAGAGCAGACGGAGTACGCTATGGTGGGCTATCGGCTTGCGGACACATTGTCACCAAACGGAACGGTCAGCAGGGGTATCTGTAAGCGGAATGACGACGGATATCTCACCAGCATCCAGGAGCACAAGAAGATCGAACAGGCAGGCGATCGGGTCATTGATACGCGTGATGAGGGCGAGACGGTAGAGCTCTCATCCGAAGATCTTGCCAGCATGAACATGTTCGGCTTTACCCCGGCTGTCTTTGAACAGATCGAGCAGGAGTTTACGCGCTTCCTTGAAGCGCACGGCGACGAGCCGGCCTCCGAGTTCTACATCCCCACGCTCATGACCAGACTCATTGAGACCGGACAGGCCCGCATGAAGGTACTCTCCACGACCAGCCAGTGGTTCGGCATGACATACAAGGAAGACAAGGAGAGTGTGCAGGGACATATCCGAGGTTTCATCGAGTCCGGTGAGTACCCGCGTCGGCTGTGGAGCTGACGCGCGGAGAGATGAGAACCTGTCGCATCCATGAGCCTGGCGGAAAGCGACCGGCGAATTGTCAAAGCGTGATCACCCCCGTATAGTGAGGGCATGCCACTTTTCACCTCCCGGATCGTTGCGAATCGGGAGATTGCACGAGACTACTATCAGCTCGACTTCTCCTGGCCGGAATCTCTCGGCGAGCCCGACCCGGGACAGTTCTTTACCGTTCGTGTGGACCCGGGGCCGGTTCCACTGCTGCGTAGACCGTTCGGATTCTCGGGTCTCCGGAGCGATGGAGTTGCATCCACCATCTACTGGCGTCGGGGACCGGCAACGCGCACGATCGCCTCCTTCCAACCAGGAGACGAGATGGATGTCCTGGCTCCCCTTGGCAACGGCTTCCCGGCACCGGCACCCGGCGCGGTACCCATCCTGCTCGCCGGTGGAGTGGGCATTGGTCCAATACTCTACCTTGCAAACCGACTCGCCCCCCTCTCCCCTGCCCCGCTGCTGCTCGTGGGCGCCCGCTCACGGGAAAATCTCCCAGAACTCGATCTGGACAGCCGGGTACAGCTGCGGGTGGCTACCGATGACGGATCGAAAGGCTTTCACGGAACCGTCGTTGCGCTTGCCGAACAAACGATCGATATCACCGCCGGTACCGTAGAGCTCTACCTCTGCGGGCCGTTGCCAATGCTCTGTGCAGGCCACACCCTGGCAGCCGGCAGGGGGCTACCAGCGTGGGTGGCGATGGAGCAGATGATGGGATGTGCAGTTGGAGCATGCATGGGCTGTGCCGTTCCTGTCCACGGCGAGGATGCATACGCCCGGGTGTGCACAGAGGGCCCCGTATTCGCTTCAGATGAGATTGTCTGGGAGCGACTCGACTAATGGCTGACCTGCATCCAGTTATCCGCGGTCAGCGGCTATCGAACATAGTAGGTGTTGCCTCCGGAACGTTCGGCTACGGAAGCGAGTATGAGACGCATCTTGATCTCTCCGGGATTGGCGCCCTCTACACGAAGGCCGTAACCCGAACGCCACGACCAGGCAACGACGTGCCTCGTATCATCGAGACAGCGGCGGGAATGCTCAACAGCATTGGCCTTGCAAACGTGGGCATGCATCGATTTGTCCAGGAGAAGCTCCCGGCATTCTCCGGCATGCCATGTGCGATCATTGCAAACGTTGCCGCAGACTTCCCTCAGGAGTACGCCGAGGTGACCGAGTTCCTTGAGGCGAATGACCCGCATGGAACTCTCTGGGGCTATGAGATCAACGTGAGCTGCCCCAATGTTAAAGCCGGTGGGGTATCCCTGGGATCGGATCCAAAAGCAGTGGAACAGACCGTCCGCCTTGTACGTGCAGTCACCGACCGTCCGGTGATTGCAAAGCTCACTCCCAACGTAACAAGCATCGCAGATATCGCGATAGCAGCCGAACAGGGTGGCGCGGACGCGGTGAGCTGCATAAACACCGTTGTCGGAATGGTCATTGACACCCGTCACCGGCGGACGGTGCTCCCGGCCGGCACCGGCGGCTTGAGCGGCCCGGCGGTCCTGCCGATCGGAGTGGCCGCCGTTTACCGAGTAAGCCGCGCAGTGTCCGTTCCAGTCATCGGGCTTGGCGGCATCATGAGTAGTGACGATGCGCTTCAGTACCTCCTGGCAGGCGCTTCAGCCGTTCAGGTGGGAACCATTAACTTTGCCGACCCCCGGATCGCCGCGCGGATTGCAGACGAGGTGGAGGCGTACGCGGTTGCCAACGGCATCGCAGACCTGCATGGGTTCCACTCATTTCTGCTCTGAAACAGCCGCAGATTGCCCGTAGTCACAGAGATCGCGGATGACGCAGCGGTCACAAGCCGGTCCACGTGCGGTACAGACCGCGCGACCGTGGAGATTCACCGCCATGGAGAAATCGGTCTGTAACGCTTCAGGCACAATTGCGCATAACTCCCGCTCTAGTTTTTCGGGATTTTTCCCTTTCACAAGGCCGATGCGATTCGTCACCCGAGTCAGATGCGTGTCAACGACAATTGCCGGCTCGCCGTAGATGACACCCCGAATAACATTCGCGCTCTTGCGACCCATACCCGGTATGGTGATGAGATCCTCCATCGCTTCTGGGACCTCGCCGGCAAATCCGTCCTGTATACGGGCCGCAGCGGCAATGACGTTTTTTGCCTTGTTGCGGAAGAAACCCGTGCTGTGCACGATCCGCTCAATCTCCAGATGATCGGCTCGTGAAAGAGCCTCTGCGTCCGGATACCTCCGAAAGAGTTCCGGGGTGACTTGATTCACCTGTGCATCTGTGGTCTGGGCGCTGAGAATCACCCCGACTACCAGCTCAAACGGCGAACTGTAGACCAGGAGCGGCCTGCGGTCGGGATACTCCTCATTGAGCCTGAGAGTGATTTCTGAAGCGCGGTGGTCCCTGGCCATGGCTTGTCGGGAAGGTACTGCGCACTTCCGCCGATCGGCCAGTGGGAAGGCGGGAATGCAGCACTCGCACCGACCCATAGAACCAGATTGACCACCCCGCTTGCCGGAGCGTATACTTAGACTTCCGCCGGGATGTAGCCTAGTGGCTAAGGCGCCTGCTTTGGGAGCAGGAGATCGCGAGTTCGAGTCTCGCCATCCCGATACCATGTACGCTACGGCTACATGATACGGATGCGCCGAAAGGAGGCCTTGAGGATCGCCGTACGCGACGCTCCTCAAGAAACCGGGCCATCCAGCCTGCAGGCGTCCTGCCTGCAGGTTCCAATTACTTTGCGCCCATAGCTCAGCTGGATAGAGCATCGGCCTTCTAAGCCGAGGGTCGGAGGTTCAAGTCCTCCTGGGCGCGACATACCTC
>CAZREG010000033.1:24634-28491 GCA_964599075.1 uncultured Spirochaetaceae bacterium | reverse complement strand
ACTACAATCTGGGTCAAATTGAGCTGAAGCGGAAGAACTACGAGAAGGCGGCCTCCCTGTTGAAGGCCGCATACGACAAGCGCCCGGATCATCCGGAGACGGTCCGCGGACTCGGGCAGGCTCTCTTTCGCATGAAGCGTCCCAAGGAAGCGATATCGCTGCTGCGCCGGGTAGCTGAGTCACATCCGGATGACAAGGAGAGTGTCTATCTGCTTGGGCAGGCGTACTACGAGGCCGGGCAACAGGAACTTGCAACCAAAACGTTTGAGCACCTGAGACCGCACCCGACCTACGGGCCCAAAGCGTGTCTGATGTCCGGATCAATGAAGCTGAAGTCACGACGATACTCGGATGCTGAACTCGATTTTCAGATTGGGCTCAAGCACGAGAACGTAGCGCCGGAGATAGTGCTGGAGCTCAAGTACCGGCTCGCAGCGACCTACGCAAAACAGCAACAGGTTGACGAGGCAGTATCGACCCTTCAGGAGATAGCCCGGATAAACCCCAACTACAAAGATGTCTCAGCGCAGCTGAGCAAGACTCGCGAGCTTGCCGGAAATCGGAACCTGCAGGTGTTCATGATGGCACCCACCAGCGAGTTCATAGGACTCTGTCGCCGGCTCGTTGCAAACTACTTTCCCAGAAGTCGCGCGAAGGTGACCGACATCTCAACGAGTAGAGAAGAGTACACCGACCTTGTTGCCGAGATCAGTACCGCGCGCTGGGAGGATACGGTACTCTTTCGCTTTGTGCGCTCGAACGGCGTGATAGGAGAGCTGGTTCTGCGTGATCTCTACTCCCGACTCAAAGAGGTTCACGCCGGGCGGGGACTGTGCATAAGCGCCGGAACGTTCTCAGACGGAGCAAAGGCGTTCGTAGAGGCACGCCTGATAGACCTGATAGACAAGGAACAGCTCGACCCGCTTTTCAAGCGAATCTGATGATCAGAAGGTGCCGCTCCTCCCGCAGCTGCGGCACTACGACAGGCTCAACCGATACGGTGGAGACTCCGGGGTGCTGCTCACAGAGCAGACGCTCGGGCTCAATCGCAGCTCTTCGCCCCTTGTAGAGCAGTGCCGTGCCTCCCGGCTCGGCAAGCAGGGTCATGGCGTCAAGAAGATCCGGGGTCAGCGGAAGAAACGCCCGCGCGGTGAGAGCGCGCCAACGCGGTGAGCTCCCGGAGGCAAGCGAGAACGCGTCCGCCTCTACCACCTCCACAGTGGAGAGCTTGAGAACCGCGACCGCGTTGCGGAGGAACCCCGCTCTACGTCCCCCGCGCTCAACGAGCGTGACTACAAACTGCGGCAGCGCCACGGCAAGCGGAATGCCGGGAAGGCCCGCTCCGGACCCCAGGTCCGCCAGGGAGAGAGACTCAGAAGGAGACTGGGAACCGGCGGCGGCAAGTGCGGCAAAGTGCGGAAGTGGTGCAAGCGAATCAAGGATGTGCCGGACAACCAGCTCATCTCCGGCGGCAGAGATCAGTTTTAGCCTGGGATTCCAGAGCTCTATCTCCTGCAGATAGCGAAACAGACAAGCACGCTGCTCCTGGTCAACCCGGAAGGGCAGCGCGTCAAGTCCGCTGCTGAGTGCCTCGTACACTCAGCGTGCCGCTGCACCGGTGCGACGCTCAAGGGCCACCATGAGGACTGCAATGTCAGCGTTGCGGACACCGGAGACCCGTGAGGCCTGCCCGAGTGAGAGCGGTCTGATCGCATTGAGCTTCTCGCGACTCTCGTTGGAGATTCCCGCCACGCCGTCGTAGTCGAACTCTGCCGGGATCCTCATGGACTCAAGCTTCTCGAACCGTACAATCTGGCGCTCCTGTCGTGCTACGTAACCCTCGTACTTCACGTCAAGCTCCACCTGGCGAAGCCAGTCCGGGCGTGCCCCTGCGGCGATCGCCTGGTCAACGGAGAGAAGATGCGGGAGCGAGACGTCAGGGTCCTTCAGGACCTGGTAGAACGGCTTTCCGACGTGCCGCGCAAGGGAGAGGAGTGCAGCATCTGCCTCGCTGAGCCTGCGCCGGCGAAGCAGCTCCTTGACCTGGTCTATACGCGACTGCTTCTCCAGAAAGCGCTGATACGCCTCTTCAGAGTTCAGTCCTACCTGGTAGCCGCGCTGGTAGAGACGCTCATCACTGGAATCGTGGCGAAGGGATATACGGTGCTCCGCCCGGGAGGTGAACATCCGGTACGGTTCCTGAGTTCCCAGAGTGACAAGATCATCAATCAGCACACCGATGTAAGCCTCAGCGCGACTGAGAATCAGTGACGGTTCACCCTGCAGACTCAGCGCTGCATTGATGCCCGCCATGAGACCCTGGGCCGCAGCCTCTTCGTAACCGGAGGAACCGTTGGTCTGCCCGGCGATGTAGAGGCCCCGAACCATCTTGCACTCCAGCGTAGGCCACAGCTGGGAAGGGTCAATATAGTCATACTCAACCGCGTACCCGGGCCGCATGATCTGTGCATGTTCGAGACCCGGGATGGTATGCAGAAACTTCTCCTGCACATCTTCCGGAAGTGAGCTCGAGATCCCGTTGAGGTACATCTCACGCGTGCTCTGCCCCTCAGGCTCAATAAAAATCTGGTGCCGGTCACGATCCGGAAACTTCACCACCTTGTCCTCTATGGACGGGCAGTAGCGGGGTCCGTTACCCACAATGAGGCCTGAGTAGAGCGGACTGCGATGCATGTTCTCGCTGATGATCCGGTGGGTTTCGGGGGTGGTGAAGGTGATGAAGCAGCTGAGCTTGGGGCGATCCACGCTCTGGTGCGAGAAGCTGAACGGCAGCACCTCCTCGTCACCAAACTGCTCCTGCATCTTTTCAAGGTCAAGCGAATCACGGTGCACCCGCGCAGGGGTCCCGGTCTTCAGCCTCCCAAGCCGAAAACCGATCTCACGCAGCGAACGGTCAAGGCCAAGCGCGGCCGGCTCAGAGATCCGTCCGGCGCTCGTGGTGTATTCACCTATGTAGATTCGGCCGTTGAGAAAGGTGCCGGTGGTCACGACAACCCGTTGCGCGTGGATGACCCGGCCGCGTTCAGTTCGTACCCCGATGATCTCGTCGCCGGATCTGCTACGCAGCAACTCGGTCACCGTATCCTGAAAGAGCTCGAGGTTCGCCTGCCGCTCAAGGACAGACTTTGCCTCCACCTGATACGCCAGCTTGTCCGCCTGCGCCCGCGGCGCCTGGACGGCCGGGCCACGACTGCGGTTCAGGACGCGGAACTGAATCATCGTCTTGTCTATGATTCGTCCCATCTCGCCGCCGAGCGCGTCAATCTCCCGGACCATGTTGCCCTTTGCCAGACCGCCAACGGCCGGGTTACACGAGAGCTTACCAATATGATCGAGATTCTGGGTTATCATGAGCGTGGAGTGCCCCAGACGGGCGAGCGCCAGCGCGGCTTCAATGCCGGCGTGGCCACCGCCTACGACAATCGCTTCGTAGTCCATAGTTCACCTTACCATAGTGTGCAGTGATAGTGTAGAATTGGTGACCAGTTTACTTACCTACGCAGAAACTGCCAAACATCTGATCAAGAATCTCCGCAGTTGCAACCTCACCGGTGATCTCTCCGATTGCGGCAAGCGCCTCCTGCAGATCCACCGCGACCACATCCGCGGGAAGCCCCTCTGCGGTGGACGCATCTGTCAGGCGCAACGCCTGCGCGGCGCGTTCGAGCGCGTCAAACTGACGCTGGGAGTCGATCGCAAGCCCTCCGGCCTCCCCCACCCCACGCGCGGAGAGTAGCGACTCCCGAAGCGCGTCAAGCAACTGCGACACGCCTTCGCCGGTGGTAGCGGACACCGCGAGGGTTGCCAGTACGCCGGAACGACCCGGGGCGCTCTCC
>CAZREG010000033.1:0-24534 GCA_964599075.1 uncultured Spirochaetaceae bacterium | reverse complement strand
GGGCCGGCGCTCTCCCGCGGGCCGGCCGCCAGGTCTATCTTGTTGTCCACCACAAGCACCGGTGTCTGCCGGCTGATCCGCGCAACGCGTGCCTCGTCTTCAGCATCCGGCGGGCACGTGGCATCTCTCACGTAGAGAACAAGGTCTGCCCCTTCGATGATCTGCCGGCTGCGCCTGATACCCTCTTCCTCCACCTGCTCGCTGGTGGTCCGAAGCCCTGCAGTGTCAAAGAGGCGGACCGGCACACCGGCCAGATCTATCAACGCCTCCAGGTAGTCACGGGTGGTGCCGTGCACCTCGCTCACGATGGATCGGTCATTCCCAAGGAGGCGATTAAAGAGCGAGCTCTTTCCAGCGTTTGTTCTTCCGGCAAGCGCGACCCGAACCCCCTCCTGATAGAGGCGCCCCCGGGAGAAGGTGGCGGCAAGTGAAGTGATCTCCTCAAGGGCCGCCGTGAGGACCGTACGGTCAATGGCAACCTCCCCGGTATCTTCCTCCGGATAGTCGAGCTGGATTGAAAGCTGTGCCATCAGCGAGATGAGCCGCTGTCGCGTCCGCGAGAGGGCCTCGCGAACCGCGCCGCCCAGGCGATCTACCGCAAGAGCGTGTGCCGCGGCGGTCTGAGCCCGTACAATCTCGTCAACCGCCTCCGCCTGAGTGAGATCCAGCTTGCCGTTGGCGAAGGCGCGACGGGTAAACTCTCCCGGCTGCGCCGGGATCAGACCAATTGAAAGCAGCTCCTGATAGACGCGCCGGACACCCGCAGGGCTACCGTGACAGGAGATCTCTGCCGCTTCTTCGCCGGTGTAACTGCGCGGGGCACGGAAGACTGAGACGAGCACCTCATCAATAGGATGCTGCTCTCTGTCGGTCAGGTGGCCGTGGACAAGCGTGTGTCCGGCGGCTAGACGCAGCGCCTGTGGACGGGAGAAGCGGGAGGCGATCAGGTTCAACACGTCCGCCCCACTCGTTCGTATGACGGCAAGAGCGGCGGGAGCGAGGGGAGTGGCAACTGCTACTATCGGATGCTCCTGCATCGGCATGGGCGAAAGGTAGTGACTGCTGCGCTGTAAGAGTAGTGTCGAAAAACCGCGAGCTGTGCCATACTGAGATCAGACCAGAGGTTGAGGAGCAGGCGTGGAAGACGATTTGGATCTTGAGGGTCTCTCGGTTTCAGAGGCTCGTTCATACGTTGCGCAGTTTATCAGCTCACTGCACACGACGCGCTCTCAGTTGCAGGAAGCAGAGGATGAGCTCACCGCGTGGAAGAAGCGCACAGGAATCGCAGCCGACCGGGGAGAGGCGGAGCTTGCAAAGGCGGCACTTGAACGTGCAGAGCAGGCTCACAAGCGGGTGATCACACTCAAGCGGGAAGAGCACGAGCTCGCATTCAAAGTGGAAGAGCTGAAACGAAGGCTGTCGAAGATAAGTGACAAGCCGAGACTCAGCACCAACGCAGATGCCCTTCTGCAGCAGCTGGAGTCTGTCGTGGGTACCAACTACGGGACGGACCGTTCGCTGGCAGAGGCGGAGGCGGAGCTTGAGCTGGAAAAACTTCGCCGGAGGATGGCTAACGAGGCGGAGAAGAACGCGTGAGAGCCCTATTCTCCCAGCCACCGGAAGAGCTCCCCATTGTCTTTGGCCATCGCGGGTACAGCTCCCGGGCCCCGGAGAACACCCTGGCCTCCTTTCGGCTTATTCATGAGCACGCTGTCGCCGCTGCCGAGCTGGATGTCCACTGCTGCGCATCAGGCGAGGTCGTGGTGATTCATGATCACACCCTCGAACGCACCGGTGGGGCTCCACTCAGCATTGGAGAGAGTACGCTCTCGGAGCTCAGAGAGCACAGTGTGGGCTCATTTTTTGGTGACGCATTTGAAGCAGAACGCATTCCGCTTCTCACGGATGTGTTCGATCTGCTGGGTTCGGACCACTACATTGATATTGAGATCAAACCTCACGGAGATGTTCGCGGTCCTGCGCATCCGCACAGCGTAGAGTGGGAAACGGTGCGGATTGTCCGGGAGCGGGGACTTGTCAGCCATGTCCTTGTTTCCAGCTTTGATCCCAGGATCATCAGGCGCATTGGTGTGCTCGCCCCCGAGATACACCGGGCAGTCATCTACGCGGATACGCCGGAGATGCCCTGGTTTCTGCGCCACGGGTTTGGTGCCCGGATTGGCAGAGCGACGGTTCTCAAGCCCCAATGGAGCCAGGTGAACTCCCGGATGATGCTGCAGGCGCGGCGGCGCGGACTCTCGGTGATTCCATGGACGGTGGATGACCCGGAAGAGGCGGTGCGGCTCGCACGCATGGGCGTGACGGGGATCATTACCAACAAGCCGGGAGAGATTCGTTCGGCGTTAGGGCAGTGAGGCAGCAAGCTCTTCGCCGAGCCCACGACCCAGGCTCAGAAAGGCCGAAGTCACCGCACCGGTCGCGCTTGAGCTCTGGGCGTTCTTCACAGCACTCACCTGGTGCACTGACTCCCCTATGACCAGGTCGATCGTGTGCAGTGTAGCGGTAACCCGAACCAGATATCCTTCGCTCTCATTAAAGTCCGTGATAGACGCCACCCCAACGATCACGCGCTCGACACTCGTAGGCAAAACAGATTGCAGATAGGGGGCAAGCTCTGCCTCCGGGAGCTCAGCGATACGGGCATAGTCAACGTCTGCGGAGACAACGGAAAACCCGGCCTGCCGAAGGATCTCCCGCACCCCATCTGCAGTGCGATGCACCGGCATCAGGGCGCCGGTGACGTCCGTGTCCGCTATGATGATCGCCGTAGCAAGCTCCCTCGCCCGGCTCACCACACTGAACCGGTGGCTCGCGCGAACGTTTGTCACTGCAGCCTCCACGGCATCCACCTGGGCGGCGATCGAAGACGGGAGGCGATCGGTAAGTGCCAGCACTTCCGGCAGGTCAAGACGGGCGGTCACGGAGTGTTCGCCCGGTACGACAACCGACGGATGCAGGAACCTGGCGGTCCCGTCAGCGGCGGTGAGAAGCCGCTCGGTCCGTACCACGTTTCGACCACCGGAGCGAATGCGGTAGGATACCTGGAGCGGGGCCTGCGGTACCGGAGATCCGGTGCGGTCGGTGAGCAAAAAGAGAACCGGTTCACCGATCGGATCACCCACCAGGGCCTGAACCGGTCCGGCCAGGGTCTCGAGTTCCAGCCCCGCGGCGAGCTCACCGGCAGCCTGCAGCACCCGTTCGAGCACCGATGGTGCAATCCGCAGACCCTCGTCAATCGCACGTGCTGCTGCCGCAGCCGACTGTGAGTAGAGCAGCAGCGCACGAGCAGCCTCACCACGGTCCGCTGCTCGCGCCGCCTCCGCCTCCGGGTCCAGCAGAATTGCCTCACGCTCCCGAAGCAACAGACGACGCGCCTGCTGTTCCCGAACGAAGGCCGCTCTCTCATAGGCACCCAGGAGGTGCACCGTCACCATGCTGTCGGTCGTGACCACAAATCGGTCTTCAATCCGTAACCCTTCAATCCGGCCACTTCCCGCCTGAGTCACCTGCTGGACCAGGTTCACCTCAAAACTCTCGAGGGTGCTCTGAGCGCGTGCGGTGGTGAGTACTTCAACATCCACGCCAAGGGCCTGATTGATCTGAGAGAGCAGGGCAGCTGCTGCCGCAGCCTCAGCCTCCGCCGGGTCTCCGCTGCGGGAGGTGGCGGTTGCCACAAAGTACTCGGTCTGCGGGTCGGCGGCCGGTGGCTGAACCACCCAATCGGGAGCAGGTCGGTTTGAAGCGGTGCTTACACAACCAGACAGCAGCGCTACCAGCACCAGCACACCAGCTGCCCGACTCACCCCGCGGTGGCCTGCAAATGAGAAATGGTGGGTGATGCCGGTGCAACTGCTACAGGTCACAGAGCCTACAGTCCTCCGTCAAGGATCTGGCGAACCCGATCGCGAGCGGTGACCTCTTCCTCAGTCTCCGCGTCAAGGTTGTCGATTGCTCGCTCTACAAGCTCATCCACAATCGACTCCTCTATGGTGTAGAGCGTGTAGTACGCGTACTCCCGATCGCCGGAGCTGCCGTTCGCATTCACATACTCCTTGAGGACCCAGAAATCGTCGTACTTGCGAAGGCCGTTGATCTCAGCGCTTGCAAGCGTTCGAACCACGTTCTCAAAGTAGGTCTCCACAAAGTCCTGATCACCAACCTGAGCGCCGGCAAACACCTGATCAACCCGCGTGCTGATCAGACGCGCAACTTCCGAGGGAGCATTCATGTTGTCTGCTATGTTGCGAACACCGGTAAGATCTCCACCGGTCTCTTCAAAACGAAAGACAAAACGCCCGTCAAAACGTTCGTCATCCTCCAACTGGCCCACTGCCATGCTGGTCCAGTCGGGGATGTTCCCACCAAGCGTGCTGTTCTTGTGTTCAACAATCCGGAAGCTCGCCTCCTGGATCTCCGCCGGCTCCGTGTCCGGAGCGGATGCGCATCCGGCAATAATGGCGATTGCGGCTACCACAAGCGCGCCGTGTACTCGTCTCATATGGACTCCTTACTCTCTGTTGTTCTACAGACCGGCGTCGAACGTGACCGCCCGTCCCCGGCTTACTACAAGATCGATATTTTCAAACCCCGCAACGCGGTCGGCTACCCGAAAAACAAGCTCCACCAGATCATCCGTACTTCCAACCAGGAAAACCTCATAGACCGCCTCTCCCGGCGCGGAACTGACCGTTGCCGCCCCTCGGCTCGAGCTATCGAGCTCTGAGCGGAAACGACTGAGCGTCCGTGCGTCAGGGGCACTCTGGAGCGTAAGCTCGTATCGAATTCCCCGGCTTGCCATACGCTCCATCTGTTCCTTCGCCATTGAGACGGCAAACGGCATAGCCTGATACACGGTGCTTGACACCGCGTTCTGAACAGCATCCTCCGTACTCACCCGGCTGAAGGTTTCAGGACTCTGCCGGACTACACTTCCGAGAAGTTGAGCGGTAGATGTTTCAAACATATTCAGGGTCACATTCGCCACCCCATAAAAGTTCCCGCTCCTGCTTCGTGCGGAGACCTCTGCGTCAATCTCAATGTAAACGTCAGCGTTGAGGCGACGGGCAATCCACTGGAGGATAGAGAGGCCCTCGCCGGTCTGTTCCTCGTAGATCAGCCGCTGATCCTCCCGCAGCTCTGCCACCTGCCCTGCATCAATAACCACTCTACCCTCTTCAACAAGGTAGCTGTTGGCCTGTGTCACCGCTGTTGCAAGCAAAAACTCAGGGTCTGCAAACTGCGCCTCTGCCCGCTCTACTGAGCGCTCAGAGTAGTACACCATATACGTCATGGTATCCACAAAGCGATCGATAAACCGCCGCTCCTGTTCACTGACCGGTTCAGCTGCAACCGGAGCGGCCTGCGCGCGCACCGGGGGTTCTGAAGACTCCGCCGCACTCGGCGCGGCCGGTTCCACGGCGCCGGAGACCGGCAACTCGTTTGCATCCAGCGTGGCCTTGATCGCGTCCACGTTTACCCGAATCCGGATCTCATAGTAGAGGTCGCCCTCGATCAGACTGCCGTCTCGGCGGAGCGTCTCCATGGTCTCGGTAAAGACAAAGGCATTGGGGGTTCGCGTGGAGTAGAGCACCCGGTCTAGCGCCTCCGCATTGGCCGCCTCTGCAGAGGCGCCGATCAGATCGACAACCGCCTTTCTCACCGCATCCATCTTGGCAGCATTAACGGCCGTGCCAAGAGAGTCGCCTCGCCCGGCACCAACATAGACATGGCTCGGCCCCGCCGGCACACGCGGCGGCGGCCCGGAGGCACAGCCGGCCAGCACGGTTGCCAAGGCGAGCCAGGCGAGAAATTGACGGAGACGCAAGCTGCTCATAAAGTACCCCTACTTGAATGTGACGCCGGCGCCGATGATCAGTCCGCCGTAACTCGAAAGTGGCTGCCCCCGGTCTCCCAGGGTGCCTGCTATCAGCGATTGCCACCAGCCAAAACCGGCTTCAACGTTCAGAAGAATATCACGCGTCACCAGAAGACTTCCGGCAAGACGTGCAGAAGCGCCAAGATGACTGAGATAGAAACGCTCATAGAGCGGATCATCCGAAAGGGGGACCGCCCCACCGATTCCAAGCGTGGCGCTCGGCGTGATCCGCAGACGTCCCAGATAAAGGTTCCACTCGCCGCCGAAGCGGATGTTCATAGGAAGGAGCACCCCGCCTGCCAGACCGCGGAACGGAAGCTCAAACGCCGCAATTGGGCGCAGAGCGTAGAACCCCCGACTCACCGTCGCCTTCAGCCCCGCAATATAGGTAAGAGAGTCGAGACCGGTGGTCATCACGTCCAGGTAGACGTCCGTATCAATCCCGCGTCGTGGCACTTCACGAAGCTGGTCTCCCGGCTGGACCGAAGGTACCGAGTAGAGTACGTTCGCGTAGCTGAAGTCAGAGTGGACCTCCCGAACCACAAGCAGACCAGTCTCCCGGGAGACAATCCGCCCATTTGCCAGCACCCGGTCTGCAATGACCGCGTACTCTTCGCCGGGCACGAGACCCATGTTTCGTCCGAACTCAATCAAGACCTCAGAGCCTGAGACCTCTACGACCCCCGTACGAAGCTTGAACCGGTCCATGCTGCGAACCCGGAAGGAGAGCTCCAGCGGGAGCTCGTCAACTGCCGATCGAACCGCCCGCTGCGGATCCTCGCTTACTCCGGAGGTCCGAATGGAGAACTGATCAAACGTCTGGCCGTTTGCCACATCAATGAAGCTGAAGCTCGTCTCCAGCTCCGCACGGTAGTCACCGTCATCGCCCCGGGAGAGATCGTACCAGACCACAGAGGGCACAACCACGGTGAAGTCCCCCGTGATCCGCCTGAAATCCGCCTCCGTGAATGGCTGTCGCCCAAGAAGGACTGGCTCCGGAAGCTGCTGGTTGTTGACCTGATACTCGGTGAGCACCTCAATGAAGTCTGTGACCCCGGCCTGACTCAGCCGCTGCTGCATACCGATCACGGTGAAACGGCCCAGGGAGACAAACACTTCCTGTATCTGGGTATCAATTGCACCAAACGCCTGATCAAATATCCGATCATAGCGCTCCACCCCGGTTCCACGCAGCGTCACGGTGAGCGACCCGCCACGCCCCACCACACGAAACTCCACGTCCCGCCGGATCTCTACCTCCGGCTGCCCGTAGTAACTCAGTCTGAACACCGCGATCTGCTGCCGCTCTGAGAAATCCTGTGCAAGAGCCCCGGCGGAAACTAGAACAAGCAGGAGAGCAATGAGATATCTGGTTCGCATGCCGTTTCCTACTCTTGGGACGTTGCGGAGACGCCGGTGGATTCGTCATTATCTAGATAGCGCATGACAATTGACTCAACGGAGCGCTCCCGCTCAGCCCCGGAGGCCTGAAGCGTCAGTTGGAGGCTGTCGATGACCGATACTCCATCTATCGCACGTGTTTGCTCACCGGAGACTATCTGAAGTCCCGTCTCCGTCGCGCGGATCACAATGACCACGGCCTGGTTCGAGCTGATCGGGTAGGCGTCCCGCTGCGCACCTTCGCCGTCGTGCACCCCGAGCCAGAGCTCTGCGTCACCGAGAGACTCTATCTCCAGGCGCACCGCTGCTCGCTCAAGATCAACGGCGGGCAGCGTCACAGTTCCACCGTCTGCCAGAACCAACTGGGCGTCCCCGGTCTTAACCGCGCCGCTAAACGAGATACCGGATGCGGAGGGATCTGAAACAAAGCTCTCAGCAACGATTACCGAGCTTCCGTAGCGACTTGCAATGCTCTCAAAAAATAGAGCGGTATCCGCCGCTGGGGCACCGTCCGCATTCAGAAAGAAGACACCAAACTCATCAATGATACCGACATAGCCATCACGGCTCGCACCCAGCCTGGTCTCGCCGCGCAGCATGGACCACTCCGACTGCTGCCGGGCAGTCACCGCCGCCGAAAGCGGTGGGAACGTATCAAACGGCAGACGAGAGGTAGAGACCGGAAGGCCATCAGCAAAGAAGTGCACCACCAGCTCCCTCCCGTCCGGGATCAGGGAGATGGTGAGGTCTATCACCGTATCATCCGACACGATCGGGAGCTCCGACCAGACAACCGGGCTCTCACCAGGCTGAAGCCCTACCCTTCCGTCGGAGGCAATCACAACGGAGATACCACCGCTCCCTGCCAGATCAGACTCCAGGAGGGTCTGGGTGGACTCGCGTGCCTCCGGCAGAAGCCGAAATGAGAGACTGACAGGAGAGAAGCGGCGCTCGTAGACCGGCCAGAGGTAGCCCGGAAGGGCAATACCGGAGCGCCCGTCAAAGGCGTAGCCAAAAAACCTGTCCCGCGCGGCCAGGTCCACAGAACCAAAGCGGGAGCCGCTGAAATCGGTCTCAGGAAAGAGCCCTACCCGGGCGCCGCTGTCCCGAAGTGTTCCCCTCATGTGGTAGAGCATGAAGTAGTGCTCGTCCGGACCAAGATCCGTCGGGAGCACGGTGGGATTCTCAGAGACAAAGATCTCACTGGTGAACCGTACCGGTGCAACGAGCTCAGCCGGATCTGCGCTTGTGTGCCAGACCGGGTAGAGATCCACCCGGACCGGAAAGACGCCCTGAAGCTGCGGGGCAGCGACTGCCAGCACAGTTCCGCTCTGCGAGAGGTAGCCTGACGCCGCCACGTCCCCGTTCACGTGCCAGACCAGGTAGGGATCTGCACCAGGAGGAATGTCAAGCGAAAGGCTGAGCAGACTGTCCGCCTCGGGGAACGAGCTTGCAGGAAATGAGGAGAGTCCCCGGATGCGGTAGGTGTCTGCAACCAGGAAGATCGGGATCTCGGTGGTGAAGATGGACTCATCCCCTTCCTCGTAGTGCGCCACCAGACGATAGAGCCCCGGTTCGAGGTTCGGGATAGGGACCGATGGAAGCGTGGAGGCGTTCTCAACGGAGTTGTACCGCTGCGTTGCCAGGATGACCCCGTCGTAATCCAGCAGCTCAATACGAACCGTGTCAGGCGTGCCATCATCACCACGGGCGACGGTCCGGCGATCAATGGATATGGCAATCTCATCGCCCGACTTTACCAGCGCGTTGGGCGCAGTAAGCCGGACCACCACCTGCGACTCGTCGTCCAGTCCACCAAGCAGAATGGAACTTTCGCTGCAGGCGAAGAGAATGAGGAGAAATGAAGAGAGAACAAAGCTCTTGCAAACGCCCATATGCTTCCCTACCGGTAATATACCACAATTGAGTCCCCGTTGCTTGCCTCCCGATCAACCGTTCTCTATGCTGCAGGCATGCGAGCCACGCGAGCCATCATCCGGCTCGACGCCTTCAGAAGGAACATTGCGGCCATCCGCCGCCACACCTACCGCGCAGGGCGGCCACCGCTTCTCTGCCTTGCGGTAAAGGCAGATGCGTACGGACACGGCATTGTTGAGACAGGACGCGCCGCTCAGGCTGCCGGAGTGGACTACCTGGCCGTTGCAACCTCCGACGAGGGGGTGGAGCTACGCAAAGCAGGTATAGAGCTGCCAATCCTGCTCTACAGCCTTGCCAACCCCTCGGAGATGGACCAGATCGTGGCGAACCGGATCATCCCCATTCTCAGTGACACCGAGCAGATCAGGGAGTTTGCACGGGTGGCGGCAAGCGCCGGCCACACCCTGCCGATACACATCAAGATCGATACCGGCATGGGACGAATCGGGTGCCGGCCTGAGGATGCGGTGCGCGTCTGCAGCGCCGTGGACCGCGAACCGGCGCTGTCGCTTGCCGGCGTCTCCACGCACTTTGCCGGCGCAGATATGGCCGACCGCGCCTACACGGAGCTGCAGATAGAGCGGTTTCGCAGCTCACTCGCGGCGCTTGCAGGCGCGGGAATAGATCCGGGCATTGTCCACGCAGCAAACAGCGGGGGCGTGCTCGGGTACCCGGACGCCTGGTTTGACATGGTCCGCCCCGGCCTGCTCGCCTATGGCTACTATCCGTCTGCGGAGCAGGAACGGCTGATTTCCGTTGAGCCGGTCATGCAACTCGTCAGCCAGGTCGTCTATATCAAAGAGGTGCCTGCGGGAGAGCGCATCAGCTACGGGATGACCTGGGAGGCACCGCAGCGGACCTGGATTGGTACTGTTCCGATTGGCTACGGAGACGGGTACAACAGACTGCTGTCCAACTCTGCGGAGGTTGCAATTGACGGCGTGCGGTACCCGGTTGCAGGCAGAGTTTGCATGGATCAGCTCATGATCAACCTGGGACCGGAGCTCACCGTGAAGCGCTACGATCAGGTTGAGCTCTTGGGTGGCCCCGGCGCGCCGGATGCCGCAGAACTCGCCGAGCTCTGCGGGACCATTCCGTACGAGATCACCTGCGCAGTTTCACGTCGGGTGCCGCGCGTCTACCGGGAGTGACCACCGGACCCTCAGGCAAACTTTTGCACCAGATTGACGATGGTCTTCGTGGCACGAACCATGGCCGAAAGAGCAATCCACTCGTAGCGCCCGTGGAGGTTCTGTCCACCGGTGAAGATGTTCGGCGTGGGAATGCCCATCTCACTCAGGCGGGCACCATCGGTCCCGCCACGGATCTGGTGTACAAACGGCTCCATCCCCGTGGCACGAATCGCTTCCTTGATATTCTCGAGGACGTTGGGGTAGGGCTCAAGGAAGTCCGCCATGTTGAGGTACTGTTTTTCTGCGCTGACGGTGACCTTCCCGCCGGGGAACGCGCCTTCAATGGTCCCCGCAAGCTGTTCCAGATAGGCTACACGGCGGCGAACGGTGTCGTGGTCAAAGTCACGGACAATGACGGTGAGAGTTGCTGAAGAGATTGATCCGCTGATCTCAGTTGCGCAGTAGAACCCGAACTGCCCGTCGGTCGCCTCAGGACTTTCGGAACGTGGCAGCATGGTGACGAACTGGGCCGCCATTGATGCCGCGTTCGCCATCTTTCCACGAGCGCTTCCGGGGTGGATACTGTAACCGGTGAATTTCACAACCGCCTTGTAGGCGGTGAAACAGGCCGCTTCAACTCCGCCCTCATCGGTCCCATCCATGGTAAAGAAAAACTTCGAGCGCAGTTTTTCTACCGGAAATCCAGTCATGCCCCTGCCGGTCTCTTCATCCGGAGTGAATACAACCTCTATCTCGGGGCGCGGAATCTCAGGATGGGCAAGCAGGTATCTGACCGCGGACATGATCTCCGCAACACCCGCTTTGTCATCGGCCCCCAGCAACGTGGTGCCGTCTGTGGTGATCACTGTCTCACCCTTGTAATTCGCGAGCATGGGGTAGACCGCCGGGTCAAGTGAATGCTGATCGTTGAGTTTGATGACACCGCCGTCGTAGTCCCGGTGAACCTGGGGATGCACGTTCTCTCCGGTGAAATCGGGCGCCGTATCAACGTGTGACATAAAACCAACCGGGGTCGCCCCGGCCATGGCATTCGCGGCAGGGATACGTGCGATGAGCCGACAGCACTCGTCCAGCGAAACATCTTCGACACCAAGCTCCAGCAGCTCAGATTCGAGCATCCGCGCCAGATCAAACTGCCGCTCCGTGGAGGGGGTCGTCTCAACGTGGGGATCACTGGTGGTGTAGAGGCGAGCGTAGCGCACGAATCTGTCGAGCAGATCACGCTCGAACCAGTCGCGATCGAGTTCCATCACATGCATAGACATAAGCGTGAGAATATGGTCTGATAGGCGAGAGGTCAAACTTTGAACCCGACCTCGATGTAGACTCGCATCCCTGATCCTACGTATTCGTAGGGTTTTTGATAGCTATCCTACGTTTCGGTTGGAAACCACCGAGGGGTTTGTTGGTTCCTGTTCGGTAAGTCATTACGGAATCAGGAGATGGATCGCCCGTGTTGCTTGGCACAGCCTTTGCATCACGACGGGCACATACACGCACGCGCCACCGGAGTGGTGGCAGATGGAAATTCAAGGAGTGTTACATGAGTA
This sequence comes from uncultured Spirochaetaceae bacterium, assembly GCA_964599075.1. Classification (GTDB taxonomy): domain Bacteria; phylum Spirochaetota; class Spirochaetia; order DSM-27196; family SLST01; genus SLST01. The sequence goes on along the minus strand of CAZREG010000033.1, from coordinate 12,595 downwards.
ATGTGAAGACCCCCGCCGATGTCATGAAAATGATGAAGGACGAGGGCGTTCAGATTGTCGACCTGCGGTTTATGGACTTTCCCGGCATCTGGCAACATTTCAGTGTCCCGGCACGAGAGTTCGAAATTGATGCTTTTGAAGAGGGTCTGGGATTCGACGGATCGAGCATCCGTGGCTGGCAGGCGATCAATGAGTCGGACATGCTGGTCAAGCCCGTTGCAGAGACCGCGTTCATTGACCCCTTTATGACGGCGAAAACCGTGGTCATGACCTGTAACATTGCAGACCCCATCACTGGAGAAGACTACACCCGTGACCCACGCAACATAGCCCGGAAGGCAGAGGCGTACCTCAAGAGCAGCGGCATAGGTGATACCATCTTCGTTGGGCCTGAGGCAGAGTTTTTTATCTTTGACGACGTCCGCTTTGACCAGAATGAACACTCCGGCTACTACTACGTAGACAGTCAGGAGGGCCGATGGAACACCGGACGGGAAGAGAACCCGAACCTTGGCTACAAGCCCCGGTACAAAGAGGGCTACTTCCCCGTACCACCTGCCGACAGCCTGCAGGACATCCGCAGTGAGATGACGCTTCTCATGGAGAGCATTGGTATTCTTGTCGAGGCACAGCACCACGAGGTCGCCACCGGTGGCCAGTGTGAGATTGACATGCGCTTCGCTCCACTTGTGGAGATGGCCGACAGCCTCCTGAAGTACAAGTACATTGTGAAAAACGTGGCTCGCCGCCACAACAAGACAGTAACATTCATGCCCAAGCCCCTGTGGAATGACAACGGAAGCGGCATGCACACCCACATGTCAATCTGGAAAGACGGAAAGAACATTTTCTACGGGGACGAGTACGCCGGCCTCAGCCAGACCGCGAAGTACGCCATTGGTGGACTGCTGAAGCACGCTCCGGCGATCCTTGCATTCACCAACCCTACCACCAACAGCTACAAGCGACTGGTACCGGGCTTTGAGGCACCGGTAAACCTCGCCTACTCGAGCCGAAACCGCTCTGCTGCAGTACGTATCCCAATGTACTCCAAGAGCGAGAAGGCAAAGCGATTCGAGTTCCGCTGTCCGGACGCATCAAGCAACCCCTACCTGGGCTTCAGCGCCATGCTTATGGCCTTGATAGATGGGATCGAGAACAAGATCGATCCGGGCGAGCCGCTTGATAAGGACATCTACGACCTGCCGGTTGAAGAAATGGCCAAGGTCCCGACCACGCCGGGTACTCTCCGCGAGGCTCTCATGGCGCTGCAGAAGGATCACGACTTCCTGCTCAAGGGCGATGTGTTCACAGCAGACGTTGTGGAGACCTGGATTGAGTACAAGCTGGAGAACGAAGTAAAGGCGCTGGACCTTCGTCCACACCCGTGGGAGTTCGCCCTTTACTACGACATCTAATCTTTGCGCATCGTGTGAGCCGCATCATGCGAAACCTCCTTGCCCCGCCGAAAGGCGGGGTTTTTTTGCGGCCCCTACTCCTCGAACGCTGCGAAGGTCTCTACATCCGGGCGAAGCAGATAGACCACATCCTTGCGTTCAACTGCCAGCCGGACCGAGGAGCGAAGTGCCGGGTCTGCATTGATCGCGTGCAGGAGCTCGCGTGTGGGGTTGATGGCGATGGGATTGCCCACAAGCTGCAGCATGGAGAGATCGCCCATGGTGTCGCCATAGGCATAGCTCTGGGAAAGATCGATCGTATACTTCCGGACAAAGTGCTCGATCGCTCCGTGCTTGCTCTTTGCGTCCCACATCTGCTCCACCTCTCCGGTGTAGCGGCCGGTGTCATCCACTATGTAGCGGGTGCCCATGCAGTCGGTGATCTGGTAGCGCTGCGCCATCTTGTGCACCAGGTAGTCGGGACTTCCGGAGATAAAGATGACGCGGTGGCCCTGCTCCTGGTGCCAACCAATCCTCTTTCGTGTGTACATGTAAACGCGGTCACCCTTGAGATCCACCACCTGGTTGGTGATGAACTCCATCTTTTCCTTCTCCAGCCCCTTCATTGACTCCATATAGATGGCGGCGAGCTCGAGCATGTAATCGTCATAGTTTCCGCGTCGCTTCTGCCAGTTCTCATAGTTCTTCTTGATGTTCGAGTGCCAGAGCGCCTCATCGAGCACCTCATAGCGCAGCAGTTTCTTGAAGTGCTCAATCATGAGCGACTCGCGAAAGAGCGTTCCGTCTATGTCAAAAAAGGCAGCAGTTGTCATGAGGGGAGTATAGCACGCAGCCAAGATTCAGGCGCCGGTGGGCAGCGGCGTTACCGTTCGGAAGGATTATTTATAAGGGAAGTTATATATTCTGCTCTTGTAATTTAGCTTATCCCGGTTTAGTATTTAATTATCGATACAGTATTACCTATTAAGTCAGCGCTTTTCCCACTGGGATTGAGGTGACTACCGGAGGATGTATGAGAACGGTGATCGTTGGCGGCGTAGCAGGTGGGGCGACCACCGCGGCACGGCTGAGGCGGGTCAGCGAAGAGATGGAGATTCTGATCCTGGAGCGGGGCGGACACATCAGCTACGCGAACTGCGGCCTTCCCTACTACATTGGAGAGACGATCGCGGAGCGGGAGAAGCTCTTTGTGCAGACACCGGAGAACTTCAAAGCGAGCTTCAACATTGACGTCCGAGTGCACAACGAGGTACTCAGCGTAGACCGGAAGAGCAAGCGGGTAGAAGTCAGGAACCTGAAGAGCGGAGAGGTCTACACCGAGGCGTATGACTACCTGGTGCTCAGCCCCGGCGCAGAGCCGGTAAAGCCACCGATCCCCGGCATCCAGGATCCCGCGATCTTCACCCTGAGAAGCGTGCCTGAGACGGATGCTATCAAAAGCTACGTTGATGAACGGCACCCGAAGCGGGCAGTCGTAATTGGGGCAGGATTCATTGGTCTGGAGATGGCCGAGAATCTACACCACCGCGGGATCCGGGTGACCATTGTGGAAATGGCAAGTCAGGTCATGAACGTTGTTGACTACGACATGGCAGCCCTCGTGCATCAGCACCTCAAAACCAAGGATATAGAGTTTTACCTCAAGGACGGGGTTGCAAGCTTTGATCGCCAGGGAGAGTCACTGGAAGTGACGTTGCAGAGCGGGCGGAGGATCGCCACCGACATGGTGATACTCTCCATAGGGGTGCGACCGGAGGGAAAGCTTGCGCGTGAGGCAGGCCTGCAGATTGGAGAGACCGGCGGCATCAAGGTGGATAGCTACCTGCGCACTACAGATGACTCTATCTTTGCCCTGGGCGATGCAGTGGAGTTTGAGCATCCGATAACCGGGGCCCCCACGATCACCTATCTCGCAGGCCCGGCAAACAAGCAGGGCCGCATCTGCGCGAACAACATTGCGTTTGGACCCTCGAGCGAGTACCGGGGCGCGATCGGGACGGCAGCGGCCAAGGTGTTCGACCTGACGGTCGCCACAACCGGGGCCAGTGAAAAACAGCTCGACCGGGCACAGATGAAGTACAAGACCGTCATGACGCACTCAAGCTCACATGCCGGTTACTACCCGGGTGCGCTGCCTATCACCATCAAGACACTCTTTGATCCGCAGTCCGGAAGGCTGTTCGGAGCCCAGGCGGTGGGCTATGACGGGGTGGACAAACGGATTGACCTCATGGCCACCGTGGTCCGGTCCGGCGGCACCATCTTTGATCTCACGGAGATTGAGCACGCCTACGCCCCACCCTACAGTTCCGCAAAGGACCCGGTGAACATTGCAGGGTTTGTGGCGGAGAACGTGTTCAGCGGGCGCAGCCGCCACGTCCACTGGCAGGACGTGATGGGATGCAACTTTGACGAGATCATGCTCCTGGATGTTCGTACCCCGCAGGAGTACGCGCTGGGCACAATTGAGGGAGCCGTGAACATTCCCACGTACGAACTGCGTGAACGGCTTGATGAGGTGCCGCGCGACCGGACGATCATAGTGTTCTGCGGCATTGGGCTTCGCGCCTATCACAGCGAGCAGGTGCTGCGTCACAACGGGTACCCGGACGTCTTCAACCTGAGCGGTGGATACAAGACCTACGAGCTGGCCACACAGAAACAGTCAAACGAGGGCCTGTGGGCCGGTGACTACGTGGGCAAGGATGACAACATCTACCAGAGTGCTGGAGGCAGCTCCGCGACAAAGACGATCATGGACGGACCGCGCGCCGGTGAGCCGAACACGGTCGGCGATCAAACCGTGCAGCTGGATGCGACCGGGTTGCAATGTCCAGGTCCGATCATGCAGCTCAAGAAAGAGATGGACCGTCTTCCGGCGGGAGCAACGGTAGAGGAACGTGCTACCGACCCCGGGTTCGGACGTGACGTGGCAAGCTGGTGCCGGATGACCGGCAATCACTTGCTGCACGTGGAGAGTGACGCGGGGGTAACGCGTGCCGTGATCCGGAAGGGGAGCGCCCCGCATGCGACAGCCGGGGGCCGTGCAGGCGATCAGGCGGCCGCAATAAACGGCAGCACGTTTATCATTTTCAGCGATGATATGGATCGTGCGCTTGCGAGCCTGGTACTGGCAAACGGCGCGGCGAGCTCAGGGAAGGATGTCACCCTGTTCTTCACGTTCTGGGGCCTGTCGGTCATAAAAAAGGATCACAAGCCGCGGGTGCGAAAAGACCTCATGGGCCGCATGTTCGCTGCTATGCTTCCGGCGAGCACTCACAAGCTCAAGCTCTCAAAGATGAACTTTGGCGGCATGGGTCCACGGATGATGAAGTCACGGATGAAAAGCCAGAACGTCGACACCATTGAACAGATGCTTGCCAATGCCATTGATGCAGGCGTGCGACTTGTTGCCTGCCAGATGAGCATGGACGTCATGGGCGTGAAGGCCGAAGAGCTGATCGAGGAAGTGGAGATAGGCGGTGTGGCCACCTACATGGAGGCGGCGAGCGAGAGCAACGTGAATCTCTTTATATAGCGGATCAGTAACGGAGCGAGGTTGCGTCCTGCTCAGAACCCCTTCTCCTGTTCCATGCAGCCGTCCACGGGGAGCTCGATCTGTACCGTGGTACGATCTGTGGAGCGTACCGTCACGGTACCGCCAAGCTGCTCGGTGAGCTGTTGAATGAGCTCTGTCCCAAGGCCAGGCATGGAACGTTCCGGGTACGGTTTTCCGCTGTTTGAGAATGCGATACGAAGCAGCAGTCCCGCTCGCTCCGCGTGCACCTCGTACTCGGAGTCCGGCTGCAGGCCGTACTTGATTGCGTTTGTCGTCACCTCTGCGGTAATGATCCCGAGCGCAATTGCCGGTCGTGCGGCAATCTCCACTGCCGGTAGCTGAAACTTCAGACGCACCGGGAACGGGCAGAGCGAGCCAACGATGGTCTCTACCAGATTGGGGAGGTAGCTATCAAGCCCGACCGACCGGGTCACCTCCTCGCTGCGGTAAAGCGCGTCATGCACGCCGCGGATCGCCTCTATCCTTGCCCCTATATCGCTGAGAAGCTCCCGGGCGTCCTCGCCTGCATCTGCTGCGGTAAGGCGAAGGATACTCTCGATCATACCCAGGTTGTTCTTCACCCGGTGATGCACCTCCTTCACCAGAAGCTCACGATCGGTGCTGAGCCTGCGAAGCTCAGCATTCGCCCGGTCAAGCACCATGATGTGGTGATTCTTGGAGCGTTCAGCACGAACCTGTTGGCGACGCAGGATCATACCAAGAGCCCAGGTGACCAGACCAAGGGTAAGGCCCAGAAAGAACAACACGCGAGTGCGGCGCTGATTCGACGCACGCACCGCGGTGAAATCCGTATAGGCGGTGACCCAGAGTGAGGTGCCTCCCACCCTGCGGGACGTGCCCGACCACCGCTCGCCGTTGAGCACAAGCGTGCCTCGCGACAGCTCGCCGCCGTCTGGCGGGCGCTGTGCTGCACAGGGGGCTCTCGCGCTCCTGCAGAGAGCAGCCAGTACCCGTCCACGCTCATCGCTGACCACCGCGTTAGTCACAAACCCGTCCGGTCGCACATCACTATCCTGAATAAAGGCGCTACCATCCAGTTCGGCAAATGCGACAGAAGAGTCCAGGAGAGAGGCCCCAGGAGTCAGACGGCTCAACAGAAGCGTGTTCTCGCCGGCGCGGGAAATCTCCATCACGTGCGAATCAAACGGGTACCCGTTCTCAATAACCGTGGTAGTCAACACCGCCATATCGTCATCTGAGACTTGAAAGGGTGAGCTGCGCCAGACCGGCAGACCGCCACTCCCCATCAGGGCCACACCTGAAACCTCGGGGGCAAGCAGCAGCTCCTGGAGCAGTACCTCATCAAGATGGTCAATGGCGGCCTCCGGACCAAAGGCGCCCTGCGCGGCCGCCGCACGAACGCCGGTGCGCAGGAGAGCGTCTCCAACGGCTATGGACCGCCCAACATTGCCGGCTACCAGCCGGGCATCAAAGGCGGAGAGCTCTGCTGCCTGCCGAGCAACAGCCCTGGCCTCCCGACCGACTGCAACAATCATAAGAGAGACAATGGTTCCAAGAAATGCGAGCCCGGCAACTGCCAGTGCCCCTGTTACTGCGCGTGAGCCGCCGCTGCTACTCACGCTGGGCCCCGGACACCGCAAGCCTCCGGATGAACGCTTCGTCGACACCCAGAGCTGCTATAATCTCTGCCCGGTGTTCAGCCAGAAGCGCCTTCGACGTAGCCTGGGTAGCTGCCGAGGGCTCAAAAATGACGACCCCGTTGCGCTGAGCCTCCAGACGGGCGCTGAGCTGGGCCCGGGCCGCCGCTATTCGTTGCCGGGCCGCAACTGCGTTCCAGGTGTTCCGGAAGATCTCGTGCTCCCCAGGGGTGAGCCTGCTCCAGAATGCCCTGCTCACAACCGGGACGTACTGGGGAAAATACTGATAGTCCAGGTATGCGTAGGAGATGCCTCGCTCCCAGAGCCGGGCACTGCGAATGGTCTCGAATGTGGTGAGAACCCCATCCACCGTTCCACGGTCTAGAGCAGTCATCAGGTCAGGAAACGGGATTGCAATCCCGGTTGCGCCGAACGTCTCCACCCGGAGCCTGTTTGCCTCTCCCCCAGCCACCCGAATGCGGAGTCCGGACAGGTCGAATGGAGAGCGGACAACAGCCCCTGTTGTGAAGATGTGGGCGGGGCCCAAATCAAGCCAGTCGCCGGGGATAACAACCTGCATCGCTCGCTCCATCCGCTGCAGAAGCTCTGTGCCCGCCGGTGTGAGAAAGAAGGAGCTATCCGGTCCGGAGCGAGCCCCAAAGAACTCCGGCAGAAGAAAGTAGGCAAGCTCCGGCACCGTGTTACTCACCTGCCAGGTGCCTGGAACTGCCATCTCCAGGTTCCCACGGGCAATCGCACCTATTACTTCACTGTCGCGGAAGAGGCGGGCTGAATCATAAAACTCAACCCGCACCCGGGATCCGAGCCGCTCGGAGATGAGCTGAGAGAACTCCCGCACCGCCTGAGCCTGCACGTGGCTGGAGGTGTTTTCAACTGAAATACGGAATGGAATCTTCTGCGCCGGCTGTGCCGGCTGTGCCGGCGCGGATGCCCCGGACAACAGCAGAAACAGCAGGATGAGATACTTATAATAAATCTGTTGCCTCCAATAGGTCACTATTTAAGTATAGCTCGGGGGAAAGAGCCGCGCCACTGCTTTCCATTGAAACACGCCTTTCCGTTGACTTGCCAAAGAGAATCGTTCCGATTATTATATTACAAATACTATATATGGAGGATTATATGGAACAGACACTATCTATGCCACTGCTTGGAGATACGTTTCCAGAGCTGAATGTGAACACCACACACGGACCAATGAGCATACCCGGTGACTTGAAAGGGAGCTGGTTTGTGCTCTTCAGCCACCCGGCAGACTTCACGCCGGTGTGCACAACGGAGTTCGTGGCGTTTCAGAAGAGAGTTGAGCAGTTCGACGAGCTGGGGGTAAAACTCATTGGCCTGTCGGTTGATCAGGTGTTCAGTCATATCAAGTGGGTAGACTGGATCAAGGAGAACCTGAACGTAGAGATCACCTTCCCCATTGTGGCCGCGAATGACACGGTGGCCGGGAAGCTGGGTATGCTGCATCCCGGTAAGGGAAGCAATACGGTCCGGGCAGTCTTTGTTGTCGATGATGCAGGGATCGTCCGATTGGTGCTCTACTATCCGCAGGAGATAGGCCGGAACATGGATGAGATTGTTCGTGCGGTGAAAGCGCTGCAGCTTTCAGACAGGAACGGCGTGGCAGTACCGGCCGGATGGCCAGAGAACGAACTCATTCAGGACCGGGTCATCATTCCCCCTGCAACCAGTACTCAGGAAGCCGCCAAGCGGATGGATCAGTACGAGTGCTATGACTGGTGGTTCTGCCACAAGGAAGCGTGACCTGCCGAGGGTGGGGTTCGCCCCACCCTACTCGTAGCTCAAGGCGGTTACCGGATCCAGACGGCTCGCCCGCCAGGCCGGATAGAGACCAAAGAACAGTCCCACAGCTCCTGAGAACCCCAGAGCCAGGAAGTACGCCCAGTACGCAGGAACAAGCGGGAGATCGAGCAGGCGCACACCGAGCGCAGAGAGTCCGGTTCCGGCGCCCACGCCCAGAACACCGCCAAGCACCGTCAGAGCGATGGCTTCGGTAAGGAACTGGCCGCGGATGGCGGCGGGTGTAGCGCCCAGGGCCTTTCGGATTCCAATCTCCCGGGTCCGCTCCGCGACCGCAACAAGCATGATGTTCATGATACCGATGCCACCCACCAGCAGGCTGATCGCTGCAATGCCCGCGAGAAACCCACCGAGGGTGTTTGTCACCTCGGCGAACGCCTCAGCGATAGAGCTGGGAGAGAGAACGTTGAACGCGCTCTCGTCCCCGGTCCGTGCCAGGAGATAGCCCTCCAGCGAATCCGACACTGCCAGCACGTCCGCTCCCGGCTCTGTCTTTAGCACGTACGCGCCCACGCGCTCCACGCGCCCCACCCGTCGGGTATAGGTTGTATAGGGAATAAACGCACGGTCATTGAATGAGACGCCAATGCTTGCACTCTTTGGCGCCATCACCCCGCTGACACGAAACGGAATGCTACGTCCGCCCACGGTCACACGCACCAGCTGATCCAGTGCGTCTCCGGCGGGAAAGAGATCCTCGGCCAGATCCGTCCCAAGCACGATCACCTGTCGGGCACGCAGCTCGTCATCCGGGGTGAGGAACGTTCCGGACTCGGGGTTCCAGTCGAAGACCTCCGCGTACCGTGCGCTTGCCGCCACAACGGTGGCGCTGACCGTCTCGCCGCGGTAACCCACCCTGACGCTTCCCTGCTGCGTGGGAACAACGCTTGCAACTCCGTCAACATCGGTCTCAATCTCCTGAGCAAGTTCCTCGGTGAAGAAGCGCTCAACCAGCTCGGAGCTACGACCGGGAAAGACGGTGATGGTTTCCAGCCCCGCCGACGCAATGTTACTCTGGATCCCTGCGCTCGCGCTCTCGCCGAGCGTGGTGATGACAATGACAGAGGTTACTCCAATGACAATGCCGAGCAGTGAGAGCGCGGTCCGCAGCTTGTTCGCGATCAGATCCTTGAGGGCGAGTTTCACGTTCTCCCAGATCACCGGCGATCCTCCTGAATGCGACCATCAAGAAGCGTGATGAGGCGGGAACTGCGGGCCGCGACACTCGCGTCGTGGGTAACAACAATGACGGTCGTCCCGCGCTCATTGATCCGGCGAAAGAGCTCCAGGATACTCTCTCCAGTCGTCTGATCGAGCGCACCGGTGGGCTCGTCAGCCAGGATGATCTGCGGCTCGGTGACCAGAGCACGTGCAATGGCGACCCGCTGGCGCTGTCCGCCGGACAACTCGGTAGGCCGGTGACGGATCCGGTCGGAGAGGCCCACGTGATCCAACGCCTCCCGGGCCATCTCTTTGCGCTCTGCCGCAGGGATCCCGGCATAGAGAAGTGGCGTGGCCACGTTTTCAAGCACGTTCACCTTGTTCAGCAGATTGAACTGCTGGAACACAAAACCAATCTGCTCGTTCCGAACCCAGGCAAGATCGGTCTCATCCATGTCTGAGACGTCCTCGCCGCCAATGCAGATCCTGCCGTCGGTAGGTGTGTCCAGGCAGCCAATGAGGTGCATCATGGTACTCTTGCCCGATCCGGAAGGTCCCATAATTGCGACAGACTCACCGGCGTTGATGGTGAGATCAACCTGACGCAGTGCATGAACAACCGAATCTCCGACCTCATAATCACGACTGACCAGCGACAACTCGACTGCCGGCAGACTGAGGGAACTCATTTAGTTGCCTCCTCCGGCAGGTGGTCTGATCATGCCCGCCCCGCCGCCCGCCCCACCGCCTGGCCGTGCGCCGGCTCCCGGAAGGAACGCTCCGCCGGTGCTCTCTCCCTGTTCGCGCAGAGCAACCGGGTCTGCAAGGACGGCACCCGCCTCCACACCGGAGACAATCCTCACCAGCCCGTCTCCAAGTGGTTCTGTCTCAACCGGAGTTGGGACCGGCCGCTCACCGGCGCCGGAAATGAGGAGCACCACCGTCTGCCGCGGGCCCTGAAAGAGGGCAGACTGCTCAACGGCGAGCACCTCCTGCGCCTCAGTCACCACAATGTCAGCCAGAAAGCTGTAGGAGGGAATAATCCGTGGATCCGGAGCATTCAGCCTGATCTGTGCGTCCACCACGGCAAGCCCCTGCTGATTCACCCGTCCCTCAAGCGAAAGACCGGAGAGGGTGCCCACGTAGGTCTCATCCGGAAACGCATCAAAGCGAAACTCAACCGGCATTCCCGGTGAGAGAAGCGGAACATCGTACTCATTGATCTCCACTTCAGCCACCAGCGCGCTGGTGTCTATCACACGGACCACAGCTGCTCCGGGACTCACCCGCTCTCCCGGATCAAAGCCAATCTCTACAACCGTACCAGTGATGTCTGCACGCAGGACCGTCTGCTCCAGCTCATCAACACGCAGCTCACGCTGCAGCTGCAGGACCGCGAGCCGGCGCTGGGAGCCGGACAATCGCTCTTCTTCAATCGAGAGGTCCAGGTTTGCCAGGTTGTACCGCTCCTGCGTGTCATCAACCTGCGCAAGCACATCACCCGGACGCACCCGTTGCCCGACCTGTACGGCAACAGCGGTCAGCTCACGCGAGACTGAGAACGAATAGTTGCGTGCATCAAGCGGTTCAACGTTGCCGGAGACCTCCACCGTCTGCCGATCGCTCACTTGTCGTACCGTGTAGGTCCGGTCTCTCCCGGCGGCCTCAGCGTCACTCTCTTCCCCGCCACGGCGCACCGCGATGATCACCACCCCTGCAATCACAACCGCCAGGGCGCCAAGCAGCACAACCCGCCGCACCCGCTTCCTGCGGCGTCTCTGTTCATTTCGTGTCATTCTGATTCTCCTGTAAGCGCCAGTACGCTGAGACGAAAGAGCTCCCGGTCGTAGCCAAGAAGCTGCTCTTCATAGGCGATATCCTCAAGCGCTTGCCGCCGGTCATCTACCGTATCCATACTCGTCAGACCAAGCTCCAGCCGTCGCTCTGCCTCCAGAAGCCTGAGCTCTGCAAGCAGACGGCTCTCCTCCAGCTGCAGTGACCGCTCAGAGAGAGATCTGCGCTGGGCCTGGAGGAGCTCAAGCTCATCCCGAATCGCGTCAACGGTAGCGTCAAAGGTTAGCAGAGCCCGTGAGAGATCGATCTGGTCAATCGCCCCTTCAAGCTGGTCCCGGCGGGCGTTCGGCAGAGTCCAGGTGAGTCCCAGGCTCGTGGTCGATGCCACCGGCACCCGATCGGGGTCCTGCGACACGCGTACCCGCGAACCCAGAGTAAGCGTCCAGTTCCCAACTCCTATGCTTGCCCCACCGCCCACCGTGTGGAGTGCCGGAATCACGGGGCCTGCACCAGCGTCATCCTCCGGGGTGTACCCGTACTCTGCGTCAAGAGCGAGCGTCACCGGATCATCAGAATCGGAACCGTACCTGAGACGGGCAAGATCGGCATCTCTGAACGCCCCGGCGTACTCTCTGGTTGCCGCCGGATCTTCAGCCGGACTCACGGGATCACCCGACGCAAGGGCCGGCGCTTGGGCGATCCGGACTCCGGTGAGTTGTTCCAGATCGCGGATAGCTTCATCGTGCTCGAGCAGACGCCGATCGAGCAGTCGCCGGGCACGGGCAAGACCTATCCGCAGCTCTTCTCCCGCGGCGCTCTGCGCTGCAGCGGAGCCGAGCGCCTGCGCCTGCGCGATTGCGGCTGCTGCGTCATCTACCGCCCGCTGCGCTTCGGTGATGGCTGCCTCAGACTCTATCAGCAACCGGGCACGCTCAGTAACCGTGCGGCGGACGGCAAACGCTCGGTCTGCCAGACGGCGGTCTGCGTCCGCCCGCGCGTCGGCCCGGGTTGCCATGGTCACCCGGTCTGCCCGAGTCTCCCCAAGGGCCCCGGCGTTCCAGCCGTAGCTCAAGCCCACACTACGCAGGCCGGGCGCCTCGTCGGCGCTGCCGGACACCGAGCCGGTTGTCCGGATCGTGTGGTCTCCAGATAGCGTAATCTCCGCGAACGGATGCAGGGAGTAGCGCCACGCAGGAGCC
>CAZREG010000032.1:14098-28912 GCA_964599075.1 uncultured Spirochaetaceae bacterium | reverse complement strand
TTGGTCTGACAATCCGGTTCGCTCTGTGATCTGCTTTTGGGCCCAGCAGGACTTGAACCTGCGACCAACGGATTATGAGTCCGTCGCTCTAACCAACTGAGCTATGGGCCCGAGGTGGTGATAATGTCCCAAACCTGTGGGTGGTTGTCAACTCGGTTTGACAGGCTGGGAGGGCGCCGGTACTCTTCTTCACAATGAAAATCGTGATCCTGGGCGCGGGGGCCGTGGGGCTTCAGCTTGCGAAGCAGCTGATCGACGAGAAGAAAGACGTGGTGCTGATTGAGCGCGACCCTGAGCAGGCGCGTCTTGCGTCGAACCGGCTCGATTGCCTGGTCCTCAACAGGCCGGGTAACAGTCTGGATGCATTGCGAGAGGCAGGGACTGATACTGCTGACTTCTTTATAGCCGTTACTGACAGTGATGAGGTGAATCTCATAGCGTGTGCGCTCGCGGAGGGGGAGTTTGACGTTGGGCACAAGATTGCCCGTGTCCGTAACATTGAATACTCCGGTACGGGGATTGCAGAGAATTCGTTTCTGGGCATCGATTACATTGTGAATCCGGAGCTTGTTGCCTCCCAGGCGATTATCCGTACGATTGAGCATGGCGCGATCAGCGACATTATGCTCTTTGAGCAATCGAAAGCACAGATGCGTCATCTCATCGTGGAACCAAACTCTATACTTGCCGGACATACGCTTGCCGAGCTTGGTCAACGAATACGGACACCGTTTCTGGTGGCGATCATTCTACGCAACAGCGAGTTCATCATACCTGACGGAAGAACGATGGTGGAGGCGGGTGACATTCTCTACGTGGTTGCTACTGAATCGAAATTCGACGAGCTCTACTCGGAGATTGGGAAGTCACCAACGGAGATCAGGAAGATCGTTATTGTTGGTGGAGGTAAAATCGGTTTTACTGTGGCGAAGCATCTGCTGGAGGATCCACGACGGCAGCACGGTTTCGTGAGGAGGCTGTTTGGCGGCACGGGCCAGCAGCGCCCCCGATCGGTGAAGATTGTTGATCGTAACTATCAGCGTTGCAAGGAGCTCGCAGAGCAACTGCCGGACGCGCTGGTGATTCACGCCGACATCAGTGACGAGGGCGTGGTTGAGGAAGAGCACTTCTCCAACTCCGATCTTGTTATCGCGGTCACGGGAATCCAGGAGTTGAACCTGATAACGGCAATCTACGCCAAATCGATCGGGGTCAAACGCTCCATGGCGCTGGTAAACAAAACGAACTATACCCGAATTGCCACGCAGCTTGGAATCGATGTGCCGGTGAGCCTCAAAAACAGCATGGTGAACTCCATCCTCAAGATCGTTCGCCGTGGTAACGTAAAGAGCGTGCATTCTATTCCGGAAGGAGAGCTCGAGATACTCGAGATCTCTCTGGACGACCACAGCCCCGTCGCAGGGCAACGGATTCAGGACATCCGGCTTCCGAAGGGAGCCCTGGTGGTAAGTGTTCTGCGCGACGACCAGACGGATGTTCCCCGCGGTTCCTACGTACTGCGCGGCGGCGATCACATCATCGTTATCGGGCGGCTGTCACACATCGAACAGATTCAGGAGATGTTTACGCCAAGTGATGAACGGTAAACTCATCCTGAAGGTTGTCAGTGTACTGTTGCTCATCATTGCTGCCTTTATGCTGGCCCCGGTGGTTGTGGCATTGCTGTATCGGGAGATCGAAATGCTGCCGGCGTTCCTGTTTCCCATGGGCGGCGTGGCACTGGTGTCGGGTGCATACGTGCTTGCCACCGCCGGTAATCGAGGAACGCTTTCGACCCGCAGCGGCTTCTTCCTGGTGACGCTGAGCTGGCTGGGAGCCGCCGGAGTGGGGGCGCTCCCGTTCGTGATTTCCGGCTACGTTCCCAGCTACACAGACGCCTTTTTTGAGACCATGAGTGGCTTCACCACCACCGGGGCTACCATCCTCTCAGACATAGAGGCTCTGCCATATTCACTGCTGTTCTGGAGGTCGCTGACGCACTGGTTGGGGGGTATGGGAATTATTGTGCTCACTGTGGCCATTCTTCCCCTCCTGGGTGTTGGGGGCTATCAGCTCATGAAGGCGGAGGCGCCGGGTCCGAGCGTTGACCGGCTGACGCCCAAGATCACCGAGACTGCAAAGATCCTCTGGTTCATCTATCTTGCGCTCACCGTCGCAGAGGTCGGGCTTCTCTGGCTTGGAGGGATGAATCTCTTTGATGCGCTCACGCATACGTTTGGTACACTCGCGACCGGCGGCTTCAGCCCGAAGGCTGCCAGCGTAGGGCACTATCAGAGTCCCTTTGTTCAGAACGTCATCACTATCTTCATGATGGGCGCCGGCATCAACTTCATCCTCTACTATCGACTTTTGATGGGCCAGTGGCGCTTGATTGCCCGCAACACAGAGGTCAAGGTATACCTCGCTATTTTTCTCTCTGCAACACTCGTGATAGCGCTTTCGCTGCTGGAAACCTACGACACGTTTGGCGAAAGCCTTCGATTCGCCGGGTTTCAGGCGGCGAGCGTCCTGACAACCACTGGATACGCGACAGCAGACTATGCCACGTGGCCGGCGCTGGCCCAGGTGATGCTCTTCTGCCTTATGTTCGTGGGTGGGTCCGCCGGATCGACCGGCGGCGGTATCAAGGTCATCCGGATTGTGACCGTGATCAAGCAGGGCTTTAATGAGATGCGTTACCTGCTTCACCCCCGTGGGGTGTTCTCACTGCGACTGAACGGGCAGCAGGTGCGCAAGAACGTGGTCTACTCTATCACCGGGTTCACCTTTCTCTACATCTTCCTCCTTCTTCTTACGACTATGGTAGTGGCAACCGGCGGCTACGGGGTCGCGACCAGCGTGACAACAGGACTGGCAACTCTTGGCAACATTGGTCCGGGCTTCGGGAGGGTTGGCCCGGTTGAGAACTATGGGTTCTTTCAGGACTACATCAAGTGGTTTCTCAGCTTTATCATGATGGTCGGCCGACTGGAGATCTACACGGTCCTGGTGCTCATCACGCCTGCGTTCTGGAAGCCATGACCATCACCGCCGTTCTGGCACGTCTCCATCGCGCTCGAGTGCTGCGCTCGCTCCTGGTAGCGGCACTGGGCCTGCGGGTTGCGCTCGGTCCGGCGCCGGCCGGCGGGGAGGCTGCCGCGCCTGCTCTTCTCTACCTTGTCGTTGTGGCGGCCGTGATCGGGATGCGCCTGCGGGCCTCAGGCGGCCATCAGACGCGCCGTGAACTGTGGACTGATGCTGTTATTACCGCGGCGTCAGCTGGGACGCTGGCGGTGTTCGGAAGCTGGACGGCTGCCGTGATTGTGGCGCTTTCGTGCGCCCTGGAAAGCCACCGTATTCCGTTTCCTGCTTCCGGGGTGAGCCCGGCAGTCCGCGGCGTTTTCTCTCTCGCGGTATCCGCGCTCCTGCTGCCGCTCGCAGGTGCGGCTCTCTCCGGTGGGTTGAACGCGAGCGCGCTCAACCTGCTGCTTCTTACCGTGCCGCTTGCCCTGGCAGATCTGCCCCACATCGCGGGCGGGGGAACGGGCGCCCGGCACCCGGCGTCCTCGGCACTCCCGGCGCTCGCAGGGCTGACGCTCGCGGTGGCGGTTGTGGTCCGCGGAGCCGGGCTGAGCCTTGCGCTTGATCGCATGCTTCTCGCGGCCGCACCCGGGGCTCTGTTTGCAGTTATTGGATGGCTCAGCCTCCTGGACCCGCAGCCGGAGCGGCGAGCCGATCGCCTTGTTCTGATTACGGGCTGCGGGGCGGTTGCGTTGTCGGCGATGGTTCTGCTGGTGCTTTAAGCCTGACTACGGCTTCTTCTGAAGGGCGAGGGTCCCGGTAACAGTGAGCCTGAGAAAAGAGAGGATATGATCAAGCGAGACGCCAAGCGAACCGGCGTGGCTCAGTTTGACCGCGTTCAGGGTTCCCAGGAAGTAGACCAGCAGCGCGCCCTCGAGCTCTTTGCGATCGAGGCCGGTGATTGCGGGATTTTGCGCGCGTAGCGGGGCCAGGATAGACTCCAGGAGACCCACAATGGCATCGATCTTTCCACGGAGATCGGTCTTCCCAACAGCCTCGGTGATCAGAATGGTGACAAGGTCGGAGTCCGCTACCATCTCCGGCAAAAATCGGTCTATGAGAACCTGGAGTTTCGCTTCCGGGCTCTCCTGCTCTTCCACGCTGCGCTGCAGACGGTGCCAGAGCTCGTTCCAGCCTTCGTCAATAATCGCGCGCAGCAGCTCTTCCTTGTTCGCGAAGTAGGTATAGATGCTCCCAACCGGCAGGCGTGCTCGCCGTGCTATAGCGGCCACTGAGGTGCCCGCATAGCCGCGCTCGGCAAACAACCGTGTTGCGTGGTGAAGAATTGCGTCACGTTTTGCTTCACTCTGCGGCTTGGCCATCCCCTATGCTATGTCGTGAATTCCGAGCCGTCAACCGATTGATTCCCGTTCGCAGTTGCCGTAGCATTCTCTTCAATGCGCATCCCGCTCTTCTTTCATCCGGATATGATCAGACACTCCGGCGGCCCCGGCCACCCCGAGCGGCCGGAACGACTGCAGGCGATACGGGAACACCTGCTTTCCGCACCGTACGCGGAGCATCTTCAGTGGGCTGAGTGCACGCCGGTTGATCGCAGCAAGGTGGATGCGGTCCACGATCGGCGCTATATCGACCGGCTCGAGCGTGCATCGGCAAGCCCGGTAACGTTCTTTGATACCGATACCAGCGCCAACGAATGGAGCTATCGAGCCGCGCTCCTGGCTGCCGGAGCGTCGGTGGCGGCGGTGGATCTGGTCTGTGATGAGTCCACCGGTAGCCCTCCACGCCCGTTTGCGCTTGTTCGGCCCCCCGGGCACCATGCGGAGCCTGATCGGGCCATGGGGTTCTGCTTCATCAACTCCGCGGCAGTGGCGGCCCAGCATGCTATTGTCCGTCACGGGCTTCAGCGCGTGGCGATCGTGGACTGGGACGTACATCATGGGAACGGTACCCAGCGGATCTTTTGGGACCGGGCAGACGTCTTCTACGCGAGCCTGCACGAGCATCCACTCTATCCCGGTACCGGAAGCGCGAACGAACGTGGCGGCCGACAGGCGCACGGCGCTACGCTCAACATTCCTCTGCAATCCGGCAGCGGAGAGGACGCGTACCTGAGAGCGTTCGATGAGCAGCTACTACCGGCGCTCGAACAGTTCCGCCCCCAGCTCATCATTGTGAGTGCCGGCTTTGACGCGCACCGTGCCGACCCGTTGGCCACTATGCAACTGAGCGAATCCAGCTACTTCCGGATGACCCGGCGGCTTCTCGCTCTAGCGGCACAGCATACAGGCGGGCGGATCGTCCATCTGCTGGAGGGCGGGTACGATCTGGGCGCCCTGACCGGCGGCGTGGACAGCGTAATACGTGCGCTTCTGGACCAGCAAGAACAGGAGACGGAGTGAACCCGGTGATTATCATTGAAGGACAGATCGGTGTCGGTAAGACAACCATGGGTGAGATGATCGAGCAGGAGCTGAGGATTACGCTCTATCGCGAGCTGCAGCATAGCGAGACCCACGCGCTTCTGGACAAATTCTACGCGGATCAGCGCAGATGGGCGTTCACGCTCCAGATACACTTCCTCAACGAACGTTTCCGGATGATCAAGCAGATCCGTCGTGATGGGGGAGGGATCCTTGATCGGTCCATTTTTGGTGATCGGATCTTCGCCGAAGTTCTCCATGCCGATGGAGAGATGGACGACGAAGAGTTTTTTACCTACTCCACGCTGCTGGACAACATGCTCGAGCACGCCCAGAATCCCGACCTGCTGATCTATCTCGACTGCAGCGTTGATACGGCGATAGACCGCATTCGCCGGCGAAACCGTGGGCTGGAGTCAGGCATCCCGCGCGAGTATCTCGAGCGGCTGAACAAACGGTACCTGGACTGGTACCAGGCATACGATCTTTCGCCCAAGGTGCGGATTGATCTTGATGGACACTCGCTTACTGATCCGGCGGGAGCCGCCGTTGTCATGAGAGAAGTGCAGGAGGCGGTGCAAAAGACGCCCTACGCTCGCCGGTAGACGGCACCTGCCGGTTATGACGGACGTATTCCCATGAGACCTCTGGGGGGCTCTATCGTTTGCGCGCGTTTGCAAGGCGCGCCGCGATCAGCTCCGCGTCCATTTTGTTGCGATGCACGAGTCCGTCAAGCAGCGCGTGCACCATCTGTGGATCGAACTGGTGGCCGCGATTGCGAAGAAGCTCGGTCACGGCGTCGTCGACTGGGAGCGCCTTCCGGTACGTCCGATCCTCCGTCATCGCATGCCACGCGTCCGCAACCGAGATCAATCGCGCCTCCACCGGAATCGCCTCCCCTCGCAGGCCACTCGGGTAGCCTGATCCGTCATAGTTCTCGTGATGCGCACGGACTACCTTGCTCACCGGTTTCAATGACTGAAAGCGCGCGAGCAGATCGGATCCCATCTCCGGATGGCGCCGCATGATCGCCCACTCTTCCGGGGTAAGCGGGGCGGGCTTTCGGAGGATTGCATCTGGAATACCGATTTTGCCAATGTCGTGCAGCAGGAGTGACTCACGGATCGTCTCTGTGAGCTCCATGCCAAGTTCCTCTGCAATAATGCTCCCGATCTCCAGGACGTCCCCGGAGTGCCCGGCGGTGTACCCGTCTCGCAGCTGCAGCGCATCTGCAAAGCCGGTGGCAAGCTCGTGCACTCTGTTCTCCAGAGCCTCTGCCCGAATCAGCATCTCCCGGAACTTCCGGTCGGAGACAATGTTGTGAATCCGCGCATCAAGCTCCCGAACGTTTACCGGCTTCGCGATGTAGTCGTCCGCCCCAAGCCCCAGCCCCTCTATCCGTGCCTCGGTATCGGACTTTGCCGTTATAAGAATGACCGGGATCCGGCGGGTCTCCGGGCCCGCCTTGACACGTCGTGCCAGCTCGAACCCATCGATCCCAGGCATCATCACATCCGAAATGACAATGTCCGGGTGTCTGTTCTGGATGCTCTCCCAGCCCTTTAGCCCGTCAACTTCAGTCTCAACATCGTGACCAAGGCTTCGAAGCATCCGCGAGATGTATGAGCGAAGATCGGCGTTGTCCTCCACGTAGAGGATTCGTATGTGCGTCTTTTCCTTGAGCTGGGGCCCAGGCTCATAAGTTGGCTCGCCTGCATCAAGAATGGCCGATTCAACCGCGGCAATGTCATCCAGTGACGGCCGGCCGAAATCCTCATCCCGTCGTGGCGCCACCCGTCGGTCCATGCCGCGGTAGTTCTGGTCGTCCTGACGCCGATCAAGCTGCCGTCGATCGATCTCTGCGTCCGGGTGGAGCTCGTCAAGGTTTCTCGGAAGGAATACTGTGAAGAGAGTGCCGCTGCCCTCGGTGCTGATGACATCGACATGTCCACCCTGAAGCTCAACGGCTTCCTGCACGATCGCAAGGCCCAGTCCGGTTCCTTCGTATCTTTTGGTGGAAGAGCCGTCTACCTGCTGGAAGCGCTGGAAGACCCGGGCACGGTCTCCCGGCGCAATGCCGATCCCTGTATCCTCTACCTGCAGTACCAGCCACCTGCCTTCCTCCGGCTCGCCGCTTCGTGGTGGACGAAACGGAGGCTGTCGCCCGTGGGTCACGCTGAGCCGGACGGTGATGCCACCCTCATCGGTGAACTTGATGGCGTTACGGATCAGGTTGGAGAGGATCCGATCGATCTTCTCCAGGTCCAGGAAAACCACGGGAACCTCATCATCTATTCGGCTCTGCAACTCAAGACCCTTTCGCCGACACACCTCTTTGAACAGTGCGACCTGGTTACGCACCACGCGGGTGAGGTCTACGCGTCGCAGGCGCAGGTCCATCTGTTTTGCGTCAAACTTGGCGAAGTCGAGCATTTGATTGATCAGGTCCAGCAGCCTGACGGCGTTGCGGTGTACCTGTGCCACCAGATCGCGTTGGGGCCCGGTGAGTTCTCCAACATCACCCTCCACAAGGCTCTCGGTCGGGGCCATGATGGACGTGAGCGGGGTACGAATCTCGTGACTGATACTCGCAAAAAACTGGCTTTTCAACATATCGAGCTTCTTGAGCTCGGCGTTCGCCTGACCCAGTTCGTAGCGGGAGGTGAACTCTTTGCGCCGCATTGCTGTGGCAACGTAGGAGCTTACGGAGACCAGGATCATTGTAGAGAGCAGAAAGAAGTTGTTGTTTGCCAGGACCGCCGGATCCTCAACTCCACCTCTGATGAGAATTGGAAGGAGGTATGCCAAGTAGACAACCATGTTCACTATGGACGTCTGTTTGAAATTGAGCGGGAGGATGAACATGAACGAGATCAGAACCAGATTGATGCCTGCGTAGTAGGGGCTCGCGTACCCATCAGCCAGATGCACCATGAGTACGATGGCAAGCATGCAGAACAGATATGAGAACATTGCCACAGCGGTTGCGTTCCGCTTTGCGATGGTGAGATGCATGAAAAAGTGGACCCCAACGCTCAGCGCTACAACAGCGAGTCTAATGATCGCGAACGTGGGAGCCAGGCCCGGGTAAACGAGAAAGTCGAGCGGCACGAACAATGGATACATGTAAAGCGTGTGAAGCACACCCCATTGGGTATCGTGTATGATTCGATCGCGGGTCTCCTTGCGGTACGCGCGCTCCAGGTCGCTCTGAGTTGGCTGATTCGCTGGTATACTATTGGTCCCCATCTGATATTTTTATCGGCACGCGGGGTTCAAAAAAGAGCGGGACAACGCATTGCAAATATGCTTTAATACGGGCGTGGCAAACCAGACAACCGTAGTTCAGTCGAGCCCTGAGAAACGAAATTATCTGCGTAAGCGGCAGGTCAATGTATTTTGCCTGGTGGACGATGACGATGAAATGTACGAGATCGTGGAGATCTCCGCGCACGGCTTCTCGTTCACCTGTGAACAGGGCGATCGGCGCTTCAGACCTTCAGTAGCGCTTCCTGACGTTTCGATCCTAGACGGCGAGTCTCAGGAGATCATCCACGCAAGCGGGGTCATCCGACACCGTAGTGAGTTCGACTCACGCCGCGACCGCGTAGGAGTCTCCTTCGAGTCCAAACGCTACGACAAAACGGTTACCGGTCAGGTGCGGCTACCGCGACGGAAGCCGCAGACCGAGCTCACCGTGAGGTTCGTTACCGAGGACTCCTCGATCAACGGCACCGTTGTCGACGTTAACGTCCGATCCGCCCGCATCTATGTTGGTGAACTGGCGGCCATGGCAAGCGCAGGCTACGAACCGTTTGTTCCCGGGCAGTCGCTTGCCGTCACGGTAGCCACCGAAACCAGGCCTCTTTACTCAGGTGCCGCAACCGTTACCCGCGCTCAGTCCGAAAGCGGGGAGCTGGTCGTGGAGTTCACCGAGGGACTCATTGATCTTCGCCTCATAACCATCGCAGAGAAAGCCCAGTACGCACTCGGCATCATTGCCGCTCGAGGTGACGCCTTCTCCCAGTTCGATCAGGTCCGAGACGAGTTCAAGGCGCTGGTTGCAGACTGGCGTATGTACTTTCAGATGGTTGAAGAAGTGCTGAGTCAGGAAGAGGCTAAGCGGTACCTCGCCGGACCGGAAGACGAGCGGCGTTACATAGAGGACCTGGAATCTGAGATCTTTGCCCGCTTCCGGGGCTTTATCGGGCGGCTAAACGCTATCGTACCCACGTTGGAAACTGAGGCCATAGAAGCTCACAAACAGTATCTGCGCAGCTCTCTCGAGCCCTTCATCCGGCGTTCAACTCTTGCTTGCTCCATCATCGATAAGATCCACGGGTATCACGGTGATTTTGAGACGGTAAAACAGTTTTTTGCGGATCCTTTCGCAGGAGCATCACTGTTCGGTAAGCTCATGAACAGGTTCATCATCTCACTTGAGCCGGTTCAGGCACACGTGAACCGGATTGGGGTGCTCCACGATGAGATCCTCTCCCACTACGAGCGCTCGAGCGACGGAATCCGGGTGTTCAGTCTTGGGGCCGGGCCGGCTGAAGAGATTCTCCGGGTTGTCCAGGACCAGGAACTGGAGAAGCCGATCCACGTCACTCTTGTGGACGTTGACTCTCATGCCCTGGCGGATTTTTACGAACGAGTCCAGTACGTACGCAATGAGATGGTCCAGATAGAGCTGGTCAACTTCAATGTCATTGATATTTTGGTTGGAAAGAGTATTGATGTGCCGCCGGCGAGTTACGATCTCACCTATTGCGCTGGAATGTACGATTACTTCAAGGACAGGTTCTGCCGGAAATTCACGGCGTTTCTCATTGATCTCACCAGAGCAGGCGGGACGTTCCTCTACACGAATGTCCACAGTCGCAACTTCGCCCGCTACTTCATGGATTACGGCGGTGGCTGGGAGATTTACCACCGCGACGAGGCGCAAACCCGGGTCCTGACTCCCGAGGGGCACGATGTCTCATCTTTCACAGATGAGACCGGCACAAACGTCTTTGTTCGTGGCGTAAAACAGTGAGGTGACACCTGCCGTCCTGGTGGGCAGGCCTCAGAGCAGGCGCCACGTGATCTGCCGTCCCGCCTCTCACAGCTTCCCCTGTTCCAGAAAGCTGTAGTACCCAAACGCACTGAAGATGATGTGATCAAGCAGCGGAATGCCGAGCGTTCGACCGGCAGCGCAGAGGCGCCGGGTCACTTCTTCGTCCTCCGGGCTCGGTTCCAGACAGCCGGAGGGGTGATTGTGCGCAACCATCACTGCGGCCGCCCGGCCTTCGATTGCCGGAGCAAAGACCTCGCGGGGGTGAACAACGGTCCGGTTCACCAGGCCCACCGTTACCACCCTGATGGATGTCACCTCGTGTGCGCCGTTGAGGCTTGCGGCAAGGAAGTACTCCTGCGGTCGGTCCACGAAGCGCTCAACCAGCGGCAGGATATCTACCGGCATGCGGATCTTTCTTCTGGAAGGCAACAGTACCCGGCGCGCGATCTCAAACGCCGCCAGGATGGCTGACGTCTTTGCCGGCCCAAGCCCCTCAATTGCCTCGAGCTCTCGCCGGCTCGGCACGCCGCTTTCCCGATCGAGCAGCGAAACAACCTCGCCCGCTACCTGTTCCACCGGCCGCCGGCGTGAGCCGGTCCCGATGAGCAGGCTGCACAGCTCGCTATCTGCGAGCGCCTCCACGCCACGGGCAATGGCGCGCTCGCGCGGTCGGGCAACATCGGTCTGATGAGGAAGAGTCTCCATACACAAGAGAAACCGAAAGATGGTCGCCGGTGATTGAGGTAGCTCGCACACTGCTTGAGCGAATCGTGCGCCAACGGTACACTGCCGCCATGTTCGGGCCCAAGAGCTACTTCTACATTGTTGACGGACTCACCGCCGCCAGCGGCGAGACCATACGCAAAAGCCTCTCCATTGTTGCCGACATCAAGAGCGTTTCCGTTGACCCGGGTCGTGGTACGGTGGAGGTAAAGGCGTTTCGTGACGTTGAGGATAATGTTCGCCTGGCCTGTGAGGTTGCCGGTGTGACGTTCCGAACCCGTCTGAGGCGCTGACAGCAGAGAGGATGGATATATTGGTCTTGAAGATTTCAGAGACCTCCATTCGTTCGCTTGATTGCCTTTGGTGCAATGCATGATATTCTGTACGGAGAGGTGAACCATGCGTAAACTGCTCATTGGAACTGTTCTGTTGCTCGTCACGGCAGCGGTGTTTGCCGGCGGCGCCGGAGAACAAACACAGATAAACGTTGAACTTGATGACACGGCCTACATCTCACCGGAATCGTCCCCGGGAGTGCAGGATTCATTGGATATTCCAATCGCAGTGCAAAGCGCCGGGGGGAACGCAAATATCATAGTTGCGTACACACTCGAGATAACCGACGCTTCGGACAGCGTGGTCTGGACCCAGACAGCGGTTGACGAATCGGAGGACCCGGGTTTCTTTGGACGTCTCTTTCAGAACCTGGGGCTTGCACAGAGGCAGACCACCGTTTCCATTCCCGAGAGCGTGAGTTGGGATGGTACCTACCGTGACGCTGAGGACGGCGCCGACGGAGACGCCGTTCCGGAGGGCGAGTATGCGTGGGTGCTTACCGCGACGCTTGGTAGCGAGGACGAGGTGGAGACCGAACCCCGCGCCATTGTAGTTGACAACACCCCTCCCTCGGCAACCGCCCGCGTTGATAATGAGTACTTCTCTCCGAACGATGACTTGAGAAAAGACACGGTTACCCTCACACAGTCCACGAGCTCTGAGGATGAGTGGACTGGCCGGTTCGTTTCAGGTACCCAGACCATCTTTGATGTTGTCTGGAGCGGCGAGGCGGATGCCGAGTATACCTGGGATGGAACGAATCCCGCTGGGAACGTGGTACCGGATGGAACGTACACATACACCCTTGAAGCGACCGACCGTGCCGGAAACTCAGGGTCCATTGAACCGATTGAGATCGTAGTGGATACGGCACCACGCCCGCTTGCCATTGAAGCGGTCCCAGAAGGAACTGCGCTGGCGTTCAGCCCGAACGGCGACGGCCTGCGCGACACGCTTGATCTGAGCTTTGGCGAACAGGCATCCGTTGAGCTCCTTGAGAGCGCCGTGCTCACGGCCACAAGGGCGGACGGTACGGAGGTTGGCTCCGTGGAGATAGGTGACGCTCTTGGCGGCGTGGTCTCACTGACCGGCTATCTCGATCAGCAGCGGACGCAGCGGGCACCGGAAGGCACCTACCTGCTCAGTGTGACCGCGACCTATCGCAACGGCATTGTCTCGTCTGCCGGACCAGTTGAGGCGGTCCTTGACGTAACTCCCCCGAGCGGGCGTGTGAGCGTTGACGAGAACACCTTCAGCCCGGAAGGGGACGGCCTGAACGATACCGTTGTGATTATGCACGACGTGAGTGCGGACGCAACCTGGCAGGGTTTCGTCTATGAGAACGGTGGTGCGGTGATCGAGCGGTTTGAGCTTGGCTCCAATGTCCCCGACGAGTTTGAATGGGACGGGCGCAATCTCAGTGGTGACCCGGTAGCTGACGGGAGCTACTCCTACAGCCTGATCGGTACGGATGCCGCCGGCAACCAGACCCAGACGAACGAGATTCGGGTAAACATTGATCGCAGGGAGACTACTATCGACTTTGCGCTCAGCCGCACCTACTTCTCACCCAACGGTGACGGGCAGGGGGATGTTGTAGAGATCGAACCGGTGCTTTCTGTGCCTTCCGGTGTTGAGTCATACCGGTTCCAGATTGCTGATGAGGCCGGAAACGTGGTACTCAGCGGATCCGGAGAGGGTGAGCTTCCCGACAGTTTCACCTGGGACGGCCGCGACGCAGAAGGAACTCGGCTTGACGAGGGTGAGTACTTCGCGGATCTGGAGCTCGTCTACCTGAAGGGGAACGAACCGCGCGCAGTCAGTCCGGCGATCACGATCGACTTCACCGTGCCGCAGGTGTCACTGCGTGCCACTAACCGCGTCCTCACGCCGGACGGCGACGGCGTGGACGAGACCGTGGAGTTCATCCCGTTTGTCGACCCCATCAATGAGATCAGCTCCTACACCGGGCGCATTCTCTCGCTCGGCGGCCGGGTCGTGCGTGAGATTACCGGTGAGACGCCACGCGGCGTGGCATTCTGGGATGGGACCAGTGAGTCCGGACAGGCCGCTACCGACGGCGGATACATAGGGGTGCTTCAGATTGAGCACCGTAACGGAACCATCCGTGAAGCGCGGACCGGTACAATCGCACTCGGTGACCTGAACGGTCAGACGCCGCCTGAAGTCGTGCTTCAGCTCAGTCCGCAGGTGTTCAGCCCTGACGGTGACGGAACGGCCGACAGCGTCATGATTGTGCTCTCGGTGATGGATCAGAGCGTGGTAGATAGCTGGAAGGTGGACGTCGTAGGTCCTGACGGCGATATCTTTTTCACTTACGATGAAGGTGGCGAGCCGATTCGCTCCTTTGAGTGGGACGGCTACAATGAGGCCGGTGAACGTGTTGCCATGGCAACCGTATATGACGTGCGTTATGAGGTCACCGATGTGGCAGGAAACACGGCAACCGGCAGTGAGCCGCTGACTGTGGACTTCCTCACCGAGGACCGCTACGGGATGCGCAAGCTGGCTCTGCCCGACATCCTCTTTGAAGGTTTCACTGCCCGCTTTATCAGCTGGGACCGCGAGATCTCTCAACGAAACGTAGAGGTGCTCAACACTATCGCCCGCGGCATGGATCTGTTTCCCGAGGTATTCCTTGAGCTTCACGGACACGCGACCAGCCTTCTCTATTACGATGAAGAGCTTGCCGCCCTCGAGCAGCAGCAGACGTTGATTCCGCTGAGTGCAAGGCGGGTTGCGGCAATCCGCCAGGCACTGATTGACCGCGGTGTGGCCCCTGATCGTCTTGCCACCGGCCCGGCCTGGGGCTCCGAGCGGCCTCAGGTGCCGTTCAGCAATGAGGAAGAGCGCTACCAGAACAGACGGGTGGAGCTCTACTTCGACCAGGAGTAGTTGACCCGGGCTGGAGCGATTTGTATCGTTACAGCTCACAGAACGCAAAGGAGCATGCATGTCGAAAGCGCACAGAGGTACGCCTCTGAAACAGGAACAGGCAAAGTCTGGTCGTGGTACAGATCCTGTCACGGGGCAGACCGGTGTAAAGCTGCTCTACGAAGTGGAGCTGGACGGGAAGAAGGTCAAAGTCAGCAAGTCCGGCAAGGCAACGCTCGCCAACATAAAGAAGCGTGAAGAGAAATCCGGGCGAAAAGCCGCTGCAGCAGCAGCGCCGGTAGAGAAGCCAATAGAAAAGCCAGTAGAAAAGCC
>CAZREG010000032.1:0-13998 GCA_964599075.1 uncultured Spirochaetaceae bacterium | reverse complement strand
TAGAAAAGCCAGTAGAAAAGCCCGCGGAGGCGACACCGGCTGAGCCGGCCGCGGAAGCACCCGCAGCCGAGGCGGAGCCAACCAGTGTGGCTGAGGCGACGGACACGCCTCCCGTGGAAGCGGAGGCACCGGCAGAGAGTGAGGCCCCCGCAGCGGAGGCTGAGGCGTCTGAGAGCGTTGAAGCTTCTTCGCAAGAGGATGACAGCAGCAAGGAGTCGTAAGACACCTGGTGTTGCGTTGGTAAGCCCGGCAGATGCCGGGCTTTCTTTTTGGCTGTTGTTGCCCGGGAGGCAGCACTGGAGGCTTGGTGACCTACATTGCCTCACTTGCATCTTCTCAATGGGTTCTCTATGGGATAGCCGCGCTTCTGATTGGGATGACCAAGGCCGGCCTGGCCGGGGCGGCCACGTTCACCATTCCGGTGATGGCTACAATCTTTGGCGCGCAACAATCCACGGGAATAGTGTTGCCCATGCTGATCATTGCAGACGTGGTTGCCGTGATTTACTACCGCCGAGACGCCGATTGGTCGATCGTCGTCCAGCTCATTCCCTGGACGCTGATCGGTGTCGGGGTAGGGGTGGTAGTGGGCGACATCATTTCGGAGGACGCATTCCGCTACATGCTTGCGGCAGTGGTGCTTACGGGGCTTGGGCTCATGGCGTGGCGGGAGCTGCTGCACCGGGAGATTGTCATCCCGCGGCGGCTCTGGATAGCGGCTCTTCTGGGA
This sequence comes from uncultured Spirochaetaceae bacterium, assembly GCA_964599075.1. Taxonomy (GTDB): domain Bacteria; phylum Spirochaetota; class Spirochaetia; order DSM-27196; family SLST01; genus SLST01. The sequence goes on along the minus strand of CAZREG010000032.1, from coordinate 13,268 downwards.
GTTGCAGCCGGATTTGCCACCATGGTAGGAAACGCCGCCGGACCGCTCATGATTCTCTATCTGTTGTCCATGGGATTTGAGAAAAATCGGCTTATCGGGACGGCCGCGTGGTTCTTTTTTGTCATAAACCTGCTCAAGGTGCCGCTTCACGTCCTTTTCTGGGGCACCATTACCGGCGAAACGATCCTTCTGAACCTGATCGCTCTGCCGGTGATCGTTGGCGGCGTCTTCCTTGGGCTTCTGGTTGTGCGTCGCATTCCTGAGCGTGCCTACCGTTACTTCATCCTTGTCAGCACCACGATTGTCAGCATTCGTTTGTTCTTCTGAACACAGATCACTACCTTCAATACAATGAGCAAAGCAGTTGTACTTCTGGCCGACGGATTTGAAGAGGTAGAGGCGATCACTCAGATCGATTTTCTGCGAAGGGCAGGCATTGAGACCATCGTCTGCGGCGTCACCGGCCGCGATATAGTGGGTGGTCACGACGTCCGGATCAATACCGATGTCACGCTTGACGAATTCATGGATGAGGTGGATGCGGTTGTGCTTCCCGGTGGCGCCACTGGTGCGCAGAGTATCTCAGACTCAGAGGCTGCAGTCAGATTGGTTCGAGCGGCGCTGACTGAGGGCAGGCTGGTTGCTGCGATCTGCGCCGCTCCCGGACTCGTTCTTGGGAAGCACGATATGCTCGGAGACCGCAGATTTACCTGCTACCCAGGTTTCGAGCAACACGCGCGGAGCGGCAGCTTCTGTGAGGAGCGGGTTGTGCGGGATGGAAACCTCATCACCAGCAGAGGTCCCGGTACGGCAGCAGAGTTTGCGATCGCTATTGTGGAGTATCTTGTTGATCAGCCGGCGGCACGGGAGCTGCATCAGAAGACGCTCCAGAAGTAGCTCTAGTCCAGGTCAGCGACGCTGTCGCGGGCAGAAGTGCGCCAACGGCTACAATCCAGTTAGCCGATGTCACGGCAACCCCTGTCCAGAAGAGTATCGCTGCAGCAACGGGCGCCAGCCGCGTCCCCCGGCCGCCGTGACGATCGGTGCGTAGTGGCAGGTAGCGCAGGAGTATGGCAACTCCAACAAGCAGCACTGCCGGTCGTCTGACCGCTACCGGCAGCGAGAGTTCAGCGACGCTGAGGAACTGCGGCGCCACAATCCAGGCTATCAGCGGTGCGAGACCCACCGCGGCAGCGGCCAGACGCGCGCCTGATGCCTCCCGGGTCACCACAACGACACCTGCAAATACCGCAGAGGCGAGCGCGATCAGCAGCCGGATCGAAAGCTCGAGATCAATCATCTGTCTGGATGAGTCCGATCAGTTGTGAGGATGCTCAGGATCGTGCACATGGCCGTGCTCTATCTCTTCCGAGCTTGCGTCCCGTATCTCACTCACGGTGACATCAAAGTGCAGAGTCTCCCCGGCGAGTGGATGGTTCGCGTCCAGTGTCACCTGGTCTTCAGCAACATCCACAAGGGTGACAATCTGCTGGTTTCCCTCTTTGTCCTGGGCCGCGAACTGCATTCCCACTGAGAGCTCTTCATCAGGCATCCGTTCCCTGTCTACCTGGAACATGAGCTGATCGTTGCGGTCGCCGTAACCCTTTTCAGGCTTCACCACGGCCGTTACGGAGTCGCCCGTGGATTTTCCCTCGAGTGCTTCCTCGAGGCCGGTAACAATATTACCGTGTCCATGCAGGTAGGCGAAGTCACCGTTCTCACCGGAACTGTCAAGGACTTCACCGCCCGTACTCTTGAGTGTATAAGAAATTGTCACAACTCGATCTTTTTCAATTGTCATACGAAACTACCTCTCTTTCAACCTATCACCGTGACCAATTGACTTCAACCGGCACCATTCCGATATTGCGGGGGTGCAACATCCCATCCGTCCGCTCGCCTTTCTCCAGGGTGGTATTGAGCTGTTCGCGAGCCGCTGGCACTTCATCCTCCCTTTTCTGTTTGTGTACTCCGTAGTCTCGTTGGTCACACTCGGTGTCCTGGCCGGACCGCTGAGTGTTGGCCTCTACCGGATTCTCGATCGACTTCAGGACGATGAAGAGTACCGCCCATCGCTGCGGGATCTGTTTAATGGACTTGATCGTTTCGCCGACGGGGCGCTTTTCTTCCTTGTGTGGAATCTGGGAGCGGCGGTTCTCGTGCAGTTTCTCTTCGCCATCCCGGTCCTGGGTATCCTCGCCGCGCTGACTATTATTCTCTTTGTGCTGCCGGTTGCCCAGTTCGGCTTTCCGCTGATTGGGTCCGGCTATGACTGGAAGGAGTCGTCAAAGATGCTGCTTGCCGGGGTGGGAAACCAGCCGGTTCTTCTCCCGCTTACCGGCTGGCTGTTTGCGCTTCTGCCCCTTACCGGGGCTCTTCTGGTGCTTCGTATCCCGCTGGCGGGCACCATACTCTCCTTTGTTCTCTCCGGGATCACGATAAGCAGCGTCAGTTTCGCCTCCCGCTATCTCTCTCCCTGGCTCGCGGGCGGTGAGAGTGAGTGATCTGGTTGTCTGCGCCCCCCGGCGCCGGTACACTACGGGGGTACGAGGAGCACTATGGCACGATCACGGGAACAGATAGAGACGGTACTCACCGGGGGACTCATTGAGCTGCTTCGTGGGGTCTTTGGCAAACGGCTTTTGTCCGTGACGGTGTACGGGAGTTTCCTCCGGGAGAGCTTCCGTCCCGGCTCGTCGGACGTGAATATCCTGGTGATCCTCTCTGAACGAGAGGCGTCACGGATTCGTGCCCTTGGTGAGAGCGGTTACCGCACACTCAAGAAGAACCGTATCACCCCACTCATCCTCACCCAGGAGGAGTTTTTCACCTCTGCCGACGTCTTTCCCATGGAATACCTGGACATTGTGGAGAACCACCGGCTCCTGCACGGTCAGGATGTGACGGGTGAGCTTACCATCAGTAAGGAGAACCTCAGACATGAGGTTGAGCATCAGCTTCGCGGTAGCCTGGTCGCGCTCAGACAGCTCGCGGTTGCCGGTTCTCGCAAGCGTCCGTTTATGGCCGGAGCACTCCGGCGCGAGGTAGAGCAGTGGTACGGTTCACTCGCTGCGGTATTTCGCGGCGTTCTCAGGCTCAAGTCTGATGCAGCGGTCCCGCACGACCCGAAGGCCCTTGTGGGTGAGGTGAACCGCGCGTTTGCTCTCGATTCCGGCCCGTTCCTCGCTGTGCTCCAGTGCCGTGAAGGCAAATGTCCGGAGATCACAACGCTTATTGACCAGCTGCTCGATCGCCTGTCTACGCTGGTGGCACTGGTAGACGAGCTGGGTGAATCGTAATGCGTGCCCATCGGTCTGTCTCCGTGATTCTGTTCCTTCTCATTGGATCGCTGACTCTCGTTGCCCAGGACATTCCCAGTCCCCGCGGATACGTGAGCGACTACGCGAACGTGATTCCGTCGGAGGACGAGCGCGCCATTGAGCAGATTGCGACGGCGGTGGAGCAGCAGACCGGCGCCCAGATTGCGGTGCTCACCGTAGCCTCCATGGCGCCGTACGCGACAATCGAGCAGTACTCCATTGCGGTTGCCGAACAGTGGGGTGTCGGTGGTGGAGAGGACGACTCAGGCCTGATTTTTGTGGTAGCGGTTGAAGAGCGGCAGCTCAGGCTGGAGGTGGGGTTTGGCCTTGAGGGCGCTATTCCTGACGGGCGAGCCGGAGATATCCTTGACACTTACGTGGTGCCCGATCTGCAGAGTAACCGATACGGGGCAGGCCTGCGAAACGGAGTTGCGGCAGCAGCTCAGATTGTGGCCGAGGAGTACGGCGTCACGCTCTCAGATGTCGAACAACCCGCAAGAGCCTCGCAGCAGAGCAGCGGTCCGGATCTGGGAGATCTGGTCTACGTAGTGTTTATTTTGATCTTTGCCGGCGGACGCTGGTTCTTCTGGCCGCTTCTGTTCGCGCGCCGAGGGCGCGGATTCTTTGGCGGAGGATTCGGCAGCTCTGGATCCGGTCGCAGCGGCGGGTTTGGTGGTTTCAGTGGTGGAAGTTTTGGCGGAGGCGGCGCCTCCCGCGGATTCTAGATACGTTATGCAGGACAGAGTGAGGTAGAGATGGCCCAGGCAAAACGATGGATCGGACCGGTTGCGGTACTGGTCATACTGGTAGTTATTGGGGTGTTCTGGTTCGTTGGTCAGCAGAACAGCCTGATCACGCTTGAAGAGACGGTGGACGCCTCCTGGAGTGAGATTGACAACCAGCTCCAGCGGCGAAGCGACCTTATTCCCAACCTGGTGGCAACCGTACAGGGATTTGCAGACCAGGAGCAGGAAGTGTTCGGTCAGATTGCGGATGCACGGGCCCGTCTCGCCGGAGCGCAGGGAGTCTCCGAGACTGCAGAGAGCTACGGCGAGCTGCAGGGCGCGCTCAGCAGACTGCTTGTAGTGGTAGAGAACTATCCGCAGCTGCAGTCAAACCAGAACTTCATACGGCTCCAAGACGAACTTGCCGGGACTGAGAACCGGATTGCGGTGGCTCGCCGCCGGTACAACGAGACGGTGCAGGAGTTCAACACACGAATCCGGCTCTTCCCGACCAGAATGGTTGCCAACCGGCTTGGCTTTGAGCAGCGTGAGTATTTCGAGATTCCTGAGTCAGCCCGGGAGCTACCAACCGTTGAGTTCGGAGATGACGAGTAGTCTCTTTTCCGGGTAGCGCCAGGTTGGTGGATGAGTTACTCTATGAGGCGTGTCGCTGGACCCGTATAGAGAGATCGTAAATCGATCTACTGACTACATCACGCTCATTAATCGCGATTATGTCTATGAGATTGCCAACGACGCGTACTGCCGTCAGATGGGCAAAAAGCGTGAAGACGTAGTTGGCAGGACCGTATCAGAGGTCTGGGGTGAGGAGCGCTTCACCCGGGCCATCAAGCCGTATCTTGACCGGTGCTTTACCGGCCAGCAGGTGAACTACGTTGACAAGTTTACCTTCGGGGTGGTGGAGCGTCACATACAGGTATCCTTCTTCCCGTATGCCACTGACGGCTTCACTTCCCACGCTCTGGTCTTTTCGCATGATATTTCCCGGCTCAGCAGAGTGGAGGACCGGCTCACGAACTACGAGGTTCGGGACCCCACCACCGGTCTTTTTAACCGTCTGTCCATGGAGATCATTGTTGACAAAGAGCTTGAACGGGCACGTGACTCGAGGTACGCCGGACGTCGCGCTTTTATGTTCATCAGCGTTGAGAACCTTGACCGGGTAGTCGATCTGTACGGGCACACGACCGGAGATCTCATTCTGGAGAACACCGGCCTGCGCATACTCTCCTGTGTCCGATCCACTGACTACGTCTTTCGCTTTGACGGCAATGAGCTGGTGGTGCTGATAAGCTCCATCCGCGATCAGGTAGAGCTGGCTGCCACGGCCGTTCAGATCCATGACGAGATTTCAGTACCCTACTACCATGGTGGATCGACGATCGCGCTGGGGGCTGCGATCGGCATCTCGGTCTTTCCTGATGACGCCGACAGCCGGGAGCAGCTCATCCGCAACTCTCATCTTGCCATGTCCGACTGCAAGAACCGTCGCGCGCCCTACGTCTTCTTTGACGCTCAGACGCACTCGCTGGCTCAGGAGCGCCTGGTACTTGGCGCTGAGCTTGCAAACGCACTGAACACCCATCAGTTCGAGCTCTACTACCAACCAATCGTGAATAACCGTGGTGATGTTGTGGGAGCGGAGGCGCTATTGCGCTGGCATCACCCGGAGCGTGGAATGGTCTCCCCGGCGGAGATTATTCCTGTGGCGGTTGATACGGGTATCATTGTCTCGATTGGTCGCTGGGTGCTCTTCACGGCAGCCGAGCAGATCAAGCGCTGGTCGGTTGAGCACGACCTGTTTGTGACCATCAATCTCTCCGCCGGCGAGTTCCTTGATCAGCACCTGCTTGAGAACGTTGATCGGGCAATTGCCCGCTCGGAAATTCGCTGTGATCAGCTTAAGCTGGAGATCACCGAGAGTGACGCTCTTGCGGATTCTCAGGCCGCGGTTGAGCGGATCCGGACACTTCAGCGGAAGGGTATTGATGTCCTGATAGATGACTTTGGAACCGGACAGTCATCTCTCTCCTATCTGCGTAATCTTCCAGCGCGGGTGCTCAAACTGGATCGTGAGTTCAGCCGAGACCTGGAAGAGGCCGGCGCGGGGGCGAACTTCATGGGGCACATGATCCAGGCGATAAAGAGTCTGTCCAAGCTGGTTCTTTTGGAGGGGGTGAGTTCCAAGGCCCAGGCGCACAACGGGGTGAGACTCAAGATAGACCTTATGCAGGGTGAACTGTTCGGGAATGCGATGAGTGCAGAGCGTTTTGAGAAGCTGCTTCTTCGTCGGAATGAGGCGAAGGCGAGGAGTATGGATCACTCGTAGGGCATGGCATTGGGATGGATGACGCTCTGGGCTCAAGGAGGCGAATTGTGAAAAGAGGAATCGCTTTAGTTGCTGCAGCTCTCAGTCTGCTCGCGTCCTGCGCTACGCAGCTGTCGCTCTCTTTCGAGGAAGGAGAGTCACTGCTTGCCGATGGACCGGTGTTGAAGGACGTCTGGGATGCGAATGCAGCGGCAGCAGACGTTGAGGCGGGTGTCCAATGGAATGGAAGAACTGCGCTTGAGATCAGCCAGCCGTACGGAAACTCGTTCATGGTCTGGCACTTTACCGGATTCAGCCCGGAGGAAGCGGTGCAGGTCTCCATTGATCTGTGGATTGATGCTGTTGCGAATGACAGCTGGGTTGAGCTGCACTGGGCTCCGGGACTCATTCCAGCCACTACTGAAGGTCTGGAGGCAATCCGCACCAACGCGGAGAAAGAGGGTGGCTTCTATTTCAAGTGGGACTCCGGCGGTGTGGACATGGGGGCTACGACCGACGGATGGATGACGGTTGTTGATGATAGTCAGATTGCGGATTCCCAGGGGAACTTCACCGTTGGAATCTGGATGGGCCATTGGAGCAACAATCCGAGCGTCGTGCCGGTCTACGTTGACAACCTGACCGTTGCGACCGCTCAGTAGCTGTTCATCAGTAGCTTTCGAAAGGAAGGGTGAGGGCCCGTCCCCGTCCTGTAGCAAGCGCTCGCGGCGTTTCTCCCGCCTCATTTGTAGCGTCTGGATCGGCACCTGCCCGCAGCAGGCGAAGCACCGTGACCTCGTCTGCGGCAAGTACCGCGTGATGAAGCGGCGTGTTCCCATCCCGCGCCCGCAGATTCACTGAGCTTCCCAGAGAGAGGAGCAGCGGCACCAGCTCCCGGGAGTGACGGGCGGCGAGCATCAGCGCGCTCTCTCCGGTGGCGGTGGTGCGCTCGAACACCGGCGGCCTTCGGGCAATGATCATTCGTGCTGCATCCGTCGCACCCAGCTCCAGAGCGAGCAGAAGCTCGGTGTATCCGGTGTCGCTCACCGTTCCCAGAGGCGCTCCGGCGGCAATGAGCTGCTCGGCTCTTGGTATGGCGCCTTCCTCAAGCGCCCGGTAGACCGCGCTCTTGCCTCCCTGCCGTTCGGCCTCAAGGCGTCCGGTCTCCACTCTTTCGACCGGCGGCGCTGCCTGCGCGACACGTGGAGCCACCTCAACAACTGCAGGCTCGAGCATGGTAGCCGCGGAGGGAACATTCTCCAGCTCCGAGACCGGCCGGGAGGCGACAGCCACAGGGCGCACAAAAGTGAGCTCGCCCTGCAGATCTGCAATTTCCGTTTCTTGCAACGTGACTGCTTCCTCCAGCAGACTAAATCGGTCTTCCATGGTCTGCCGGGGAACGTCGCCACCAAGTGAGATTCCGATCGTCCAGACAGAGTTGGGTTCTTCAGCCAGATTCTGCCCGGCAAGAGGCGCGAGTATATGGGTGTCACCGCCGGAGAGCACGCTTCCACGATCGTAGGGGTGGCGGGCGTTGAGGATGCTCTCCCAGGTCTGCAGGGTGTTGGTATCAGTCTCAGACGCCGGCGGGAAGTGCTGCACCGCACTCAGGCGATCATTCCTGCTGCGGGCAGCGTAGAAGTAGAGGCCACTGATATCAAGCACCACCTGCTCGGCGGATGGCTTGAAGCTTCCCAGCATGAAAAGAGAGGAGTCCTCACCGATCGGGAGCAGGTCCGGGGTGAATTCCAGTTCAATGCGGTCGCCCCTAAAAGAGAATGACACCCCGGGCGCATAGTCAAGGGTAGCCGTAGAGAGGAACTCCGGCAGCCACTGTTTCTCGGCGAAGAAGGCGTCCCACTGCCCAAGGGTTCCAAAGTAGGAGACGTAGAGCGCGTTGATCATTGCCGCAAAGTCCAGAAAGAACGGTATGACGTTCGGCTGGACTACCGGCGCGAAGATCCCGACCGCGCCGTTGGGCGTGGGCATTGCAAAGAGGACAAGCCCGTAGTCGGCAAAGGGGATGTCCCAGAGTCCGTACATCCATCGGCGGCCCCATTGGTCGACGGTCCACCTCGATTCATACGGATCTCCGAGAGAGGTGATCCGGATCTCTTCACTCGCAATGTTTCGGGTCAATCGGTAACCTGAGAGCACCGTCTCCAGCAGCACACGCGGATCTGCAAACTGCCGTGCCACATCAATGTCGGGGAGAAGCTCAATCTGAAACAGTGTGTCACCGGAGAGCTTGCCGGTTCGAAGTGTCCCACCTTTGATCTCCGCGCTGGTGATCTCGTCCGGCTGCGTGAGCTGCCAGGTGGAGTCGTCCCGCTCGGAGACGAGGAGCGGGAATAGTGAGCCGGGATTGGACCAGAGGACCGCCCGTTGCCCCGCTTCGTCTGCCGGGAAGATGGATAGCTCATTTTCCGACAACGTCTCTACCAGGCTGCGGGTCAGCACTTCCTGTCGGATGGCAACAGCTCGGGAGCGGAACTGATCAACTCCGGCCGGCAGCTCGACTGTCGTCTCCGTAGTGACTCTGCGCCGTGAGCGAATGTTGGGCAGACTATAGGTGAAGTCAAGGCGGAGGAACGCATCCGACGCAACAAACGGCGCGACCTCTGCTATTGGCAGGGCGAAATTGAGGTTTTCGCTCTCGGACTTTGCGGTCACAATTCCCAACACCTGTCCGTCTGCGTTGAGCAGCGGCCCCCCGCTGTTGCCGGGGGATGCGGCGGCAGAGTAACGTAGCCAGCGCCACTGACCATCGATCCGTTCGGCAGTCCGCGAGGTCAGCAGTCCGTCCCGAACAATGATCCCCTCACCATGCGCGTTTCCGACCGCAAGAACGGTTGTATTCAGCACCGGATCCTCACTCACCGGAAGAGGTTTGGCCACGGCGAGCCCTTCGGCAGTCACCAGTGCGTAATCACGGTGATTGTCGTAGCGCAAGATGTCCTTGATAGGGAAGGTGTCCCCCTCCAGGTTCCGAAGAAAGAGCTCATCTCTGAGAGTGGGATTCTCAAGACCCAGCACGTGTGCGGCGGTAAGAAAACGATCCTCCGCAACGGCGAATGCGGTGCCGACTGAGATGTACTCGTCTGTTCGGATGTGGAACGGAATCAGATCAAGCGGAAGCTCGCGCTCATAGGTGACCGCCCCTTCGGGCGGCTTGCGCGCAACGATCTCAAAAACAGCTTCGTTAACGGTACGAAGTATCTCGCTTCCTACGCCGCTTTGAGCATCCAGTTGCGTGACGGGTAGCGCGATGAGAAGGAAGAGAATCCAGGTTTGCAGATATCGGTTGCGTCTCACCCGACGCATCTTATCACAGTGGCCGTGCTATATGATACGCAGCAGTACCACGACCAGGATGACGACCACAAGTAACGAAATAATGCCCATTTTAACCCCTTACGGAAACATATAGAGCCTCCGCAGAAAGGTCCAGCCGGCCCTACCGGAGGAGGATCCGCTCGGACTCAAGAACCCGCCGGCCGGCGGCGGCACAGAGCACTATCGAGATCATCGTCGACGCACTGCTCACCACTCCCGTGTGAAACGAGCCCGCTCCAAGTGCCGCGCTTCGAACTGAGAGCGCACTGCCGAACAGGGGAACGCCCCACGCTATTGGTGGCAGAGTAGCAAGCTCGACCGTTGTTGCCAGGTAGCCAACCGCAAGGGAGATCATGATTATTGGGATGAGGTAGGTCTGTGCCTCCTTTGGGCTGTCGGCAAAGAGGCTGATGGTCAGTTCCACTGAGGAGAAGAGTACGGTAAGGAGTATCGCGTGAAAAACGATCCGCAGCAGGGATCCTCCACCCTCAAGCGCCAGAGATGCGCCGCCAAGGAGATCCGGCATGATCCAATGGGATAGCAGCGCTCCCAGAACGAATGCGGTCGCTCCGATCATACCCAGGATGGAGACTGCCACCAGTTTTCCTGCCAGAATTGATCCCCGTGAGACACCGGTTGCCAGGAGGGGAGCAAGGGTGGCGCGCTCCTTCTCACCCGCGCCCAGATCAGCGGCACTCGGGAGAGGGCTGAGGGCGCAGGCAACCAGCAGCAGCAGCGGGGCAAGAGTCGCCGTCAGTGCAATGCTCACACCCGGGCCCGCGTCTTCCAGCTCCACCGTTGCCTGTGGTGAGTAGCCTGCCGCGGCAAGCTTGCGGGTGCGGCGTTGCGCTTCGTACAAATCAATCAGGCTCGTGACCAGCCCGCGCGCCTCCACGCTCCGACGCCGGGAAGAGTCAAAGACAAGGTACAGCACGGCGGGGGCAGCGTTCTCTGTCTCCCTGCTGAGCACGACCAAATCGCTCTCTCCGGCCAGAAGTTTGAGCTCGCCTTCCTCCCCGGACACGGTCTCCACTTCTATTCTCTCGCTCGTCTCAAGTATGGTGCGCAACTCCGTCGATACTCCTTCGGCAGATACCCGTATGACCCGGTTGCCGCCGCCCTGTTCCACGGCATGCACGAGCGCAAAGGTGAGCGGGAAGAGCACGAGTGGAACGAGAATCGCCACTACAACGGTCTTGAAGTCTCGCAGGAGCTCCGTCGTCTCTTTTGCGGCGATGGTTATCGCTTTCATCTGCGTCCCCCCCTGTCAGCGGTCGGGCCCTGTTGGAGCGAGAGGAACCACCGGCGAAACGGTACCCCGTGACTGATCGTCTGCGGCGCCCCGCGCGCCACCTCAACCCCGTTCCTGAGCACCACGATTCGGTCACACAGGCGTTCCACCTCGTCGGTCGAGTGGCTGGAAATAACGATGGCACGCCCTTCTTCCCGCTGGGTGTGGAGAAACCGATGGACAAGCTCTGTGGAGACCACATCGAGGCCTGAGGTTGGCTCATCAAAGATGAGGATATCCGGTCGGTGGATGACCGTCCGAGCGAGCGCTACTTTCTGCTTCATTCCGGTGGAGTACCGACTGCTTCGCCGATCAATGTACGCTGAGCAGTCGAGCTTTTCCGCAAGCTCCGTGACACCCCGGTCCGTGGTTTTACGGTCAAGCCCGTTGAGCCCTGCAAAGTATGCAATATTCTCCCTACCGGTTAGCTTGCCGTATAGTCCGGGCTCTGCCCCGAAGAGCACACCAATACGACTGCGCAGTTTGGCCGGACTCTCATCCAGCCGCTCTCCATTCACGTGTACCGTCCCCTCGCTCGGCCGCAGCAGACCGGTCAGGATGCGGATGGCGGTAGTTTTCCCGGCGCCGTTCTCCCCCAGCACCCCTACGATCTCTCCACCGCTCACGGCAAGCGAGAGTCCGCGCAGTGCCCAGACGGTTCCGGAGTAGCTCTTGCCGATATGATCTGCCCGCAAGGGGGCACCCGATGCTGCTTCCATTTCCCCCGATCATAGCCTCGTGGACCCATCCTGCCAATTGGACTGCTCGTCCAGCTTATGCATAGCTTCTGTCTATGAAACGAACAGCTGATCAGCGGGTCCGCATCGAAAACGCGCTCTGGGGGCTCTTTGCTGCGGATTCCATGGCAATGCCGGTACACTGGTACTACGACAGGCAGAATATCGCTCGAGAGTTTGACGGCGGGATCTACCGCTACGAGGCTCCGCGGCATCCGCACCCTGAGAGCTTTATGGTGGGAATGGGCTACCGTCCGGATGTAGGGCGCGCGAAAGAGCTCGGGCGTCCCTATGACATCCTTCACAGCCACGTCCGCTTCTACCATACAAGTTACAGTCGTCTTGGTATCGAGCGGGGCGAGCAGGAGAGCCAGCACGGCAACGCGGTGCCCGCTCTCAACGAGCGTTATCACTATCACCACGGTCTTGCTGCCGGGGAGAACACCCTTGGCGCTCACCTGGTCCGAGTGCTTCTCCGTTCGATTGCCAGTGAAGGCCGATACGAGCCCCGGGCGTTTATAGAGGCGTTTGTTGATCACCTTGCGACTCCGGGACGCAACAACGATCCATATATGGAGATCTATATCCGGCGATGGTTCGAGAACTACTCCCGTGGTCTGCCTCCTCATGCATGCGCTGAGCTCCAGCGAAACGTCTGGTCGATTGGATCACACGGTGGGATGATCAGGCCCATGGTGCTGAGTCTAATTGTCGGGAACAGCTCCTACGAGGCAGCGGGGATGGCGCTTGAGCACCAGGTGATTACGCACCGCTCCGAGAATGTTGCCTCCGCCCTCTCGGTTGCGGTACCTCTTCTCAGCGATCTCACCGGCGGTGCGAACCCACGGGCTGCCCTCGAGCGGCACGGACAGGCAGTGCGCCTGCCGGTGATCACCGGAGATCAGCTGTTCAGAGAGTACCGGGACAGTAATGGACCGGGGAATATCTCCGACGAACGCATGTGGGAAATCCACACGGCGCTTCGAGAACAGCCTTTCGACGTTGCGGCCATGGCCGAGTCGGTGGCAGAGGAAGATGCCGTAATGGGCACGTTCGCAACCGCCTGCTATCCGGAGCACGGCTTTCCTCTGGCGCTCTATCAGGCGCTTCGCCATCGATTTGGAGTGCAGGATGCGCTTGCGGCGAACGCGAATGCTGGTGGCGACAACGTGCACCGCGGAATGGTGCTCGGCCTTATCGTAGGAAGCGCAACCCGCAAGTTTCCGCAGACCCTTCGCGACGGTCTTGTAGACCGCCACGCGATCGGGAATGAGATTGAGTCCGTGCTTCGCCTTCTCTGAGCTACTGCGGATCCGCCCAGTCCATCCTGAACAGATCTGAGGAGGCGGACGCTCGGGTGCCGTTCTCCGTTGCTCCTGCGAACAACGGGAAGCGCTGTGCAAGAACAGGGTTTAGCCGGATTGCCTCGTGCTACGTAGATAGTGGTTCTCCCGCGCGCCGCCTGTGTCTCCGGGGAGGGCGCTCAGGTTTGCGAGGCCGGCTCGTAGGCGTTCCAGGCGGATCTTGTGA
>CAZREG010000031.1:14925-29594 GCA_964599075.1 uncultured Spirochaetaceae bacterium | reverse complement strand
GGGTGGATGACGGGACTTGAACCCGCAACAACCAGAACCACAATCTGGCGCTCTACCGATTGAACTACATCCACCACGCGACGTGCCGCTTAGTATACCGATGCGGGCGAATCGTTGGCAATAGTTCCACGCTTTGGTGTGAGCGAATCGGTAGTGCGGAGCCACGAAAAGCTCCGGCACGCCGAGCGCCGACCTGCTATACTCCAGTCGTGATCTTTTTTGCTGGAATCGGCTTTCGATACATCGAACTAGGGCTCCTCGCCGCACTCGTGGTGAGCGCCGGACTGATCTTTGTTCGGCGTAGATCAGCGGCGTTGCTTCTCTGGACAACCGTGGTGATGGCCGCGCTTGCCGTGCATCTGTTCCTTGAGGGTGACCGCTGGCAGATGATCCCCGCCTACTGTCTACTCTTCGTGCTGGCCATCTGGCTCAGCACGCCGTCCCGTCACATCTATCGCCGGGCGGGAGCGCTCTTGCGGGCGCTTGTAGTGGTGATGCTTGTGCTGCCGGCGCTTGCGCTGCCGGTCTTTGTTCCGCTGTTCACGCTGCCGCAGCCGTCCGGGCCGCTGACGGTGGGAACCGCGGTGCTCTATCCCGAGCACGGCGGTACGCGAGCGCGGGTTGCCGTCTGGTATCCAACGGATGAGCCAACGAGCCTTGTAGCCCCATTCTGGCGGCCGGAACAGCTGCGGTCTGCCCGAATCCCGGGTTTCCCCTCGCTGCTGGTCTCTCACCTGGCGCTGGTTCCCACCCCGGCGCATGTTCGGGCCCCGGTTCTGGGGGAAGATCTGCCCCTGCTGTTGATTGCATCCGGGCCTCGCGCGCTGCCGGGAGATCAGCTCTCGCTCATCCACGACGCCGCGTCCAACGGCTGGTTTGTCGCTCGTTTTCCACCGGGAATCGGAGCAGAGGCACTGGTTGAGCTCATCGAAGAGCTGACCGTACGTGCCTCGGATGCGGCCATAGAGGGAGTGATCGACTCAAACCGAACGGTGCTTCTCACGATTGCATCCTCTGAGATGCCTGACCTTGGCTTTGCCTCAATTGAGATAGGCGATGCGGGGGTTGGAGCAGTCACCAGCGGGGGCACCGGTGTCCGTCTCAGCTTCCCTGATATGGTGGTTCCGGATCTCGCGTTGACCGAACGGCACCGGCTGACCCTGTTACCGGCGCTCCTGACCGGCGGTTCGGACGTTGCACCTGCTCGGGCGCACGCAGCGGTCCGCAGGTTCGTCTCTTCCATACTCTCAGATGGATCGCCTGCGGCGCCGGTGTTTGCCGGCCCGCTCCCGGAAGCTTCGAGCCTGGTGGGCCACGACGGCGTTGGCGCGATCAGTTACCAGCGAATCGAAACCGCCCGATAAACCAACTCTCAGGCCACTCCACGTCACGGTCGCCAAAAGTCCGGAGCGCCCAGTCCCGCACGTGATCCACCGCTGCGTTGCCTGCCGTTCTATCCAGGGTCGCTCCCAGGCCCATTGGGCGACTGGGGTCAAACCATGCTTCAACAGTTTCCCGGCGCAGGAGTCGGTGAGAGGTCAGCGTGACCACCCGGTCCATCTCGGTCTGCAGTCCTCTCTCCTGCGCCGTCGCGGCGAGCGTCTGTGCATCCCAACGCACCAGCGGATTCGTCGGGTCATTGTAGAGTGCGAGCTCTGCGGCAACCAGCTCATCAGGGGGCCCGTCATCCGGGTGGATCCGAGGCAAAGCAGAGAGGCGGGGGGCGCGGGAGGGGATTCGCTGAATCAAAAGCAGCTCACCGCGTACCGCGAGCAGCCCGGATGCCCGCTGGAGAAACGGCTGGTGAGTCTCATCGGAGGAAAGTGCGTCTGCAAGGATGATCCGGTCGTAGTCCGGCGGATCGTCCGGCAGCTGCGCCTGGGGGAACGATCCGGCAATCAGCAGCGGACGTTCGAGCTGAGGAAGCTGTTCTGCGTACTGAAGGAGTGTCTGCCGCTGCGTTTCCTGCTCGATAACAATGACAGCACGTCCCTCCGGGGTTGCTCGAACGGCGTCAAACGCGATGAGCCCGGCGATTCGCCCGGCAAGCAGAACGGTGTGGTGACGGGCCAGGCGCGCGTGTGTGGCAGCTATTTCCCGTACCTGTTGTCGGCCCTCGAGCAGCTCACGCTCCGCTCGTGCCACCCACTGATCCCTCCGGGACTCGAGCGCTGGGCTATAGCTCAGCACCTCCGGTGGCGGGTCTGAGAGCACGGTGTCCAGCTGGAGCTCCCTGCGCCGCTCAACCGCTGCGGCAATCCCCGCCTCGTAGCCCTGATGGCTCGGCTGATAGAACATGCGACCCTGCAGTGTCTGGGGAAGATACGCCTGGGCCGCCCAGTGATCGCGAAACGCGTGCGGATAGAGATAGCCTTTGCCGTGGCCAAACCCTTCCGCGTCGCGGCTTGCGTCTCGAAGGTGATTCGGAACCTCTGCCTGTTGCTCGCTCTCCACCGCCTCCATGGCATCAAAGAAGGCGAGAGTCGTGTTGGACTTGGGGGCGGTTGATAGATAGAGCGCAGCCTGGCTGAGAAAGAAGCTCCCCTCCGGCATCCCCACCCGGTCAAATGCGCGGGCCGCGCCCTCCACAACGCTGAGTGCCGTTGGGTCGGCCATCCCGACGTCTTCGCTTGCCGCAATCAGCATCCGTCTGAAGATGAAGTGGGGATCCTCTCCGCTGTAGAGCATCTTCGCCATCCAGTAGAGCGCCGCATCCGGGTCGGACCCGCGTATGCTCTTGATAAATGCGCTGATCGTGTCGTAATGGTAGTCTCCCTCCTTGTCGTAGAGGACCGCTCGCTTCTGGATACTCTCCTCAGCTATCTCCCGGGTGATGTGAATCGACTCGTCGGCTTTTGGAGGGAAGTGATCCGGGGTTGTCTCAACCGCAAGCTGGAGGGCGCCGAGCAGCCCCCGGGCATCTCCATCTGCGACCTGTACCAGGTGATCAAGTGCCGCGTCTGCTATGTCTACGGTGAACCGGCCGTACCCCCGCAGTGGATCGCTCAATGCCCGCCGGGCGATCTCGCGCATGTTCTCCGCTGAAAGCGGCTTGAGTTGAAAGATTCGACTCCGCGAGACAAGCGCGCGGTTCACCTCAAAAAAGGGATTCTGCGTCGTGGCTCCTATAAGAATGACGGTACCGCTCTCGACCCAGGGCAGCAACGCGTCCTGTTGCGCCTTGTTCCAGCGGTGAACCTCATCCACAAAGAGAATGGTTCGCCGTGAGTAGAGCTGGAGACTCTCTTTTGCCTGATCGATTGCCTCGCGAACGTCCTTCACTCCGGCAAGCACCGCGTTGAGGCTGAGAAACCTGCTGGCGGTTGTGTTCGCAATCACCCGCGCCAGCGTTGTCTTGCCGGTTCCCGGCGGCCCGTAGAGGATGATGGAAGCAAGCAGATCCGCCTGAATTGCGCGACGCAGGAGCCGACCGGGACCAAGGATGTGCTCCTGGCCAATGAACTCGTCCAGGGTTCGTGGGCGCATCCGGGCAGCAAGGGGCTCCTCTGTTTTATCCGCCTGTGAGAAAAGCGTGTTCTCTGCCATCAGTCGGGCATCTTAGCACGTCCCTGTCACAAGTTCGATTGTTGCGCTATCCTTTTGTTCTGTGAAGCAGCGGAGAATTGTAGTCACAGGTCTCACCCTTCTCGTCGCATCCGTGCTCAGTGCTCAGGTTGTTCCCGGTCGATCTCCCGTGACTGACCCGTCACGCCTGCCCGAGCGCTACGCCGGGATTGCCGAGCGCTACCAGGGACTTCTCCTGGAACGGGAGCGCTGGTACGACTCATCGCTTGATACGTTGTATGGGAGCTACCGTCGTACGGTAGAGGCGGCTACCGCGGAAGATGAGCTGCGGGATGCCGGCCGCACCGCAGTCTATCTGGCTGAGCTTGAGACGATCCTCGCCGAGACTCGCGCTCAGAGGGATGAACTGGTCGAGCAGGAACAGCTCCTGCGTGCAGAGTTCCTCTCGCTGCTGCAGACTGAACCCCCGGTGCCCGGTTCACCTTCCGCCCGCGGCCTGTTCGAGTGGACGGCGGCAACGGTGCGTGACACGCCGCAGCGACAGGCTATGGTGCGTGAGCTGCTCAATCTTGAGCTGTCCACGCACTCAGCTGATGAACGGAACTCGTTCCTGTCCGCAGTGGACGGAACGCTCTTTGCGCCTGACGTTCTGCGTTCCTCCGGCTCGCTGCTCGCCGGCGATGCGGTTGAGCTCCTGCTGATCCAGCTCATCGTGGTGCCGGCAGTCGCATTGCCGGAGTTTGCCGCAACACTTTCGGACGCTCTTGCTGCCCTGGGCAGTTCCGGGATTGGGTCCGGCGCCGAGCTCGAACGTCTTTCCAATCTTGACCGTATTGAGCAGCAGATCACGCAGCGGACGCTACCTGCGACCGCCCTTGCCGCTCTGACCCCGGGCCTCTTTTCCCTGCAGAATGAGCCGGTGGCAGGGCTGCTGGAGCTTGAGCAGACCCTGGGTCGCGAACTGCGTCTGGTCCGTTCGAGTGAGGGAGACCTGGTGAGCGAGCGCACCCGTGAAGTCCCGGCGGTAGCATTCCTGGTGGAACGCGCAGACTCGTTGCTTGTCGCCGCGGGACGAGCTGAGACTCGCAGGTTCGCCGATCGAACCGGCTCTGCGCCTCACGAGATCACCCGTCTCACTCAAGATCTCTACACGGTACGCGCTACACCGGCGCGGCCCTCGCTGCTTGATCACCTGCTCTGGCGGGAGGCCCGGGCCAACCCCACCGCCTCACCTGCGCCTGTACCGCCGTTCTACCCCCCGGTCACGCCGGACAACGACCGATCGTCCATCCTCGAACCTTCGGCACAGCGGGTATACCGGCTCTACCTGCAGCTCGGCGAGGAGAATGCAGAGGCTGTTGCTGCCCTTCAACAGAGCGATGATCCGCGCTCCGGCGATGATTACCGCTGGACCATGCTTGGTGCGCTCAGTCATCCGTACGCGCTTCATCTGCTTGCTACACAGGAGCGTTACGAGCGTGCCGGGCGGCTGCTCGACCAGTTCGTGGCATCCGTATACGAACGCGCCGCGCAGATCAGCGGCTTTCCCCTGGCGTTTCGTGACCGCGAGGCCCTGATGGGCTTTGGCCGCTACGACAGGACAGTTGTTGTTGATGGTGCCGATCAGGTTTCAGGAGTCTACCACGCCTTTGTCCAGGCAGCGCAGGATCTCGATGTGCTTCCGGAGAGCTATCTGGATGAGTACGCACCGGGGATCTCCCAGGCCGAGCATTGGGCTCACCTGCACGGGCTCCACGTCTCTGCTGTCGAGGGGCCGGACACAGAGGTACCGCTACGGGCCGCACGCTGGTTTGAGCTCTCTGCGCTCGCAGAAGTGCCTGATGAGCAGTTTGCCCATGCCGTTCGGGGACTGTACGCGCTCGCCTCCCCGAGTGGCCTGCTTCCGCAGTACGCACCCCAATTGGCGAGTGCATCTGCATGGTCGGAGGCTGCAAGCCGTTTTCAGAGGCCTACACCGGAGGCCTATCGGCTGGTTGCATTGCGGCTTGGCTTCAGCAGTCGTGATTCCAGAGTCCTGGCACTTCAACGAGTGCAGCGCGTCGTACGCGACCGTCAGGCACGGCTGGCTCCAGTTCGAGACGCCGATGTGGCAGCGTTTGCGCGCATCCGGGAGGGGGAGGATCTATGAATCCGAGACGCTCTTCAGTGCCAATAGCGCTGTTCGTGACCGCCCTGTCCGTGCTGCTTGCCGCATGTGATGCAGATCAGCAGACGCCCGGAGACGAAGTGCCTGCGGAAGAACAGACCCCTTCCGGTGAGGCCGGCGGTTTCCAGGGGACTGAAACGCAATCCGCTCTCCCCAGTATCAGTGTCCGATCCGCTGTTCGGGAGGTCTCCGGCGACATGCGGATTATTGGAGTGAGTCGGCTTGCGGGCAGACCCACAACGCGAGCCGTTCGGCGGGACTCCCTGCTGGCCGCGGGGAGCGGTCGATCAGTCCTCTTCTTTGATCTTGACCGTTCTGTGGCTCTTGGCGCACAGGAGTTTCCCAGCCCGCTTCGTGATGTTGCAGCGGCGGCCGGCTGGTTTGTCGCTGCCACAGACTCCGCCGTTGTGGCGTTTACTCCCGAGGAGGGGACGCTCTGGTCTGTGGAACTGCCGGCTCTGCCGTCTACTCCCCTTGCCGTGACACGCTCGGCGGTCTACCTGGGACTTGCCGACGGTACCGTTTTCGCCGTAGATGCTGCCCGGGGCACTGAGCGGTTTCGTTCTCGAGGCGATTCGTCGCCGATCTCTCAGTTCGTCCTTGCCTCAGGCTCCCTCTTTGCCGCTGACGCGAACGGCACACTGATGAGACTTGACGCGACAACCGGTGAACAACTCTGGTCGAACAGGCTGCCCGCGGCCCCGGTTGGCGGAATATCGGTAGCCGGGGGCCAGCTCGCAGTCGCCATTTCGGGTGAAGCGGCACTGCTCATTGATGCAGAGAGTGGGGACGTTGTGCTGGAAGGCAACGGGGTCTCATCGGATTCCGGATGGGCGATCCGCTCTGCCGGCCAGTTTCTCATAGGCAGTGACACCAGATTAGATTCGGTAGACCTCGTGTCCGGCGAGACACTCTGGTCTGTCGTGCCACCCTCAACGCTGTTCCTTGATCCTTTTGTGCTCGGTGATACGCTCTTTCTCCCGGGGAGTGAGGCTCTTCACAGCTACTCGCCATCGGGTCGGCGCCTGAGTTCTGTTTCACTCCCGGCGCCCGCGGTGGCGGAGCCGCAACTCTATGACAAGACCCTCTTACTTGCGCTCTCGAATGGGGAGATCATGCAGATTGGCGTGGACGGGGCGGATGCGGAGCTTCCGCTACTTGGAGCGGGGCGGGACTGGCAGCTTCCTCCGGGTGGCGTATTTCGTCTCAGAGATCGCGAGGTTGCCCTTCTGCTCCAGTCCGCCGGTGGCGGAGTCTTTGACATCACCGTGACCAGTGTTCCGGCCCAGGATCTGCTGTTGTCTGTTGTTCGTGAGGACGGACGGCAGGTTGCAACCAACATGGGCAAAGTGGAGCTTGATCAGACCGTCCGCGCAGCGCTCGAGCCGGGTGCCCGCTATCGGCTGGAGATAGTCCGTTCGGTTCAGGGGCAGGAGGTCGAGGTGACGGTCTCGACCGAGCGCGTGGAGTAGCTACTCCACAGCGGGTGAGTCGGTCGGCTCGGTCTGTGGCACCAGCTCTGAGAGGTTCCCGCGCTCAGACGCCTTCTTCTTGCGAAGCTTCTGCAGTTCCTTCTGCTCCAGCTTCAGCTCTTCGATTGCCGAGCCCAGTTCTGAGAGCTGGTGCTCCTTGCGCTCGAGCGAACGCTCTACACCGGCAATCTTGTCCTCCAGTCGTTCAACTTCCAGCGCGGCATCAATGCGCGCCACGAATGAGGACTTTTCGTCGATCTGTTGGCGTGTCACGCCTACGGCGGTAACCGAGCGAGCGACCTGCTCAGAGAGGGCGGCGCCGCTGTCGGAGCCAACGATCGCCTGTCCAATAGTGGTCAGTGTCTGCTGTCTCTCCTGCATGGCCTGCGAGATAAGCTGTTCGAGGTCCCGGACACACCCCTTGGCGCGAACGCCCTCACAGAGGGCTGCAAACTCCTGAGAGAGCGCCTCCAGCTCATCATCCACGGCCTGCAGATCCTCTTCAATGCGTCTGATCGCCTCCATTCGGTCAAGGTACGGCGCTGAGACTTCATCAAGTGAAGGCGCGCCTATGGAGGATATAAACTCCGTGGCCGCAATCTGCTTGCCGGCCTTTGCGTAAAGCCTCTGCAGCTGTCCGCGCCGCAGGGCCGTTCTGTTTTTCGCCAGAGCAAGCTTCCCCTTGGCTACGACCCGCTCGAGGAACGGCCGGCCTTCCTCTTCTCGGGTAAGCTTCTCCACTTCCCTCTCGCTCTCCTTTATTCCCTCGGTCTGCTCTACCAGGGGCGCAAAGATCTCAGCGTACTCGTTGTCAACCAGAGGATTGTCGCGGTAGATCGCGAATGCCTGCTCACCAATGGGAGCGAAGAGTGGCTCGAGCTCCTTAAGGAGCGCCTTGTGCTCAATCTCACCGCCCCTCTTTTGATCCTCCAGCGCTTCTACGCGAGCAAGAACAGCGCCGGCGCGCTCCTTTCGCTCAACGAGGGCACGAAGCCTCTCGCCGAGCTCCTGTTCCCGGGAAAGAAGAGCAGGGAACGGTTCGTCGGGCGGGACACACGTGTCGGCGAGCGCCTGCTCGCCAATGGCCGCAAACTGTTCGTCGAGCTCTCCGGTGAGTTGCTCGATCTCCCGCTCGGTCAGGGCTTTTACGTTTTGCAGTGCGCTCATACCACAGGCTATGTGAGCTTGGCGTGTTCTGTCAACAGCGATCAGTAGCGCAGCACTTGGTTGAAAAACTGCTCAACGGCCGGGTTTTCCGGGCGATCAAAGACCTGGTCGGCACTGCCCTGCTCCGCAATCTGGCCATCTGCAACGAACACTATGTAGTCGCTTACCGAGCGTGCAAAGCCCATGTGGTGGGTGACGAGCAGGAGGTCCGTCTCCATGGTGCGCAGCTCCAGGATCATGTCCAGAATGCCCGCAGTGAACTCCGGATCGAGGGCGCTCGTAGGCTCGTCGAGTATCAGAAACTGTGGATCAATGGCAACTGCTCGACTGATCGCGATGCGCTGCTTCTGCCCTCCGGAGAGCTGTCCCGGGCGCTTGTGCGCATGCTCTTCAAGCTTGAAACGCTTCAGTTGCGTGACCGCGCGTTCCATTGCGTCATCCTTGGAAAGCCCGTGCACTTTTTCCAGCGGCAGTGTGATGTTCGCGAGTGCGGTGAGGTGCGGGAAGAGGTTGTACTGCTGAAAGACCATACCGACTGTTTTGCGATACTCGCGTAACAGACTCTCCTGGTAGACAATCTTTTCCCCGTTGACCTCCACGCTTCCACCACTCGGATGCTCAAGGCCGGCTATGATGCGCAGCAGTGTGGTCTTTCCGCCGCCGCTTGGACCGACGATCGTAATTGCGTGTCGGTCGGATACGTTGAGCCGTACGTTGTGCAGCACATCTACCCCGTCATAGCTCTTGGAGAGATCTGTGGTGGCTATCTGCATCTGCGGATTATACTGCGTATTCTGCCGGAGGGCGAGAATGTTGGAACCAGCCCGCTCCTTCGTTACTATATGGGGCAGGAGAACGCATGAGTGACGCATATAGAAGTGATGCAGCAGAAGTACGGATCAACGCCTTTCTGCGGAACGTCTACGGATGGATGGCCGCCGCGCTCGCCGTCACCGGATTCGTGGCGCTTGCGGTC
This sequence comes from uncultured Spirochaetaceae bacterium, assembly GCA_964599075.1. Classification (GTDB taxonomy): domain Bacteria; phylum Spirochaetota; class Spirochaetia; order DSM-27196; family SLST01; genus SLST01. The sequence goes on along the minus strand of CAZREG010000031.1, from coordinate 20,287 downwards.
ACGCGGATGCCCGGACTGCAGCGGGCCATACTGGGCAACCCTGTCATCTTCTTTGGGCTCATCATTGGCGAGGTAGTCCTGGTGATGATTCTTGCCGCCCGGGTCCAGCGCATGAGCGCGAGTACGGCGACGGCGGTATTTGTTGGATACTCGGTGCTCAACGGGCTCACGCTCTCCATGGTCTTCCTCGCCTATACCTCCGCAAGCGTTGCGCAGGCGTTCTTTGTTACCGCCGGGGTTTTCGGCGTCATGACAATCTACGGATTTGTCACCAAGACCGATTTGAGCAGGCTCGGAAACATCCTGGGCATGGCGCTTATTGGATTCATCATTGCGAGCGTTGTGAACATTTTCCTCAGGAGTGAGGGTCTCTACTGGATCATTACCTACGCCGGGGTGCTCCTCTTTACCGGTCTTGTCGCCTACGACACCCAGAAGATCAAGCAGATGGCGCTTTCGGGGGCGGGAGATGATGAGTCGGGTCAGAAGCTTGCGATCATTGGGGCGCTTAAGCTCTATCTGGACTTTGTCAACCTCTTTCTTCTCCTTCTTCGCGTTCTCGGGCGCCAGCGCTGACACAACGGGGAGTTTTCACTACCTTGTGATCGATGGAATTTAGAGAACTCAACCTCTCACCAGATCTCATGAGGGGTATATCCGACCTCAACTTTGAAACCTGCACCGAGGTCCAGGCTTCCACCTTCGAGCATACGCTCGAGGGGCGTGATGTAGCCGTACAGAGCCAGACAGGAACCGGTAAGACCGCTGCGTTCCTCATAACCATCTTCCAACTTCTGAACGAGGACGAGAAGTATCGGGGGACCCGCGCGCTTATTGTGGCGCCGACCCGCGAGCTCGCAGTTCAGATTGAGAGTGATGCAAAGGCGCTTGGAAAGTACCTTCCACAGAAGACGATCTGTATCTACGGTGGAGTGGGTTACGGCACTCAGGAACAGGCGCTTGCAGCGAAGGTGGACATTGTGATCGGAACGCCCGGTCGTCTCCTGGACTTCAATCAGTCCGGCAAGCTCGACTTCCGTGAGATGGGAATCCTGGTCGTGGATGAGGCCGACCGGCTCTTTGACATGGGCTTCTACCCGGACATCAGACGGCTGATGCGAAACTCCCGGCCCCGGGAGGAGCGGCTGACCATGCTCTACAGCGCCACGTTGAGCACGAACGTGCGCAACATCTCCTGGCAGTTCATGAACGATCCGGTGGAGATCGAGGTTCAGCCTGAGCACATGACCGTTGACAAGGTTGAGCAGACGCTCTTCCACGTGTCGAAGAACGAGAAGTTTCGGTTGCTTCTGGGACTTCTGAAGCATCACCAGCCGCAGAATGCACTGGTTTTCTGCAACACCAAGCGGGCGACCGAAATAGTTGCAAAGAAGCTGACCATTAACGGCTTCCACAGTGAGTTCATCATTGGTGACCTGCCCCAGAAGAAGCGCTTGAAGGTCATTGATCAGCTGCGTGCCGGGGAGATCCGCATTCTCTGTGCAACGGACGTAGCCGCCCGTGGCTTGCACGTGGACAACCTGGATATGGTGTTCAACTACGACATTCCGGAGGATCCGGAGGCGTACGTGCATCGCATTGGGCGAACCGCGCGGGCAGGAAAAGAGGGGAGGGCCATCTCACTTGCATGCGAACGTTTTGTGTACGGTCTTGAACCCATCGAGTCTCTCATTGGCATGAAGATTCCCACGGACTCCTTCTCTGAAGAGCTTCTGGCGGAGGATGAGAGCGAGGGCCGCCGGCTGCCGTCCACGCGCTACGACGAGCGCCCGCCCCGCAAGGGGGGTTCGAGCCGACAAAGCGGGCAGAGAAGCAGCGCAGGCCGCAGCCGGTCGGAACAGGCTGAACGAAAGCAGAGTGAGCGACATCGGCATATCAGTGATACCCGTCCCGGCCCTGGTCGACACGCTCACAAGCCGAGTGAGGGAGCAGGCGCCGGCAGCTCGCACGCGCCGCGACGAACCAACCGCGGTCGATCGACCGCGCGCCCACCGCAGAATGAAAAGAGCCCGTCGCGTGACGACAGTATGAAAGATCGGCTTGCCTACTATCGGGAGAAGTACGGTGAGGACTTTGCTCCGGCTGAGAGCGGGAAGACTGCCCATAGGACGGCCGCAGCGACGGAGAAACCGGAAGCGAAGAAAAGCCGGAAAGGGCTGTTCTCCCGCCTCTTTGGTAAGGATTCAGATGTTGACAAATAGGGACGCTTGGAATAATTTAAGCGGCCTAACGGTTTTATACGCTAAGGAGAGAGGTTAATGGCCCGAAATACGACTGCCAAGGGCAAGATTGTTCGCCGCTTTGGTCTGAACATCTTTGGCAACCAGAAGTACGATCGTCTGCTCAAGAGAAAGCCGAATCCGCCGGGGAATCCCAAGCGCGGTCGTGTGCGGCAGACTGAGTACGCGCGTCAGCTCGCTGAAAAGCAAAAGCTGCGCTGGGCGTACGGTCTCAGTGAGAAACAGTTCAGTAATCTTTTTTATCGGGCAAAGGGTATGAAGGGTGTCACGGGTGACAACATGCTCATGCTGCTCGAGCGCCGTCTGGACAATGTGGTGTACCGCTTGGGTATGGCAACCAGTCGGGCACAGGCACGGCAGCTGGTCAGCCATGGTCATATCATGATCAACGATCGCAAATCCACGGTTCCGTCCGTTGTTGTTCGGCCTCAAGACAAGATCACCGTTCGAGACCGAAAGCCAACCCGAGATCTGGTACGAAGACTCATGGCCGACAACTCAAGCCGGCCGATCCCACCCTGGTTGACCGTTTCCCGGGACGACCTGTCTGGTCACGTGGAGGTCAACCCGTCACGGGACGTCATTCCAACCGTCGCCGAAGAGCAGCTGATAGTAGAGTACTACTCAAAGTAGTCCTGCCATCTGTCGGTTTTTTCACTCAACGGTCTTTCACACCGAGAGAGCTGCCTGTCAGGCAGCTCTTTTTTTTGGATGTTCCGCCCTGCAAGCGTCTTTGCGACCAATCCATACAAGTGAATAAAAGATGCAAGGGGTGTAGACGCTTGTACCTGCAACTACTACCTTTTGGCGCATACCGATCTTGGAGAGGATATGGCACGATACACGCACGATGTGATCATTGTTGGAGGCGGCTCCGGCGGCCTCACTGCGGCAGTCGGATGCGCGCAGCTTGGTATGAAGACGGCGCTGATTGACAAAGAGCGCCTTGGCGGCGATTGCCTCCACTACGGCTGTGTGCCCTCCAAGACGCTTTTGAAATCGGCATCGGTCTATGCGCAGATGCGGGAGGCCGACCGGTTTGGACTTCCGTCGGCGAGCGTCGGGGCGGTGGAGATGAGCGCGATCAACGCGCGGATCGCCGGGGTTATTGCGGAGATCGAGAAGCACGACTCGCCGGAGCGTTTTGAGTCGCTGGGGGCGGAGGTGTTTCTTGGGCATGCAGAGTTCACGTCTCCCCATGAGGTTCGTTTCAACGACGAGCGTACGCTCTCAGCAAAGCACATCATTCTCGCGACCGGAAGCGCGCCGCGTGCGATCCCCTTTCCCGGAATCGAGGAGGCGGGCTACATCACCAATCTGGACGCGTTCTCTCTGCCGCAGCTGCCGCGGCGGATCGCGACGATCGGTGCCGGTCCCATTGGCATTGAGCTCAGCCAGGCGTACCGGAGGCTCGGTGCGCAGGTGACGATCCTTGATCTTGCATCGCAGGTGCTGCCGCGTGAAGACGCCGACATGGCGGAAGTTGTCTCTCACCGCATCACCGCGGAAGGCATCCAGCTCCGTCTTGGGGCCAAGATCGAGCGCGTAGAGAAGAGCGGATCGACAAAGACAGTCCACCTGAAGAAGGGCGACGGCAGCAGCGAATCGCTGGAGGTGGATGAGATTTTGATGGCCGTGGGTCGGCAGGGGAACACTACCGGGCTTGGGCTTGAGAATATCGGTGTAACGATTGAGAAGAGTTTTGTGGTGACTGATTCCAAGCTCCGTACGTCCAGGAAAAACATTCTGGGCGTGGGTGATGTAAACGGGAAGTACCAGTTTACCCATGTGGCCGGAGCGGAGGGCAGCGTTGCGGTGCGCCGAATTGCGCTGCATGCCGGCGGGAGCATGAACTACACGAATGTGCCCTGGGTCACGTATACCGACCCGGAGCTTGCCTCGGTCGGGTACAACGAGGGAGCCGCGAAGGAGGCCGGAATCACCTACCGGACAATCGTGCAGCCGTTCGGCTCCACCGATCGCGCGCAGGCGGAGGGTGAGACAGAGGGGCGGATGAAGATTCTGCTGGACCGGAAAGATCGGGTGATCGGGACGCAGATTGTCGGGTATCATGCCGGGGAGCTGCTCGCCCCTTCGCTCTATGCGGTGGGAAAGAGCTGGAAGGCGAGTGCGATCATGGGCCCAATATATCCGTACCCCACGCTCGCCGAACTGCATAAGAAGGCGGTCTCCGGGTACATGGGGCCGCGTCTGTTCAACGACAAAGTTCGTGGTATTCTTCGGTTTCTATTCCGATACCGGGGTAATGCGGGGAAGGGGGCGTAGGCGATGGCAAAAAAATCTACGGTACGACTGATTCTCTTTCTGGTGGTTGCAGCGGCGCTCGTAACTGCCGGGATTCTCCTTGATGTGAACACCTATCTCAGACAGCTGCTCGATTGGATTCGGGAACAGGGGTTCGTTGGTGTGCTGGTCTTTGCTGCGGTCTACATGGTGGCGACGGTTCTCTTTATTCCTGGCTCCATTCTTACTCTCGGTGCAGGCTTTGTGTACGGCGTGGTGTGGGGCACCCTCTACGTATCGGTTGCCTCCACAATTGGCGCGACTCTGGCGTTTCTGGTTGGGCGCTACCTTGCACGCGACTGGGTTGCCTCCAAAGTTGAGGGTAGTCCTCGATTCCAGTCGATTGACAGTGCGGTGGGTGACGAAGGCTGGAAGATTGTGGGCCTGACCCGGCTCAGCCCCATTTTCCCGTTCAACCTGCTCAACTACGCCTACGGCCTCACGCGGGTCAGGCTGCGTGACTACTTCTTTGCCTCTTGGATCGGAATGTTTCCCGGGACCGTGATGTACGTCTACATTGGGTCGCTTGCCGGAAGCCTTGCGACAGTCGGTGCTGAGGAGCGCGCGCGCACTACCGGTGAATGGATCCTCTACGGGGTAGGCCTGCTCGCGACGGTGGTGGTCACGCTCTACGTCACGCGGCTTGCACGAAGGGCGCTATCAAAGAAGATTGATGTGGAACCGAACGAAGAAGTCCCTGGCTCTACGAGCGCTAAGCCTGCCGACCTTTAATCCGCTCACACGCCCTCGCAGCTCGTCCCGGAGAGGAGCCCCGTGGTTCCCGCCCGCCTCTTGAG